>NZ_JBFRCT010000001.1:0-815318 GCF_052113225.1 Paenibacillus sp. YAF4_2
TTGTTTTTCGAAAGACCTTCGCATTCTATTTTGCTAAAGCGTTTCTTACTCATGTTTGTTCCCCCCAGTTGCTTTTCCTAGTATACAAAAAAGGCACCCACAGCCCAAACACCTTTTTTTAAGTGTCTAGTCTGTGGGTACCAGTTTAAAGGCCGCTTTACTCCTTTTCTTATTGTTATCTGCGATTAATGTAGTCATGGATTGCAGGAGGGACCTCCAGCAGGTTATTTAAGGTGAAGAAGGCGCCTTTTGGCTCTACTTCGATATTGATCACATTATACTGCCATTCCGATTCCGCCCTCATATGGATGGCGTGAATGCCAGCAGTTAACGCCGGAACAACATCCGTGCGGATAGAGTTGCCAATCATCCAGGTTAAGCCGCGGTCGTAACCGCCTTGAGCCAAAATTTGCTCCAGTGCCTCGCTGTTCTTATGGCGGCGGATATAAACCCGATTATTGAAGTAGCGTTCCAGATGCATACGTTCAATCTTACGGCGCTGGATCGTCAGCTCACCACCAGTATAAAGATGGAGGATATGGCCATCTCCAGCTAGCTTATCAAGCGTAGATTCCATATTGGGATAAGGCTCTGTCTCATGCTCGTAGACGCTAAGACCAAGCTTCCACAAAAGGTCTTGCTCCGTGGAGGAGCGCTTGCGGCCGGTCAGGTCACTGTAATAGTTATATGTATCGATAAAAGACTGCGGGAAATGCTCGCTCTTAAATCCGAGCACAGCTACACCTGCAATATCAATTTCTGTCTGTTTATTACGCACGGCTTCGGCACTAACGCCTTCATAACCGGCAAACCATGTCGTCATCGCATCAACAAACTGCTCGATAACGAAATAGAAATATTTATTGCAATGGATTAGAGTGTCATCCAGGTCGAAAAAAAGATTTTGCTTCATATAAAGCACGGCTCCTTTGGTGAAGTTCATCGTATGAACAATCTACCTCATTAGAAGCCCTACGTCAACGAAGGGGCAAATGGGATGTTTATTTCAGATGAATTATGCTAATCATTCTCATAAAGAGCAGGGAGGTGATGAGCATGCCGTTTAATAAAGCTGATAAAACGCAGAACCGCCAAAACCAATCCAGCAGCAAGTCTGAAGCCATTGGCCTCAAGCTGAACAAAGTTGCAAACCGCCCTTCAAGTTTGAATGGAATTAATAAACAACTGCCGTAACGAAGGCAAACGGAATGCAGGATGCCACTTAAGGTCATCTTGCATTCCGTTTTACATCATTGTATTTAAGTAGGTTAAGCATACTTCATCTGAGCGTTGGTCAATTTATTCTTAATAAAGGCGATACGACGCCGAACATAAAAGTCCATGCTGTCTCCCTTCAAATCATTTGGCGAAATCACCTCCTCTGCAAGATTATCGATAATCTTTAATGTTCCGTCCGTGTAAAATTTAAACGTTAAGTCCCGGCGCGGCCATCCTTTCTCTAAATAACGAAAGTTTTCGCAGCTCTTATTCATGGTGATTCAGCCTCCTTTAAATGATTATGGGATGAAGGATATTAAGAACACTTGTTCTGTTTTTATTATAGCAAACATTTGTTCGCGTGGAAACTATTTTTTGTTTCTCGTAAACTAGATTTATAGAGTTGCGAAGCGTTTACAAAAAGGGGCATGGACTAATGTTGAAAATAATGAATCTGACACAGCAAATTCCCGGCGGGCCTACCATTCTGAAGAACATCAGCTTTGAAGTATTGCCCGGCCAATTCATTGCAATAAAAGGGGCTAGCGGAAGCGGGAAGTCGATGCTGCTCAAATGTCTGGCACTGCAGCAAAAGTGGTCTGGTGGAAGTTACTTCTTTGAAGGGGAAGATATATTCAAGTCGGGCCTTTCAGGTAAGCTGAAGATCCGCCGGGCAGTTGCTTATCTGGAAGAGAAGCCTTCGCTTCATCAGAATAAGACTGGCCTTAAGAATGTCAGCATCGGGGCGGTTACTCAAACTCCGGCATGGCGCAGATGGACAGGCATGCTGCGCAGTGATGATTATATGGGTGCAATGGATACGATTGAAAAATTAGGCTTGATCGACAAAGCACATCAGAAAGCTAGCACAATGAGCGGCGGCGAACGGCAGCGTATTGCTATTGCCCGGGCATTGGTGCATGGCGCGAAGGTAATTGCGGCAGATGAGCCCGTAGCCGGCCTGGATCCGCATACAGCTGACCGAGTGTTATCTGATCTGAAGAGACTTAGCCAGGAGCAGGGAGTGACCGTTATTGCCGTGCTCGACCAAGGGGATTGGGCGGAGCGGTTTGCCGACCGGATCATTGGCTTAAATAATGGCGAGCTTGTTCTTGATGTAAAAGGCAGAAGATTGACTGAACGGGAGAAAATGCTGCTGTGAGCAATATCGAGCTTAGACTGATTAAGAAAGACGAACTGGAAGAAGCGCTGCATCTGGAGCAGCGCTGTTATGTACCGGATGCTGCGGCCACGCGGGAAGGGTTTCGTTATCGCTTCGATCATTACCCGGGTTATTTCTGGTCGGCATGGTCGGGAGATAAACTGCTTGGGATTACGAACGGCATTCGTACTTCGGCACTTTCCTGTGGCGATGAAATGAAGGGCGACCAGCAGGATGATGAAGAAGGGAATAATTTCTGTATCCTGACCGTCGCAGTAGCGGATGAAGCAAGACGGCAGGGGATTGGAGCCATGCTGTTGAACAAGCTGGTTAAGGAATGTGATGCGGCAGGACATGACGCGATTATTCTCATGTGCGAGCCTCATCTCATCCGATTCTATGAGCAGGCTGGTTTTGCCTACATTGGAGTATCTTCATCGTCACATGGCGGGATAGAGTGGCATGAAATGAGACGTACCCTGCATATAATGGAGCATCTGACCAAATAGGTAGGTGTCTTCGAAATGGCATTTCAGTCTCCAGTTATTGTCCAATCGGCAAGAGCGGCTTCCCCCAAAGCGGAGCTATGGATTCCTTATGTAAGCGGCGGTCCGAATGATGATGCGATCAAGCGAATCAATGAATCCATTCGTAAAGCGGCTCAACAGCTGGTAGACGAGCAGGGCTCGCTGGACGATCCCCGGGCTGAAATGACCGGGTATTATGAAGTGAAGACCAACGAGAGAGATATTCTCAGCCTATCATTATTTAATTACACCTATTCGGGGGGCACGCATGGATTAACGCTGCAGGTATCGCTCACTTTTCGTGTATCGACTGGACACGCTTACAGTCTTCCGCAGCTGTTCAAACCGGGGAGTGCCTACATTCACCGGATATCCGAGATAGTCGACAAGCAGATTAAGGATCGGGACATAAGTACATTGGAGCCGTTCCAATCGATCCGGCCTGATCAGGATTATTATATTGCGGACCGTTCGATCGTCATTTATTTTTCGTTGTACGAGTTGACCCCTTATGCTTATGGGTTTCCGTATTTTCCGATTTCGGCCTATGATCTTCAGGATATCGTGAGTGAGAGCGGGCCATTAGGTGTTATGGTACCAAACAACTAAAGCAGAGACGGCAATGGACATGCTAGGGGAGTTGCCAGAAGGAGCTGGTCCGAATGGCCAAAAAGAAATGGCTTGGCTTTATCGCACATCTTGTGCTTGGCGCTTTGTTTCCCTACGTACTCATTGGCGGTATTGTACTACTCTATGGATTTATGGCGCCATCAACCGGATCCCAAAAGGCATATGGTTTCGTTATCGTTTCGGTCTACATTTTACTCCTCATCGGAATTAATGTTTGGACACTTGGAAGGCTGGATTTTCAGGCAAGATGGCGATGGCTGATCATTCATGCTTTGGCATGGGCGGCGGCTGTTATCGCATCATTCGCAATGCTGCGATTCTCGGAATTATAAAAGTCCGGCTGCTTGCCGGCATGGAGGGCTGTCCTTATGGGCAGCCCTCTTCTTGTTGCCTGACATGACCGATCTTTCTCCCTCATACATTATCGTAGTAGGGAGGGGTTCCATGATGGTCGCCGTTTGGATTGGTCTGGTGCTGTTTGCCATTGTTTGTGTCTGTGCCTTGTTGATTACGGCGAGGGCACAGAATAGTATTCGTGCTTCGAAGCACATAAGTATGATTGCATATGGCGAATATGCCCAGTCGCAGCAGGATAAGCATGATCTTAATTTATTTGGGCTCGCCCAGCAGCTGCGGAGGCGGTTAGGCGCCGCCGCGTCATTTGGCCTTTCGTTTCAATCCATGGGCTTCATTGGAGCCATATTTTTGTTAGCTGGACCTGCACTGAATCAGGGGGGACCCTCTGTCGTCAGTATTGGGTTACCAATCCTTGCGTTGTTTGGACTTCTCGTAAGTGCTTCACTTGCGGAGCTGTCATCAGCCGTGCCGACAGCTGGCGGTGTCTATCATTGGTCGTCGGCACTTGGAACAAGGCGGTGGGGCTGGTATGCCGGATGGTTCCATCTCGCCGGACATGTTGCAATTATGACGGTTATGAATGGGGCATGTGCATATATATTGGATAAAATGCTGGCTGTATGGCTTGGCTATTCTTCCTCGTGGCTATCGACGGGATTGCTTCTAATCGGGATTACTGCTTTGCAAGCTGCAGTGAACCATTGGGGAACAGGCCGTCTGGGCTCTATGCTGGAAGCCGGGATATTGCTGCAGGCTGCGATTCTTGCTGCCATAATTGGCGGGATCTATATTACTTTCGGGCAAAGCGTGTATTCGCCAGAGCTGCTATATACCTTTCAAAATTCCTCGTTGGATGGTCATGTAACGCCGTGGGCTTTTATCGCTGGCGTATTTGTGCTGCAGAAGCTGTTTCTAGGGATGGATGGAGCCGCCCAGGCGTCTGAGGAAATTAGTGATCCAAGAGTTCGTGTTCCTTGGGCGATCTATTTATCATCGGTGTACACCATGATTGGAGGATTCGTTCTCTTGATGTGCGTTACGCTAGTTCTTCCTGCGATCGTGGGCACAACCTTATTCAGCAGTAGTGACAACCTGTTCGCGGCTGCTGCGCTCGATGGCTGGCAGGGCAATTCACTTATTGTTCTCGTTATCGCTGCTGCTATATGGGGGAGTGGGAACAGCGAGATGCTTGTCTGCTCGCGGGCTGTCTTCTGTTTGGCAAGAGATCAGGCACTGCCATTCAGCAGAATATTGTCTCAAGTAACAAGGAAACTACAGACCCCTCTACCAGCCATACTAGCTGTTTCTGTCATCTCCGTTATTTTGTTTGGAGTAGGGAGACTGGTCGATGGGGGAGAGGTGGATATCTCCAGCTTACTTGGATTAGGAGTATTATGCTTGCAGCTGGCCTATGCGATTCCAATTGGGATGAAGCTGAGACTGCACGGAAGGCATCGCTTGCTGGAGGATGCTCCCTGGCATTTAGGTGTATACAGTACATTCGTCAATTGGACGGCGTTTGTATGGCTGATCGTCTCTGGAGTACTGTCTGTCTTTGCGCTTGGGATATGGGGAGCGGTTGGAACGGGGGTGCTGCTTGTGCTCATCATGGTCATGGATCGAAAATACCGGAAGCAGCATCTGGCGAAGCTTCAAAGCCGGTTAAAGCGGCCAAGAGGTGAAATCATCCGAATTGAGCGAAAATTCCATATTCACTGAAAACTTTGGGAAATGAGGAAATATTGCGCCTGTTATTTCCCGGGGAACCGCATAAAACAACACAATAAAAACGTTTTCGACACGACAGGCTCGAATGCTACAAAAGGTGTCGAAGAGTAGTCTTGAAAGACTAGTTATTCATGGCTGAAAAGGCTGGTTTTATAGGTGTTTTAGGCTGATTAACGGCATTAATAATAGACAGGCAAAAGATGTTTTTGCCATCTTCTCCCTAATAAGATTATAATAGTGGGAGAGTAGATTAGGACAGGAGGCTAAGAGAAGCAAATGTCTTGGGAAATAAAAAACAGCCGTATTGTATCTCTAAACGTCGGAATACCTGTAGCAGCCATGCATGGCACAAAGCCCATACAGACCGGCATTTTCAAGTCGGCATCGAACGACAAGCATTATTTAAGCACTGCCGGATTGTCCGGAGACGGGCAGGCAGATCTTGTTCATCACGGCGGGCCGGACAAAGCCGTTTGCGTCTATTTCGTGCGTCATTTCCCCTATTGGGAAGAGTGGCTGGGCAATAAACTGAGCTATGGTGCTTTCGGAGAGAACTGGACTTTATCGGAATGGTCAGAGCAGGATTTGTGCATCGGAGACGTCCTTCAGGCAGGGAATGTTGTCGTGCAAGTCAGCCAGCCTAGACAGCCATGCTTCAAGCTTGGTATTCGTCATAAGCGGCCAGAGCTGACAGCACATGTTCAACAGACCGGATTTACGGGCTTTTATTTCCGAGTGCTGCAAGAAGGGGAAGTTGGTGCAGGCGAAGACCTCAAGATGGTTAAGCGGCATCCTGCAGCGATCTCTCTGGCGGAAGCTAATCGCGTCATGTACGAAGGAAAGACTGACCTCGAGGGCATGACTGCTTTGCTTGCGGTAGAGGAGCTGTCAGACAGCTGGAAGCAAACGTTAATGAGTCGTGTGGAGCGGCTGCAGCAAATGTAAGGAGGAAGCACGGATTGAAAGAGTACGCAATCGCAGCGCTGATTGAGCAGTACCAGCTCGATTCCGATTGGATGATTGTGCCGGGAGAAAGCGGGATGAACAATACAACTCGAATGATCAAGGCAGGCGTTGAACGTTACGTGCTTCGCATTTACAACAATCATCGGAATCGGGACATTGTTAAGCTGGAACATCATGTCTTACATGCCCTTCAAGAGCAGGAGCTTGGATTTCAAATCCCGGTTCCCGTGTGGAACCATTCGGGTGAGACAATTTCCCAATGTGAAGACGGGGCACTTGCAGCCATGTATCGATATATACCGGGAGAACGGCCGCAAGCTGTTCACAAGGCCCATATTCAATCGCTTGGTCAGATCGCTGCTAGATTGTCTAAAGCTCTTGGGAAATTATCGATTCAGCAAGCTCCTATTTATGACCCGTATTACTTGATTGAAGAGACTTACTCTTCCCTTATCCAAGAGCTTCCAATGATTATTCAGTCGTCTGAGAAGTTTGTGAAGCGGGCGGACAAAGCTGCTGTAATCATGACGCAATTAAAAGGTCTTTCGGTCAAAATGAGAGAATTGCGAGGATTGCCACATCAATGGATTCATGGGGATCTAAATTTTAGCAATACAGTTGCTGAGGGTGATTCCATTATTGGTGTTCTGGATTTTGAGTTTTGCACGATTGATGTAAGACCAATGGAGCTGGTTGTTGCTCTCATTGACTTTTTCAAAGGTGAGGATTCAGACATTTGGAATTCGATTCAGCTATTCTGTGAAGGGTATGGCCCAGAAGGCAGTCTGACACAGGAAGAGTTGGAAGCGTTACCGCTTCTCATTAAGCTTCGTGTGCTGGATGTATTTCTTCATTTCACGAACCGGTACAAAGAAGGACTAGATGAGGCAGACATTCTAGCAGGTTTCATCGATCAGACTTGCCGAATATGCGATTGGGTAGACAGTAATGAAAAGCAGCTATTAGAGCTGTTTCAAAGTAAGCTAATGTAGGGCAGATCAAGTCAGGCATAGTTCGTTAATGTTGCTAATTGTAGAGAGGATGAGTCGATATGAACGTCGCAGCATCGCTTGGATATGGCAGCCAGGAACGATTGTTAATTATTAATGCAGATGATTTTGGATTATGTCCGTCCACGAATAAAGGAATTGAGCAGCTGCTTCAAGAGAATGTGGTAAGTTCGGCAACGATTATGATGCCTTGCAAGTCCTCTAAGGAAGCGGCTCTTTGGAGTGCCAAGCATCCGGGTTACGATGTCGGCATTCATTTTACCTTCACGAGTGAGTGGGATGCTTACCGGTGGGGGCCAGTTAATAAAGGCAGTGATACGCAGTCGCTTATTACTAGTGACGGCTATTTTCCAAAAGATTGTAAAACCTTCGAGCTGCAAGCTGATCCGCGGCAGGTAAAAGACGAAATGATTGCCCAGATCGAAGCTGCTCTTGCTCTCGGGATAAAGCCTACTCATGCTGATAATCACATGGGAAGCTTGTATGGACTTGAAACAGGCAGACATTTTCTGAAAGAAGCGTTTGAAGTGTGTGCGGCTTACGGCTTGCCTTTCCGGTTGCCTCGTAAGGTTGCTGCAGCTAATGAACAGATGGTCCCACAGGAGCTTGTGGAGCAGGCAAGGCAGCTTGGCTTATTAGCACATGCGATGGGCGTTGTCGTCCTTGACTATTTGCTCGGATTGCCATTCCCGATGAAGCCAGGTGAGACGTATCAATCTGTCAAAACGGATCTCAAGCAGCTGATTCACCATCTTCAGCCGGGCGTTACGGAGCTGTTATTCCATCCATCGCTCGTAACTGACGAGCTGCTTGCTTTCCATGGTCAGCCTGAGAAGCGGGGAATGGAGTTTCAATTGTTCCGAGACCCGGAAATCCAGCAGACGTTGAAAACGGAAGGGATTCGGGTTATTCATTGGAGAGATCTTCAGCAATTACAGAAGACAATTTACGGCAGGGCGTAATAATAACGGGAGTCATTCGATAACGAAAAAGGAGTCTTGCACATGTCATTCCAATCGATCAACCAATTAGCAGAGAAGCTGAATACGAATATTGGCCGGGTTATTGTCGGCAAAGATAGTGTCACCGAGCTGTTGTTTATCGCATTAATTACTTCTGGCCATGTCCTGCTCGAAGACGTTCCTGGCACGGGAAAAACCCTGCTCGCCAAATCACTAGCACAATCTCTTAAGCTTCAATTCCGCAGGGTACAATTTACGCCGGATTTGCTTCCATCCGACCTTAGCGGTATTCAATATTATAATCAGAAAGATGGCGGCTTCGAGTTTCGTCCGGGGCCGCTCTTCACTAATCTGCTGCTTGCAGATGAGATCAACCGAGCGACACCTCGTACGCAATCCAGTCTCCTCGAATGTATGGAGGAGCGCCAGATCAGTGTGGATGGTGAGACCAAACGATTGGACAAGCCATTTATGGTTATTGCTACTCAAAACCCAGTCGAGCATCAAGGGACATTCCCACTGCCGGAAGCTCAATTGGACCGCTTCTTATTCAAGATCCAGATGGGTTATCCCACAACGGAAGAAGCGCTTCAAATTCTTAAACGGTTTAATAATGCCGATCCTCTGGGTCAGCTTGAGCCAGTAGCGACAGCAGCAGATATTGCGGAGGCGCAGCGTGTTTACGCGGAGGTTCGAGTATCCGATGAAGTGCTGCAATATCTCTTACAATTAATTGAACGTACTCGTTCCAGAGAAGATGTTAACATCGGTGTCAGTCCGCGTGGCAGTCAAGCTTTACTTCGAGCATCACAGGTGCATGCAATCTTACGAGGCAGGGATTACGTCACTCCGGATGATGTGAAAGCAATGGCAAAGCCGGTTCTTGCCCATCGTTTGTCCCTTAAAGGGATGCATAGATCTCATAAGCAGGCCGAAGTCATCATTGAAGATATTATCCGGCAAACCGCAGTACCTGCGGAAGCTGGGATCGCCTCCCGATAGTGGTGAGCGGATGATTATATTCTGGGTCGCATTCGCAGCTATTCTTGTGTTTTTTCTGCAGGCAAAATTATTTCACCGTTATGGCCTAAAGCAAATTGGCTATGAACGAAAATTTCAAAAGAGAGTCAGCTACCGCGGCGAAACCATTGAACTAGTCGAGCAGCTGACGAATGCCAAATGGCTGCCTGTCCCATGGATGAGGGTAGAGTCGCAGTTATCGTCGGACTTATTATTCCATCGTCAAGATAATCTCGAAGTGAGCAGCGGTACGCTGTCTCAAAATCATAAAAGCTTCTTTACCTTAATGCCAAATACAAAGATTACAAGAAGACATCGCATTGTATGTACCAAGCGCGGCTGGTATAAGCTGCAATCGGTTACAATGACAGCCGGTGATCTTCTAGGCTTCATTCATCAAACGAAGCAGATTGCTCTTAATGGCGAGCTGATCGTATATCCTACTCCAGCTGATGTACCCGTTCACGAGCTTCCATCACATAGTTGGCAAGGGGAACTATCCGTCAGGAGATGGATTGTTGAGGATCCGTTTGTTGTGATGGGAACACGGGATTATCGTTCAGGCGATACTCATAAGATGGTGAATTGGAAAGCGACGGCTAGAGCGGGCAAGCTGCAGGTGCATCAATATGATTACACGGCTGATCGCAAGCTTATGATTTATTTGAACGTGGAAGACAATGAGAACATGTGGCGAACTGTTAATGATGAAGAACTAATCGAACATGGGATTGAATGGGCAGCTGGAGCTGCTCAATCGGTTATTCAAAGTGGGATGGAAGCAGGCTTCTGCACGAACATGCCGATTATCGGTGAGTTTGGCAGCACACTCATCGAACCACGCAGCGGCGGCGGACATTTGTCTGAAATATTCGAAGCGATGGCGAAGCTGGAGCTGCTCCGGACAGAGCCGTTTATCGATCTGCTGAATCGGGAAGCAGATAGCGGATATGCGCAGCGTGATGTTCTGGTGATCTCGACCTTCTGGAACGATCAGCTGGAATATCAAGCTGACAGACTGCGGCGTAATGGCAATGCAGTCGTTCATTGGACCCTTACCGAACAGCCAAAAGCAGAGCAGCAGGCAGGTGAAGCGGGATGAACCAATCTAATTCGCGTAATCTGATCTGGGTGCGGCTGCTTCAGGGAAGTATGGAGACCTTATTCTACTTGCCGATTCTATTTATAGCTGCTTTCTATGCTTCAACGAGCAGTTTTATGGTTTCATGGCTGCTTACGCTTCCAATCGTATATACGTTAGGAGCGTTATGGATTCGCAAACTGAAAGTAAATCGAAGGATTTACCGTATTCTTATTGCCACCCTGCTCGGTGCTGGGCAGACGATTCTATTATTAGCTGTATTAATAGCATTTAATGCAGAACTTCCAGGCATAACGGTTCTTATTCTAGGGCTGCTAGGAGCATTCATTTCTACAAATGGGATGAGAGCAGCTACAAAAGGCTGGTATGCAGCTTTCCCGAATACGCTTATGTTTGTAAGTGTCATATTGTACGTGATTCTAACGATCGCAGCTCATCTACGTGAGCAGTTTGAGCCGTATTTTATCTTCCTGACCATATGCGGGATCGCAGCACTCGTTCTTTTACTTTATATCATTAATGAACGATTACTTACTTACGAGACTCATTCCGGCGGAGCCATCCAATCTGCTACGACTAAAGTGTTCAAACGACAAAACCGGTTTATGCTTAGTATCGTAGCTGTATTACTGCTTATTGCAGGATTGTTCCGTCAGCTCCAGAGTTCTATTGAAGCGTTCTTTCACGCTGTCATGAATCGAATCATGGGTTGGATGAACAGATCAAAAGATCCGGTCCAGGAACAGCCAGCAGATACACCTCCAGAGCAAAGTGGTCTGCCTCCGGTAGAAGCTAATCATCCTCCACATTGGTTGGTATGGCTGGAGCATCTTGCTAAATACATCGGCATTACTTTGTTGATCATTGGCATCGTGGTCCTCTTATACTTTATTGGGCGTAAGCTCTATCAGCTCCTTAACAAAGCATTAGGCCGGATATGGGAGCGTGCAAGTGACAGGAAGGACAGTGCTGAAGGGTATACCGATGAGGTGGAAAGTCTCGTGTCACAGTCCAAATGGAGTGACAGGTTCCTTAAACCTGGCAAGAAGAAGGAAGCCCGCTGGGAGGAACTGCGTACTACGGGAGATAAGGTTCGTTATCTATACCGTTGGTTCGTTGCTGGTGCGACGGGGAAGGGATACTCGTTTAAGCCGCATTTTACCGTTAAAGAAACGGGCTCAGATATTCTTGCTTGGCGTAATAAGCCTCAGACCAATGCAGATGTTGAGCAGCTGACTCGTCTATATGACGAAGTTCGGTACGGGGGACAGGAGCCAAACGAAGAACTCGTCCAATCCCTGAGAAAGAGACTGGGCGAGCAAAGGAAGTAACTTATTTGAGCGATGCGATATATTGGGCGATCTTCGTACCATGGAAGCGTCCGGATTCAATGAAAATTTCATTCGCTTCATGCTTGGAGGCGACGACACCAGCCAGAAACAGGCCAGGGACGTTCGTCTCCATTGTTGTTTCATGAAAGTAAGGGAAGCCTTCTTCCTCAATCTTCACGCCTGTGCTTGTCAGGAAATCACGGTCAGGATGGAAGCCTGTAAGGGCAAGTACAAAATCATTGGCTACAGTATGATTACCTTCCGGATTTTCCACGATAACATGATGGCTGTCGATTTCAACGACACGAGAGTTAAAAAGTATACGAATGATACCGTTGCTGACTTTACCTTCGAAGCCTGGTCTTACCCAAGGCTTAATGCTGCGTGAGTAGTCCCCACCGCGATAAATAACAGTCACCTTAGCTCCAACACGTTCAAGCTCAAGTGCAGCGTCAATGGCCGAGTTGCTTCCGCCGATGATTGCAACTTCCATGCCGGTATAGGGATGAGCTTCACGGAAGAAATGCGTCACCTTATCCATTTGTTCGCCCGGGATGCCGAGATAATTCGGATGATCGAAATATCCGGTTGCGACAACGACGTAACGTGCCTCATATTGCTTCTCTACGCCGTATCGATCAGTGCTAGTTAAGTGGAATAGGCCGTCTTCCTGACGTTCTACCCGAAGTACGGTCTCATATGCATTCACTCGAACATTGTTGCGCAGCGCAGCCGTCCGATAGTAATTGATCGCTTCGAGGCGGGATGGTTTATCATTTGGTGTTGTGAAGGGGATATCCCCGATTTCCAGCTTTTCCGGCGTGCTGAAGAAATGCATATAAGTAGGATACATGGAGATAGAATGGGCAATATTACTCTTCTCAATAATAACGGGATGAAGTCCGATCCGTTCAAGCTCGATAGCAGCAGCGAGGCCGCATGGGCCTGCCCCAATTATGATTGCGTCTTCTTTTATCACGCGTGAAACCTCCTAAAAGGAATAACTACACAGATATCTGTTTGAGCTATAAGTAATTATTCATACTTCGTAAACATAGTAACGTTCATTGTACCGCTACCTGCGGATTTAATGCAAATTTGGCGAATGGCTATCTTGTACAGGGATTGGAATATTGTATAATAATGTGGAACCGTGGTTAGCAGAAGGAGGGGTCAAACATGCGACGGCGATTTGTTATAGAAGCAGTAATGGTTGCAACGTATGGACATCTTCTCATTCCGAGCCGTCCAGTTGATTACGTCGTGCCTTATTCATCGATACTTGAGCTTTACGATATGAGAGACGGGGCGGAACCCGTTATGGATGACTTGGATGACGATGCGCATGTGAAAAGTAAAATTGGGGAGCTTATTACCTTTTTCGAAGATCCTTTGAATCGGAAAAAAATCGAGCGCTCCATGCAGGTGCCTTGGCGCGAAAGCTCTCCGCTGATCTTGAATGATATGATTCATTTCACGATTGTGCATGCTGTAGATAACGCACATTATGGAGAATATTTTGATCCGATTGAGACAGAGCTGCTTCTGACTAGTTCGAAGCTGCAAATCCCGCTCTTGTCTGATCAATTCGATTTTCAAGATAAGCTGCTCGAAGCAAGAGTCCCTGTCCAGATCTATGATATCGAAGACTTCGAGTTTGCGGTGGAGGAAGGCATCTCCATGAAGGATGCAAGTCAATTGGGCGATTTGTAAAATAGATAGCGATTCGACAAAATCAGCTATTGCGTAAGTAAGAGTTGGTCTGTTACGATACGAACAGATTATATGAAAAATTTTCCGAGGGAAAGAGGTGTCCGGCATGTGGAATCAACAACAACAGGCAATGATTGTTTATGTTCATTCTTCCAAGCATGCCGTACAGGCCGCCTTCGCGATACGACCACTTTAAGCGGGTTACTTATGCTTATTGATGTTCGATCGGTATGAGGATCTCGAGCCTATTTACGGCTCGAGGTCTTTTTTTGTTCTTTTTTAAGCTGAGAGGGGAGGCAGAAATACAAGTGAAAGTATTATTGCGGGTACTGGCTTATGTAAGACCTAGCGCAAAATGGGCGGCAGCAGCGATCGTCATTATGATTTTCGCCACGATGTTTGACCTGGTAGCGCCATGGATATTACGGGAAATCTTCGATGAGGGAATTAAGAAGAGCAATGTATCTCTCATTATGTGGCTGACATTACTGCTTGTTGGCGTCCAAGCGCTCAAAAGTGCAGGGATGTTCCTGCAAGGTTATTCCCAAGAGCTTGTTGGACAAAATGTGGTGCTCAAGCTGAGGGAGCAGATGTATGCACAGCTGCAGCGATTATCTTTCTCCTATTATGACAAAGCGCAGACTGGGCAGTTAATGTCCCGTATGACTGGTGATATTGATGCGGTTAAGAACTTTGTAGGCTTTGGTGCAATGGGGCTGCTGACAGGATTGTTAACCTTTGTTGGTACGATGATCTTTATGTTATGGATGAACTGGCAGGTTACACTGATCAGCACGGTGACGATTCCGCTTATTCTGCTTGTACTGTGGTGGTTCAGTAACAAGGTAGGGCCGGCATGGTCAAGTATACGGGAACAGACCGGACGACTGACGACTACGCTGCAGGAAAATATCGCAGGCATCCGTGTTGTGAAATCGTTCGCAACAGAAGAAGCCGAGCAGAAGAAATTTGCTGAACGGAACAAGCAGAACTTTGACACCAATATGGAACGCGCAAAGCTGGAAGCGAAAGCCTTCCCATTAATGGGCTTGTTCGGCGGCCTGACATTCGTTCTGATGATCTGGCTGGGAGCCGTTTATGTCGCTCGCGGTGAGATGACACTTGGTACATTCATGGCATTCCAATGGTATACATGGGGTATTATTTGGCCGCTCAATATGCTAGGCTGGCAGATCAATATTATGCAGCAGGCGATTAAGGCGGCACCACGTGTTTTCGAAGTGTTGGATACCCCTTGCGATATTGTATCGCCAGAGGCTGGTGTAACGACGGACAACATGCGCGGGAAGGTCTCCTTCCAAGACGTGACCTTTTACTTCAACGATCAAGATCCCTCGAAGGACAATCCTATTCTTGACGAGATTAACTTCGAAGTTAAGCAAGGTGAAGTTATCGCCGTGCTGGGAGCAACCGGTTCGGGTAAAAGCAGCTTGATCGCTTTGCTCTCGCGGTTCTATGAAGTGTCATCAGGCCGGGTGTTGATTGACGGTGTAGATGTACGAGAGTATGAGCTCGACGGCTTGCGCCGCAGTGTCGGCATCGTACCGCAGGAGACCTTCTTGTTCTCCGCGTCGATCCGAGACAATATTGCATACGGGTATCCAGATGCAACAATGGAGCAAATCGAGCTTGCGGCTAGGAAAGCACAAATTCATGATTTTATCATTACGATGCTTCATGGTTACGATACATTAATTGGTGAGCGTGGAGTTGGACTATCCGGTGGACAAAGACAACGTGTGGCACTTGCTCGGGCGATCTTAATGAATCCGCCGATTCTGGTACTCGATGAAGCAACCGCAAGTGTTGATACTGCGACGGAGTCTGCCATACATGAAGCGCTGCTCGAAGTCATGAAGGGCAGAACAACCTTTATTATCGCACAGCGTTTATCTTCGATTCAGCATGCTGACCGTATCCTTGTTCTGGAGCAAGGACAGCTAATCGAGCAAGGTACTCATAAGGAATTAAGCGAGCGGAATGGGTTCTTCCGCCAATTATTTGAGCGTCAGAAGCTTGCAGCCGGACGTTAAAGGACAGGAGGGGAATACATGAGTCAAGTGGAATGGGATGACGACAGCGAGATTGAGGAGAAACCGTTTAATCTCGTCTATATGCGAAGGCTGCTTGGATATTTGAAGCCATATCGGAGGCTGCTCAGCATCATTATCGGCGTTGTCCTTATTAATATGATCTTAAGCCTTGCGGAGCCTTTGCTGCTTGGGTATTTGATCGATGAAGGCATTACAAAAGGGGATTTTACAGCTATTCATCTATTCGGCATATCCTTGCTTGGTATCAAGCTGATCGGCTGGGCCTGCGGCTGGGCGCATACGAAATATATTAACTTTACAGGCCAACGTATCTTGTACGATCTGCGCCAGCAGCTGTTTAATCATCTGCAAAAGCTGTCATTCCGATTCTTCGACGGACGTCCAGCTGGTAAGATCATGTCTCGTATCACAAACGATACGAATGCCATCGGCGAGCTTATTAATGGCGGTCTGATCACCACAGTTATGGAAGTCACGCATCTGGTAGGGATTGTTGCAATCTTGCTCTGGATGGATTGGAAGCTGGCCTTGTTATCCTTTATAATGATGCCGCTGCTGTATCTGATTGTGAATCGGTTACGTCCTCGGATTGAGGGAGCTTGGACTCGTTCACGCAGGACGATGTCAGCCATTAACGGGCATCTGAACGAAACGATTCAAGGTATTCGTGTTGTGCAAGCGTTCTCTCGCGGGCAAAAGAACAGTATGCGTTTCGAAGGGATTAACCTCCGCAACAAGCAGGCATTTATGAGGGCAATCATGCTCGAATCAACCGTATACCCGCTCGTTGAGTTAGTCGGAATGATTGGTACATGTATCGTGATCTGGTTTGGAGCGCAGCAAGTGATGGATAATGCGCTAACGATTGGCTTCGTTATGGCCTTTATCAATTACTTATGGCGTTTCTGGGGACCACTAAGCGCATTGTCCAAGGTTTACAGTCAAGTACTCTCGGCAATGGCTTCTGCAGAACGAATCTTCGAAATACTCGATACCGAACCGGAGGTGACGGACGCGGCAGACGCTCGCCGTATGCCGGCGATTCGTGGTGAAGTGGTATTCGAGAACGTATCATTCCGATACGAAGAGACGAAACCGGATGTGCTTCATGGGGTCAGCTTTACCGTCCGACCGGGACAACGAGTGGCGTTAGTTGGTCCAACCGGAGCGGGGAAAAGTACAATCGTCAATCTGTTAATGCGATTCTATGACTCAACTGGCGGTAAGGTGAAAATCGACGGGTTAGATGTGAAAGACGTTACGTTGGAATCCTTACGTAGACAGATGGGTATCGTGCTCCAAGACTCGTTTATTTTCTCCGGGACGATTGAGGAAAATTTACGTTACGGCAATGACGGGGCAACAAGGGAGCAAATGCAGCAGGCAGCTGAAAGTGTAAGGCTGGACCGGGTTGTTGCACATATGAATGAGGGATATGAGACCGAGGTGGAGGAACGTGGTTCGAAGCTGTCGGTAGGTCAGAGGCAGCTACTAGCCTTCGGTAGGGTACTGCTGTCGGATCCACGAATTCTTATTTTGGATGAAGCCACTTCAAGTGTCGATACGGAAACGGAGCAGCATATTCAAGAAGCGCTTGAGACTCTGCTGAATGGCAGAACCGCCTTTATTATCGCGCACCGTCTGTCGACAGTACGCGATGCAGATCTCATCCTAGTTGTAGAAGATGGACGAATTGCTGAGCAGGGCTCGCACAATGAATTAATGAGACATGGCGGTATCTATGCGAAGCTTGTGAACACACAGCTTAACATGCAAGAGGCGGTATTATCGCAGGTGCAGACTTAGTTGGCATTGGCTGCTTCACTTGCTTGCTTGATCCGGTCGATCGCCTCAGCCATTGTTTTATCCGTAAGGTGAGCATAGATTTGGGTCGTCTCGGGAGAGGCGTGCCCAAGCTGCTCCTGTGTCATATAAATATCGTTACGCAAATAATAATCGGTTGCAAAAGAATGGCGAAGCTTATGTACGCTTAAGTAAGGTTTGCCGAATCGCTTCGCATATTTGATCACCATTTCCTGAATGGCGCGTTTCGTCATTCGAGAGCCTTCTTTTTTGCCATTCGCGATGGCAAGGAAGAGGGCTTTTTCACGTTTGGGCGCTTTGTAATGAGAATCACGCATTTGCAGATAAGCAGTAAGAGCTTCTACGGCTTCTTGACGGAAATAGACAGGTGTCTTGAAGGTATCATCGTTCTTACCTTTGCGATATACGTAGGCGAGCTTCTTTTTTACATCAATATCATCTGCGTTCAGATTCACAACCTCCGATACCCGAAGACCAGAATGCAGAATCAGGCTGATAATACAGCAGTCCCTCGTCTGATTCAGCTTGTAAGAATAAAGGGCTTGTTTATTAGAAGCAATATCTTTCTCGTAATCAGCATGGATATAAGCGAGAAACTCGGATATTTCCTCTTCCTGCAACAGTTTTCCCTCTAACTTGGCTGCTGTATCCTTTGGCTTATGCGTCCGTTTAATTGAGACTTTGGCCATAACATTCCGCTTCAGAAGCGGATAGAACTCTTCGTCCTCCGCAATCTGGCTTAAATAATGAAAGAGTGATCGGAGAGAGGATAGCTTGCGCGTAATGGTGGTTCTTGTATTGTTGTGGTTTGGATTGGTCGCAAGAAACATCCTGAAGCTGTCTATGCTGTCCATATGAAGCCTCTCCAGCTCAATGAGTTGAACATCCTTCACCTTGTCTGCGTCAGATAATCCCTCTGCAATAAGCCAGCCCATGAACGTCTCGTAATCTCTTACATACTCCAGCAAAGAAGAGGGAGACAAGTCCGGAAGCTTAAAGTTAATAAATTTCTCCACATACCAGGGCATCAATGGAACCCGGCGGTCAAGCTCCTGCCGATCCTTGATTTTGATCACATTCAATGCTGTTCACCTCGCTATCTTTCTTCCTATATTGTACCAATTCAAGCTAAACGGAACAATGCAGGCGATAGGAAAGTGCGAAAAAAGTTAGTTTAGCAAATAAATGTAATTAATGTATTCGGGTTACTATTCCTGATTATCTATGTTAAACTCGTTTGAAACCAGCCGTTACACAATAAAATAATTCCAATTAATGATTTCATACAATTATTAATAAAATGAGAGGAGCATTAATATTGATTAATAATCAAATTTATAAATATAGTATTACCATTATTCTAGCATTTATTATGACGGTAGGGCTTCCGCTTCAAGCGGCTCAAGCCGCTGAGCCAGCTACATTAGGCTATGGCAATTACGGGGCAGACGTACCGGATTTGCAGTTCCGTCTGAAGACGCTTGGTTATTTCGATAACACAGCGATCACGACGTTTTATGGTAAAATGACAGAAGAAGCTGTTCGTAACTTCCAAGCGGATTACGGATTGCAGCCGGATGGCGTTGCAGGCAAGAAAACATGGACGGAACTGAAGAAAGTATCCGTTAACCAGGAAGAGCTTGATTTGCTGGCACGGATTATTTATGCGGAGGCACGCGGTGAGTCGTACAAAGGCCAAGTGGCTGTTGCGGCCGTAGTGCTTAATCGTCTTGCATCTGACCAGTTCCCGAAAACCTTAAAAGGTGTTATCGAACAATCTGGAGCTTTCACAGCAGTTGATGACGGACAGTATTACATGAAGCCTAATGCAACAGCTTATAAGGCAGCATTAGAAGCGCTCGAGGGCAATGATCCAACGCAAGGCGCGCTGTATTACTTTAATCCGAAGACGGCTACTTCGCAGTGGATTTGGTCGCGTAAGCAAACCGTACAGATCGGCAATCACATCTTTGCAGTGTAAGTAGACAAATTCGGGGCTATGTATGAAGGTTGCCCTAGCTCGGCTTGGTTTATGTGAAATATTAAAGCACATTGCCGCTCATGGAGTGGTAATGTGCTTTTTGTTATTGTATTTCCTATTATTCTCTGCTTTGTTATACTAAAAATTAAATCATTTAAACAAACTATAAAAGGTGATCATATGGAATCAAAACGTATTGCAGCAGAAAAAGCGGTTGAGCTTGTGAAGGATGGCATGAAGATTGGACTAGGGACCGGTTCGACCGCCTATTGGGCAATCCAAGCTATTGGGCGTTTAGTAAAAGAAGAGGGGCTGGGCATACAGGCCGTCGCTACTTCCGTACAATCGGAGCAGCTTGCAAAGGAATGGGGCATCCCGATGATGCCTTTTGCAGAAGTGGATATGCTGGATCTTACGATTGATGGAGCGGATGAGGTGGATGCTGAGCTTAACTTGATCAAAGGCGGAGGCGGCGCTCTGCTGCGTGAGAAGATTGTTGCGTCTGCCAGTAAGCAGCTGATTATTATTGTCGATGAGAGCAAGGACGTTCAGCAGCTGGGCAAGTTTCCGCTTCCAGTCGAAATTGTACCGTTCGCTTATGAACTAACAGTGAAGAAATTACAGCAATTGGGCTGTGATCTGAAGCTTCGTCTAAACGGTGAAGAGTTATTTGTAACGGACAATGGTAATTATATTGCTGACTGTGAATTTGGTGCCATTACAGACCCTGCAGCTCTGCATGATGATCTGAACCGAATTCCTGGCGTCGTGGATAATGGACTATTTATTCATATGGCTAATCTTGTTATTATTGGTTCCGCAGATGGTGAGATACGGAGCAAAACCCGCCAATAAGATGGGAGGGTACGGATTGATGAGCACAAAGATAGCAATTATAACGGATATTCACGGTAATTGGCCTGCATTAAGAGCTGCATTCTATGAAATTGATTCTGTGCATAAGGTTCAGCATATTTATTGTTTGGGGGACATGATCGGCATAGGGCCAGATACGAACGAGGTGCTGCAGGCCTTGTTCTCGAGAGAGGATATGTCCTATGTGTCCGGTAATCATGACGAGGCTGTTCTTGCCATTATCAGGGGGGAAGCTTACCCGGAAAGTCATTTTCATTCCAAGCGGCATCATGAGTGGATCGCGGAAAGAATGGACAAGTCATTTGTTCCACTGCTGGATGGGCTGCCTCGAGTGATCAGAACAGCTGAAGAGGGACAAAGTCAGCTGTTCACCCATTATCATATCAATAGTGATAAGTTTAAGGATCCCATCAGTGCCGATCCGTTCAGCCCAATCGTTGAACCAAGTTTGCGAAATCTAGAATTGCTCTTTGAGGGATGTCAGGAACAATTAATAGCTTTTGGCCATCATCATCCCGTACATTTTTTCCGAAGCGATAAACAAGTATTTGTGAATCCGGGTTCTTTGGGATGTAATGATAAATCAACCGCAAGGTATGCGATCGTAACCCTTAGCAATCAGGGGATTGAAGTACAACTGATGGAAGCGGAATACGATAATTCCGCATTTTTGGCATCGTATGCCAAACTCGATGTCCCGGAGCGGGAATTTATATTACGAATCTTTCATGGGAATCAAGTTCGATAGCGTATAGGAGTATAGTATTGAAGGATCTAACGATTGGCTGGTTAATAGGCATAGGTTTGTTTTTTGGCTGTGGATATTTCTTATTAGGATATTTGAAAGAAATTGCAGGGCATGTGAGGAACTATAAGAGTGAAAAGGCCGACCGTCGGCTTCGATGGTGGTATTTGGATTGGGTTTTTATGGTTTTGGAAGCTGTTTGGGGTTCCTTACTCCGTCCTAGTCTATTAGGTTGCGTTCTTTTTTGGCTAGCTGGAATAGTTCTCATCTTGATGGAAATAAAAGAAACATGGAGTCTGTTGTTTAACTGAGTATCTTTATTTGTTTAGTGAAATTTGCATGAAAGCAAAGCCTGCACTTTTTTTTGAACCTGAGGCCATTCCTTATATAAAGGAGTGGCCTTTTAGCTTTCTTTCATAAACTTCTTAAATCTTGTCAACAGTATGATTGACAAAACCTCTTTTTCCTTTTGTTGTTCTAGCGGCACGCTTGTTTTACGATGATAGTGTGGTCAGGCGGTACTATCGGCCCGACAAAAAGAAAGCGATTTTATAGAGGAGGAACTCCAATATGCAGCAAGCGCAAAATAACTCTCCAACCGGGGGTATTCGGGTGGGAGTACAGAAATTTGGACGTTTTCTAAGCGGCATGGTTATGCCCAATATTGGCGCTTTTATAGCATGGGGAATTATTACGGCGTTGTTCATTCCTACGGGATGGCTGCCGAATGAAACTCTTGCAAAGCTTGTTGATCCGATTATCAAATATCTGCTTCCGCTCTTGATCGGGTATACCGGCGGTACGATGGTTCATAAGCAGCGCGGCGGTGTAATTGGTGCTCTAATGACAATGGGCATTATCGTCGGCACGGATATCCCGATGTTCCTTGGAGCTATGATTTGTGGTCCGCTCGCCGCTTGGGTGCTGAAGCAATTCGATAAATCGATCGAGGGGAAAATCAAGTCCGGCTTTGAAATGCTGGTGAACAACTTCTCGCTTGGCATTATCGGCGCCATACTTACTTTAATTTCTTATTCGGGTATAGGACCCGTAATCGAACAACTAACCAAGATTTTATCGGACGGCGTGGAATTCCTGGTTAATCATAACTTGATTCCGCTGGCCAACATTATTATTGAACCTGCAAAAATTCTGTTCCTCAACAATGCCATTAACCATGGCGTGCTGAGTCCAATTGCCTTAGAAGAAGCTTCACGTACAGGCAAGTCCATTCTCTTCATGCTCGAGTCCAATCCAGGCCCGGGTCTTGGCATCCTGCTTGCCTACATGATTGCAGGCCGAGGTACAGCGAAGCAATCCGCTTCCGGCGCTGCGATCATTCATTTCTTCGGCGGGATTCATGAGATTTACTTCCCGTATATTCTGATGAATCCACGTTTGATTTTGGCTGTGATTGCCGGCGGCGTAACCGGTACCTTGACGTTCTCGATGTTTGGCGCAGGTCTTGTTGCACCACCATCGCCGGGCAGTATCTTCGCTTACGTCGCCATGGCTCCAAAAGGCGGCCTTCTTGCAGCCTTGAGCGGTGTAGTAACAGCCGCCATTGTTTCGTTTGTTGTTGCGGCTCTGCTGCTCAAGACGTCCAAGAAAGAAGTTGAGGATGAGGACGGGCTGGAAGAGGCTTCGGCAAAAATGAAACAAATGAAGGCGGCTGGCAACGCAGCAAATGTGGTTGCCGTAAATGTACCTTCGGAAGCGGGCGAACAAGACATTCAGCCTACTGAGGCTGCGAATGATACGCACAAAGCCAAAGTGGATGTTCAAAAAATCGTCTTCTCGTGCGATGCAGGCATGGGCTCGAGTGCAATGGGGGCATCGATTCTTCGCAAGAAGATGAAAGCTGCAGGTTCGGACGTGACTGTCATCAATACGGCTATCAGCGATATTCCCGGAGATGCCGACATCGTTATCACGCACAAAACACTGACAGAGCGTGCTAAAATCCAAGCACCAAATGCTGAGCATATCTCGATTGATAATTTCTTAAAGAGCCCGGAGTATGACAAGCTCGTAGACCGGCTTTCGTAATGGATCCTTTCTCATCAAGGCTGCCTGCGCTGGAGATTATTTTCCGGCGCCGGGGCCATTCTATCGTTATAGGAAGGTTTTGTGAATGCGTATATCCAGCCGGTCGCGCCATATTCTAGAGCTGCTGCTTCGGAATGATCAAGATCTGACAGCGGCTCAAATTGCGGTAGAGATTCAGGTTAGTTCAAGAACAGTTCATCGTGAATTGGAAGCGGTCGAGGATATTCTGCGCACGGAAGGTGTTGAACTGGTCAAGAAATCGGGTTCAGGCATACGGCTGCAGGGTGACAAGGCTGCGCTTAACAGATTAGCTCAGCTAGTCACCGTGTCGGAGGATATCGAACTGTCTCAAGAGGAAAGACAAATTTACCTGTTATGTTTACTTCTCGAGAGCGCCGAACCAGTCAAACTATTCACTTTAGCGCATGAATTGAAGGTGACGATGCCTACCGTAGCGCATGATCTGGATGATCTTAGCGGATGGGTGCGGAAATTCGAGGTTACCTTGACCCGGAGAAGGGGATATGGCATAGAGCTTTCCGGCGAGGAAGAGCAACAACGAGAGATGATTCGTCAAGTCATCAAATCACGATTTGATGATACGGAGCTGATCTCAAGCCGTAACGAGCCTCCGGCTCATCCGCTTGAACGTCGATTGTTTGCCATTGCGGGGCAATCGAAAATAGAAGCCGTCGAGAAGATCTTATGGAGCTGGGAAGAGCATGGGGGCAGCCACTTAAGCGAGGATGCGTATACAAATTTGCTGATCAGGCTGTCTATTGCCCTGCAGCGACTCCAGGCGGGAAAAACCGTTAAGGCATTTTCCGTCGTCTATCAGGGCAACAGCTTGGTCGTACCTCATGAGTCTGATGCGGTGTACCTCACGAATCTGTTAGCGGAGCTGACGGAACAAGAGTTTACGCCGGAGGAGACGGCTTATATCGGCAGGCTGCTTCGTTCAGCGCAAACAGAGGATCTCTCGGTGCTGCCAGCGGATGACCTGGTCTTAACCGAGATGGTGCGTTCTCTTATCGAGCACGTCCAGAACGCAGTCGGGGCCGATTATATCAAGGATCGTTCTCTGCGGGATGGACTGATCCTTCATTTGAAGGATGCCTTGCAGCGGCTCGACGAAGGAACGAATATTCGCAATCCGCTTCTTGATCAAATAAAGAAGGATTACAAATCGCTGTTTGACATTGTTCGCAAAGCGGCAAATGATGTTCTCTCGGATGTTGTTGTGCCGGATTCGGAAGTCGGCTTCCTGGTCATGCATTTCGGAGCATCGCTGGAGCGGCTGAAGCAGCTGCGGCACAATGTTCGTGCCATTTTGGTCTGCTCCAGCGGAATCGGATCTTCCAAGCTTCTGCAGATCCGTCTGCAGAAGGAACTGCCGGAGATTCATATCGTCGACCGCGTGTCTTGGTATGAAGCTTCACGGACGGAGAAAGAAAAATACGATCTGATTATTTCCACGGTGGATCTGCCTCTTGCCAGCGAGCAGTATATCAAGGTCAGCCCACTCTTGACGCAGGCAGAAGCGGACAGGCTGCGGTCTTTTATCCAAATCGGACTGGGCCATCCTCGAGAAGGTATTCTTGTCAGGGAAGAGAAGATCGGGGCAGAAGCCTCGACCTTCGAGCAATTGGTCAGTCTTAAGACCACGCTAGACGAGATGGTGAGTCTGATCGGGCGCTTTGAGGTTGTGCAAATCAAGGAACAGAGTGGAGATTTGCCCGTTATTCTGCAGAAAGCCTGCTCACATGAAGAAGCCAAAGGCGTGCTTGCAGATGCTGGCTTGGTAGCGCAGCGGCTTATACAGCGCGAACAAAGCGGCAGTCAGATGATACCGGGAACGGCGGTTGCCTTATTTCATACACGAGGTGAAGAGATTTTGCGTTCTTCGCTGACGTTATACCAATTGGAAAGACCGTTTACTGTTGATGCGGCATCGCAGTCGCGGTTAAGTCACTTTTTGTTAATGCTGGCACCTCGAACCTTATCCAAGGAAGTGCTCGAGGTTTTAAGCGAAATAAGCGCCATGCTGCTTGATACGGTCATGATTGATTTGCTTGAGGCAGGCAATGAAGCTGAAATTCGTAATTATTTAACGATACATCTTAGACTATTTTTCAATATAAAAGTGGAAGCGAGTGAAGTAAAATGAGTATTTTATCTACAGATAAAGTGAAATTGAATGCAGCGGTAAAGGATAAATATGAAGCTGTTCGTCTGGCAGGTCAATTGCTGGTCAATGCGGGCCATGCTGATCCAAGTTATGTTGAAAGCATGGTTGCCCGTGAGCAATCTCTCTCTACTTATATGGGCGGCGGCCTTGCTATTCCTCACGGGACAAACGAATCGAAGGGCTTGATTAAGTCGACGGGCTTGTCCATCGTTCAAATCCCGGAAGGAGTGGACTTCGGCGAAGGAAACATCGCGCATCTGATTATTGGAATTGCGGCTTCAGGCGACGATCATCTGGATATTCTTACGAACGTAGCGATGATTTGCTCCGATGATGACAGTCTGGAACGGATTTTGAAAGCTTCCACAGCTGAAGAAATGATCGAAATCTTCGAAAGCGGGATGGAATAATGAAAGCATTGCATTTTGGAGCGGGTAACATTGGACGCGGATTTATCGGATTGCTTCTGTCGCAGTCGGGATATGAAGTGATTTTCTCCGACGTGAACCAGGCGCTTGTCGCCGAACTTCAGAAGCGCGGAGCCTATACGGTGACACTGGCTAACGAAGCAAAGGATCAGCTGCACGTTAAGGGCGTAACGGCCATTGATGGGACGAGAATTGACGAGGTGGCGGAAGCAGTGGCAGAAGCCGATTTGGTGACCACAGCCGTAGGCGTCAATATCTTAAAGCATATTGCCGCGGGTATCGCCCGTGGTATCGAGAAGCGATTGGAAAGCGGAAAGGGCCGGCTGCATATCATCGCTTGCGAGAATGCGATAGGCGGCAGCACGCAATTGAAAGAGCATGTATACGGGCATCTGGATGCAGAGACACAAGCGAAAGCGTCCGAATGGATTGCTTTTCCCGATGCGGCTGTAGACCGGATTGTTCCGATCCAGCATCATGAGGACCTTCTTGAGGTAACGGTTGAGCCGTTCTATGAGTGGGTTGTAGACGAATCGGCGATGTTCGATGGGTACAAACCGGTGGAAGGCGTCCATTACGTCAGCAATCTCATGCCTTACATCGAGCGCAAATTGTTCACCGTAAACACGGGACACTGCGCTGCAGCCTACTTGGGGAGCCTTCAAGGTTATGAGACGATTCAGCAGGCAATGGCCGATGAGGTCATCACAGGCGAAGTGAAGGCGACGCTTAAGGAAACGGGCGCTGTTCTTATTGCCCAATATGGTTTTGATCAAACAGAGCATGACCAATATATCGAGAAAATTATCGGACGATTCCGTAATGATCAGCTGACTGATGAGGTTACTCGCGTCGGACGGTCGCCTATCCGCAAGCTGTCGCCCAATGACCGTCTTGTGAAGCCTGCTTTACAGGCCCATGAGCAAGGAATGATGCCGGTACAATTGGCAAAAGTAATGGCGGCGGCGCTTTGCTTCCATAACGCCGATGATCCGGAAGCTGCTGAGCTGCAGCATTCGATTAAGGAGAAGGGTGTCGGGCAAACCGTTTCGGACTATACTTCTATTCCGGAGGGACATCCGGTCTATGAATTGATCCTGAAAAGCTACCATGCCCTTGCAGACCAGGCGTGAGAAAAACAAACAGTAGAGAGGTATATCGTATGGCAAATCTAATTACCGGTGTTGCTGCATCACCCGGAATAGCAATCGCTAGGGCATTCCGGTACACCAATATACCCTATATCCCGCAACAGCAAAACATAACGGACGTTGAATCAGAAGCGGGCCGCTTCAGGCAGGCGATCGAGAAAGCTAAAAGCGAGATTGAAGAGATCCGCTCATTAACTGAGCAAAGATTAGGCGCGCAAAAAGCGGAAATTTTTGAAGCGCATCTTTTTTTGCTGGAAGACCCTGACCTAGTGGATTCTGTACTCGATAAAATTGCTGATGAAAAATCGAGCGTGGAATACGCATTATACGAAGTGACAGCAGGCGTTGTGGCGATGCTTCTTGAGCTGGACAATGAGATGGTTCGCGAGCGTGCGGCCGATGTGAAAGATGTATCCGGGCGACTGATGAGTCACTTGATCGGCAAACCGTATGCCTCGTTGACCGGTATTTCCGAGGAGACCATCATTCTGGCCGAGGACTTGACGCCTTCGGATACCGCGCAGTTGGATCTGAATTATATCCGCGGTTTTGTAACGGAAATCGGAAGCCGCACCTCACATTCCGCGATTATGGCCCGGTCCCTTGAGATCCCTGCGATTGTTGGCGCAGGAGCAGCATCCGCAGCGGTTGCGGATGGAGCCTTGGTCATTATGGATGCAACGGAAGGGAAAGTGATCGTCGATCCTTCGGAGGAAGTGCTGGCCCAATACCAGGAGAAAAAGCAGCAATATGATGAGCGCAGAATACAGTTGAAACGTCTGGCGCAGCAGCCTTCCGTCACGGCGGATGGGGAGCATCTTGAGCTTGCAGCTAACATTGGCAGTATTGAAGACCTGGACAAAGTGCTGGAGAACGGTGCTGACGGCGTTGGTTTGTTCCGCACGGAGTTTCTCTATATGGGACGAAGCTCCTTCCCGACCGAAGAAGAGCAATTCCAAATTTATAAGCATGTGCTTGAGAAATTAAACGGCAAACGTGTCGTTATTCGTACGCTTGATATCGGTGGAGACAAGGAGCTTCCTTACCTGGAGCTGCCGAAGGAAAGCAATCCGTTCCTTGGACTTCGTGCGCTGCGGCTATGCCTCACGCGGGAAGACTTGTTCCGTACTCAGCTTCGGGCATTGCTGAGGGCAAGCGTATTCGGCAAGCTGAATATCATGTTCCCGATGATTGCGGTACTGAGTGAGCTTCGCGAAGCGAAACGTATTCTTGAGGAAGAGCGGGCGAAGCTGGCGCAGGAAGGGGTACAAGTGTCCAGCTCTATCGAGGTAGGCATGATGATCGAGATTCCGGCCGCTGCAATTGGTGCCGATCATTTCGCGAAGGAAGTGGATTTCTTCAGCATTGGCACAAACGACCTGATTCAGTACACGATGGCGGCAGACAGGATGAATGAATCGGTGGCTTACCTGTATCAGCCGTATCATCCTTCCATCTTGAGACTTGTGAATATGGTCATTAAAGCAGCCGATCGGGCGGGCATTTGGACTGGCATGTGCGGAGAAATGGCAGGCGAACAAACGGCGATTCCGCTTCTACTCGGGATGGGATTAAACGAGTTCAGCATGAGTGCCGGATCCATATTGCCTGCACGCGAGCTCGTTGGCCTGTTGTCCAGGCAGGAATGGGCATCGCTGTCGGAGGAAGCTCTCGCTATGAGCACCCAGGAAGAAGTACAACAATTTGTAATGCAAAGGAGATCACTATAATGCAATCGCAAACGTATACCGTCATTCATCCGTCCGGGTTCCATGCCCGTCCGTCGAAGCTTTTTGTTCAAGCGGCAACGGAGTTCCCTTGCAGCGTCAAGCTGATTAAAGGCACAAAAAAAGTGAATGGTAAAAGCTCGCTTGGCTTATTGACTTTGGGTCTGGCAAACGGCGACGAGGTTACGCTGGAAGTCGACGGAGAGCGTGAGGAAGAGGCGCTTAGCGTGCTGGGCGCTATGTTGACCAAGATTTACGAAGAGTAGTGTGAATACTGCAAGGGGTGTCTCATCAGTGTCATTAATATGACGAGGGGGCACCCCTTTGTATTTGGGTTAACCAGCAAACTCCACATTTAAATGTTCTTTCGAGGCTTGCCGAAAGTCAGCCTAGAGGTCGGGTGGTATTCACTTGCCCACAATTTGCTGAGGAAAGCAGCGAGAGATCTAAAAACAAAAATAGCAGTGCAGGGATAACCCTTGCACTGCTATTTTTATAAAAATTACACTGATGCGAGCGATTTCTGTTGCGAGCAAAACCCCTTATGAGACAGCCCTTTTTTTGTGTGGATAGACAAGCTGAAATACGGCGAGCAGCATTTGAAATCTTGACAACAGGAACTAATTTAATTATCATCTAATTAGATGCTGATTAAATTAGTTGGAGGGGACATTATATGTCGGAACAAGTTAAGAGCGAATGGTCAAAAGATGAAAAGTTGAAGAACGCTGTTCTTCGGAATTTTTTCACCGAGGAAGGCAGCATCAAGCAGCTTCCAGCACAATTGAAAAAAAGGTTAATTGTACTCGAGCATCTTGCCAACCAGCTTAATTCCAACATTAAGTACACTGAAAAAGAAATAAACGAATTCATTAGGCCTTTGAATGAAGACTTCGCTACGATCCGCAGGGAACTTTTTATTCACAGATTTGTGAATCGAAATAATGATATCTATGAAGTAAACGAACCTGGAGAATGGCGGGATTGGAAAACTCTCAAGTAGCTGCGCGTTCTGCTGGATTAATATGGTATTGTAAATTGGAGATGATGATTGGATAGGAGGATTTCATGAGTATCATTCTTATTATTGCGGTTGTTGTTATCACTTTAGGCATAATTAGTATTGATGGGAAGTTGAAGAAACGTATAGATAATGATGAACGCATTATTGAACGGCTTGAAATTATAATTAATAATCAAAGGGAAAAAGACAAGATGGAGTGAAATAGCTCCATTCTTAAGGGGGATAAAATTGAAATTGGAATTATTTTTTACCCTGTAATGAATGCTTCTTTTGAACAACTGAAAGAAATGAGATTATACAATTTTGAAGCCAGAGCTTTGGATGGCATACTTCTGAGAAAAGAGAAAGTTAATTATAAATTAAATAACAATATCGTATTTGTAGGATCCAAAAATCATTCTGGATTAGGTGCAGTTGGAGTAAAAGTAACTGTACATTATAAAAATAAACGTTGGACAACTAAAGATGTCAAAATGACATGGGTCAGCTAATTAGAGTTTAACCTAACTGGTAAAGCTTGCACGAATAAGGAGTAGTTTGCTGCGGCAGCTACTCCTTTCTTTATTCGACTAAACTAGTCGCAGTCATAAATAGAGGATATACTGTTAATATATGGAGGTGTTTGCGTCGAAAAAGCTAATTCTATTAATCGGAATAAGTATTATAGTCATTCTTTCTGCTGGTTTGTATATTCGTCAACAGTATTTATTTAATCCTATTTCATTTGAAAAAGATGATGTTATACATGAAAAGTTATCCATTGAGGAAGCAGAAAAACTTATAGCAGCAAGTCAAAATGTGGCTCAGTCGAGCGATAAGAACGCTGAGATTAAAGAAATTACTTCCGCTGATATTTGGGATAAAACAAAGTGTCAACTGTTTAGGATTGCTGAGGAAACATTTATCATAAAAAATCAAAAAGTTATTCATATAGGTAATGGCTTTGGTGGGAATGGCGTTACCAGTGCCGTGCCTTACGATGTCAATAAGGATGGAATAACGGATATGATTTATGCCTATTCATTTGGTTCAGGTATGCATAGGTCTCAGATTTCATGGATGGATTTAAGAAGTTTTGAAGAGCATATGGTAGAAGACATGCCTAAGAAAACAGAGTTTAGAATGTATGATTTGATACTAAAAAATGAGAAGGATACAACAGTAGTTTATCGAATCATGAATCCAAGTGAAATCGTAAATACGTATCCTACTGAACAGGACATAAATCAAATGACATTACAAAAGAATGGAATTCTGATTTGGGAAAATAATGAATTATACAATAAACAAGTATGAGGAGAACGGAGAGTTACTCGGCACCATCACATTGAATGTATGTATGCAGGCTCTACATGACTTTAATCCTTATGGAGCAGTGGAGAATTTTCAGTAAAGGAAAGCATGCTAGGGATACTACGCTAAATGGGTAGAAGATGGAAAGCTACCGGCGGTAGTTACTTATATCTATTGGATATAAAATAAGCCTGTTCCTTTGGAACGGGCTTATTTTATATTTGTAAGTCCATATGAAGGAGACTATTTGCTGATTTTCAGATCTGAAAATGGAACTAATGTTTAAAACTTACAAATTCAATTTAAATTCTCCATGGTTTGTTTACCGCAAAGCAGATAACATTCTAAATGTAAGCGCTGTACTTTAGCCGAGACAGCCAAATTTTAAGGGGGGATGTTACATATGCGGAAAAGTAAAATTCTTCTCCTGTCTTTTATTCTGATTCTGCTATTTACTTCAGCATGCAGTAACAATGGTGGTAGTAAGAATAATAACAATACAGGAGTTAACAGTACACCTGCACCTTCGGAATCGGCAGCCAACGAGTCTACCCCTGAAGCAATTAAGGAGGAGAGCGGAACCCCTGAGATGGATTTCGATATGGGTGGGAAAACGATTAAATGGGTTTCCTGGTATGATGAATCCATTAAGGAAGATAATCCGGATAACATTCAGAGAAAGCAGAATCTAGATGAACTTATGAAAAAACATAATTTTAAGATTGAATATGTCACGGTTGATTATGCGGAATACGCGAGTAAGGTTACGGCTTCCCTTTTAGCAGGAGAGCCGATTGGTGACATTATTCGTATGGCAAGGCCTTGGATGATCCCATCGCTCGTGAAGCAGGATCTGTTCCACCCCGTAGATGAATATACAAAGAATGATAAGGTCTTTATTCAGCAATATACAAACGATTATTCGCAATATGAAGGAAGAGGTTATGGATTCCGATCTGGAATTAATGGTGCAGCATCAGGAATTTTCTATAACCGCACTCTAATGAATAAATTAGGGATGAAACCGCTGCAGGATTATGTGAATGATAATGACTGGAACTGGGATACTTTCTCCCAGGTTGCCAAAGAGGCAAATAAAGATACGGATAATAACGGCAAGCTGGATACATGGGGTCTAAGTACAGCTTCTATATTGGTGCAGGCGCTGGCTTCTAATGACGTCAATCTAGTTGCTGACGATAAACAGAATCTGGAGGATCCTAAAACAAAAGAAACCTTAGAATTTATATCTAAGCTAGCAACGGAGAATATTGCGAGACCAACTGAAGGCGGAGATTGGACAGAACCTGGACAGTTCTTCCGTCAAGGCAATACTTTGATGTACGCGGGAAGTGATTATGAGATGGATTCCTTCAAAAAGGATATGCCAGATTTGGATATCGGCTTCGTTCCATTTCCCAAAGGACCTAGTGCATTGGAATATTATTCTCATCTGACGATTCCGAACTACTTGACCATTCCAAATGTGGTCGATCATCCGGAACAACTGGTTTATATTTACGAGAAAATTAATGATATCGATTCGATTTATGATTATCCGAAGCAAGCATCACTGGAAACATTATTCAGTAACGAGGATGATATCAATAATGCCAAGACAGCAGGGGAGATAATTAATAGAGTAGATGGTAAGGACGGATACCCCAATATGCCTTATTATGAATTAGTTGGTGAAATTCTGGAAGGTGAATCGGTATCTACCGTAATTGACAAGTATAAAGTCCCATTTCAATCATCTATTGATGAGGTATGGAAAAAATAATGAAAGTTAGGACGACAAAAAAACAGGTCCCCTTTACAGCTAATGGGGACCTGTATTACTGGTAGCGCTCAAGTGAAAAGTTCATTTTTTTGGCACTAGACGGTGAATATCCTTTTAACTCCTTGAATATCTTGCTGAAATAATAGATATCAAGGATTCCGCAGCGCTCTGCCGCTTCCTTTACAGTGAAATCACCGGAAGACAGCATCATCTCTGCATTATTGATCCGGATGCGATTGACATACTCCTTAAACGACAGCCCGGTATTTTGCTTAAATAACTTACCAAAGTAAACGGGGTGAAGTCCTAAACCTCCCGCCAGATCGTTAATAGCAATATTTTCTGAATAATTCTCCGTTATATATGTTGTTAGCTTCTTTATCCGAGGATCAATAGTATTAGGAATATTTCGGTAAAAATTGCACAATAGACGGTGGAGGATTAATTCAAATAATGCACGTGCTTGAATTTGATAATAGGGTTGCTTATTCATCCACACATGATTAAATTCATGTAAATAGCTTAGGATTTCTTTCGTGACAGCTCTTTTTGTTAATCCTCTGAAGGGGAGCTGAACATGATTATGAGGATCTGCCCAATAGAAATTAAAGGGATAGGAATGCATTGGAGATTCATTAAAAGTATGAGCCTCGCGGATGCTTCCCCCTGGCACATAGATGAGATCACCTGCTTCAGCGGTAAATTTCTCTCCGTCTATGTAATAATTAGACTTTCCCTCGATAACAAAGGTTAGATCATGGAAACTAATCTTTGCTTTTTGTATCGTCCAACTCGGAAAACATCTTCTGTCAACAAATAAAAAGATATTGGGGACAAGATAGGGATGATACTCTAGTTCCATCATGTTTAGCCTCCTATGCAAGTTAAGCATACTGTCTACAATGAAAGGGAGATCATTCGTATGATAACACTAACTGGTTTTGCTGATGAAATATCAACTGATTTGAAAATACAGCTAGATGTTCTCGAATCGGAACAAATCCGTCATCTTGAGCTTAGAGGAGTATGGGGTAAAAACATATTGCAGCTTACGGATGAGGAAGCCATCAAAGTAAAGGCAATATTGCAGGAGAGGGGATTTAAAGTATCCTCTATCGGCTCTCCTATTGGAAAAATGAGCATAACGGATAATTTTGAGCCGCATTATGAAGAGGCTAAGAAGGCAATTCGACTGGCTGCTTTTTTTAAAGCCCAATACATCCGTATTTTTTCTTTCTATATTCCTGCAGGTGAACATGTCCACTATCGATCGGAAGTCATTTCCCGCATGCAGAGTCTTGTACAACTGGCGGAGAGAGCGGGCATCGTACTGCTGCATGAGAATGAAAGCCATATTTATGGAGATACCGGAGAACGTTGCCGTGACCTGTTGGAATCCATTGCTTCACATAATTTGAAAGCGGCTTTTGATCCGGCTAACTTTGTGCAATGCAAGGTAAAGCCCGTGTCTGAGGCATATCCGTTATTGGATGAATATATTACTTATATTCATATTAAAGACGCTAAATCGGAGAACGGCTCTGTTGTCCCATCGGGTGATGGGGACGGACAGATAAGGCAGCTGCTTCAGGCGCTGGATCACAAAGGCTACCATGGATTCATGTCATTGGAACCGCATTTGCAAGCCAGTGGTAAGTTTGCCGGGCTTAACAAAGCAGAATTATTCATTGTTGCAACAAGAGCGATCAAACAATTGTTAAAGGAACAGAATATAGCTTGGTCATAATCTTATGAAACTCTGTGACCGGTTGTTATGTTTTATTTCTTTTATGATAGGGTTGCAGTTATAAGATTTCAAGATTTTCTGGAAAACCCTATAATTGCTAAGGTGAAAAAGCTATAAATCGGCAGGTGAAACCCTGCACATAAAAAAAACAGCGAACGCTTCGTAAAGCGCATCGCTTTTTTTTGTGTTACACTTCGATATTGGCAGCAATGCTGTCTTCTCGGCCGTACTCACGAATGAGTGCCGCAACCTCTTGGTGATGCGGGTTCGGGCCGTATGCCTCAAGCGCTGCTTGGTCTTCGAATCTGACACGTAGCACAAGTTGGTAGCCTTTGTTGTTGTCAGAGAAATTAATACCTGCGTTTACTTCTACGACACCAGTCAAGTGTTGTTTCAATGCTTTGAAACGCGCAACGATTTCCTCCAGCTGTGTGAGGGTTGTTTGCTCGCCGAATTTTACTAAAATAGTGCGATCGATCATGTAAAGATCCTCTCCTTCCTCAAAATCTATAGCCTTAAGCAATATAGCATGAAAAGTGAAAGCTTTTCCAGTTCATTGTACGAACATCTTATAGGAGGATATGAAATGACTATTATAAATATTGAATATGATTTTACTTTGTATGGAGCGGAGAATTCAGCATGAGTATGTGGAGTGGGGTAGTCGTAGGATTGTCAATCGCAGCACCTGTAGGGCCGATTGGCGTGTTGTGTATGAAGAGAACGATTAATCAAGGCAGGCGGTATGGCTTCTTATCGGGGCTTGGAGCTGCTTCTGCAGATGCCGTATATGGCTTGATTGCAGCGATTGGATTTACAACATTAACGAACTTGCTAGTGGAACAACAGATGTGGATAAGCTTGATAGGCGGTCTATTCCTTTGTTATTTAGGGTATCAATCGGTAAAGGCATTGCCGATAGGTAATCAGGAGATTCCGCTAAACAGTGGTCTGCTCCGAGCTTATTTAACGACATTTTTCCTAACCCTAACGAATCCTATGACCATTCTATCGTTTGTAGCTATTTTTGCTGGAATCCAGCACTCGACGGAAGCGACAACGGGTGACTCGCTGCTGCTTGTCCTAGGCATTTTCTTTGGCTCCTTGCTGTGGTGGCTGCAGCTTGCTGTTGTTATAGGGGCGATCAGACAAGCTCTAAATCAGACAGTGATGAGAGGGATTAGTATTTTGTCCGGTATAGTTCTGTTGTTATTCGGTGTATGGTCAATCGTGTCTGAATTGGAAGTATAGGAAGTCATTGACAATGGGTATATAAAGGCACGTTCCACAAATTTGAAGCCGAAATAGATGCCGATCCTGCGGATTTGACTACGGCAGAGCTTAGCTTCAGCATCGATCTTAGCAGCATTGATATCCGTAATGCAGACCGTGATAATCATCTTCGCACGGGCGACTTTTTCGATATTGCCCAGTTCCCTGCATTGACCTTCAAATCAACGAACATCGTAAAGACCGATGATGATGAATATGATGTAACAGGCGAAGTGAGCTTACATGGCGTTACGCGCTCGGAGACATTCTCAGTAACCTTTGAAGGTGCAGGCAAAGATCCTTGGGGCAATGAAAAAGCCGGCTTCAGCGGTAAGGGCTCCATCAAACGCAGCGATTATGGCCTGACTTATAATGCAGCACTGGAAGCAGGCGGGGTACTGATTGGCGACGAAGTGAAAATTTCGATCGAAATCGAAGTCGGAAAACAAGCATAATCTCGATTAAATGACAAGGGGATTCACCTTATAAAAAGGTGAGTCCTTTCTTTATTTGAGCTGTTTGCGGCTGCTATTATAAACGGTGCAGTCGTTTATGTTTTTCCTGCTAGATCCTTTGACTTAAGCGCCTTTAAAGTGATATATTTAGCGGAGTTTGTTTTTACGTGTTAAGGAAAGGGATGCAAAACGAGTGACCACAAGCGAAGACATCACGAAACCGAAATTAATACCTACAAAAATTTTAAAATGCAAAAATCCTGACTGTAAAGCATGGATCAGGGACGAAATGGCAGCGGGAGATGCATTGTGCCCGATGTGCAAAGGTCCAATGGCCAGAAGCATGAAACACTTGCCGGCTCTACAAAAGAAAGCAAAGCCAAAGCCGCGTAAGCCAAAGTCGGAATTTTAAGCTTTCAACTATGGGGGAATAGCCAAACGGCTGCGTTCGAGACGCAGCCGTTTGTGCGTTATGGAGGAACGATTAGTGAGTAGTCATTATCCATTTGAGTTTGATCCGAAGCTGCCGTTCATTCAGCAGGCAAGTGATTGGATTGCGGACGTCTTTTATGAACAATTGCCGGAAGCGGGATTCGAGGTTCGCGATGAACAGATCTATATGGCATTCCAGCTCGAGAGAGCCTATGCCGAGAAACAGACGATCTTCGCAGAAGCTGGAGTAGGCACGGGGAAAACACTTGCTTATTTGCTGTATGCCATCAGCTATGCCCGTTATACAAGAAAACCGGCCATAATCGCTTGTGCCGATGAGTCATTAATTGAGCAGCTTGTGAAGCCCGAAGGGGATATCGCGAAGCTGGCTCGTTATTTGGATTTTACGATCGATGCAAGGCTTGGAAAATCACCTGATCAATATATTTGTTTAAATAAACTGGATGATGCGAGAGCCGCGTTCGATGAAGATGTTGAAGCTTTCGATGAAATATTCCGTGGGCTGCCGTCTTTCGTTCATGCTCCAGTAACGATGCAGAGCTTCCATCCTTACGGCAACCGTAAACAATATCCGGAGTTAAATGATGGGCAATGGGCCAAGCTGGGTTGGGATGTATTCCAGGATTGTCTCGTCTGCAGCAGAAGACATCGCTGCGGCCAGACGTTGTCACGTGATCATTACCGCAAGGCTGCCGACCTCATTATTTGTTCGCATGATTTCTATATGGAGCATGTGTGGACGTATGAAGCACGCAAACGTGAGGGACAGCTTCCACTGCTGCCTGAACATAGCTCGGTTGTATTTGACGAAGGACATCTGCTTGAGACGGCGGCGCAGAAGGCGCTGACCTATAAGCTGAACCATGGTGTGTTCGAGAGTATCATCACTCGACTTCTCCAGGATGAAATCCGCGAATCTCTGGCGCTGGCTGTTGAAGAAGCCATTGTTCAAAGTGATCATTTATTCGCATTAATTGCTCGCCAGAGTAAGGCTGTACCGGCCTCTAACCGCAAGGAAGTACTCTGGAATGATCAATTAGTCCGTGAAGTGAATCGTCTGCAGGACATACTTAGCTCGATCGAAGAGGAGCTTGTATTTGAGAGTGGTCTGTTCACGATCGACGATTATCAGCTTAAGATTGTTGAAGAGCATATCGAAATGATTCAATTCGCTTTATCCCTGTTCAAGAGAGATGAGAAACCGATCAGCTGGGCTTCAGAGGACAAAGATGGTTTTACTCTTGTCATCATGCCAAGATGGGTGAAGGAAGTGTTGAAGGAGCAGGTCTTTGCGAAGAAAATGCCTATCGTCTTCTCATCTGCTACTTTATCTGTCGGAGGTGCATTTGATTATATCAAGGACAGTCTAGGGATTGATCAGGCTATGTCGTTCTCGGTGCCTTCTCCGTACGACTACGATGAGCAGATGAAGGTCTTGATGCCGCATAAGTCTGAAGCCGAGATGACATGGGCAGAGAAGATGAGTACGGCAACGAAGCTGCTGGAGCAAAAGGGCGGACGTACCTTGTTCCTCTTCCCATCGATGGAGGAGCTGGTGAAGTTCCGCGATCAGGCATCTGAGCTTGGTTTGACGAACGGTTACCGCTTCTTGTTCGAGGGGGCTGCTGAGATCAGCCATCTGATCGCAGAATTCCAGCACGACGAGACAAGCGTGCTGTGCGCTGTGACCTTGTGGGAGGGGCTGGACATTCCAGGACCATCCTTATCGCAAGTCATCATGTGGTCGCTGCCATTCCCGCCGAATGATCCGGTCTTCCAAGCTAGACGCAGCGATGCTGCGAATCCGTTCGCGGATGTGGATATGCCGTATATGCTGCTGCGCTTAAGACAGGGAATAGGTCGTCTCATAAGGGCGCGTGATGATCGCGGCTCGATTGTGATTTTCGGACATGAACTGAAGGACGAGGCCGTGCATAAGCAGGTGCTGGGCGTATTGCCCGCTGGCGTTTCCATCGAGGATGTAAACCAAATTTAACTTAAAGTTACCAAGAAGAGCCTAGTGCTCTTCTTGGTTTTTTGTTCTTCTTAAGTGTGTGTATCCGTATTGAAAACAGTTTGGTAAAATGTAGGAGGTATAAACCATTTGATTATGAGGTGACAGATGATCCGGATTATAATATTGTTATTGCTTGCCCTAACTGTATTATCAGGATGCAGTTACTCAACACTAGAGGAAGCCATTCAAAAGAAATGGGATGACCCTATTGAAGTACTGTACATTGACGAGGAACATCAAAGTGTCATTTTTCTTGATCCTTCGCAAGATAACCCAAACCATAGCGTATATGTGTACAGTACATTCGAGAAAAGCAGGCATGCTTACCGGTATTCAACGGACCCGGAATATGGTACGTCATTTAGCGTTCAAGGCGATCTAATCCCTTTTTTATTCAAATGGAACGGTGGAGACAAGAAAACGGATAATGTGATTTGGGGAGCGATACGCTCCAATGTGACGGTGAAAGAAATCGCGGTTACGTGCATACCAAGAAATGATGACAGCAATGAGATTAAATTTAAGATTCCTGTTCATAATCAAGCTTTTATCTATTATCCAGAATTGGATTTTCAGAATTCTTCATATTCGTGGAGTATTAAAGCGGAAGCCCTTGATGAGAACGGAAAAGTTATCGCTGATTCGGGATATTAGAATGGATAAGAAAGGACGATATACATGATTCATTTAGAAAGAGTATCTGCTGATCATGAAGATTTTCAGCAATTAATAACGCTGCTGGACAAAGACCTTTGGAGCAGATATCCGGATACGCAGCAGTTTTTTGATGTACATAATAAGGTCAGTCTTGATGCAAAAGCGGTTGTTGCCTATGTAGATGGAAAGCCTGTCGGATGCGGATGTTACCGCGAGACAAGAGATGAACAGACCGTTGAGATCAAGCGGATGTTTGTGAAAGAAACAGCAAGAGGCAAAGGCATAGCTCAATCCATTGTTAGAGAGCTTGAAAAGTGGGCGGTAGAGGAAGGAAAGCAGCAGGCACTACTAGAAACGGGGACTAATCAGCCTGAGGCCATATCGCTGTATAAGAAATTAGGGTATGAACAAATTGCCAATTATGATCCTTATATTGGTAGTGAAGAAAGCGTGTGTATGGGAAAAGAATTGGCATAAAGAAAATATCACCATGATTATAAAAGAGAAGCCTGAGGGTTTCTCTTTTATTTGTGTTTACGACTAAAGGTTTACAACTTAATGATTATTGAAAGCGATTTCGAATATCATCACGATAAACTTTGGAACTATTGGATATAATACACAACTGGACGCTTGCTTAAACGTTTTGAGGAGGGATATGCGCGTGCTTTGGACAAGAAGTCGAAAAAAATCAATTCGTAACCATAACTCTAACCGGTTTGGATCGTCATTTCCTTCCCTTTCTCCCGATCAAAATGCAGAATTAAGCACAAAGCTCACTATAAACGAGAAGATGCTCAGAGAAATTTTTCTCAATAGTTCCGATATCATTTTTCGTTCAATCAGCAGCAATCCCGAAGTACTTATTATATATATTGATGGTTTAATTGACACAACAACGCTGGATAAAGTTATGTTAACGCCAAACCTATTTGAAGAAACGCCCAGCGGGTTGAATGCGACTCCTATTTCAGGGCAGATCATTCAAAAGAAACTGTTAGCCATCTCCCCGATTAAAACGGTTTCTACAATCAATGAGGTAACCGATGGAATTCTGAAGGCGAATATCGTTCTTCTGGTGGACGGAGAAAACAAGGCTATTGCAGCTGATCTTAAAGGATTCGAGAAACGCGGAATTGAGGAGCCGGCCGCCGAAGTTTCTATCCGCGGTCCGAGGGACGGATTTACGGAAACGTTACGAATCAATACAAGCTTAATCCGTAGACGAATCCGTAGTCCAAAGCTGAAAATGGAGTCCATTACGATTGGTCAAGTCTCCCAGACCGATGTAGTTATTGTATATATTGATGGAATTGTCTCAAATACGGTCCTGAAGGAAGTCCGTGATAGAATTAGTCGAATCGAGATGGACGGGGTACTGGAATCAGGATTTATCGAAGAGTTTATTGAAGATGCTCCTTGGTCTCCATTCCCACAAATTCAAAATACCGAGCGGCCTGATATCGTTTGCGCAAGTTTGCTTGAAGGGAAAGTCGCGATCCTTGTCGATAATACCCCATTTGTGCTGATTGTTCCGATGACTTTTTGGACTGGTTTACAGGCAGTAGAAGATTATTACGAACGATCAATCTATACGACATTTATTCGATTCGTCCGATACTCGTTATTTAATATCGCACTGCTGCTCCCGTCCTTGTACGTGGCACTCTCAACCTTTCATCAACAGCTTATCCCAACGAACCTGCTCATCAGCATTTCTAATTCCAGAGAAGGAGTCCCATTTCCGACGTTTGTCGAGGCATTGTTGATGGAGTTTATGTTCGAGGGGCTTCGAGAGGCAGGAATTCGCATGCCTAAAGCCATGGGCTCGGCCGTCAGTATTGTGGGAGCGCTTGTCATTGGACAAGCTGCCGTACAAGCAGGTATAGTATCCGCCCCTGTTGTTATTGTTGTGGCTACGACCGGAATCGCATCGTTTGCCATCCCGCGATATAATTTCGGGACCGCTTATCGTCTTCTTCGTTTCCCGATGTTGATATTAGCGGGAATGCTGGGCTTATACGGAATAATAAGCGGAGTATTTTTGTTGATGATACATCTTCTTGGCCTGCAATCGTTTGGAGTTCCGTATATGAATCCGGTAGTCCCGAGTGTACCTCAAGGCCTGAAGGATATATTCATACGTGCACCTAGGTGGAGTATGACCCGGCGTTCCGCACTTTTCTCAGGGACAAATAAAACTCGCATCCCCGAAGGTCAACAACCAAGTTCAAAACAAGGGAAGACAGACGAATGAAAAAGTTACATAGGACCAGCTTGTTCGTTCTAATTCTTTCTCTCACATTCGTTTCTGGCTGTTGGGATAATTCGGAAGTGAACGAGATTGCGATTGAACTTGCGTGGGGGATTGACAAAGCCGATAACAAGAAAATCATGATCAGTGCTCAAGCCATCCTCCCGACGAGAATTAGTGGTGGACAGAACAGCATAAGCGGAGAAAGCAAGAATAAGCCGTTCTTTGTCGTCTCGGGTAATGGGATGAATACACTCGATGCAGTGCAGCAGATGCAGACAAAGTTGTCCAGGCAAGTGTTTCGCGGTCACCGTCGGGTCATTGTGATAGGCGAATCTATGGCAAGACAGGGGGTTAAGGAGGTGTTCGATACCTATACGCGCGATCCGAACCTTAAACTCCGAACCGATATATTTATTGTCAGGGGAGGCACTGCAAAGAATTTTTTGGAAAAATCATACCCATTAGAAAACATCTCTGCTCTTGGGGTTTTGGGAGAATATGGTCAGATGGGAACACCTGTAGAAATGGGATTGTTGAACTTTTTACATGCTGCAACCAGTGATGGAGCTTGTCCAGCCGTACCTGCAATTGCCATTGGTATGGACACTAAGTCTCAAGATCAAGACAACCAGAATGAGCAGACCAATTCGGACAATGAAGGATTCCGGCTTGCAGGAGCAGGGATATTTAATAAAGATTTGAAATTGGTTGGTTATTTGAATGCTGAGGAAAGCCAGGCAATGCGATGGGTAACCGGGAATTTAAATAAGCTGACGGTTCCTGCAACAATAGCTCATGATGGAGGTAATGTCAGTATTATTCTCAATAGAATGCACAGTAAGATTCAGCCGGCTATCCAAAGTGGCAGGCTTAAAATTCTTGTTACGTTAACAGGGAAAGGCGCTATTCGTGAAAATAACACTAGGCTCGACTTGACACAGACTAATAATATTAGCCTGGTACAAAATGCATTAGAAAATCATGTCGAAGAAACCGTATTACGGACGATTACCAAAGTGCAAAAAAAGTACGGGACAGATGTGTTCGGATTCAGCGATGTTATTAAAAGGAAAAACCTTACATTATGGAAATCGATAAGGAATGACTGGGAAGAAGAGTTCCGGGAAGCTGAGATTTCTGTAAATGCGAACATAACGGTTCGACGGATTGGTGTAACTGGACCAGCATTGCAATTAAAAGCAAACGAGATTGAGAAATGAAGATGTTCATTTCATGGATTGCCGCAGCCAAGTAACAATGAGAAGAATCGCAGGCAATACTATGTACATCGGCACCCACACATAAGGAACTAATATTTCAAAGTGTTGGCGGTAAATGTGCTCCGCAATATTTTTGGACATTGTCATTCCAAGAATGAGGGAGATGGCGCATGACGGGATGACAAGTACACGGTAACCCTTCATATTCGTTAATTGTTTAATGCCTTTGACCGCTGCGAACATTAAGACAACGCATTTTAAGAGCGCCGTCATTAATAAATAGAGTACGCCGAACATTTGTAAGTTTTCAATAAATTTTCCGATACTGATCAAACTAAGCAGGGTGTAAAGAGGGTACAGGAAACCCGAAAACATATCTCCAAAAACGGATATAGCCATCACATCCAATAGAGTAACCATAATTCCGGATAGTAAAGTAGCGAGAATCGTAATTTTCATTACTTTATTAGTCTCTTTGATCTCCGTCCAAAACATAGCAAATATAATGGTTTCTCCAAAGGATTGAGTGATTCCAGATGGATAAACGGTCTTAAAGACAGGCGCCCACCCATTTTCAAAAACAGGAAGTAAATTATGGAAATCCATAACTTTGGAGCCTAAAAGAAGAATGACTTCAATACAAAACATGAGCAATACGATGGGGAGAAACACTTCCCCCAGCCGGGAAACGCGTTCAAGTCCGCCATATACGCAATAAGCAATAATAAAGACAAAAACTCCTGAGATGATGATAAGAGGTGTATTAGATAAGATGGTTGTTGAAACCATATCCCTGATATCCGCAACAACCCGTCCAACAATATACATAAACAAAAGGGGGTAAAGAAAGGCAATTGGTGTTCCGATCCAGCGCCCAAACTGTGCGGGAAACCATTGGACAAGAGTTAGCCCCGGATTCATATGCATTAAGGCGATGAAGATCAGGATCAAAAAAACCCCAAGGAAACAGGATATTAATTCTCCAATCCATGCATCCTTTCCGGCATGACCGCCAAAGCCGAATATAATTGTAGTACCTAATTGAAAAATAAAAGTGATTGCAAATAACTGATAGACCGTAATTTTCCTCATAGAAAACCTAGTAATATCTTGAATGTAACAGCGATTAGTATGAGATAAGGAACAAAATTTAGGATAAGATCAACTCCGTAGATGCATTGGTAGAGAATTTCATTACTTGTTTTACCAATTTGATCCTATTTTATTCTTATCGGTGTAAGTATAGTGGGAGTGGGGAAAATGGTTAATTTGGGGCCATCCATCGTCATATGAATGACTTATGGACAAGCCCCTTTCCATTACCTGAACTGGGCAATAAACTTCGTGGCGGCACTTGAAAGCGGCATATTCCGCATATTCATCATACCGATGTGTGAAGGAGGGAGAGGGATATCCAGGTGAATCTCGAACAGGGAGCCTTCCGCAAGCTCCTTCGCTATAAAATCACGCGTTACATACGAAATGCCAAGGCCTCTTCGTGCAAATTCGATCAGCAAATCGACGCTTCCGACCTCAATCTCCGGTTTGATCATATATCCATAGTGATTAAAAATCTCTGTTATCGCCATCCGAGCTCGGCTGTTACGGGAGAACAGGATAATGGGATATTGCAGAAGCATGCTGAGCGACAGCACTTTATCTTTCAAGTCACTGTATACAGCCCCCGCAACGAAACAGTCCTGCAGCTGGATGCTTTCTTTTACTTCAAGCTGCGGATCGACGATTGGCATACGAACGACCCCAAGATCTATTTTGCCCTCTTTCAGGAAAGTAATAACCTCTGGTGTAGTGCCATGATTCAGATGGAGCTTAATTCCGGGATATTTCTTGATAAAATCCTCAAGATAAGGCAGCAGATAATGCTTGAACAAGGAGTCGCTGCCTCCAATTCGAAGCTCACCATTGTCCAAATTTTTAAGGGCGATCATTTTCTCCTCAGCAGAATTGATCAGAATCTGCGACTGCTCGATATAGGAGTACAGAATGGTCCCTTCTTGGGTAAGGGAGACGCCTTTTGAGGTCCGATAAAACAGCGTCAGCCCAAAGCTTTCCTCGAGCTGTTTAATGGCATGACTAACGCTTGGCTGAGTAAGGTACAGCATCTTGGCAGCCTGGGTCAAACTTCCTGTTTTGGCTGCCCAATAGAACACTTTGTATAATTCATAGTTATTGGTCATAGACGTGGTCGATAGCTCCTGTAAAATATATTAATTACTTGTATGGCTCATAAACGTATTATAGTGGAATTACAGAAAAAAAACAGAACTTTTCGTTCTGCTGGAGGGAGAAGAAACGATGGAACCCGTAACGTATGTGTTATTTGGTGCAACTGGCGACTTAGCCAAAAGAAAAATATATCCTGCATTATACAATTTATTCGTTGATGGAAAGCTTCCGGATTCTTTTTCTCTAATAGGTCTTGGAAGAAGAGACTGGTCGGATGAGTATTTCCAGACTAGTGTGGAGCAGTCGCTCCGGAATTTCTCTAGACGTGAACTTGTGAATCCGGAACTTGTACAATCATTCATCAGTAAATTCCGCTACTCGGTTCTTGATATCGGCCGTACAGAAGACTATAAGAAATTGCTCGGAATAATTGAAGAACGCGAGAGCAAGCTTCAGCTTACGCCAAACCGCCTCTTTTATTTGTCAGTTGGTCCAGAGTACTTCACAACGATTGCTTCAAATATTGCCGAAAGTGGACTTGGTTCCACAACAGGCTGGAAACGTCTCGTTATTGAAAAGCCATTTGGTCATGATTTGCAGTCAGCCCGGGAATTGAATGAGCAGCTTAGCAAATCGTTCACTGAAGACGAAATATTCCGAATTGATCATTATCTTGGTAAACCAATGGTTCAGAATCTTGAAGTGTTGGAACGTGCGAACCCGATCATTCAAGCTCTGTGGAGCAATCGATATATAGCTAATGTACAGATTACAGCAAGCGAGACCGTTGGCGTTGAAGAACGGGCTGGCTACTACGATCATGTTGGTGCTGTGAGGGATATGTTCCAGAATCATATGCTTCAAATGCTTATGATGCTCGCGATTCACCTGCCTCATAACAGCAACGCTCAAGAAGTACGGAAGCATAAGAAACAAGTCATGGAGGCACTCATTCCTTTATCGCAATCGGATGTGCGTACGAATGTCATTCGCGCTCAATACGCAGAAGGTTCCCTTGAAGGCAATCCGGTGAAAGGATATCGTTCCGAGCCGGGTATTGCAGCTTCCTCGATGAATGACACTTACATTGCGGCTAAGATTCAAATTGATGATTTCTTTTGGCGGGGAGTACCGTTCTATATCCGGACCGGGAAACGGCTGAAGGAGAAATCAACACGAATTGTAGTCGAATTTAAGGAAGCTTTAAACCAAGCCTCCTCAGTTATTAACGGCGGAGCGCCGAATCTTCTTCATATTGAGATCAGCCCGAATGAAGGGATTATGCTTCAGCTCAATACGAAGGAGAACGGCGAGCTGAAGCCGGTTCAAATCCAGCTGCATGAAAGCAGCAAGGAGATCCCGGAAGCTTATGAAAACCTGATTTATGATGCGCTTGTGGGCAACCCTACGTTCTTCGCGCATTGGGATGAGGTGGAACTCGCCTGGGCTTGGGTGCAGCCGATACTGGATGCTTTCCATGATAACCAGGTTCCGCTTCACTCCTATGAAGCAGGTTCTAATGGTCCAGCTGAAGCTGATGCTTTATTAGCAGAAGATGGCTTCCATTGGTGGTTTGATACGAAGGATGAATCGAAGGAAGAGCAACAAACGAAACGGAAGGATGAAGAATATGCTTACTAAATTGGACATTGATCAACTATCCGTCGATACGATTCGTACTTTATCGATCGATGCGATTAACGCTGCAAACTCCGGTCACCCTGGTCTCCCGATGGGGGCCGCTCCGATGGCTTATGCACTGTGGGGCAAATTACTCTCCCACAATCCAGCGAATGCCAAATGGTTCAACCGCGACCGGTTTGTATTATCTGCAGGTCACGGTTCGGCCTTGCTTTACAGCCTTCTGCACTTGTCGGGTTACCAAGTATCTATTGATGACTTGAAGCAATTCCGTAAGCTGAACAGCAAGACGCCGGGACATCCGGAATTTGGCCACACAGATGGCGTTGATGCAACAACTGGACCGCTGGGTCAAGGGATTGCGAATGCGGTTGGTATGGCGATGGCGGAAGCTCACTTGGCGGCGAAATATAACCAGGAAGGTTTCCCGGTTGTTGACCATTATACGTATGCGCTTGTTGGAGACGGCTGCTTGATGGAAGGAATCTCTTACGAGGCGATGTCCATGGCTGGACACATGAAGCTTGGTAAATTAGTTGTCCTGTATGATTCGAACGATATTTCGCTCGATGGTGATCTTAACTTGTCCTTCGGTGAGAATGTACGGAAGAGAACAGAATCTGCACAATGGGAATACTTACGTGTAGAGGATGGCAATGATCTTGCTGCGATTACGGATGCAATCTCCAAAGCGAAGCAGAATAAGTCTCAGCCTACACTCATCGAGGTTCGTACGATCATTGGTTACGGCAGCAAGGGAGCCGGCACTCACAAGGTGCATGGCAATCCACTTGGCAAGGAAGAAGCGATCGCTACGAAAGCCGTTTATGGCTGGCAGTATGAAGAAGAATTTACTGTTCCTGAAGAGGTAAAAGCTCATTTTGCTCAATTGAAACAAAATGGCGGCGAGAAAGAAGCAGCATGGAATGACCTGGTTGCTTCGTTCAAAGCGCAATATCCTTTGCAAGGCAGTGAATTCGAGAAAGTGCTGGATGGTTCATTAACCCTTGAAGCAGCAGACATTCTTACGTTTGATACTTCGAAGCAAATCTCGACTCGTGTAGCGAGTGGTGAATCGATTAATCATTTTGTGAAAATTGATCCTTCCATCTTCGGCGGCAGTGCCGATCTCTCGCATTCGACAATGACGGATATCCGTGGAGAAGGCAAGTTCGCAGTTGATTCCTATGCAGGACGTAACGTTTACTTCGGCGTTCGTGAGCATGCAATGGGCGCTGCAGGTAACGGTATGGCACTGCATGGCGGCGTAAAACCTTTCGTCAGCACGTTCTTCGTATTCAGCGATTACTTGCGTCCATCGATTCGTCTTGCTGCCCTGCAAAAGCTTCCTGTTATTTATGTCTTCACACATGACTCCATTGCAGTAGGAGAAGACGGACCTACCCATGAGCCAGTTGAGCAGCTTGCTGCTTTACGTACGATTCCTGGTCTTACTGTCATTCGTCCATCTGATGCTAATGAAACAGCTAGCGCTTGGGCTTATGCTCTGCAGCAGCAGGATGGTCCTGTAGCCTTGGTACTGAGTAGACAAAATCTTCCGATCTATGAAGAAACAAAGGCTAACGTTGAGGCCGTTGCAAAAGGCGCCTACGTCTTGACGGAAACAAACAGCCAGCCAGATGTCATTTTGATTGGTACAGGCTCTGAAGTTTCACTCGCTGTAAACGCGAAGAAAGAGCTCGAGCAAGAGAATATCTCCGTTCGTGTCGTGGCAATGCCAAGCCGAGAGCTGTTCGAGCGTCAGTCTGAAGAGTACAAGCAAAGCGTACTTCCTGATGCTGTAACGAACCGAATCGCGATTGAAGCGGGTATTTCGTTAGGCTGGGAACGTTACACAGGTAAACAAGGTAAAGTGTTGTCGATTGAAACGTTTGGTGCTTCTGGTTCAAGTGCAGATGTACTTGAATACTTTGGCTTCACAACTAAGAACGTAGTAAGCTTGGCAAAAGAATTCAACTAATACTATTATTCGGAGGTTGTTCATAATGAAATTTTTCATCGATACAGCAAACTTGGAAGATATTAAAAAAGCTTATAAAGTCGGCGTATTGTCCGGTGTTACAACAAACCCTTCACTCGTAGCAAAAGAAGGCGTGAAATTCGAAGATCGTATTGAAGAAATTCTGCTTGCAGTACCAGAAGTAGAATCGGTATCTGCAGAAGTAACACCTGACGCTTTGACAGCTGAAGAGATGATTGCGCAAGCGGATGAATTGATCAAGATCAACAACTACGATAAAAACATTACAATTAAACTGCCAATGACACTGGCTGGTCTGGAAGCTTGCCGTTACTTGACGCAAAAAGGCGTGAAAACAAACGTAACGCTGATCTTCACCGTTAACCAAGCTCTTCTTGCTGCTCGTGCTGGCGCAACTTATGTATCGCCATTCCTTGGACGTCTTGATGATATCTCGGAAGACGGCGTTCAATTGGTAGCGAAAGTTGCTGAACTGTTCCGCGTTCATAACCTGGATGCTCAAATCATCGCGGCATCTGTTCGCCACCCGGACCATGTTACTCGCGTAGCTATGGCTGGAGCACATATCGCGACGATTCCATTCTCGGTTATCGAGCAAATCTCCAAACATCCATTGACGGATCAAGGTATGGAGAAATTCGCAGCGGACTGGAAGAAAACAACACAACTGTAATCCTTATTTCTTGTAAAAAACGCCGATCATAAGATCGGCGTTTTTTTATATTCTCAGTTATTAATCAACAATGACTTCTTTATTGGGATTATGTAGATATTCAAACATCAGCTGTACCTGCTCCACAGTATTTCGTTCAACGGATAGCTCAGGCAGTTCGTCTAATCCGAAAAACCCAACAGCACTGGTTTCAACACCAGCTATTGCTTTGCCGCCTATGATCTCGCAAAGAATAAACATTTTATAGACATGGTAAGGGCTTGGCGGGTGGTTGTGGAACTTCTTGTCCAGTACTGCTAGTAAACGAACCGCAGCTGTATCAAAACCGGATTCTTCTTGCGTTTCTTTGACCGCAATCTCTTTCGGAGAGTATCCGATATCACTCCAACCGCCAGGCATCGACCAAGCGCCGTCCATTTTTTCTCGTACAAGAAGGATCTTATGATCTTGAAAGACAACCGCGCGAATATCGACCTTTGGTGTCGTGTATCCATTATCACTTGCGAAGGCAAGGGATATTTTCTCATGGCTTACGGAAGTATACTCAGCCAATATTTCAATACTCATCTGCCGTAACGCCTCATAACGCTCGATATCATATACATCTGTCGCATACGTCAGTCCCGTCTGTGCCATTGCTTGCATCTGTTTGGCCCAATCTAACCATTTGAGTTCCATACTGGATATTCCTTCTTTCATCCTGGACTTTAAGTAATTGTAAAAGGGATTAACGAGCTTCTCTTATATTTATATAATAAGGGAAAAGATAGAGAGGAACAATTCATCTGAAGGCTCTATTAGAAGTACTTATCGTATCTTTTAAACTGGGATGCACATCCTTTGGCGGTCCAATTGCACACCTAGGCTACTTCCATAATGAATATATCAAGCGACGGCGTTGGTTAGATGAACGAAGTTATGCTGATCTTGTCGCTCTTGCGCAGTTTCTTCCTGGACCTGCAAGCAGCCAAGTCGGGATAGGTATCGGCTTGCTTCGTGCCGGTTGGCTAGGGGGAGTGGCAGCCTGGATTGGATTTACACTGCCATCAGTCATTCTACTGCTGATCTTTGCACTATTCATGCAGGGTTTTGATCTAGGAACTTCCGGCTGGATTCATGGATTGAAGATCGTAGCGGTTGCTATTGTTGGACAAGCTGTACTTAGTATGGGGCAAAAGCTTACACCTGACCGTAATCGAGTGACAATTGCAATACTTGTAGCAGCAGTCACCTTGTTATGGCAGACAGCCGTGAGTCAGCTTTTAGTCCTCGTCGCTGGAGGGGTAATCGGGTATTTCTGGTACCGGCAGAAATCTGGAGCAACCATCCATTCGTTAATAGTTCCTATAAGCAGACGTGCTGGTGCTGTCTGTTTAAGTCTGTTTCTTATTTTACTTGTTGGCTTGCCCATTCTGCGCCATAGTTATGAGGCTGACTGGTTAGCGCTAATCGAAAGCTTCTACCGTTCAGGATCGCTGGTGTTTGGTGGAGGCCATGTTGTATTACCACTATTGGAGAGAGAAGTTGTGCCAACTGGCTGGATGAGTAAAGCCGATTTTTTGACAGGATACGGTGCGGCGCAGGCTGTGCCCGGCCCATTATTTACGATTGCGGCCTATCTTGGTGCTATGATTAACGGGGTGAAAGGTGCGATATTGGCAACCGTTGCCATATTTTTGCCAGCGTTCCTGCTTATGGCGGGTACGCTGCCTTTTTGGAACACGTTAAGGCAACAAGAGAGAGTACAAGGCGCTTTAATCGGCGTTAATGCTGTAGTTGTGGGTATTTTATTGGCAGCCCTATATAATCCTCTGTGGTTGAGTGCAATTGATACACCAAGGGATTTCGTACTGGGCTTAATACTTTTCGGCATGCTTGTGTATTGGAAACTACCTCCTTGGATCATCGTGTTGGTTGGGGCAGCAGGCGGGGAGTTGATGACTCTCCTATAAACGAAAAAGGCGTGGAAATGTTCGCATTTCTCACGCCTTTTTCGTTTATGGGATAGAACTATCATTTAGTCGACCTTTCTGAGAGCTCTGCGACATAAGCCTTTAACTGGTCTCTTGATTTAGCCATTTCGTGAACAGCTGTCTTATTTGGCTTTAATGCAGCTTTAGGTCCTTCCCATGCACCAGGAACATAATAGACATCACCAATTTTCGGCGCGAAATCTTTTGTGAATTGAGTAAGGTGCAAATATACGCTCTGATCATCCTCGGAAAGCGCAGGCTTCTGCTGAAGCTGCTTGCTTAAGTATTCCGTAATAGAAGTAAGATGGTTAGCAATTGGAACTAATAGAAAAGTCCCCTCAGCCTGATCAACCAGACTGGAATAAGCTTCAATGACGTTTAGCTTCTTGGCAATTTGCTCAACATGCTCTTGGGTTACTTTGTTGGTTTGAGACTGAGCAATATCATCATAATTAAGCCAAATCTTATAAAGTGAACTTTCCAGGACACTTTTCAGCTTCATCTTGGTTTGTTTAGAGGTTTCATGCTGTTGGTAGAGAAGAGTGGAGCTGCCAATCAGAATAATAAGTGCAACTAAAATGGCTATTTTTGACGTCTTCATAATAGATCTTCCTCCTTTTACAGACACCTGTCTAAAAGTATATCACCTATAATATGTAATTTCTTGTTGAAATTAAGTTTTCGGTGCATGGGACCAAGAGATGTGATAATCTTGTATTTACTGGAAATAACATGGAATTGATAGAGAGAGGAAGAGTGTATGAGTAGGAAAAGAATAACCATATTGAGTGTTGTATCGTTATTTTTAATCGTTTATGTAAGCTATGGATTTTGGATTGCAAAGGATGTTAAATCTATCCTGACCGTTGGGATGCAGCCAGATAGCAGTTATGAGAAGTATATGAGTGATCAGGCTTACAACCGACTAAATCCGTTGCGCAATCACATGACAGCTTTATCTTATACCTATAAACCTGGGGATCACAGCGTAGGCCCTGTATTCCTGTTCCACTTCTTCTTTATTGCCAAAACGTCGACCAAGCAAAGCTTTGAGTTTCATGATGCTTCCCCTACATTCGGCGGAACAGAAGTTGTCAAGATGACAACGAAGCTGAAACATGGCAGATGGTATGCAACGAAGGTCCACATCGCAGCATAATTGTTAAGTGGAGAGGAAGGGAATCACTATGGAAATCAGAGGAAGGATGGCTATTGTTCTTGGTATTGGATTTGTTTTATCTGCGTTCTTAAGCTTGTACCTTGTGCAAGTAGATAAGAACAATCATTATGTTAGTCCACTGATGACTCTGACGTTAGTCTTGTTTTGGTTCGCACTAGGTAATGGGATGGTTTATTTGGCGAAGAAGCGAAGGAATAGGATTTAGTCGAATGCAGAAAGGAGAATTCCCCTATGAGAAGCATGGACATCATCAAAGACAGCTGGAACGAATGGTCAGATACCTGGTATCTGAAATATAGAACAGAAGAAGCGATAGCGAAGATTATTGCATCACCAGCGTCTGTTTTTCATCCTACGACATATGCCATGATTAATCCGGATTTAGCAGGTAAACGTGTGTTGGTTCCTTCTAGTGGAGATAACCACGCTGTTTTTGCTTTTCATTTAATGGGAGCGAAAGTCACCTCCTGCGACATAGCAGAGAAACAAGTAGAGAACGCTTCGATCATTGCGAAGAAGCAAGGCTGGGATATTGAATTTTTATGTGAGGATACCATGCAATTGTCACAGGTGAAAAGCGATGAATATGATTTCGTCTATACATCTAATGGCGTTCATGTATGGATTAATGATCTGGTTTCTATGTACAGCAATATACATAGAGTGCTGAAGAACAGCGGGACCTATCTCATGTATGATATTCATCCGTTTATGCGGCCATTTGGGATTAAGGCGAAAGAAGCGATGACCATCCAGAACTCATATGATCAAACGGGTCCATTTGGAGACGTTCCTACCTTCAAATGGCGTGTACAGGATATTATGAATGCTATGATAGCTTCTAATTTAAATATCAAGCATATAGAAGAGATGTATGCAGAAAATGGTTGGTTCTGGGTGGATGAATCAACGGATGAAGGAGAGTTATTGACCGAAGAAGAGGTTGCAAGCTACACCAATTGGCGTATCAATCCGTCGGCTGCTATCCCGCAATGGCTGTCAATCAAGGCAGTGAAATAGAGACTATACAAGTCACATTAGAAAGGTTCTAGTGTGGCTTTTGTTTGTTATTGAAAAACTAAACTCGTGTAGAAAGAGTATGAGACTATGCTCAAACCTTTGTTTGGAGTTTTGCCAACGGATAAACGTATTGCTGGAAGGTTTATAAGCTCGAAGGCGAAGGGAAATAAATCTTAATTTAAAGGGAGCACGAGATGACTTTGAATTTTCACCACCTTGCACGAGGGGTTATTATCTAGGCTCTGTTGAACACAAATGGGAGAAAAATAAAGAACTGCATTGTGAGGTTAATCAGGTATTTAGTGCGATCATTCCAGATCTTCATTTAGACACAATGCCAATCTCACGAGAGCCTCATATTGAATTTTTATGGGTGTCAGTTAATGAACTAGATAAGGTTTCACTACAACCTTACCCGTTTCGAACTCTAATACAAAGATTAACAGAGGGTGACAGTTCAATCTGGTGGGAAAGTACTTTAGATCAAGAGATTACGAACGAGAATAGTATCAGGAGGACACATGATTAATAACTATATTTGGGCAGGCAAGAAGGTTAGGCTACGACCGGTCCAGCCTTCAGACTGGGACATGTTTCATCATAATGATATGGATTCAGAAAATGCCAGACTATGCGATGAAATACATTTTCCAAGATCGGAAGAAGGTACGAGACAGTGGGCGGAGCACCAAGCTGCGAATACCTATGATGGGGATAATATTTTCCTCGCAATCGAGACATTAGATGGCACGCACATTGGAAGTATATGTACAAATAACTGTAATCCCAGAAATGGGACATTCAAATATGGAGTATCCATCTTCCGCGAGCATTGGCGTAATGGCTATGCCACCGATGCGGTCCTGATCATACTGAAATATTACTTCGAAGAATTACGGTATCACAAAGTTAATGCTCATGTATATGCTTTTAACGATGGATCTATTGCTTTACAGGAGCATCTTGGCTTTGTCCAGGAAGGCAAACTTCGGAATATGATTTATACGATGGGTAAGCAACATGATGAATATATTTATGGCCTCACAAAGCTTGAATTTGAGAAGCTGACGTAATGGATAATAAAGGTAAACACAGAAGGTTTGTAGAAGATATAGAGGCAGCTTAAATTTGTAATTCGAAGGAGATAGGTCATGAGCTTAAAGATTGAGCCTTTGGATTTGCATCAAGCGGATATATCAGGATCGAAGTGGCGGGAAGTTAAGGCGGAGGAGCTCGATATTGATAATGTCAGCTTGGCGAAGACGAGAATTAATAATGTAAACATGCATGCAATGAATTTGAATGATGTAAATATGAGCGAGATTACAATCTTGGATGCAAATTTGACAGGTGTGAGCATTAAGCATGCTAACTTAAGTCACGCCGTTATAGACTATGTGAATCTATTTGGAACAGAGTTTCATAATGTTATTCTTCCAATGGAAGGCGATAGACTTCACAAGCCTGACGGGCAATATAAGCCAATAAGTTTCCATAATTGCGTCTTAACTAATACTCAGTTTAATGGTTGTGATCTATCCAATGTGGAGTTGACAGACTGTGACATCACCGGCTTGAGGATCAATGGGATCTTACTCTCCGACTTAATCAAAGAGTGATAAAAGGAGGAAATTATGAGCGAACAAGTGATTGCACATAAAGAAAAATCTCGAATTACTCTGGGGAAAGCGATCCAGGTTCGCCTAGTATCTGACCTTGAAAGATCACAGGAGTATTACCGTGACTGCCTTGGATTTTCAGTGGATGGCTGGGGACATGCCGAGCGTGATGAAGTGTGCTTCATTCTCCAGCAAGCAGTCTCGTTGGAGGATGTTAGGCCAAATGCTATTTCTGCTAGACGTATGGATTATCCTACAGAATGGGAAGGTCCGGATCGTGGCTGGGATAGCTTCCTGCATATCGGTTGGGATGAAATAGACCTGCTTGTCGATGAAATACGTGCAAGTGGCGCTATCTTTGGACCAGAAGATTTTGAAGGGTCACATGGCGGCTGGGAATTCAAGAATGTACATATCCTTGATCCTGATGGCTACAATATTGTTCTTGGCGCGATGCGTAAAGTAAATAACGATTAGCTTAAAGGAGAATAGTGATGAATCCCATTTCAAATAAAATTAATGGAGTCTTTATTCCCGTTAGCCATATTGAAAATGCCCGGGATTGGTATTCTGATATTTTAGGCCTGCCGGCAGATGGTGAATTGTTTTTTGGTCACATCTATGTTTTGCCGATGGAAGGACCCGATATTGTATTGGATAGCAAGATTTACTCTCCGGAGAATGTGTATACAGTACCTGTTTTTCAATTTCATACGGATGATATTGATAGGGCCTACGCCTTCATGAAAACTAAGAATGTAGAATTAACCACAGGAATCGAAAATGATCATTGGTTTAATTTTAAAGATCCTGATGGCAATCTGCTAATGGTTTGCAAGTGAGTTTGGAGGTTAATTTCAATGGAGCTTAAGCAAATTGTACCGATCCTTCGTATATTTGATGAGGGAAAGGCAAAAGAGTTTTACTTGGACTTTCTTGGGTTTACGCTGGATTGGGAGCATCAATTCGAACCAGACACGCCGCTATATATGCAGATCTCTAAAGGTAATGTAAGGCTGCATTTAAGTGAGCATTATGGCGATTCCAGTCCTGGGTCAACGATACGTATCGAAATGACGGGTATTAGTGAGCTGCATAAGGAACTGATGGAAAAGAAATATAAATACGCGAGACCCGGTCTGGATAAGACACCATGGGAGAGTGTAGAATGCAAAATTAATGATCCGTTTGGCAATAAGATCGTGTTTTGTGAATTCTGATAAACCAAAGAGATACCTATGAAAGAAAGCCGCCCTAGATAGGACGGCTTTCTTTCGTTTATTGTTTTTCCACCGTTATACTGCCATTATCGGCGGTTAGCTTGACGACGGTTTTCCCTTCTCCAATAACCGTATCCTCTTTATACTTGTCGAAGAGATTAACTCTTCCGTTGTCTACATGAGTGAGAAAGGATACGTCAGTTGGTTCGGTCTCAGTTTGAAGCAAGATTCTCCCATTATCTGTTTCAAGAGTGATATTCTGATTAATCTCTTTGGTAAGGACTGTAATGGAACCATTATTGGCCTTCCCATTTAGTACACCCGTGACATGAGTTAATGTCACTTTTCCGTTATCGGTTTGTACTTTAACATCTTGCGCTGTACTTTCGTTTAACTCAATTCGTCCATTATCTGTTGTTGCTTGAATGGAAGTGGCTGTAAGCTTTTGAGCCAAGATATATCCATTATTATTTGCGATCTTAAACGCATTGTATTGCTTTTCTGGCAAGTAAACTTTAAGGGTTAGCTTGTAATCATGAAAATTGAAGTTAAACCATTTATTCTGATCTTCATCTAATGTGATAAACAAGGTTGAATCTTCAACGTTAGCAGTGAGCTGCGGCTTTACGTTAGTAGCCGTTTTACCGCTTAATTGAATATCTACATCCTGTTCCGTGGTTGGCCATATTTCAATACGGGAATTATCTGAGTTAATATCTATGGCAGTAACTTGTGATCCGGTAATGCTCTTTTGTTCAGAGACCTCTTTGAAATCATTAGTAGACTGGTAAGTGATTAGGCTTCCAACAAGGCCAATTACCAATAATCCTGCCGCAATAGCAGATACTTTTTTCTTATTAGTCATGTTTCAACCCGCCTTTTACTAAAGAAACGTTATATTTCAAATAACTAATCGATGCATTTTTCGCAAGCTTAGTAACGTACAGCATTCCCATCCCGAGGAAGATGCCTAAGCCGCAGATTGCAAGGGAGAAGAAGAGATCAAATAGTAAGAAAGTGCTTGGGTGCACAACCGCATTAACGATGACAAGAAGAGGGGAGAGTCCCAATGCTAAGGCTGTTGCCCATCCTGCGACTATGACTCCTGCAACTCCTACAGCAGGGCCTAGAACAATCACAAGGTTAAAGAAGCTTAATCCAATGACAGCCCAAGTTGCCCGAATAATGCTGCCAGCCGACGAGCTAACTGTCGCTCGTTGTACGTGATAGTTAGCAAGCAGCTCTTTGGCAATTTGGGAAGGTGAGCCAAGTGCATTTGCAATTTCTTCTTCTGATTTCCCTGCTTCTATTGCGAACATAAAGTGCTCTTCATAATCGTGTAGGACATCCGCACGCTCTACAGCGGGAATTCCTTTCAACTCGTGCTCCAATTGCTGTAAAAATGTATGTTTAGTCATTGTTCACACCTTCCTTTATCAATTGATTCACGCCACTTGCAAATTCATTCCATTCGGTAATAAGTTCATACAGATAGGTTCTTCCTTTGTCTGTAAGTCTATAGTATTTTCGCGATGGTCCTTCTGTAGATTCTTGCAGATAAGTCGTAAAATATTCTTCATTCGTTAATCGACGGAGAATAGGGTAGATGGAGCCTTCAGAGATTTCAATTTGACTGGATATTTTCTGGACTAGCTCATATCCATATCGGTCTTTCTTGTCTAGCATGACAAGCACACACAGCTCTAGAACTCCTTTTTTAAATTGAACATTCAAATCTTAAGCACCTCGTTTGGTTAATGGCTTTAGTACTATATATTGAACAGTACCTGTTTATGAATATGGATTCGTTGAATACAATATACCATCCAGTACTATTTATTGCAAGGTACCGTATTATAAATGGGCTAATACTTATGACATGGTCCATGCCCAGTTAACTTCATGTCATATTCCCCCTTATTTTCTGCATACGAATAGTGAGTTGATGTAGAGCACTGGGAAAGGGGACTTAACGCGAATGGACTGGATAAACGATCAGATTATTCGATTGGCACAATCTTCGCTGCCTCAAGGTGCGGAGCTTGTCATGATGGATCATCCTTCGAATGAATATGCCATCTATCCGCAGGATTTGAGCGGGGATGGTGTTCCAGAGCTTACGGTCGTATATCGCTGGGAAGACGAGCTTTATGTTCACATTTTGCAATACCGTCATATCGGTTGGATGATTGCAGCAGCGGCAAAAGGGGAAGGTTATAGCGTTGCAGAGCTGACGGCAGCTCCCGTAACAACCCGGATGGTTAATAATCTAATTATTAATTGGCGTACTGGCGAAGAGCAGACAAAAAGAGCCGTCTATGAATGGAGTCCGTTTGGTTTCCGTAATGTGGTGCCTGACGACCAAGAGCTGGAGACAAGGGCAATATCGCTATATCCGGGATCGGAGAAGACAACTAGCGGAACAAGATGGGGATACATTAACGGGATTGGGACGATGGTCATTCCTGCTCGTTTCGATTATGCGGAGGATTTCCAGACAAATGGGCTCGCAATCGTACGAGCGGACAATGGAAGCGGGTTAATTAATACGACTGGGGCGTATTTTGTAAGGCCGAAATACAGCTATATAGCTCCTTTTTCGGAAGGAAGAGCAGTTGTGATCGACGAGAAGGGCCATTATCGACTAATGAATGATTCAGGTGATATCCTTACGAGCAAAGATTACTCCTATATGGCTGATATACATGACGGCAGAGCGATGGTCAACAACCAGCAGGCGGATGGGAAAACGATGTACGGTTATGTTGACCGTTCTGGTAAAGAAGTGATTCCACTTCGTTATGAGGATGCCAGCGATTTTGCTAACCGCAAGGCTATCGTGAAGATAAAGGATAATCATTATGCCTTGATTCGTCATGACGGGTCGACTGAAGCGGAGTATCATTTTCCATTCGTTGGAGTGCTTGGAGATGGATTATTGCCTTTCCAGCAGGAAGCTAACGGGAAATACGGTTATATCAATGAGAAGGGGAACGTACGAATTCAACCAGCATACTCGACTGCTTTTCCGTTCCAGAACGGGCGTGCGATTGTGAATAACGCGGCTGATTTTGGCTCGGAATACGGCCTGATTGATACGAGAGGTAATGTCGTTATTCAAACGATCTACAACGATATCCAAGCCTTAGGCCAGCAGCGTTATGCGGTTGGCAAAGCGATCGATCAAGCTCAGCCGTTCCTCGGTTCCATATATGCGATATTTGATGCGGACGGCAAGCGGCTGACTGAGTTTATTTATACGAATGTGATGGAATACAAGAGAGGACTCGCTTCCGCCAGTAACGGTAAAACAACCTTCTTCATTAATACAAGCGGGAACCCAGCTCCTGGCTATCCGCAATTTGAGGGAAGCGGCACGCTGAAGCTGGAGGATGATCTCATACAGGTCAATATTGACCAACGTATCAAATATGCGAGCCGTAATGGACGCATCGTATGGGAACCTAATACGGTTATTCCGCTTCGTCTTCCTTATTACGTGAGGGAGCATAAGTATAAACCAAACAAGGATTATGTCGTATATTATCCGGCAGTTGAAGGAATTCCCGATCATGCCGCGCAGGAGCGGGTGAACGAAACACTTAAAGTGCTGTCCCAAGTGAAGCCGATTTCAGGAGATGAGCAGCTTGGTTATACGTATTCGGGAGATTTTGATGTTACCTTCTTCAAGAAGAACCTGCTTGAAATCGAGATGACAGGTTACAATTATCCTGCCGGGGCAGCGCATGGCATGCCAACTCAGGTGTATTCACATATTAATGTCTCGAATGGTGCGATGTATGCTTTGAAGGACTTGTTCAAGCCGGGCAGTAATTATGTAAAAGTGCTTAGTGATAATGTAGGCGAACAAATTAAGACAGATCCACAGTATGACTATGTGTTCCCGGATACGTACAAGGGGATAAAGCCGGATCAGCCGTTCTTTGTTACGCAGGATGCGCTGCATTTGTATTTTCAGCCCTATGATATTGGCCCTTACGCTGCGGGATTCCCGACGTTTAAGATACCGTTCGAAGAGATTAAGAGCATCATCGATGAGCGGGGCGATTTCTGGCGAGCGTTCCACCCTTAATGGGCTTGAATGAGGGCTAGTGTGACCCATAACAAATGATACAAATTCACGAATAAGTACAGCAGGAATAGAATGACTGCCGAGAAATGCATCCATTGACGGCTTTTTAATTGGGGAAAGAGCAGGAGAAAGAGAAGCGGCAGGATCAGCTTAATGCCATAATAAGCAGCATAATGCCAATCATAAAGCCAAGAAACGAATGGATTCATCTCGGTAATGAGATTTAATCGAATACCAATATCGGTAAAGACAGCGTCGGTAAGGCTGAAAAAGAAGAGCCACATGAGCATGGCACGCATCGGCAGCCGATGGATGACAGACATTCCAACACATCCCGTTCTTGTAAATAATGTTATATAATTATGATACATTTTGTATCTTATCAAAGCAAGCAAGCGCATGGAGATTCCCTTCTTAAGGGGGTTTCGGTGCGCTGTTTTTCGTTTTGGCGCTGGCTAAGCTGTGCTGGTATAATAAGGAGGTAAAAGAAATGTATTCGACACTACTCGGATGGAGCTGAGAAACGTGCAAAGCTCGCCATTATCTTCCTTTCATCCATCGCTTGCGGAATGGTTCGGAGCTAAATTTGGGGATCCGACCGATGTGCAAAAACAAGCATGGAAAGCGATTGCAGCAGGCGAAAACACGCTGATTGCCGCTCCAACGGGGTCGGGCAAAACATTGGCGGCTGTCCTTCCATGCCTTGATGCGATTGCACGAATTAAAGCACAGAAGCATGAGGCCGGCGTTCGGCTTATTTATATAACGCCACTGAAAGCATTAAACAACGATATTCACGATCATCTGGTTGCCTTTATCGAGCAGATCGACAAGCATGCGGCTTCATCGGATAGCAGCTGGCCAGGTCTTCGCAGCGGGGTCAGGACAGGGGATACGACTAGTTCAGTTCGATCCACTATGTATCGGAAGCCGCCGGATATTCTGGTCACGACGCCGGAGTCGCTTTATATTCTGCTGACCTCCGAGAAGGGAAGGCAGATGCTGAAGACAGTCTCCTTCGCTATTATTGATGAGATTCATGATCTGGCAGCAGATAAAAGAGGATCTCATCTTTCTTTATCTCTGGAACGGCTGGAGTTATGGTGCGGGCGGCGTATACAACGGATCGGCGTATCGGCTACGCAAAAGCCATTGGAACGGGTAGCCCGGTTTCTAGGAGGCTGGCAGGAAGCGCCTGCCGACGTGGAGGAGCAATCAGCTGAACAAGGAGACTTAGAGCTGTTCCGTCATCCGCTTGGGTACCATCCGCGTCCTGTGACGATTGTGGAAAGCCATATGGTTAAAAAACTTGAAGTCACATTAACGATGCCTGATCAATCGCAGCCCATGCAGACTCGTGATGCGGTCTGGCTGCCGATTCTGGACAGGCTCTTTGCGCTGATGACCGATTGCCGTTCGGTCATTATCTTCGTCAACAGCCGCCGCCTGTGTGAACGACTATGCCTTCGGCTGAACGACCATGCCGGCTATGAGATGGCGAGGTCCCATCATGGCAGCATAGCGAAGGAGCGCAGGCTGGAAGTTGAGCGGATGCTGAAGGCTGGCGAGCTTCGCTGCATCGTGGCCACCTCCTCGCTGGAACTTGGCATCGATGTTGGGCATATCGAGCTGGTCATCCAGCTCGATTCGCCGATTGAAGCCGCATCCGGTATTCAACGGATCGGCAGGGCTGGGCATGCGGTCGGCAGTGCCAGCCGCGGCGCCCTTGTTGCCCGGCAGCGTGGCGTGCTGCCGGAAATGGCTGTGCTCGGCAAGCAAATTGCCGAGCGTGACATTGAGCCGATCCGGATCCCAAGGGATCGGCTTGATGTCCTATCGCAGCAGACGATCTCTATCGTCGCTGCGGAGGACATCACTGTAGGCGATCTGCATCAGCTGATCGCCCGCAGTGACAGCTACCGCGGCTTCCCGATCGGGCGGCTGCGCGGTATGCTCCAGGTGCTGGCGGGCTTTTACCCGTTTGCCCGGCCGCGGCTGGATTGGAACCGCGATACGGATACGCTCGTGAAGCGGAAGAATACGATGATCGGCGCCCTGACTGGCGCAGGAACGATACCCTCCAGCTCGGCTTATCCGGTACATCATGTGGACAGCCGCGTCCATCTTGGGGAGCTCGATGAAGAGTTCGTCCAGGAAAGCCGAGTGGGTGATGTGTTCCAGCTAGGCATGAACGGCTGGATGATTCGCCGGATTGATAAGGATCGCGTGTATGTGTCTGAGGCGGGCAATCGCTTTAGCGAGATACCGTTTTGGCGTAATGAAGGACTTGGACGCTCCTACTCCCTAGGGAAGAAGGTTGGAGCGTTTATTGCTGAGATAGAGCGGCGACTACTTGAAGGTGAAGATGATAAGCTTCTGGCTTGGATCACCGAGAACTACCAGATGGATGACTATACAGGTGAGCAGCTCTTATCGCTTATTCGTTCACAGCAAGCTTTCTGTGATCTGCCTACAGATAAGCGGATTGTGATCGAGACTTACCGGGATCTCATGAACCAGACCCATGTTATTATGCATAATCCGTTTGGCAGGAGACTTAATCGAACGTGGCTACTCGCTATCGAACGGCAATTCGAGCTGCTTCTTCCATACCGGCTGTACGGCAATGCGAAGGATAACGGCATCGAGTTCGTCCTGCCCGAATGGGATTCCTCCTGGCTGCAGACGATCTGGCAGGTTACTCCTTCCAACGTAGAGGGACTGCTGACCGAAGCGATTACCGGGTCACCGCTACTAGCCATTGCTTTCCGGCATATAGCAGAGACTTCATTGCTGTTATCACGCAGCTTCGGAAGGACGCCGCTTTGGCAGAAAAGGCTGCGCAGCGAGGAGCTGCTTCGCGAAGCACTTCCTTATGCTGAGCATTTTCCTTATTTGACGGAAGCGATGAAGGAATGTCTTCATGATTATTTGTCGCTTGAGGATCTTCGCTCGCTATTAACTTCTATTCAAAATGGTGAGATTGAAGTTGTTGTAAAAGAGACAGAATATCCTTCGCCGATGGCAACGCAGTTTCTTGCTGATTATGTAAATATGCGGATCTATGAAGGCGATGGGCTTGATCCCGCCATTCAGATGCAGCTTATGAATGTAAGCAAGGATCTGGCTGGCCGATTGTTCGGTGAAGAGGCGGTGCGTAACGCTATTCCTCAGCAAGTGCTGGAAGCAGAACGGCAAAGACTGTCGGAGCCGGAGCTTGAGGTGCGCGAAGCTGGAGATGTCGTGAGCCTCCTGAAACGACGTGGTGATTTGGCTGCGGATGAGCTTATTCAGCTGGCTGGATCAGAAGCTTTGCAATGGGCAGAGCAGTTGCAGCGGGATGGTGAACTTACAAGCTACTTGCCCTCTGAGGATATGCCTCTGGAAGAGCAGCGGTGGATTTGCCGGGATGAGCAGGGGATCTATGCGAGCTTCCCTGCTTCTGATGAGGCTTCGGCGTTTATTATTCGCCGCTTTGCGGACAATCGTATCTCATTCACCGAAGTAGAGCTGTGTGAACGATATCCCAAGCTGACACTTGCTGAGTCGAGAAGGCTTGTCGATAAGCTGCGAGAAGAAGGCAGCTTGGAGCAGGCGCCATTCGCCGCTTCTCCTGAGGAGCGAATCTGGTCGAGCCGCCGCGCAGCGGAGCGTATGATCCGCTTGTCCATTGGCGAAGCCCGCAAGCAGGTGCAGCCTGCATCGCCTATAAGATGGTGCGTTCAGATTGCCCTTCGTCAACATGCTTTGCAGGGTGCTCAGCTTCATGGCAGCGAGGGACTAAGGCTTGTGATCGAGCGGCTTCAGGGGATTTATTTGCCGTTATCTCATTGGGAGTCGATTATTTTCCCTTCTCGTGTTGCGGACTATAGGAAGGAAGAATTGGATTTGCTCTGCGCAACAGGTGAGGTGTTGTGGCTTGGCAAAAAGCAGCCGGAGGAGAAGGAAGGGAAGGTCGCTTTCTTCCTTACAGGCAGCCGTTCGATCTATGAACCCTATTTGGCAGAAAGTAAAGAAAAAACGTCTTCACATCCCGAGCTGCTGGACATGCTGCAGCGCAGCGGGGCCAGCTTCCTGACACGCCTTGCAAGGGAAACAGGTCAGCTTCCTACAGAATTGTTATCAAGCTTGCTTGATCTAGCTTGGGAGGGTCAGGCATCCAATGACCAATTCGCGCCGCTTCGATTGTTAACCTTGAAGAAAGGCAAGGATTGGGCAAAAACAGGCTCAGGTCTAGGAAGATGGTATCGGGCTGCAAGCTTGATCGAAGATTTGCCGCTGCAAGAGGTTACTGCTCCCGGGAATCACAATTCGGATCCTCCGGAAATGTATTGGATTCGCCACTTGCTGGATACGTACGGAATCGTGACCAAGGAGCTTGCTTCATCAGTTACTCCATACAGCTGGGATCGCCTGCAGCCCGTACTTCGCAGACTTGAGGAGTGGGGGACACTGACACGCGGCTTATTTATCGAAGGAGCGGTCACGATGCAGTTCACAACACCGGATATGGCCGATGCCATTCGTAAGCCGCTTCCTGCGGGTGCAAGCAGCAATACTGCACTTACTTTGCTATCAGCCGTCGATCCAGCAAATCCGTTTGGCCTCATGATGGAATGGCCGGAGCGTCAGGGCTGTACGTTTGCACGCAAGCCGGGACATTTTCTTATTATTCGTGGGGATCAGTGGTTATACTGGATTGAAAACAACGGGAAACGAATCCATTCTATCCAGCCGTACGATTCGGACGCCCTTCCTGCTGCAGATGAGTTGAAGTTCATCTTTAAGACCCTGCTGCACAGACAGCATCTCACTAAGATTGTGGTTGAACAATGGAACGGCGAAGCCGTTACACTAACCCAAGAAGGTTCGCTGCTGAAGGAAATAGGAGCGGAAAGTGATAAAAAATCGCTGGTCTTATGGCAAAGCCAATTGAAATAGAAGCAGTCGAGCTAGTCAGAGGAAAGGGGATCTTCACTTGCGGCATATGATGAAATATGTCAAAAAATACGGACTGCTGTTCATCGTTTCCGTATTGCTGGTCAGCATCGAAGCGCTGGGGGATTTGCTGCAGCCGACTATGATGTCCCATATCGTGGACGAAGGCGTAGCGAACAAGCAGATGGATACGGTACTGCGATTTGGCGGCTGGATGCTGCTCATAACGCTTGGGGGCGCGCTTGCGGCCTCAGGCCGCAATATCGTTTCAAGCATCGTGTCTCAGCGTTTTGGTGCGGAGCTGCGTCAGGATTTATTCGAGAAAATACAAGGACTCAGCTTTGAGAGTGTGGACCGTTATGATCGCGCTTCACTCGTAACAAGACTGACGAATGATGTGACGCAAGTGCAGAACTTCGTCAACGGCATGATGCGTATCTTCGTCAAAGCGCCTATGCTCTGTATCGGGGGCTTTATTATGGCCTTCCGCTTAAATCCTTATTTGTCCATTGTTCTCATGATTGTTATTCCAATTGTCGGATTAATGATTGTGCTGAATATGAAGGTTGGACTGCCATTATTTCTTAAGGTACAAAATGCGCTTGATCGGCTTAATGGTGTGATGCGCGAATATTTGTCAGGCGTAAGAGTGGTCAAAGCGTTTAATCGGTTTGATCTGGAAGTCGAAAAGTTTAATGGCATTAACAAACAATATGAATCCCGTGCGATTTCCGCACAACGGGTGATGGCAGTGTTCAGCCCAGGCGTAACGCTGACGATGAATATCGGAATTGTCGCGGTCATCTGGCTGGGAGGCATTCGAGTCAATAGCGGCCATACGCAGGTGGGGCATATTATCGCGTTCGTCAACTATATGACACAGATCTTATTCTCTCTAACGACGATGACGATGATCTTCAACATGTTTGTACGGGCAAAGGCTTCGACGGGCCGTATCGTCGAGGTGCTTGCTGAAGTCAACACAATGGAAAGTCATTCTACGCCAACACCAGTGCAGTCTCTACAGGGTAGGGGAGCTATTGAATTTGACAATGTCAGCTTTTCTTATGAAGGGCCGGATGGAGAGCCTGTTCTCAAATCCATTAGTTTTACCTGCCAGTCTGGTGAGACTTTAGCCATCATCGGTTCAACGGGTTCAGGCAAAAGCACACTGGTGAACTTGATTCCTCGTTTCTATGATGTTACCGAAGGCTCTGTGAAAATAAACGGCGTTAACATTCGCGATCTGGACACGCATGAACTTAGGGAGAAGATCGGGATCGTACCGCAAAAGTCCATTTTGTTCACCGGACCGGTCATCGATAATCTCCGAATTGGGAAACAAGATGCTTCCGTAGATGAGGTAGTTGAAGCGGCCAAAATGGCTTCTGCTCATTCTTTTATTTCTGAATTGCCGGAGCAGTACCACACGCTGATCGGTCAAGGCGGCGTAAACTTTTCAGGCGGGCAGAAACAGAGGATCTCGATAGCGAGGGCCCTTATACGAAAGCCTGAGATTCTCATTCTGGACGATTGTACAAGTGCATTGGACAGCGCAACAGAGGCCTCCATCAAACGTGCCATTAATGAATATGCCAAAGATGTCACTTGTCTATTAATCGCTCAGCGGATCTCCTCTGTAAAGGATGCTAACACCATCCTTGTTATGGATGACGGGGAGATTGTAGGCATGGGAAGCCATGATAGTCTTCTACAAACCTGTCATGTATATCAAGAAATTTATCGTTCTCAAATCGGCAAGGAGGTGGACAATCATGCCTCAGCCTAATTCAAATGTAGCGGGAAATGGTGGAGCAGCTCGTCAGGAAGTAAACGTCCCGCCGATGGCTGGCCGGCCAGGCGGGCCAGGTGGTCCTGGTTTCGGAGGACGCGGAGGCCCTAAGCAAAAACCGAAAAATTTCAAAGGAACCTTGTTTCGGCTATGGGGTTATCTAAGCGGCGAACGCAAACAGCTGGGTATCGTATTTGGTTTCATCCTTATTGATTCGGCCATTATGCTGTTAGGTCCATATTTGATTGGTGTAGCGGTTAATGCAATGGTAGGTGGAAATAACGCTGTTGATTTCAAACTGCTGCATATCGTTCTAATCGCATTGGCAGCTGCTTATATGGCCGATGCATCCTTGTCCTTCCTACAGGGATGGATGATGGCAGGCATCTCCCAGCGGATTGTCAGTCGGCTTCGCCGAACCTTATTCCAGAAGCTGCAGCGTCTGCCGCTAGTCTATTTTGACACTCGAAGGCATGGGGAACTGATGAGCAGGCTGTCCAATGACATCGATAACGTCAGTACTTCCGTCTCACAGACAGCTGCGCAGCTTATGAGCGGATCCATCGCCTTACTTGGCTCACTCATTATGATGCTTGTGCTTAGTCCGCTGCTGACGCTTGCCAGCCTGATTACTGTGCCCCTCGTATTTTTACTCGCGAAGACGATTACGAAGCGTACGAGTGCGTTGTTCAAGAACCAGCAAGCTCAGCTTGGCAGGCTGAATGGTCAAATTGAAGAGACCATTACGGGCTTTCAGGTCGTAAAAGCATTTAACTATGAGGAGCCTTCTATTGCTGATTTCCGCAAGGATAATGATGAGCTGTGCAAAGTAAGCACAAAGGCTCAAATCTGGTCGGGCTTTATGATGCCGCTGCTCAGTGTTATCAATAATATCGGGTTTGCGGCGGTAGCAATCGTAGGTGGCGTGTTGGCTGTAAAAGGGTTGATTACGGTTGGCGTTATTGCCAGCTTCCTCAGCTATTCCCGTCAATTTGTCCGTCCTATGATGGATCTGGCGAATACTTTTAACGTTTTGCAGTCAGGTATCGCAGGGGCTGAACGGGTATTTGAAGTATTGGATGAGAAAGAAGAGGTTGAAGATCGTCCTCATGCAGTTGAGTTGACCAATCCGAAGGGTGAAGTTGTCTTTGATAACGTTCAGTTTGGTTATCGCAGCGATGTACAAATTCTAAAAGGGATCAGCTTCAAAGCAGAGGCTGGCAGCAGCACAGCACTCGTAGGTCCAACAGGAGCGGGGAAAACGACGGTTATCAACATGCTAAGTCGTTTCTATGATGTAACGGGTGGACGTATCTTGATTGATGGCCGTGATATCCGGGATTATACGAGAGATAGTCTTCGCCGGAGCTTCGGAATCGTGCTGCAGGATACGTATTTATTTTCCGGTACGGTGAAAGAGAATTTGAAGTACGGTAAGCCAGATGCTACAGATGAGGAAGTCAGAAGGGCAGCTCGCACGGCGGGAGCAGATGGTTTCATTCGCCGCCTGTCGCAGCAATACGATACTCCACTGACGGAAAATGGGGGGAATCTTAGCCAAGGACAGCGTCAACTTCTCGCCATCGCAAGAGCGATCCTAGCAGAGCCGTCTATCCTCATTCTCGATGAAGCAACAAGCAGTATTGATACCCGTACGGAGCTTCGGATTCAGGCAGCCATGCTGCAAATGATGGAGGGGCGCACAAGCTTCATTATTGCGCATAGGCTGTCAACAATTCAGAATGCTGATACCATTCTTGTCATCGACAAGGGAACCATAGCAGAGCAGGGTTCGCATCATGAATTGATGGAAAAGGAAGGTATTTACTACGGTATGCATCGGAATTTAACGGTATAAGTAAAGAATTCTAATTAATTAAAATCATTAAATTGTATAGTGGCCGAGCAACCTTAAACCTGCTTGGCCACTTTTTTATTAGTCTCACTCTTTTAGAATGATTGGATAATTATTTTTAATTTAGTGGTTAAAATTCTACGAGCAATTCGAATGATTCTGGAGAAGCGTAGTTGATGCTTACGAAGTAGCTTTCTTTCAGAAAGCTTTGAAGCGTTCGCTTTTGCTCGGGGATTCCAACTCTAATTCGTTCATTCAAAGGAATTCACGAGCAATGGCGATCGGAAGAACATTCGAATGCGCAGGTTGCTATTTTAACCAATATGAAAAACAAGCTATCCTATCATTCCCCTGTCATTATTCTATCATTTGTGATCTCTAGTAGAAGTTGATATACTAGACAAATGCTAAACTTCCACTTGTTGGTAGATAAAGGATAGAGCATGGGAGGCTTGTAAGGAATGAATCAATGGGGAATCAAATCAGCAGCTGCGCTGCTGGCGCTGGCTTTGCTGACGAGTAATTTGACGACAGACCAGGCCAATGCCGCAGCTGCGACAGCAACAACAGCTTCAACTGTTCCAGCAAAAACGACGATTCTATTAGATGATATTGAATTGCCTTTTGACACACCGCCTATCATTGTAAAGGGCGTTACATTTGTACCGTTCCGCACGATTGGTGAGGCACTTGGTCTTCAGAAGGTCGTATGGAGTGATGCTACTCAGACGGTTACAGCAGAAGGTACCAAGCAAGGGCAAGCTATTAAGCTTTCTATGAAAATCGGCAGCGGCACAGCAGTTGTTAACGGTACTAACGTTAAGCTGCCAGCAGCACCTATGATGAAAAATAATCGTGTTCTCATTCCATTAAGCTTCTTCAGTACACAGTTTGGTGCACAGGTAGGCTGGAGTCAGGCGACCAATACCGTAACGATTAAATCGCCGCAAAAGGCGGTCCATCTTCGTACTTTCTATGCTTTATCGTCATTTGCAGAACGGGATCTGGTGGATTCCGCTAACTCCGTTGCATTTGGCTGGAGCCGTATTGACCGGGATGGTCATTTCACGCTTGAGGGTTCTGAATATCGCGTGCCGGAGCCTAGCGGGGATGTTACGCCTCAGTCGCTGGTCAGTGATACGTCATCCAAATCGATTAAGCCTTACTTGATGGTGTATTCGCTTGATGGGCAAAATGAATTAACGAAAATGATGGGTAACGAGACGCTGCGTACTAATTCCATCAATGGGATTACGAAAGCAATCGCCGATTATGGCTTTGGCGGAGTCGTATTAGACTTCGAAGGGTTAGGTTTTCAACTCGATAAGGTTGAGCAGCAGAAGCTTCTGAATGCCTATGCGAAGCAGTTGAAGGATGCTTTGCCTCAAGGTACAGCTTTATCGCTTGTCGTTCATGCGCCTAACAGCGCGTACCAAGGGTATGATTACAAGACGCTTGCTTCCATTGCTGATGATCTTATTCTAATGGCATACAAATATAATCCATCAGGTACTGGTCCTCAGGTGCCAGAGCCTAATAACAAGGTTAATGATGCGATTCAGCAAGCTTTGAAGGCCGGTGTGCCTAAATCCAAGCTGCTGCTTGGTATCGATCTGAGAGCCGAAACGCCGCAGTCTATCGATGATAAACTTGGTCTGGTGAAACGTTATCAGTTAAAAGGTGCAGCACTTTGGCGCTTAGGCTTGTTCCGCCAATATTCACCGGATCTAATTGCAGCAATCAACAAGTCAGTTATTAAACAATAGATTTGCAGTAATCAGTGGTAGAATTGGACGAAGGTCCGACTCTACCGCTGTTTTTTTAGATTAGCCCGAACCCTATTCTCTCCTCCTCATATTAATAGAGTAGTAGAGTTGATAGGGGGGGATTCCATGGTTGAAGCAATCAAACTGGCTCACGGTAAAGTTGTTGTTTTAAAGACGGTTTCTGGTGAAGAGATCGTTGGCAAAGTTGTTAAAGTGAAAAATGGTATCGTTGTACTTAAATTATTTAAAGCAACGATCTATGTTGCTATTAACAAAATTATTGCCGCAGTCATTCGTTAATGGAACAAACAAAAAACCGCGAATCCCGCGGTTTTTTTTGTTTTGCCTAACAACCCGGATAAGGCAAGATGTCATTGATATCATTAAAGCTATAGTGGAAAGTAGCGAACTGCGTGGCGTACATATATTGCATGATATAGACCTCTCCGCCTTGCACCGAACAGATGACGCCGGATATGCCTTGCCCGTTGCGAAGAGAGATCCCGACCGGGCGGCCGATCAGCATCATCGCTTTTTGCTGAATGGACATTTGACCTGGCATTAACATTTCAATCAACCTCCTGATTGACTTTGATGGTATAATGTTGGATAGACTGTCAGCATCGTGAAGAATGGAGCTTTGAAGGATGAAGAAATTCAAGAAATTTTATATCGAAATTACGAGTATCTGTAATTTATCTTGTTCTTTCTGCCCGCCGACTGAGCGTGCAAAAGGTTTTATTAGCGTAGAAGATTTTACAAAGCGATTAGAGCAAATTAAACCGCATACGGACTATATATATTTTCATCTGAAGGGCGAACCGCTGCTTCATCCGAAGATTGACCAGCTCCTCGATATTAGCCATGAACATGGGTTTAAGGTGAATATTACGACGAACGGAACGCTGCTTCAGAAAAACAAACATAAGCTTCTGTCGAAGCCAGCCCTGCGTCAGATGAATTTCTCCCTTCATAGCTTTGACGGACACGAAGGGTCAACAGACAAAGAAGGGTATATCGGCGGTGTGTTATCCTTCGTCCGAGAAGCAATGGATCAGACAAATATGATCGCTTCATTCCGTCTCTGGAATTTATCCCAAGATAATATGACGAATGCAGAGAAGCAGCGGAATCGTGAGATATTAGAAATGATTGAGAAGGAATTTGAACTCGATTATTTCATCGAAGAGAAGGTTGTTCCAGGCAGCGGTGTTAAAATCGCCGATCGTGTCTACTTGAATCAGGACTATGAGTTCGAATGGCCGGATCTTAGAGCGAAAGAGGATGACGGCAAAGGCTTCTGTTACGGGCTTCGCAATCAAGCTGGAATTCTAATCGACGGGACAGTAGTGCCATGTTGCCTGGATGGAGAAGGCGTCATCAATTTGGGCAACATTAATGATCAGCATTTCTCCGATATTGTTGAAGGTGAACGCGCGAATAATCTGGTAGACGGCTTCTCAAGAAGAGAAGCCGTTGAAGAGCTTTGCCGCAAGTGTGGTTACCGCCAGCGGTTCGGCAAATAAGAGAACATACGGACAGCCGTGAACGTTATACGTTTACGGCTGTTTTTCTTTTAACACAATACAAATAGGATTGTAAAATCAAGTACGCCCCTGGACGTGAACGCTGGACTAATATATTTTGCAGATTGATTCCTTGTAATTGGGGTAGGACGCCGCCTCCGGATGGTGGCATTGTACCGGGCTGCATAGGAGGGAATGAAGGAAGACCTCCTCCGCCGCCTGGCAACGGAAGGGCCGGTTGGAAGCCACGGACTGAAGCTTTTTTGGGTGAAGCCTTACGTTTCATGAACCGTATGCCCCCTTTTCGTCATCATACTTCTTCATCCTATGAAGGTATTTGCCTAAGGGTGATTAGTCCATTAATTCTTTGAAGTATCGTCTTGCACGTTGAGCGGAGTAGATGGCTGGAACACCGGAACAGAGGTAGCCAACTGCACACCCGATCAGCATGTACAGCCAGTCGTAATCATGCAGGCCAAATAGCTCTATACCAAGAATAAAGCTTGCAAGTGGTGTGTTAGTAGCCCCGCTGAAGACGGAGATCAGACCGATTCCGGCTAACAATGGGACAGACACAGAGAGCAGCTGCGCTAAGGCACTGCCAAGCGTGGAGCCAATAACGAATAATGGAGTAACTTCACCGCCCTGGAAGCCCGTTCCTAGAGTAAGTGCAGTAAAGATGGTTTTCCACAGGAAGGCAAATGGCGATGATGCCTCCTCGAAGGAGTGTTCTAACAGCGGCAAGCCAAGTCCTAAGTAGTCACGGGATCCGATGATATAGACAAGTACGATAACGATTAGGCCGCCAACAAAGCTTTTCATCATAGGATTAGGCAGTTTCTTCGTGAACCAGGCTTTCAGACGATGCGTCAAGGTTACGAATAAGAGAGCAGCTAGTCCAAAGAGGACAGATGCGGTAGCTATTTTCAGCAGCAGCATGCCACTTAGAGCCGGGACATGGCCAATCGAATAATGATGATGATGAACACCCCAAGCTAAAGTGGTGAAGTGGCCAACATAACTTGCCAGAAAGATTGGCAGGATCGATTCGAGTGAGATAGCGCCAAGAGCAGCTACTTCTAGGGCAAATATCGCTCCTGCAGCAGGTGTTCCGAATACAGAGCCAAAGCCGCTGCTTATACCGCATAGCAGGATGATCTTCCGTTCAGCTGAGCTAAGTTCGAATCTTTTGCTTACCAGCTCTGCCAAGCTGCCGCCCATTTGAACGGCAGTTCCTTCCCGCCCAGCCGAACCACTGAACAGATGCGTGACAATGGTCCCGAAGAGGACGAGTGGTGCCATCCGAAACGGGACTGCCGTTTCACCGCCATAAATGCGATCGAGCAGCAGATTGTTTCCTTTTGCAGAGTCTTTGCCATATTGAAGATAAAGCCAGCTTACAAGCGCCCCGCCTAAAGGTAAGAGCCATAGGAGCCAAGTATGCGAGAGCGAAGTTGAAGTAGCCCATTCGAGGGTGGTAAGGAATAAGGCGGATGCCGAGCCCGTACCTATTCCAACGAGGGCAGCGAGTGCTAGTCGTTTGACGTTTATTTTCAGAATGCTTGCCATGAATGGTGAATCTCCTTACTAAAGGGAATATAGCCGAGAACAAGTATTTACTTACTATCGTACATTTTGAAAATAACGTCAATAAGCAGAAGAAATGTTACACTAGAGGAAGAGTGCTGGACTGGATGATGTGGATAAAGGAGACTGCAAGAACCATGTTGTTTACAACCTTAGACCAACTGGATGCTCAGCTGTGGCCGCTTGCCAAGGAGTTGTACCACCGTTCCTTCCCGAAGGAAGGCCGTAAACCGGATCCCATTATCACCGGGATGTTTACGAAATTGACCTGTTTTCTTCATACTCTGACAGATGGCGGAACCGTAGAGGCGATGGCGATATCCGGGCTAACAGGCGGCGGGAGAATCCTGCTCGTTGATTATATCGCCGTGTCTGAGCGTAGAAGAGGAGAAGGGATTGGTTCTCAGCTTATTGAAGCCATTACAGATTGGGCTCATAACGAAAAGCAGCTTGACGGGCTATTGATTGAGGTAGAGTCCGAGCGGACACCAGTGAATGAACAGCGTATCCGGTTCTGGGAACGGAATGGATTCACCATTACCGATTATGAGCATCCTTACATTTGGGTGCCTGAGCCATATCGCGCGATGTACATACAGCTGAATCAAGAAATGGATTGGCTTGGAGACGGAAGCGGTAAAAAGCTATTCCGATACATAACCGCTTTTCATGAAAAAGCGTATTCTAAAAAATGAATCATTCATGTTAAGGAGGACATTCAGATGGATACCAAATTAAATGCAACATTAAATCGGAAATATATCATAGGGCTGCTGGATGAATTGCTTCGGATTCCAAGCCCAAGCGGCTACTGTATGGCCATCATGAAACGCCTCGAAGAGGAGGCACAGAAGTTTGGTTTTACGATGGAACGAACACCGAAAGGCAATGGCATCATTACTATTCCCGGAAGCGGACCATCAACTGAAGCAATAGCATACACCGCCCATGTCGATACCCTTGGCGCTATGGTTCGTTCGATTAAGCCAAATGGTATGCTTCGTATTACACCAATCGGCGGATATAACATGCATACGGTCGAAGGAGAGTATTGTCTTGTACATACAAGAGATGGACGACAATATGAGGGGACTGTCCTATCGACGAAAACTTCAGTTCATGTCTACCCGGATGCTAGAGACTGGAAGCGTGAAGAAGCCAATATGGAGATCCGGATTGACGAACTGACTTCCAGCAAAGAAGAGACGGAGCGACTGGGTATTGCCCCAGGTGACGTCGTATCATGGGATCCTCGAGTTCGGATTTTGCTTAACGGCTGGGTGAAATCACGTCATCTCGATGACAAAGCTAGTGTCGCGGCTTTATTTGGTCTTCTGGAATGGCTGAAGCGTACAGGCAAACAACCAGAGCGGACACTCAAGCTGATCATTTCAACGTATGAGGAAGTTGGTCACGGTAATTCGTATATGCCTGAGGATGTTACGGAACTTATTGCGGTTGATATGGGCACAATAGGTGACGATTTGTCTACGACCGAAAGGGATGTCTCCATCTGCGCAAAGGATTCGTCCGGACCCTATGATTATGAGATGACATCAAGGCTGATTGAACTTGCCAAGCAGCATCAGCTTCGTTATGCAGTAGATATATATCCGCAATATGGCTCTGATGCTTCTGCTGCGCTGCGGGGAGGAAGTAATATTCGCGCGGCACTCATCGGTCCAGGTGTACATGCGTCTCATGCGATGGAACGGACACATACGGAGGCCATCGTAAATACGGCAGCCTTGCTGCTCGCTTATTTAGGACTTAACGTCTCCTAAAGTATGATTTATTACTTCTTTGCGCTGCTGACGGCTGCGGTCATTGTGCTTGCGAATAATCCCCGGGGCGAAATGAACCGATGGGCGGCCTTTTTCTTAAGCTCAGCTGCGATTGGTGGATTAACAGATGTACTGATTGACCGAGGTTATAAAGAGCTGGCGAATCTCGAGCAGCTGCTTAACCATACGTTAACACCTTATGGCATTCTGATCTTTAGCTTGGTGTATTCGGAGCTCATGAAGAGCAGCAGGGCCAGACTGTATCTTAAGCTGGCTTTGCTGCTTCTGCCTATATGGATGATGCTGACCACTCCCTTACAGCCAGAGATAACGGTGAATTTCCGATTCCTGCTGGGCTGGGCGGCACCTTATTACATTGCCTCATGTTTGCTTCTGATTATCTCTCTATGGAAAGAAACGAACCGCCGCAAACGTCGAAACCGGTTTATTGCCACCATTATTATTGTGCCAACCATTCTTGCTGCGCTCTTATTCATTAATGTAGCAGCTGTTCTGTCGCCGGATATCGATGCTTTCCGATACGTCTCATTGTTTATTATTTATTCGCTTTCTGTCGCACTCATCTGCACATTCATTTATGGTGTACTTGGCGTAAAGCTGCGTTTTGAGAAGGATCCGCTCGAAGGTACGATGAAGGCAGTCAGTTCAGGAGCAGTTCAGCTTAATCATTCGATTAAGAACGAAATAGGCAAAATCGCCATTAGCTCAGATAACTTAAAGAGAGAGCTGAGCGCTCAACTGCCTGGTACGGGGACGTTATCGCATCTGGAAATCATTGAAGCCGCATCCGAGCATATGCTGGACATGGTGAACCGGATTCACAGCCAGATGAAAGATATAATCCTTATAGAAAAGCCTGTTAGACTCGATCAACTGGTCGACAATTGTCTTCGTCTGAATCAGGGGCTGCTCAATAGGAAAGGCATCCAGGTTCAAACCATTTATAATGGTGAGTCCGTTGTAAAATGTGACCCCGTACATTTATCGGAAGCTATCAGCAATGTATTAACCAACGCTGTGGAAGCGATGCATGAAGGCGGGAAGCTGATCATTGAATTGCTGCAGGTGAAGAAAAAAGTCCGGCTCTCGATTCAGGATAATGGCAAAGGGATACCTTCACAGCAATTGGAGCGGGTATTTGAACCGTTCTTCAGCACGAAGAACCGTTCAGATAATTTTGGGCTTGGACTCTCATACGTGTATAACGTCATGAAGAAGAGCGGCGGTTCTGTAGAGGTGATCAGCAAGGTGAATGAAGGAACTGCCGTTGTCTTTCATTTTGCAGGTAACAGGAGGATCAGGGATGACAGTAATTAAAATTTTTCTTGTCGAGGATGATCCGGACTGGATTAAAGCAATGACGGCTTATCTGAACAGCGAACCAGATCTTGAAGTTGTAGGTGCTGCGACTTCCTCCCATGAAGCGATCGAGAAAGCGGATCAGTTGGAGTTTGATGTGGTCCTGCTGGATATCCAATTGACGGACTATAACGAGGAAGGCATCTATACTGCCATCGAATTGAATGACATTCATCCTGCGAGGATTATTATGTTGACCTCCATGAAAGATGAATCCATCATCATGCAGGCTTTCACGGCGGGGGCCGTTAACTATGTGGAGAAGACAAACTATAAGGATTTGCCCCATGCCATCCGCAGCGCTCACCAGCATCCTCGTGCAATGGACGCTTTGCTGAAGGATTACGCGAGGCTGAAGCGGGAAGAACAGCTCAAAGCGCTGACCTCAGCTGAACGTGAAGTGTTCGAGTTAATTGAGCAGGGTTATACGCAGCCGCAGATGGAGAAGAAGCTGTACAAGACGGAAAGCACACTCAAAAATCAGGTGAACAAAATGCTGAAGAAGCTTGGCGTATCCAGCCGGAAGCAAGCGGTGGAAAAGGTCCGCCGCAGAGGATTGCTTCCTCCAAAGTGAAACGGGTCCAATATGGTTAATCAGCAACCTCCACATTCGAATGTTCTTCCGATCGCCATTGCTCGGGGATTCCTTTGATTTAACGAGGTAAGGTTGGAATCCCCGAGCAAAAGCGAACGCTGACGCTTCTACAGAATCATTCGAATTGCTCCGTTTGCAGTTAACCGGTTCTGTTACTTACATAAAAGAAATCAAAAAAGAAGCCAATCTTTGTTGAAATGTCGGATCCATCCAACATCAGAACAAAGGAGAGGCTTCTTTATGTAAATAGAATATACAAAGTGTATAATCTTATCCCCGTGATTGTCGAGGAAGCTACAACCATTAACAACACAAACTCACAGCACTAATTAGGCTTTAACTGACTAGAGTATAGTCGCATTTGATCAAAACCCAAAAATTGCAGTGCAGGCATAGCCATTGCATCGCTATTTTTGGGTTTATTTTTATCTATATTCGCCTATGTGAGTTATTTCTTCAGTCGGCTATCCCCATTTTGATTAAATTTAGTTCTCACCAATATGCCTTTATTGAATTCTCTTAGGGATATTTATAGACAGGTTAATCATGACGGAGCATTCGAATAATTCTGTAGAAGCGAAGATTATGCTTCCGAAGTAGCTTTCTTTCAGAAAGCTTGTAATGTTCGCTTTTGCTCTGGGATTCCAACATTATTTCGTTGATTCTAGGAATTCACGAGCAATGGCGATCGGAAGAACATTCGAATTTTCCGTTTGTAATTTAACCCTCAATCACTTTTAACAATCAAGGGTTCTAAAAAACTTAGAACTGACCGCGCTCGCTTCCACGCCCTAGAATGAAAGGGAAAGGAGCGAACAAACAATGAAAAGAAAACCGATTTATGTGGAACTAAAAATGAAGACGGATATGGATAAAATATGGGCTTGTACACAAAAGGCTGAACTTCACCAGCAATGGGATTTAAGATTTTCAAGTATTACTTATCTAACCCGCAAGTCCGAGGCAAGTCCACAATCCTTTCGATATAAGACTCGTATTGGTTTTGGACTTCATATTAGTGGAACTGGACTCACCAGGTCATCGATCAATGAAGCAACGGGAGTTCGAGTCTCGACGCTTGCCTTTGGTTCTGATCAGTCAATCTCTTTAATCCGGCATGGTGCGGGTTATTGGCAGTATCGTCCGAATCCGCCGGATGACTCAATATCGTTTATTACCAAATACAACTATGAGACAAGGTTTGGCTTGCTTGGTCAATGGTTTGATCGAATCCTGTTCCGTCCGCTGTTCGGATGGGCGACCGCGTGGAGCTTTGATGTGCTGCGACTGTGGCTGGAAAAACAAATTCCTCCAGCAGTTAGCATTCAGCGAGCAATCATCCATTACTTGAGCGTAATCTTGCTTTGCTTCCTCTGGTTATACGAAGGTATCGTGCCGAAATGGATGTTTCCAGGAGCTGGTGAGCTGGACGTGATGCAGAGTATTGGAGTGTTCGCAGGCTATGAGCCTGAACTATTGAAATGGCTTGGAGCAGCTGAGATTATTCTGGGTCTCTCCCTTGTAGGCTTTCACCGTGTGCGCTCCATGTTCAACTTACAGATCGGTTTGTTGCTGGTACTTGCCGCGGGTGCAATTGCTGGCTCGCCATCCTTGTTTGTCCAGCCTTTTAACCCGGTGATCTTAAGTGTCGGAATGATCGGTCTTTGTATCATTGCTCATTTAACCATACGTGATTTGCCAAGAGCGGGACATTGCATTCGGACTGTGCCAACAAAAACAAAGGGGGAACAGGAACAATGACCAGATCGATCTACGAACAAGCTTTAGGCTCGCAATTTGATAAGCTTCATCCCCGAATTCAGGAGCGGTTTGGATTCAGCAGTAAAGATCAGGCAGCTTCAATCGGGCAAGGTGTCATGGAGAGAATCTGGTTTGCCAAATGGGCAGTTTTGCCACTCGCCTTAGGCGCCTCACGTCATATCATGTTTCCGCAAGGCGGGAGCCATATTCCGTTCACCATTGAGAACTATGCTTACCAAGATAAATTCGGACGAGAGACGGTAACCTGGATCCGCAAGTTTCAATTCAAACGGGCGATCCGTCATTTCGACGCAACGATGATCTACAGCGAGGAGAGACGGCAGATTGTAGATTATCTAGGTAATAAGCAGCATTTGGCAGTGGACCTGGACATAAAGCCAGCAAGCAATGGAGGAATCCGAATCCGGTCGGGTGATCAGCGTTTTTATGAAGGAATCCTTCAATTTACTTTTCCACCGCAATTGACCGGAACCGCTGAGGTTGTGGAGTGGTATGACGATGAACGGAAGAAATTCCGTATCCATGTTCTTGTTACGAACCCTTTGTTTGGAACTGTTTTCCATTATGAATGAAGCTTTGAAGCGCAACTGATTTCACTAAGCCATATCCCGCTTGACGCTATGCCTCTCAGACAAGAAAAAAGAGAATGATTATTTTATTTGCAAAAACCGACATTTTTTATAGTTCAAATAGAGGAGAAAATGAATAGATGTCGAATAAAACAAGATTAAAGCTTCATGTATTCATGAGAAATAGAGGTTGAACATGCATAATTCGGTGTTTTTCAAGAGTGTCATTAACTCAAACTCGCTATTTGATTCAATGGGGCTTCTTGGCCAATATTTAAAAGATACGATCGGCTGCGAGCAAATTTGTTTATTTCTAATGGAAGATTCACAGCGCCAGGAGCCTGCAGCGTATTCGTATAATATGCTGCAGTTTGATATAAATCAGCTTCAGCAGATAGCTGTTCAGGCTGATTTTTTTGAGCGTATACCGGATGGAAGACCTCTTAGCGAAGACGATAAGTTAGACGGAGCCTGTTTGAAGGAAACGTCATTCCACACGATATATCCCTTCCATATTAATCGCAACTCAACGAATGGTACACTCCTGCTTTGTTTTCAGTCACAGCGATCGTTAACATCTGAAGAGCTACAAATTTGCCGAATTATCAAACTGCATATGGATCAGCTCGTCGACAAGATTTATTTCCGTAAGCAATTTTTGAGACAGCAGTCCTACGAAAGCTTGTTTAATACCCTGCGGATGAAAGACAGCTTTACAGTGGACCATTGCTATAATGTAGCCTTTTACTCCTCTTTGTTAGGGGAGAAGATTGGTATAAGCTCTGCAGATCTCGAGCAGCTGAAGCTGGCAGCTTTGCTGCATGATATCGGGAAGTTGGCCATCCCCGATCATATTCTAATGAAGCCGGGACGTTTGACCGATGAGGAGTTTGATGTGATTCGTCAGCATCCTGCTATTGGTTATGAATTATTAAAGGATCTGCCTGAAGTGAATGACATTCTTCCAATTGTCAGATGGCACCATGAACGTATAGATGGGAAAGGTTATCCTGATGGCCTTAAGGGGGATGAAATTCCGTTTCTTGTCCGGATTGTCAGCTTAGCGGACGCTTTCGACGCTATGACCTCTACCCGTGTATACCGTAGTTCCCTGCATGTAAAAGAAGTAAGAAAACAGTTGGTGACGAATGCCAATACCCAGTTTGACGAACAGCTCGTCCACCAGTTTCTTGACATCATCGATGAGCAGATGACGATGAGGACCTTAATTAATGGTGAATAAATCGGAGGGAAACATGTCATTGCGTGAAAAAATTCTCATCGTTGACGACGAACCGCATAATGTACAAATTCTTCGTATATTTTTGAACTCTCTAAATTACAGCATACATACGGCAGAAAACGGCACAGAGGCACTTGCGATGTTTGATGAGATTCGTCCGGATCTCGTTCTACTGGACGTGATGATGCCAGATATGTCGGGCTTTGATGTCTACAAGCAATGGATGAGCCGAGAGGGCTTTGATACCCCGATCATCTTCTTGTCTGCCAATGTACAGAAGAAAGATATTCTTCAGGGCCTGCAGCTTGGAGCTTTCGATTATTTAACGAAGCCATATGATCTTGATCTTCTTGAGATGAAGGTGAACTTTGCTATAGAGCAGAAACAAAAGCTTGATCGGCTGATGACTGCAAAAGCAAAGTTGTCCGAGAGAGCGAATACGGATGCTTTAACAGGACTATATAACCGTATGTATCTAAATGAGGTGCTTCTCGAGTCAACCGTTCGGTTAAACGACTTCCAAGCTATGCTCATGATCGATATGGATAACTTCAAGTCGATTAATGATACCTTTGGACATCTCGTAGGTGATCAGGTACTTAGAGCGATCGCATCCATCATTCAGAAAGCAATAACGCCGGAGAGTGATCTTGCATTCCGGTTTGGCGGAGACGAGTTTCTGGTCTTGCTGCAGCAAGAAGAAGGTGCAGAAGAAATGGCACAGGAGATTATTCGCACGGTGAATGAGCTGGCCATCGGCTCTCTGGTTGAACAGGGGGCGAATGCATCGGTCAGCATCGGAATAACGAAGAAAGTGAATAAGCATTCTTTTGAGCATATGATAGGTTTTGCCGATCAAGCTTTGCTGAAATCCAAACAAGGCGGTAAGAATCAAATCACAATCTATTAAACGGACAGATAGGTGGATAATTATGATGGAATTAAAGAGCTTCAAGAAATTGTTTCTGATGACGAAAGTAATCAATTCACAATTTGAGCTTTCTGACATTCTTCAAGTGTTCGTAGATGCGATTGCCAGCGAGATTACCCAAGCAGACTTGGTCGGATTTTTCTTGAAACAGCCTGACGGAACCTTTACTGGCTACAAAGGAAATAAGATGTCCATTGATATTACAGAGCTCTTGATCGACCCGCAGAAGGACGCCTTTGTACGAGATATTCTGGAGAGAAGAGCCAGTGAATACATCGGAGATACAAATATTGATGAGCGGGTCGATGACGATAAGAAGCTGCTTATGAAGATTCAATCCATTCTTGGTATTCCGGTTATTGTGAATGATTCCATCTTTGGCGTTGTATTTGTTCATGATTTCGGTAAGCCGATGAATTTGACGCGTGAGCAGATCGAAGTAACGGAAGCGTTCGTCAATATGGTCAGTGTAGCCATTCATAATATCCAGATGTTCGAAAATACGAAAAATCTCGTTGATAAGCAGCAGCTGCTGCTGGATGCGACAAAAGCATTGTCCAAATCTTTGTCCGTCCGCGAAGTATTAAAAACCTGCTTCCATTATATGAAACGAGCAACAGGCTCCGACGAGGTTGGTATCCATCTATACAACGAAAAGGATCGTACAATTGAGCCTTATCATATTTCCTCTGTCAGTGTAACGGAAGAGGAATGGAAGAATCGGCATCGCGAAGAGATCAAGCTTAGTATCGATAAAGACAAGCTGTTCTATGAGGTTGTAACAGAGAAAAAAGCAGTAGCTATCCCTGATGTCTATGCAGATCCGCGCCCGGACCAACGGGCTTGTGAGATGTTTAACATCAAGAGTCTGCTTATCATCCCATTGGTAGCGAAGGATCGCGTATTTGGTGATGTTGTCATCCCGACAATGAGCGTTTGCCGTGAGTATGAGCAGGGTGAGATTGAATTTTGCCAATCAATAGCAGATGTGACTGCGACAGCACTTGCGAATGCTATTCATACAGAGAATCTCGATTATTCTGTTAATGTTCGGTCTATGGAGCTGCAGCAGGCAAATTTCAAGCTTGAAGGTCTTGTAAAAGAGCTGGAATATTTGAATGAGCTGAAGAGCGATTTCATTGCAACGCTATCCCATGAGCTTCGAACACCTATTACTGCGGTAAAAGGCACGGTTGATATTTTGCGTAAAGAAGTGCTCGGCAAACTGAATGACTCCCAGCTGGATTTGCTCGAAACCGCAGGGAAATCAATCGAACGCCTGCTCAATCAGGTAAATGAGCTGCTTGATTTCGCGAAGATGGAGAATGGCAAATTCGAGCTCAGCTATTCGGAATTTGATTTCGAAGAACTGATTCGTGAAGCTACCCATATTGTGGACTCTCTCATAAACAAGAAGAAGCTGGAGCTTGTAGTAGAGATTCATGCTGGCGGGGATAAAACAATGCGTGCTGACCGTGAGCGGATCCTGCAAATTTTGCTGAATTTACTCTCAAACTCCATTAAATTTACGCCGCAGTGGGGTAAGATCACGATTAAAGCGTATATGGAAGACAACAGCATGACGATCGAGGTTGGCGATAGCGGTATTGGTATACCGATCGAAAAGCAGAAAAATATTTTCACAAAATTCTATCAAGTCAATAATCAAATTAATGGAACTGGGCTTGGCTTAGCTATCTCCAAACAGCTGATCGAAATGCATGGAGGTAAAATATCGTTTGAATCTTCCGAAGGGGAAGGCTCAGTATTCAAAATTACGGTAAAGAAATAAGCGATGAGAGAAAAAGGAGAGTAAGATGAGAGCAATCGAAGCTGGATTAAGATTTTTAGTTAATCAAGGAGTCAAATATATTTTCGGAGTCCCGGCGGGCTCTATTAATGCATTGTATGATTGCTTGCATGAACTTCCAGAATTAACATCCATTGTAGCTAAGCATGAGTCAAGTTCAGGTTATATGGCAGCAGCCTATACAAGAATTACAGGTATTCCATCCGTTTGCGTTGGTTCCAGCGGTCCTGGAGCAACAAATCTGGTAACCCCTGCTGCTAATGCATGGCGCGAGAAGCTTCCGGTTATTTTCCTTACTGGTGCTATTCCAACGACAAAATTCGGCAAGGGCGGCGGGCAGGAATTACATGCTGACCCAATATTCGCTTCCATAACTAAACTAAGCAAGACCGTAACTAATCCAGAAGACTTGCCTCGCGTTATAGCTGAAGCTTATAATACGGCAATTAGCGGAATACCTGGCCCGGTACATATTACGATTCCGATTAATATGCAAATGACAGACATCGGAACACCTGAAGTGTTATCGGCTTCGGTGGTACAGCCCGTTTCTCCCGCTCAGGAAGACGTTGTAGCAGCAGCAGATGCAATTGCCCAAGCAGGCCGCCGTGGGGTGTTATTGCTTGGTCATGGCGCCAAGGAGTTTAAAGATACGATGCTGCGGTTCGCAGAGCTTACTGGATGGCATGTGGCAACAACGCCACGGGGGAAAGGCGCTTTCCCGGAAAATCATCCGCTTGCACTTGGCGTATATGGTCTAGCAAGTAATGATTCTGCCGTTGAATATTTGCGTGGTGATCAACATGACTTATTAATGATTGTTGGCTCAGCCTTAGGGGAGTCAGCGACAAGCAGTTGGGATGAGCGTCTGGTGGACGGCAAACAGCTGATCCACATTGATCACGACAAACGTGAGCTTGGCAAAAACTTCGAGACAGACTACCCGATACATGGCGATATTGAGCTCGTTGTCTGGCAGTTGATCGATCGATTGACTATGGGCATGAGCGAAGAGGGGATCCAAGAGATTTCCTTGGCATACAAGGAGGCTGCAGCAGCTTCTGAAGCAGATGAATTGGGATCAGAGGATTGGAATACTCGGACAGCAATCCGTCAGCTTAATCTTATTGCTCCTGATCATGCACGTTATTATGTAGATATCGGCGAATTTATGACGTACTCGATTCAGAATCTCGTTATCCGTGAAGATCAAGTCTTTGATATCAACATCAACTTTGGCGGGATGGGATCTGGCATTAGCGGAGCGTTAGGTGCACAGCTTGCAGAGCCTGAGCGTCCAACGATTTGTATTACAGGCGATGGCTGCTTCTTTATGCATGGACTCGAAGTGTTGACAGCGAAAGAATATCATTTGCCGATTGTGTTTGTTGTTATTAATAATGCACGGCTTGGCATGGTGTATCACGGGCATATGATGCAGTACAAACGCTGCTTGGACGATTTCTCGCAGCAAAGGACAAGCATTGCAGATGTCGCCAAAGCACTTGGCATTCGGTATGCGCAGGCTAATTCGCTGGCGGAGCTTCAGCCTGAACTGACGCAGTCGTGGTTTGATCAATCGCAAGGACCAATCGTTATCGAGATTAATGTCGAGGGGAACGAAATCCCTCCGATGGGCGAGCGAGTTAAGTTTTTACAAGGTGCAACTTATTAAATAGGATGAAGCTGTTCCAAGTTATTGGAGCAGCTTTTTTTATTTTCCAGTCCCTGCCTTTAACTGCAAATCGCATAAAAAGGGAAATGACGTGAAACGTTAAGGGCAACGGAAGGGAGGCTTATGCAAATGAGAAGGAAAGAGATATCATCCTTTTATTTCTATATGCTGCATGGCTTACTTATTACCGTCGTCCTGATCCTTATCCTGACTTTAGCGGAACATCCGGCTGTTGCAGGGCAACGTTTCACGAAACCTGCGTCCATTATTGCTCATCGCGGCGCATCAGGGTATGCACCTGAACACACCATTGCCGCTTACCGCAATGCAATTGATTCCGGGGCGGATTATATTGAGATAGATCTTCAACAGACGAAGGATGGCGAGATCATTGCCATGCATGATGAAAGCGTCAATCGTACGACAAATGCAAAAGGCAAAGTAGCCATGATGACCCTTGCTGCCATCCAGCAGCTTGATGCAGGCTCTTGGTTCAATAAGCATCATCCGATGTATGCCAGAGATGAGTTCACCAGTCAGCAAGTTCCGTCACTGCGTGATATATTTACTACATTTGGTCATGACACCCGTTATATTCTTGAGATCAAAGATACAGAATTTAATCCGGGAATTGAGGAGAGGCTGCTTCTTTTAATTGAGCAATTCCGCCTTGAAGACCATGTTATTATCCAGTCGTTTAATTCCAAAAGCTTGAAGAAAATTCATCGATTAAACGAGCGGATCGTGCTATACCAACTGATGTGGTATAACACTCCTGCCCGAATTAACAGTGCTTCGCTGCACAAAATTAAGAAGTACGCAAAAGGGATTAGTCCGAATTTTCCAAAGATCAATGCTGCATATGTTAAAAAAGTTCAAAAATCCGGTCTGCGCATTTACCCGTACACGGTTAATTATCAACTGAACATGGATCGTGCTTTGAATTGGGGAGTAGATGGCATCTATACCGATTATCCAGACCGATGCCGGGAGGTTCTTCAAAAGAACAGCAGCTTTGTTTATTTGCTTCGTCATACCCTAGCTCAATGGCTGAACAACTAGCGGCGAAAACGTAATTTAAGCGAGCGCCGAATAAGCATTGGCAGAGCCATGCTGCCGGCGCTAGCGGTTATCATTGAATGGAAGGAGATGACGAGCGTATAATAAGCTGCTGTACTAATAATAATGTCAATCAGGATAAACTTTTTTACCTCTGCGATCGGTATAACGACTACAACAATATTGTGTTTATTTCCCATCAAAAGCTCCTCCAACCATAGTAATCTCTAATTCTCATCCTATTTCAGGTCCTCTTTGTCCCATTCGTTTAAATTCCGTTTAAATTCGGAGGGTATGATGATCCCAGTTAAACGAACGAATGAGGTGCTGAAAGTGAAGCAAAATAGTAAATCGCTTGTCCTGATCGGTTTGCTGCTTGGTCTTATTTTTGCCGAGATGGATGAGACGGTCGTATCAACTGCTATGCCTACGATCATCAGGGAACTGCACGGCTTATCACTATACGGCTGGGTTGCTGGCGTGTATATGCTCACCATGACGATAGCTATGCCAATCCTGGGAAGACTTGCGGATGTATTTGGGCGAAAAAAAGTATACATGAGCTGTATGGCTCTATTTTGTCTAGGTTCCATCATTTGCGGCTCTGCTGACTCAATGGCACAACTCCTTATCGGTAGAGGTGTTCAAGGGATTGGAGCAGGTGGTTTGATGCCAATCGCTCTGGTTATTATAGGGGAGACCTTCCCGCTCGAACAGCGTGCGAAGGTGCAAAGCCTTATTGGTCCATTGATGATTCTTCCGCAGCTGATCGGACCTACGATCGGTGGTTATTTTGTCGGTAATTTGAATTGGCACTGGTTATTCCTGATCAATATTCCGGTAGCCATTGTTGCTGTAGCTTTCTTATTCAAGGGGCTGCATGAATCTAGAGGGGAAGAGAAACACACGATTGACTGGGCTGGCGCTGGCACACTTGTAGCCGCATTGCTGTCGTTCCTGCTTGCCCCCGTATTGATCGACAATCAGGGTTTGAGCTGGTCTTCTCCAATTATTATCAGTCTGTTAGTCCTGTCGGCATTATTAATTGCCTTATTTATTCGGATAGAATCCAAGGTGAAGGAGCCAATCATTCCACTTCATCTGTTCCGTAACCGGAATGTCGTTGTCTTATCGCTTCTCGTATTTACCCTTATGTTGGGATTAATGGGCGGAATTTCGACCTTCCCGTTCTTTGCGCAAAATGTAATGGGGCTGACGCCTACGGCTGCCGGTTATCTGATGTTCGCCTTTATGGCTGGAGCGATCCCATCGAGTATTCTTATCGGATTCTTAGTTACTCGAGTCGCCTACCGGAATCTATTTATTATTTGTTTCTTATTGCCATTAGTCGGGATCTACCTGCTATCACAGATCGCTGTAAGTACAACCGTTCTTTACATCATTATTGCTTTCTTTATTATGGGTCTTGGCATGGGGGCGCTGTTCGGCAGTGATAACCTGATCGTGCAGGAGTCGGTAGCGAAGGAGCATAGCGGTGTAGCGCTTGGTACGGTTCAGTTGTTCCAGTCACTTGGAGCTACAGTTGGACTAAGTGTACTCGGAAGTGTCCTGGCCAAAAATATTAAAGATGGTGTAAATAGCTTATCAAGTGGAATTGATCCGCAAACGATAGATACGATTCAGACAGGGGGCATACCGGCTGGGTTGTCTTCAGACCTGGTGTTCAAGATCCAAACCGTATTTGCTAATGCCTTTGACCATATCTTTGTTATTGCCTTGGGGTTTGCAGCGGTGTCATTTGTCCTCTGCTGGTTCTTGAAGAAGGAAGTGCTCACAAAGCGTGAGGAAACAGAAGTAGAGGCGGCTGCCTAGAATTGTTTAGTTAACATGATAAGAAACGGTCATCTTATTCTCAGATAAGATGGCCGTTTTTTGTGCTGTTGTTACATAATGGAATTCGATTCAGGGCACATTGAAGGTAATGAAAAGCTGGAGGAACTATCAACATGAGCGAGACTACTTTATTCCGTGAACCCAAAAACCGGAAGCTGCTATTAAGCGCCGGATTCAGCTGGCTGTTTGATGCCATGGATGTGGGGCTGGTCTCGTTTATCGCAGCAGCATTAAGCGTCGACTGGAACCTGAACGCACAGCAGATCGGACTGCTTGCTGCAATTAATTCTACGGGGATGGCATTTGGCGCAGCTGTATCCGGATCACTCGCCGATCGATATGGACGTAAAGCTGTCTTGCTTTGGACATTGCTCTTGTTTTCTGTGGCAAGCGGATTGTCCGCACTGGCACCCAATCTACTCGTACTTAGCATTCTGCGTTTTATTGCTGGGTTTGGATTAGGTGGAGAGCTTCCGGTAGCTTCGACTTTGGTATCCGAATCGGTGCCGGAGAAAGTAAGAGGAAGGGCGATCGTTCTTTTAGAAAGTTTCTGGGCAGGCGGCTGGATATTAGCAGCGCTAATCTCCTATTTCTTTATTCCGCACTTTGGCTGGCGGATGGCGCTTGTCATTGGTGCTGTACCAGCGATATATGCCTTGTTTCTAAGGAGAAGCATCGAGGATTCACCGCGTTATAAGGAGCAGGCAGGGAAGACGAAACTGACCTTCAGCGAACGTATGGCATCCATCTGGTCTGCCAAATATCAACGGGCGACGATTACGCTCTGGATCTTATGGTTTACGGTTGTGTTCTCCTATTACGGGATGTTTCTATGGCTGCCAACTGTGATGGTTATGAAAGGATATACGCTGGTTAAAAGCTTTCAATACGTATTGATCATTACATTAGCACAGCTTCCGGGTTATTTTACTGCCGCTTATCTGATCGAGAAGGTAGGGCGGAAAGGGGTATTAGCTGTCTATCTGCTTATGACTGCTATCTGTGCCATTTGGTTTGGCAATGCTACTACAGCGGGGATGCTGCTGACTGCAGGCATCTTCTTGTCATTCTTTAACCTTGGAGCATGGGGAGCGATGTATGCTTATACGCCTGAGCTGTATCCAACAAGCGTTCGTTCTACAGGAGTTGGCTTTGCCGCAGCTTTCGGTCGTATTGGTGGCATCATCGGCCCCTATCTTGTCGGTATGTTAATTGATAAGGGGACATCTATAACCAGCGTGTTTGTGGTGTTCTTTGTTGCGATTGTTATAGGCGCACTAACGGTCTTGTTCTTTGGAGTGGAGACCAAGGGAACGGATCCGGATCGCGTCGTTAAGGAATGAAGGAGGGCTGTTAATGGCATCGAGTGAATTTTCACCTCTCTTGCATGCAAATATAGAGAGAATGAAGCTAATTATGGGCTTTAGCTCGGATTTTATCGTTCGTGAATTGGTCATTTCGAACAATCGGAAGACTGCGATTTTTTATTTAGATGGTATGGTTGACAAGAATGAACTTCAAAGTGGTGTTATAACCGCTTTGCTTGATCGAACACCGCTGGATTCAGTTAATCTCAATGTTCTGCGAGAGCATGTCTTGGATGCTGGTGAGGTGACCCCGATTCACACGGTTGATGCTGCCTTGGAGCAGATCTTCTCAGGCAGCTTATTGATTATGCTGGACGGAGAGCCGGAAGGGCTAGTCGTTGCGATGCCAGGATGGGAAGATCGTTCCATTACAGAATCGAAGACTCAGTCCGTTGTGCGTGGGCCGCAAGATTCCTTCACAGAGACGTTGCGTACCAATACGACATTAGTTCGACGCCGCGTGAAAGACAAGAGAATAAGGCTGATCACGCTAAAAGTCGGCAAAATGACGAAAACGGATGTGGCCGTCATGTATATGGATGGTTTGGCTAATGATAAGCTGGTTCGCCAGCTTATCAGACGTCTGCAAACCTCCAAGCAGGATCGTGTGCTCGAAGGCGAGTATCTGGAAGAGATTTTGCATGAAAAGAAGCAGTGGACAATCTTCCCTACGATCTACAACACAGACCGGCCGGATACGATAGCTGCCGGCATCATGGAAGGGAAGGTTGCGCTGTTCGTCGACGGTACACCGTTCGTTATAATGACTCCAGCAATATTCATTGATTTTATTCAATCGGCCGAGGATTATTATCAACAGCCTCTGTACAGCACTTTGATTCGGTTGCTTCGATATGTAGCGCTTGCCATCTGTTTACTTGTGCCGTCCGCTTATATCGCACTCACCACATTCCATCAGGATATGCTGCCGACACAGCTGCTTCTCAGTCTTGCGGCTCAGCGGGAGGGCGTGCCTCTGCCGGCTTTTATTGAAGCATTGCTGATGGAAGGAACGTTCGAAATCTTACGGGAAGCGGGCATTCGGATGCCGCGAACGATTGGGCAAGCTGTATCTATTGTTGGAACGATTGTAATTGGCCAGGCTGCTGTAGAAGCAAGCATTGTATCGGCCGCAATGGTGATTATTGTAGCGATTACGGCTATATCCAGTTTTGTCATTCCAGCTTATTCGATGTCAATCCCGATTCGGATCATACGCTTTTTGTTTATGGCCTTATCAGCTTCATTTGGCATTTACGGGCTAATGATCGGCATCATTATACTTGTCGTACATCTTAGCCATCTGCAGTCTTTTGGCATTCCTTATTTAAGCCCAGCAGCACCGTTTCAGGCGAACAATCAGAACGATGCCATCTTCCGGATGCCGTTTTGGAGGTCTACACAAGGACAAACGAAGCAGGATAACTCATCATGAATGCTTTCAAACGGATTGGGGCTGTAATAACGGCCATTCTGATTATCATTATGTTCTTATCTGGCTGCTGGAATCGACGGGAACTTAATGCCATCTCCGTTGTGCTTGCGATGGGCATAGATTGGGTAGACAACCAATATGAAATAACAGTCCAAGTATCTGATCCCTCACAGATGTCGATAAATCGATCTACCGGTCAGCGTTCGCCAGCTATTAATTTCTCGGAGCGTGCTCCAACGATTTTTGAAGCGATACGCAAAATTACGACGAAAGCTTCCAGAAGAATGTATCTGTCGCATATGCGAATCGTCATTATTGACGAGGTTGTGGCAGAGAGGGGAATCCGTAATCCATTGGACTTTTTGTTTCGGGATCATGAGGTCCGCCCGGATTTTTACATGGCGATTGCGAAAGGCTGTTCAGCAAAGGATATACTTGCTTTTGTTACGCCCATGGAAGTGCTGCCTGCAATGGATCTGTATAAGTCACTTAAAGTATCGGAGCATGCTTGGGCACCTACTTCGGCCGTTAACGTTGTTGATATGATGCAAAAGTTGACAAAGGATGGCATTGATCCCGTGCTGACAGGCATCACTCTCATTGGCAATCGAAAAAAAGGAATGAAGATGGATAATGTCAAGCAGCCAGCTTCTTATGCAGAGTACAAATATACCGGGATCGGCGTTCTGCTAGATGATCGGATAGTTGGATGGCTTAATGAATCGAAAAGCAAGGGCTACAGCTATATCACGAACAATGTACATAACACCGTAAGCCATATATCTTGTCCAAACTCGAAGGAAAATTTTGTGATAGAAGTATACAAATCAAAGGCCAAGATAACTCCTTCTATTAAGAACGGGAACCCATTCATTAAGGTTGAATTGCGAAGTGAGGCAAACATTGGAGAGTATCACTGCCAAGCTGATTTAGCAGATGAACAAATATTTAACCAGTTGCAGGAGGCGGCAAGACAAGAGCAGAAGAAGACGCTTGAAGACAGCATTGCTTATGTTCAGCAGAAATTTGGAGCGGATATTTTTGGATTTGGGGAGTATTTCCATGAGAAATATCCAAGACAGTGGCAAGCGTGGAAAATGGTATGGCCGGAAGTGTTTAAGAATGAGCTGAAGGTTGAGGTTATCGTTAAGAGCGAGCTGCACAAGACTGGTAAAATAATCAATACCATTCACAGGCAGCCATAATGAAGAGAGGGGCAGCACGGGTGGTGAACATGATGATTTTGCTGCTATTCCTGATTGGAGCTTATTTGCAATATAGTGCCTTGCTGAAGCGGCGGGCTATCCGTGACATTGTCATCAGCTCTTGTTTTCTGGTTGTGGGCGTCTCCCTTGTATTGCTGAAACAGTTCGAGGTGACATTGCCCAGCCCGATGACAGGTATTGAAACGATGTTCAAACCTTTTGAAACTTTCGTATCCAAGCTGCTTAGTTAGTCTAGATTCGTAGAAGGGAGATGTGGGATGGCATGAATTCCGAAAAGCTTACGATCCGGCAGATGACATTGTGGTTTATCTTATATCAGCTCGGCAGCGCATTTCTAGTTTTGCCATCCAATCTCGCTTCTATTGCTAAACAGGATGCCTGGATTTCTTTATTGCTAGTTCTGGCTGTTCAAATGCTGATGATTATGATCTATGCAGGAATTATAAAGCACCTTAATGGAGTTCCGTTTGAGCAGTACATACAGACTCTATTCGGCAAATGGTTAGGAAAGCTGTTTTTGCTGTTGTTTACTTTAATGTTTCCTTTCCTGATCATGAGCCTTTCCCTACGAGATCTGGGTGAATATATTACAACGGTCATTATGCCGGAAACTCCGATGGAAGCTATATTTGTCATGATGCTGGGGGCTGTGATTTATGTCGTATACTGCGGTGTTACAACAATTGGACGTGCGGCTGAAGTGTTGTTTTTCCTTGTAATGGCTCTGCTTGTTTTAGGCTACCTATCATTAATTCCGACCGCAAAGGTTTCTAATTTGCTACCGGTATTGGAGTTTGGGTGGAAGCCAATTGTGCATGCCTCATTAACGACCATCGCTTTTCCATATATCGAGAGTGTATTGTTCCTCTATTTTACCACTCAGCCGGACAAATGGAGGAACATTGTTATGAAGAGCTCGCTTTTTTCAGGCGTCTTATTTATGTATGTAACGCTGGTCGTAATTGCCGTTCTTAGTCAGGGCGTAGTATCAACCTTAACTTTTTCGAGTTATTTTGTCGTACGGACCATAAGCTTCAGCGATTTCTTCGAACGGTTTGAAGTTGCAGTGTCTGTCGTTTGGTTCATTGCGATTTTTTTTCGATTGTCTTTGCTGATGTACGTAAGTGTAAGGGGGCTAGCTGCGGTATTCCAATTAGAGAATTATCGCACGCTATTAATACCGCTGGGGTTAATATCGTATGTAATTGCGGGAGTATTATGGCCAAACACGGCTGTATTACTTACAAGCTACCGTATTTGGCCGTATTATACGATGATCTTTGGGATCATCTGTCCAATTCTGATTTGGACTGCGGGGCAGATCAAACGAAGTGCAGCCAGTTAATTGGCTGCTGCGATGGACTTCAGCTTATCCCATTCTTCGGTATGGGAGCGCAATTGCTCTAATAGAGCATCCATTCGGCGAATAAGCTCAGCTCTTTGCTCTGCATCCATCTCCTGTAAGGATAAAGCTGCTTCATCCGGCAAAGGAGAGAAAGCAGGCAGGGCGGAAAGCAGCTGATTCAGCTTCGTATCCATGGCTGCGTAAGGATTTTCTGGTGTTGGAGCAGCTTCTACTGAGACAGCCGTTGTTTCGGTTGGGACATCGATTTTAATCGCCTTTTCTGCTTTTGATGGCTTTGGTTCGGCAGGTTTAGCTTTCTCAGCTTTATTATTCTGTTGGATAGACCAGGTTTCGAGCAGTCCCGGGCCAGATTTGTATAACAGCTTGTCCTTGGTGGAGGCGGAAATATCCTTGTCCTTGAAAAGCTTAGCGATCTTTTTCACGTCGCTTGGCGGCATCTCATCCTTGGCCATAATAAGCGCCAGCGGATCACGATGCTCCATCGGTAAATCCTTAAGCGGCAGTAATTGATCTTCGGTCAAACGATCCTTGCGAATTTCTGTACCGCCAATAATTAGCTTGCGAACGGCATTGCTGAATTTCAGAAGCTCACATTTATTTTTTATGTAGGATTCCGGTTTACCGAATTTACTTGCCAGAAATTTGACTGAGCGGTTAAACTTCGGATCTGTCATCAGCTTATTAAAGGCTTCAGCTTCCTCAATTGGAGAAAAGCCTTGCCGAGTGAGATTTTCCGCGATTTGCTCCATATAAATATCCTGCTCATCGGTCATGCTCGTCACAATGCAAGGAATAGCTGGCAGGTCAAGGCGTTTGCATGCTTTATATCGACGGTTGCCATAAATGATCTTATAACGTCCGCCTTCAATGGTTCTGACTTTGATGGGAGAGAGAAGACCGATTTCTTCAATATTGCGCATCAGCTCTACAAGTGCTTCCTCGTCGAACTGATAACGCGGCTGGTCCGTATCCTCGTCAATCATGGCTAGGGGAATTTGTACAATGTCCATAACTTGTCTCCTATTCTTCTGTTCTATCTTTCTATTATACCGTAAACATTGCTCCTGTTGCTTTAAAGCTTTAAACTGTTCATTGAAGGGAGCGATGTTCAGATGAAAGTATTGTTTATCGGAGGCACTGGCTTAATCAGCCAGGCGGTATCGAAGCTTGCTGCTGAGAAAGGTATTAAGCTCTATTTGTTTAACCGTGGTAATCGGGATGGCTTAGTCCCGGAAGGTGCAGAGATTATCGTAGGAGATATCCGCGATAAGGAATCTGCTGCAGCTGCACTAGACGGTTATGAGTTCGATGTAGTTGTGGACTGGATCGCTTTCACACCGGAACATGTACAGACCGACATTGATCTATTCCGGGGGCGTACGAAGCAATATATCTTTATCAGTTCTGCATCTGCCTACCAGAAGCCGCTGAAGCATTATATCATAACCGAGCAGGATACGCCGCTTGAAAATCCATACTGGCAATACTCTCGAGATAAAATAGCCTGTGAAGAGCTGCTGATGAAAGAGTATGCGAATGCCGGCTTCCCAGCAACCATTGTCCGCCCTTCGTATACATACGGCGATACAATGATTCCTGCCTCACTGAACAGTTGGTCTCATCCATGGTCTCTTGCTGCGCGCATGCGTAAAGGGCTGCCAATTATCGTTCATGGAGACGGCCAATCATTATGGACAATGACGCATAACAGCGATTTTGCAAAAGGCTTTGTTGGCCTGCTTGGCCAGCAGTCTGCGATTGGTGAAGCTTATCATATTACTTCAGATGAAGTGCTTACTTGGGATCAGATCTATGATGCGATTGGTGCTGCTGCTGGCGTAAAGCCCAATCTAGTACATATTTCGTCCGAATTTCTTATTTCGTATGATCCGGAGCTTGTTGGAGGATTACTTGGTGACAAAGCAGTCAGCGCCGTGTTCGACAACAGTAAGATCAAGCAGCTGGTACCAGAGTTTGTGGCTACGGTACCTTTTGCAGAAGGCATCAAGCGGACGATCGATTGGTTCGAAGCACGACCAGAGCGATGTACGGAAGACGAAGAGTGGAATAAGCAAATGGATATTATCATTGCAGCGCACTCATCTGGACTTAAGAAAAGGTAGTTCATTACAAAAAGAGGCCGTACGGGCACCAAGCCTGTACGGCCTCTTTTTTGTTTGCGCGAATAGGCATTGACCGTGTCCGATAGACTTCTGCCCCATATTTTAATGATAGTAGGGGAAGAGGGGGATCGCCTTTGTATAATGAAGCCCTTGTGGAAGTCTCTAGTAACAGCAAGCAAGGCATGAATCAAGTGGCCATAAGTCGAAGTCTTATGAATAAATGGGGATTAATGGCCTCTACTACAATAAAAGTGAATATCGGGCATCTTGCGATACTGGCGAACGTGATCCCGATTAATAGTAATACGCCAAAAATCGTGTTATCCAAGACCCATAACGATAAACTGTCCATTCCAAAGCCTTGCAAGCTTTATGCTTACTATAATCATAAATCTATTCGGCTCGGGCCGGTCGTTGGCGTAGTTGTCAGCAGCCCGAAATTTGAAGAGGTCAGCAATCATTTTCTGCAGTCCCATACAACGGGACGTCCGATGCTGCTCTATAAATTCAGGCCGGAGGATATTAAGTGGAGGACTCGGAAGGTTAACGGAAGCTTCCTGCAGCGATCTGGTAAAGGAATGCGGTGGCACAAGGCAACCGCTCCATTCCCGAACGTCATCTACAACCAAATTAAGTCTAGAAAAATCTATAGTACGCCATTGTATAAACGGTTATTCGAGTATATCCACCATACGCGCAGCACAATCTTTAATCATAACTACTTCAATAAAGGCGACATGTATAGGTTTATATCGAATGACACAGAATTGAAAGCTCATTTGCCGCTCTCGTATATTTCGCCGTCCATTCATCAAATTGAAGAGCTGTTAAAGATATCAACATCCGTCTTTCTCAAGCCACTTAAAGGAAGTGGTGGCCAGGGCATCTATAAAATCAGTCGAAGAACAAGCTCACGGCCGTACTATTGCGAAGCCATATTTGGTAAGACGAAGGTCAGTAAGCCATATTCTTCCCTGGCACAATTGATTCACAATCATATTCCGAAGCTGTCATCCTACTTGGTCCAACAAGGTGTGGAGCTGAAGCGTTACGGAGCAGACTTCTTTGATCTGCGTGTTCAGCTTAATAAGAATGGCAAGAACGAATGGGTGGTTGCAGCCATTGGGGCTAATATTAATCATCCCAGCAAAATTACGACACATGGCGGTTGGATTAAGACAGGGCCTTATGTGCTAAATGAAGTATTCAGGCAGAAAGCTGGCGTTATCGAGGATAAAATAAAAAAGGTATCGAAACGAATCGGGTATGTGCTGGAAAAAGGGTATGGGCATGAGCTTGGTGATCTAGGCATTGATCTTGGCGTCGATAAGGATGGACGTGTATGGATTTTCGAAGCGAATAGCGCTCCGGGTCGACATATATTCAAGCATCAGTTGCTTAAGCCGCTTCACCGAAAATCCGATCTTCTTATGATGGACTACTGCCAGTATCTGTTTAGGAAGCAGAATGATAAGTTCTTTCCAAGCATGCTTGGTACACGCGCGGCAAAGCTTCGGAAGCTGAAATAAGTAAATTGGCGATGTAATCATAAATAGCGGTGCAGGAATAACTCCTGCACCGCTATTTTGTGATTTGATCTCTATCTTGTTTTTGTAAAAGATTGAAGCAGAGTTCTGTGAAATCCACATTTATTTTAAAATTTCTATTGATTAGGTTAATGGCAAACGGAGCATTTTGAATGATTCTGGAGAAGCAAAGAGTATGCTTACGAAGTAGCTTTCTTTCAGAAAGCTTTTAAGCGTTCGCTTTTGCTCGGGGAATCCAACCTTATTTCGTTAATTCAAAGGAATCCCCGAGCAATGGCGATCGGAAGAACATTCAAATGCGCAGTTTGATAATTAACCATATGATGCCGCGATTCGTTTCACCCGTTCGAGGCCTTCCCACATATCGCCTGGGCCATCGTAGATCAGGACAAATGCGCCGTTAAATCCGGATGAAGAGACAGCGTCTAGACATTTGCGAAGCTCCGTTTCATCCGGATAGCCATTCTCATCATATTGAGGCTTCACATGAATGGATACGCTAAATGGTGTTGTGAGTGCCAGCTCCTCATATTTATGAGCGCCATGGAAATTACCGAAGTCCGTAATGGTTGAGGCATGCTCACCCCAGGCATCGAGCAGCTTCATGCAGCTCGCTCCGGTTGAAGTCAGTGATTTGAAATTTTCCGTTACAACCTTTACTCCAACTGTTCGTCCATAAGCAGAGAGTTCTGACAATCTTGAGGCTGAAGCCAGGATTGCCTCGTCATCCGTTGGCAATGCTTCGCCAGCTACGACCCGGATCTGTTTGGCACCGCAAAGGGATGCGATATCAATCCATTCTCGAATTAAAGATAGATCGGCGGCTACACGGCTTTCATTTGATGAAGTGATATCGCCATAGTCAAGCAGCAGGGTGTCGAAGGACAAGCCAGTTGTCTCGAAAGCTTGCTTGATTTCCGCCAAGTATGCCGGTTCCGTGGAAGGGAAGTGGAAGTGGCATACTTCAACTGCCTGATAACCGCGTCGGGCAGCTTCTGCAGGGAGCTCAAGCAGCGTGTGAATCGATGGCTGTTCCTGAACGGAAGTGTCGTGCTGGCGTGTTTCTTCATTCCAGATGGTCCAACGAAGTGGACCTAAATTTCGGTGAAGGCTCCAAGTACTTAACGATAAATATGACATATGTAATCCCACCTTATCCTAAGATCTCCTTGCCATTATACACCAGAAAACTTACAAAACCTCTAAACATTTTTAGATTGATTAATACTCAAATTTGAGTATAATAGGCGAAGGGTATTCAAATTTGAGTACGGCTAATTGATAAAAGAAGGGAAGTTCTTATGGACGCGAAAAAAAGCAGTGTTAAATTAGTTATCGCGGGTCTGCTGCTTGGTCTGTTCATGTCGGCATTGGATCAAACGATCGTATCTACCGCTATGACCAATATTATTGAGAAGCTGGGCGGGATGGATAAATTCGTATGGGTTTATTCCGCTTATATGATCGCGATGGTGGTGGCAACACCAATCTTTGGTAAACTGTCCGATATGTACGGACGCAAACGTTTCTTCATCTCAGGTTTAATCTTCTTCTTAATTGGTTCGATCTTGTGTGGTACAGCTACAGATATGAATCAGCTCATTATTTACCGTGCGATCCAAGGTATTGGCGGCGGTGCTATTATGCCAATCGTATTTACGATTATCTTCGATTTGTTCCCGGCGGAGAAACGTGGCAAAATGATGGGTCTGTTTGGCGCCGTATTTGGTATTTCCAGCGTATTTGGTCCGATTATGGGCGGCGCTATTACGGATAATATGAGCTGGCGCTGGATTTTCTACATTAATGTACCGATCGGCATCTTGTCGTTGATCTTCATTATGAAAGGTTATCAGGAATCGAAAAGTTATCGGAAGCAAGCCATTGACTGGGCGGGTGCTATTCTTCTGATGGCTGCCGTTCTGCTTCTGATGTTTGGCCTTGAGCTTGGCGGTACGGATGGCTGGGCTTGGGATTCGGCGAAGACGATTTCGCTGCTTGCTGGAGCAGTTATCCTTGCCGTTGTATTCCTCTTTGTTGAGAAAGCAGCGAAGGATCCGATTATACCGCTTACGTTGTTCAAGAAGCAGTTATTTACAAGCAGCATGATGATCAGCCTTCTGTATGGCGGTATTATGATCGCTGTTGCTACTTATATTCCACTGTTCATGCAAGGCGTATTCCATTTGTCTGCGACTAGCACAAGTACGGTCCTTACTCCAATGATGCTTGGTGTTGTAGTCAGCGCACAGGTTGGCGGCCGGATTGCAAATAAATTCCGGTTCCGTGATGTGATGATCGTATCGTCCATTATACTTATGGTGGGGACTTATCTGCTTGGCTATGTGATGGACACATCGTCCAGCCGCGGTTTGATTACTGTGTTTATGGTCATCGTTGGTCTGGGGATTGGTGTATCCTTCTCCTTGCTTAACATCTCGACGTTGAACTCCGTTCCTCCGCAGTATAAGGGTTCGGCATCGTCGCTAATCACTTTCTTCCGTACGATTGGCTCAGCGCTTGGCATTACGGTATTTGGCACCATGCAGAAGTCTCATTTCCAAAACTCGCTGCAGGAAATGCCAAACATCAACCCTGACATGGCTGCACAAATCAAAGGTGGGCAGGCATTGCTTAATCCAAAAGTACAAGAGCAAATGGGGCTGCCAGCTGATTTTGTAAATGTATTGCTCGGTAAGCTGTCCGACTCTATCCTGTTTATTTTCCAATGGAACGTTCTGCTGCCAATTCTGGCTTTCGTTTTCGCGATCCTCATGGGTCGTGCTCGCCTTGAATTAGCTCCGAAGCCTAAGGCGGCTCCATCTGGTGAAGAAGCGGGGAAGCCGGAACCATCCTACTCCGGGAGATAAAGGATGATGCCGATGAAGCTGTTAATCCTTGGGCTTCTGATGGAAAGAGACAGACATCCATATGATATTCGACAAACGATTAAGCAGCGGAACTGGAACGAATGCTTCAGGCTGCGGGATGGCTCCTTGTATTATGCGGTTGATCAAATGCGCGATAAGCAATTAATTGAAGCAGCGGAGATCGTAACAGTTCCGGGGGACAATCGCCCAGACAAAACGATTTACCGCATAACGGAGAAAGGGAAGGCTGCCTTCCATAAACTGCTGTATGATCAGTTTAGCGAGGTATCTTATCCTCAGCATCCTGTATTTCTAACCTTGCCATTTGTTCGTCATGGAGATCAGGAACAGGTTATTGAGCTGCTGGAAAAGCAGCTGGAGGCTTGCGAAGAACGCATTAAACGAATGGAAGCCGTACTGGCATTCAAAGGGGATATTCTTCCAAGAGGATCTAACATGATGATCCGCGGGATCATGAAGTTTGGCGAGACAGAAAAGGAATGGCTCCTTGAGTTAATCGAAGAAGCAAGAAGTGGTCAACTGCTGCAAGGTACAACTTGGACTCCTGAGCAGATCGAGGAGTATCTTCGGACCCTCAGCAAACCACATAAGTCGGAAGAATAATACAATTAAGGCTAGTGAACCGCACAGTTGTGCGGTTCTTTTGTTTTTCATTTGTTTTTATTTACCTTATTTACTCGTATGGGGTCATATTAGCGAAGCTTTTTCGGGTAAGTTACTGATCAAACGATTCGAACGGACGGCATTTGTCGATAATCCTCTTTTTCAGCCAAATTACAACTCTTTTGTCCGACAAAGAAACAAGAAACCCGCACAGGATATTTGACACGTTTTTCAATTCCTCCTATGTACAATCTAACCTATACCGAAACACAGGTATGTCTGATTTACAAAACGATGGAAGAGGTGTAACGATGCATACAAAACTTAATCGTCAAGTGCTTGTCTATGTACTTTGTATAGCTTTGTTCATGACCTTGAGCACGCGTTTTCTACCTTCAAATAAAGTCTCAGCTGACGTGACAGACAACTTATCGGCAAGTCTTCTGACCATTACGGACGGCAATGTTATCATGGGCGAAACCTTACAGCTATTCTCACCGCAATTACCGGAAACAACAGATTTGATCCAGCCTGCCCTGCAAGAAGAAGTGTCTGAGCCTATTACGAATTCCTCCCTCGAAATACATAGCGCGATCGCGCCGCCCTCTGTGCAAGAACCACCGATCTATACATATGAAGTAACCGCGTTTTATCTCAATGTCCGCGAACAGCCGGATGCAAACTCCAATATTATCGAAGTACTTAAGCAAGGCGATACAATCGAGGTTGGTCAAACATTAGATAATGGATGGCTTGCGTTGAAGGATAAAGGCTTTGTCCACGGTCGTTATGCGGAAAAGATAGAAGAGAGCGGAGCCGTAGCTGCTGAGGCTGCAGCAGTACCGGAAGTTTTAGCGAAAGCGAATACAATAGTGGCAGAAGTGCCGCTTAACGATACGTTAAAGATTAGACCGTCACAGACTCCAGAACCAGAACCGTCAGATCCAGAGAAACCAACATCTGCTGTAGAGTCAGATTCCGGCTTAACGGAAGAACATATCGCCAAGCTATTTGAGAAAACAGCTCTTGCCAACCACGGATTGGAGAAGGCTGTTCTCGATATAGAACAGGAATACGGCATTAACGCGTACTTCACGATAGCGGTTATGAAGCTGGAGAGCGGTAACGGGAAGAGTACACTCGCGAAGAAGAAAAACAATCTGTTTGGTCTCAATGCAATCGACAGCGACAAATATAACAGGGCCTTTTCCTTTGAGACGAAGGGAGACAGTGTCCGTAAATTCGGACAGCTGCTCGCCAAGAACTACGTAGACAAAGGATTTACGACGATCGATAAGATAGCGAGAAAGTATTGTCCGTCAAATCCAAAGTGGGCGAGTCTTGTGATGAATATTATGAAAAAGGATTATAAGAAGTTATAAAAACAACTTGCTTGAAGAGAGGAACCTTTTCGCCCATGATTCAATAAGTTATATAGTCAAATGACTATGTAACGGAGGTAACTCGATGGATAACCGTGGATTTGTTCCTTTTGGTGGCGGAGGTTTTGGTGGCGGTGGCTTTGGTGGTGGCTTTCACGGAGGGTTCCGTCCTCCATTCCGGCCATTCCCCCATCCGTTCTTCCCAGGCCGTTTCTTATTCCCGTTCTTCTTCTTCTCGCCATTCTTCTCTCCCTTCATCCGGGAAGATGACCGTAACTACTATTATGCTCATCATCAAGTGCAGGCAGGGGATACGATGGAGCAAATCGCCCATGCGTACAATATTCCAAGCACACTCTTAGAAGAAGCTAATCTCCACCTTTCCAGTCCAAAATCACTTAAACATGGCGAAACAGTTGTTATACCACGCATCTCTAATATGTATTGCCACAAAACGTACATGGATCTGCCTGCTAACCAATCAACTGCTCAAAGCAATGTACACCCAAATGTTCAGTCCAACATGGTAAGCCCAAACAGTGTTGGTCCAAACATGGTTAATCCGAACATGGTGAGCCCAAACATGGTTAATCCTAATATGGCTAATCCGAATATGCATATGGGCCACTAAAAAACAAATAACGACCACCACCTTCTTACTTGGGGAAGGGAGGTGGTCGTTATTTGTTAGGAGAGATTTAATTCCTTCAGCTCCCATGGACTGATTGGACTTGTTCTTACGAAATGAGATTGTAATTGCAGCAGCCTTTTACCACGGGCTATATGAATCGTTTCTGCTTCGAGCCGAACATCAGAGAGCAATGATTCCTCTTGTGGCAGCTCGCGGCCATCTTTCCGCCTGATGGAGCTCCAATCTTGTTTGTGCTGGAGCAGCGCTGCAGATTGCTCCTGGGACAATCCCTCTGTCAGTATCTGAACCATCTCCGAATCATCATGATGCAGGGCTTCAATGAGACTTTGGCCTAACTGAAGAGGGGAGGAGTCTGCAAAATAACTTCTCAACATCCCGGCAGCTTTGTATACCATGAGCTGATGCGGCAAATCCGGAGCATCCGATTTATGCGTGGAGCTGTTCAGGAAATGAACGCAAAAATGCCCCGAAAAACCATTCTCCGGAATCCCGTCTCCACCATGGGGCATCCCATTCATTGAGGCAGCAATTTGTTTGCCGTCTTTCTCGGCAATAATTGCTTTCCGATCCCAGGTCCAGCCCTTGTTGTAAATTTGTTTCATCACTTCTGTGTCTGCTTTCGTAACTGGTTGGACATCGGCATGATCATGTCCGGCTCTGCGCTGCACCCGAAACGTCAGCCCAGTCTCCATATCCTTAATCACAAAAATTGATTTGCGGGAAAAGAGCTTCTCGGCCTCCTGCCAATCCAGTAATTTGCCGTAATGAAGCTCATGAAGCGCATCGGCAGCTTGTCTTAGCTTCACAACTGCCTTGCTGGGCAGTTCAAGCCTCTTCTTGTGGGTTTCGTCCCATAACTGGCCGCTGGTATCGAGACGAAGCAATGGGGCGCTTAAGCGCTGCTCATTCACGTACAGATCGCTAAAGCGTGGCACCTCACTTGTTTGCTGCCACTTCGGATTTGTAACAGCGTTCATCATATCGGGATCTGTGATGAGCTGATGGTTTTCGAAGAGGGCTGTTGGGCTTGTTCGGACAGATAATACCAGACCTGATTCCTTCCTGGCTTCATCCAATACCGCTGACCTCGCATGGAGGACATTCATCGGTAACCAAGCAAGGCTCATGAGGAGCATGATCAGACCGGCAGATAGGCTGCGGCTAAGTCGCATAAACATAATATCCTCCTATTTCTAAATAATTGAAGCGTAAGCGAACCATACTATCCCTTGTCCATTATTATTCACGGCTGTAATAGTGCTTATGTGAAGATAGGAGAAGTGAGGAATGGGATTGAACGGAATATGGATAGCTGGCCTTGCTATCCTGCTGCAGCAGCCAGTAACGCCAATAACTACTTCTGGCCAATTAACGATTGAACATCAAGGGAAGCAGCTTGCTTCTATAGATAGGCAAGACTACGGGCTCCCAGGGACATCATTTCTGAACATTACGAAATATAACCAGCTGCAAACAAAGCTGGAGAAAATCGTGAACGTTCCGCCGGCTAACGCTTATATCGCTGATCGAGGGAATATCGTTCCTGAGAAACCGGGTTATATGCTCGATCATGATCAATTTGCGAAGCTATTTTACGCTTATTTTTTCAATAATAAGCCCTCTAACATTGTTGTCCCTCTTGCCCAAGTTCATGCGAAGGTGGACAGTGAATTACTTGCCAGCATTAAAGAGAAGCCGATTGGTCATTACGTCACTTACTATAACAGCAACAATAAGAACCGCTCCCATAATATTTCACTTGCTGCTAAGGCTATCTCGAACGCTGTGGTGTTCCCTGGAGAGACCTTTTCGTTTAATCAAATCGTTGGACCAAGAACGGTGGAAAAAGGCTACTTGAGTGCACCGATTATTGTAAGGGGAGAGCTGTCAGAAGGAGTAGGCGGTGGCATATGCCAAGTATCCTCAACCTTGTTTAATGCCATTGACAGCGCTGGCCTCAAGATTGTCCAACGGTATTCTCATAGCCGTCATGTTCCTTATGTGTTACCCGGACGTGATGCAACCGTCAGCTGGGATGGACCTGATTTCGTATTTCGGAATGAATATAACCAGCCTGTTCTTATTCGAGCATTTGCAGGCAGTGGACGCGTCTTTGTATCCGTTTATTCTTCCGAGCTTATTGAGTACAAGCATCGGGTTATCCCAAGTATGTCGAAGAAACTGCCTGAGGAAATTGTATTCAAATTGCAGCATGTGGATCGTTTTGCAGATGAAGGGATGGGGATTATGCCATGAGAAGAAGGTTATTGGGACTCCTGGTTGGCATTACTGTTGTTGGTTTACAAGCGTTCACTCCAACAGACGTGGCGGCAGAAGGCGAGCGGGAAGCGCTGCAGGCTGCTTTTATCCGTAATAATGATCTATGGCTTGCAAACGAGGAGGTGCAAAAACCGCTTACCAAGGGGGAGTTCATTCGATACCCGAATTGGTCGAGTGACGGGAAATGGCTGACGTTCCTTCGGAATGAGAATCGTCCTGAAGTTTGGACATACGAGGCGGCGACTGGCGGTATGCGCAAAATTGAAGAGGGCAGCGATACAAAATGGGATCCACACAGTCATCGGTTAGCGATAATGTCAGGCAGATACCTTAGTGTGGTTTCGGCAGAAAAGCCAACAGATCATTCCCAGGATCGAATTATGGACAATGTAGGAGAGTTTTCATGGATCCCGGACGGCAGCGGACTTCTTGTTTCGACGGCCGCAGAGCTCATGCCTGACGGTCAATGGTCAGCTGTTGAGCTGTACATCCTGAAACAAGATGCTTCGGGCGCTTGGGTAAAACAGTTGTTTTATCGATTGCCAACTCAATCGGATGAATGGTTCGCCGTACAGACAAGCCCGTTCAAATGGTCGCCTGACGGAAGATGGATCGCCTTTATTGCTAAGCCAACAGCTTCGTTGTCTGCGGATGCGAATACGCTGGTCTTATTATCTACAGATGGGAAGAGCTTTCTGAAAGCCGGACAGATGCTTGCTTATACGAACTGGTTCGAGTGGGCGCCAACTAGTGGACAACTAGCCTTCATCGAGGGGACGGGAAGGGAAGCGACCTCGAATAAGAAGCTGACGATTGTGGATGATATCGCCTCATTGAACAAACGAGTCATAACCCCTGCGGGATATGCAGATAATGATTTTACATGGGACCGTGATGAAGCCATCATCGTCTCCAGACGGAAAGAATCCAATTGGTCCAGTGATGAAGAGGATCGAACGCTTCCTATATTAGTACATGCAAATCTTCAATCTGGAAAACAAAAAAATATAACCCGTTCGCTTGATGGATATGGGGATTATGCTCCATCATTGGTGAACAACGGGATGCTCGCTTGGATTCAAGCTGGACAAGGCTTTGCTGAGGTGAAATATTTTAGAGATCGAGCTAGGCGTCCCTTAACTTGGATTCCCAAGCTGACCGTTGCCTCTGATTATTACGGCAGAATGAATTGGAGCGAAGTGATTGATTATCAATAAAAGAGGAATGGCCGGCCACCTTGCTAAGCAAGATGTTTCCGGCCACTTGTGCTTCATATTACGGAAGTCTAGCCTGTAGATGGGCTGTTCGGAACATGACCCTTTTGGTTGCGGTTTCGGTCTGTTGAGCCCGCCACATTATTTTCAGCTTCTAATGAGTTGAATTGCAGTGCATGCATTTTACCTTGGAAAGACCGTCGTTTATTATGCGACATGGAATTCATTCCTCCCTGCGATAGAATGGCGCCTACATCCTGTGGCGAGATTAGATTGCCCGCTGGCGGCACGGAATATCGCGTGAAAAATCTTCTCTTTACACCTTTCTCTGGATAATTTATATTTGAACCTGTCAGCATTTCTTGAAAACGTCTTCATGAGGAGTGGGAGGAAACACATGGAAAACAGCAATAAATTTGCGTGGACTTGGAAGATTAAAGAGGAACTGCTTGAGGAATACATAGCCATGCATCTGGCACCTTGGCCTGAAATTATGGAAGAGCATACACGTGCAGGATTTCGGAATTATTCGATTTTTCAAAATGGCAACCAGTTTTTCTACTGCTTTGAATGTGATGATGTCGAGAAGGCATTCAGCATTATAGCTGAGAGCGAACCTTGCAACCGTTGGAATGCAATCACCTCACAAATGGTGGAAGGCTCCTTCGATTTCAAGGAAGCTGAACCGATCAAACCTTTGAGGGAAGTCTTCTATTTGAAATAAATAAGAACGTATATGGACGGCCTGACGCGGGATGCGAACGGCGGTCCTTTTTTCATGCTTCAATGCTCCGCTTTGCAGAAAGTCGAATTTCGTCGTATTATATAGATTAGATATCATTCAATGTTATTTTTTAAGGCCTGAGAGGAGCATTCATAACAATGAGCGAGTTGGTTCATTACGGTATTCAATTAACGGCGCAAACGATACATGCTAAGCAGTTCGAGAAGAAGATGAGAGGCTACAACCAAGAGCAGGTTGACGAGTTCCTCGATGAGATTATTAAGGACTACAGCCGTATGCAGGAACTGATTGTGAAATTTGAGGCTGACCTGGCGAATATACATAAGGAATTGATGAAGGACAAAGAAGCTTTCGATTACTTTATGGTTAAACGCCGCCTTGAAGATCTGGAACAACGTGTATTCGGTGAAAAAAGAGAGACCCTTCGTCCTCGCGTTATGTAACAAAAAAAGCCGCTTAAGAGCTATGTCATTCAACATAGAGCTTTAAGCGGCTTTTTATTATTTATTTCCTCTGCGAACCTTTAGTTGCTTGCCTTTAACCGTTGTATTCTTCATAAGCTCCAGGACAAGCGATCCTTTGCCGTTCAGAATCTCAACATCGGTCACATGATCAAGAATGGTGATAATCCCAATATCGTCAGCGGTTACCCCTTCAAGCTTAGCGATGGTCCCCACGAAATCTACAGCTCTGAATTTCTTTTTCTTCCCGCCATTAAAGTTCAGCTTCATAATCTGCTTGTTTAGCTGCTCGCGCCGATCTTTTTTAAGCTCAACCCCAACATTAATTTTGCGTTCAAAATCTTCCCGGCGGCGGTCAACAGCTTCTTCGGAAGGAGCTTTCACTCTCGGGATCGCAAATCCAATATAGTCTTCAATGTCGGAGAGACGTCTGCCGTCATTAGGTGCAAGGAAGGTAATTGCCGTTCCGTTCTTGCCAGCACGACCTGTACGGCCTGTACGATGAACATAGCTTTCCTTCTCAAGCGGGATATCGTAGTTGATGACATGGGTAATATTCGAAATATCGATACCTCTTGCCGCAACATCTGTTGCAATCAGATAACGGAATTGACCTCTTCTGAACGCATTCATCACTTCGAAGCGCTCTTCCTGCTCCAAGCCGCCGTGGATACGGTCGCATGGATAGTCGAGCTCAGCCATCGCCCGGAACAGCTTATCGACATTCTCCTGAGTCCGGCAGAAAATAATACAGCTGTCCGGATTCTCCACAATAAGAACATCTTGCAGCAAGGCCAGCTTGTCCGCTTCTCTTACTTCAATAAGGGAATGTTCAATGGTTGCTGTCGTTAACCCGCTTGCTTGGATCTCGATCTGAGCAGGGTTGTCCATATATCGGCGTGACAGCTTGGCTACATCCTCAGGGAAGGTGGCAGAAAATAACATCGTGACCCGGTCACTTGGCAGGGCTTGAATGATCGCTTGAACCTGCTCGATGAATCCCATATTCAGCATTTCATCAGCTTCATCAATGACGAGATAAGCGAGACGTTCTAATGCAAGTGTACCACGCTCGATATGATCGAGAACACGTCCTGGCGTACCAACAACCATATGTGTTCTTTGCTTCAGTTCAGCTTTTTGCATATGAAAAGGGGATTTCCCGTATAGGGCTGCTGCTTTAATTCGCTTGAACCGCCCGATATTCGTGATATCTTCCGTAACCTGAACGGCAAGCTCACGGGTTGGCGTTAAGATTAAAGCCTGCGGCTTATTCTCGTTCCATTCCACAAGCTCACAGAGCGGAATGCCGTAGGCGGCTGTTTTACCGCTGCCGGTTTGCGATTTGACGACCAAATCTTTTTTCTCAAGTGCAATCGGAATGACCTTCGATTGTACCTCTGTTGGGGTGTCGAAGCCCAAGCTAGTTAATGCCATCGTAATTTCCTTGCTTAATTTTTTAAATGCTGTCATTTTCAACCTCTTCTACACGATTTTCGTATTATCTATACATACAGATTGCCACCGAACATTCTACATATACTTGTCCATTATACTCGGAATCGCTCCTGATAGTGTTATAATCGTTAGACGAACGGAAGGATGATAGCGATGAGCGTAATTAGGCTGGAAAATGTAACGAAAAAATATGAAGATGCCATGATCTTCCGCGATATTTATTTTCGCTTAAGTCAAGGGGAACGAGTTGGCCTGATCGGACGGAATGGTGCCGGTAAATCGACGGTATTCAGGCTCATTATGGGGAAAGAAGAGCCGACATCCGGGAAAGTAGAGATCGATCCTCAGGTGAAGATTGGATACTTCTCGCAGTTCTCGGAGCTGAGCGGCAGCTTATCCGTCCAGCAGGAGCTGGAGATGTGCTTTGAGCAAGTAGCCCTTATTGAACGTGAGCTTCAAGAGGTGGCAGAGAAGCTGGGGACGGTCACGGATGACGGCGAGATGGACAAGCTGCTGACGAGGCAGGCTGAGCTGTTTGAGCAAATGGATCATTTGGACGGCTGGAATGTGTCTGTCGAGATTAACACGGTGCTTACGAAGCTTGGCTTTAATGATAATTCGCGGAATCAGCCGGTAGATGAGTTGTCTGGAGGCTGGAGAAACCGCGCGGCGCTGGCCAAAATGCTTATTCAATTGCCGGATGTTGTTCTGCTCGATGAGCCTACGAACTATTTGGATATGGAAGGTATTGCGTGGCTGGAGCAGTGGCTGTACCGATTCAAGGGCGCGATGATTCTGGTATCCCATGATCGGGAGTTTATCGACAAAGTGGTTACGAAAACAATTGAAATTGAGAATTATCATTTCCAGGAGTACGACGGCAATTATACCGATTATGTACGTAAGAAGAAAATGCGCAAGAAGGAGCTGGACCGCCAGTTCGAGTGGGAAGAGGAGCTTCTCCTTATGGAGTCTGAAGCCATCGACAGCCGCAGCAGCAAAGCAAAATCGAAAGATCGGCTTTCTCGCCAACTGGCCGATAACAAGAAACAGATCGAGCCGCATCCTGTTAATGTGCTCATCACCGATATTTACGAGAAGCTGCGTTTTCCAGATAAATTATGTGAAGTGAAGCAAATTAGTCAGACCTATGATGGCAGACAGATTTTCCAGCATGTCAGCTTTGATATTCAGAAGGAAGACCGTCTTGTCATCGTTGGTCCTAACGGCAGCGGAAAATCGACACTGATTAAAGTACTGACAGGACAGGAAAAGCCGGAGTCTGGTGAAGTTGTCTGGGAGAGAGGCGTCAGCTACGCTTACTTCAACCGGATGTGGGAAGAGCTTGATCCGAAGGATACGGTCAGTCACGCGGTGAACACGTATGGACTAGGACTGGATGCACCACGGAAAAAGGTAAATAAATTCCTGTCCATGCTTCAATTCTCGGAGATGGATTTAAGCAAATTTATTGGCAATCTGTCTGGTGGACAGAAGGCTCGTGTGGCACTGGCCAAATGTCTTCTCTCTGGTGCTGCAGTCATTATTTTAGATGAACCAACCAATCATCTGGATTTAACGAGTATTCAGGTGATGGAGCAGGCGTTAATTCATTTCCCGGGTGCGGTTATTACGGTGAGTCATGATCGATTCTTTATCGATAAGATTGGGACGAAGATGCTCACCTTCGATCCAGAGGCTGGAGTAATCGAGCAGAGTTTATAAGGAAAAGGAATGCAGATCAAGGCACTTTTGTGCTTTGGTCTGCATTTTTTTTATGACTAGAGAGAAATACAAAGGTTTAAACAAAATGCAAAATATAATTTTGTTTTACACGAAAAAGGCATAGACATACGAACATTCGTACCCTTAAAATAAGAAAGTGTTACATTTTTCCATGTATCTCTAATAAAGGGAGATGACGAATTAAATGCAGAATACGATTCATATTCATGAAGGCTGGACGAATGCAAGCCCAGAGGAAGCCAACTTCGACAGACAGAACCTTCGCCGGTTAGATGACCATTATGCCGCAATTATCTCTAACGGTACGATACAAGCAGCAAGCTATCTTATTGCGAGAAAAGGGAAAGTATTTGCACAGCGCTCGCTAGGCAAGCTTCGGAATGAAGCAGACAGTATGGATCTGCTGCCGGATTCCATCCGGAAAGTATATTCCATTACCAAAGTGTTTACTGCCGTGGCGATTCATCAACTGATTGACCGGGGGCAACTTTCATTAATGGACTCCGTAAGCCGTTTTATTCCGGAATTTAATAATGATAAACATCGTGCCATTACGATCTTTCAATTACTAACCCATACCTCAGGCTTGCAGGGTGATCCTGGCTTTTATCAGGAGCCTTATGGACTCCCGTGGTATGAGTGGATGGCGCGTGAAGCTAAGAAGGCATATCCGGATGTGAATTGGCTGCAGGTCTTATTGTCTGGCCCATTGCAGCGTATGCCGGGCAAAGAGTGGATTTACTCGTCAAGCGGCTATGTATTGCTAGGTGAAGTGATTGCGAGAATATCCGGCAAATCGTATGAACAATACATACATGATGAGATTTTAACGCCGCTTGGCATGACGAGCACGTTCTTTAAAGTACCGGAAGAACGAATGGACGAGGTATGCTGCACGAATGTCTGGGAGAAAGAACAGATCTATAAGCCTCGAGAGCGTAAGGCGGATATGCCGAATGTGGCTGGCAACGGCTTGTATTCCTCACTCGAGGATTTATGGAGGTTTGGTCAGATGATGCTGGATGGCGGTATCGGCAATGGCAGCCGCATCCTGTCGAAACGCTCTATTGAGCTGCAGACCAGGAATCATTTGAATGGTATTACGAATAAAGGCTGGGGAAGTCACCAGAAGGATTTCAAATATGGTCTTGGCTGGTCGGTAGATCATTATGATCTATCAAGTCCGGGAACGTTCTCGCATGAAGGCTTTGGCCACTGCGGGCTATATATAGATCCGGTTGAAGAGCTGGTGTTTGCCTTCTTCGTTCTAAGTCAAAAAGGATATACGAATGAATCGGTTATCACGCCGCGTGCGATCGTGTGGTCGGGATTGGAATAAATCATATCCATATAATGGAGGGAAGCCCATGACAACATCGGGTGTATACACGGAAGTACAGCCGCAGGAGACCGGATTTGATCCGGATGCGCGGCATCGGCTGGAGCGGCATTTCGAGAAGCTGATTGAACAGAAACAAATCCAATGTGCCTCTTATTTAATATCCAGCCACGGTGCAGTCTTTGCCAAAGGCGCGTTTGGCCAACTGCAATACGATAACCCTGGTTCACTGTATAGAGAGGATACGATCCGTAAAATAGCATCGGTGACGAAGCTGTTTACTTCGGCGGCGATCTTCCAATTAATTGAGCAAGGCAAGCTGTTTCTTCGCCAGTCCGTCGCTGATTGGATCGAGGAATTCAAGAATCCTACCTATAATAAGATTCAAATCTGGCATTTGCTGACGCATACCTCTGGTATTCAAGCAGATCCTGGCTACTATAATGAGCCTATTGCAAGAGGCTGGTGGGACTTCCTTTTCGCTTTTGAGCCGGAGAATGAGGGTCCTGATGCAGTAACCGACCCGGAAGAACTCGACAAGCAGCGGCGCAGCCAGTGGATTCGGGCTGTGTTATCTGGACAACCGTTGTCTGCACCGGGTGAAGAGTGGGTCTACTCCTCCGCAGGCTACGCAATACTTGGTGAAATCGTCACCCGCGTGAGTGGAATCCCATACGAACAGTATGTTATGGAGAAAATTGTTCAGCCACTTGGAATGAATCGGACCTTCTTCGACATTCCGAAGGAGCTTCATGATGAAGTTTGCTGGATTAATGAATATGACCGGGAGCGGATTACGAAGGTGCAGGACCGGAAATACAGTCCGCCAAGAGCTGGCGGAGGTCTGAATTCAACGCTTGATGATTTGTACCGATTTGGCCAAATGCTGCTGAATAAAGGTACACTTGACGGCGTGAAGATATTATCCCGCAAGTCCGTTGAGAAGATGACTTCAAATGTTCTTGGCCGCGATCTTGAAGGCTTTTGCTGGGGCAGCAGGCTCAAGGATTTAACCTATGGACTTGGAGTGTCGCTTATTCGACAGGATGAATGGCTTCCAGAAGGCTCCTATGGTCATGAAGGCGCTGGTCGCTGCAAGCTGCTCATTGATCCGCTTCATCATTCCGTTGTGGTTTACTTTGTCCCTTCTAACATGGATTGGTCACCGGAGTCGATTAATGGCACGAATTCAATTATCGGTTCCGGCTGGCTGTGAGGCGGCTGACCGCCGTCATTCAAGCGATCGGATTCGCTACCTACAAGGAGTGGGCGGCGTTCCGGTCGCATATGGCGGCTTCACTGCTTGTGGGTCCTGTTATGTTTCTCGTCCAGGTGTTTATTTGGAAGGCGATTTACGAGGGGCATGACACGATAAATGGGCTAACCTATCAACAGATGCTCACCTATTATGGTGTATCCAGCCTCATTCATTATATTTCGTTTGATTTTGCAGATTGGAATCTGCAGATGCTTGTGCGCAGCGGCAAATTTGTCACCTTCGCACTTCGGCCGCTGCCGCATTGGCTGTTTGCCCTCGCTCAGAAGATTGGTCATCGCTCATTAGCACTATGGGTGGAAGTGCTGCCAGTACTCTTGCTATTCATCTTTGTCTTTGGTGTTAATCTGCAGCCGGCAGCTCCGGGCTGGGCAATCCTATCTATTGCGCTGAGCTTCTTAATGAATTTCATGGTCAATTATTGTGTTGGATTAACCGCCTTCTGGCTTGTCCGTGCGGAGGGCATACGGCGGGTCTTTCTATTATTGAAAGATATATGCGCTGGTGTGTTTATTCCGCTGTCCTTTTTCCCAGAAGTCCTGCAGAAGATCTTGTTCTTCCTGCCATTCCAGTTCATTACCTATCTCCCGACAAGAGTGTATGGGGGAGAATATGAGCTTGCAGGCATTCATTTATCCCTTGCTCAAGCCGTTGGCCTTCAAGTGGTCGCCGTCGCGATTACTGCGCTTACGATGGGTCTGATGTATAACGCCGCCATGAGAAGATTCACGGGGGTGGGCGTATGAGAGAGACCTTGCTAGGTGCAGTCATGCGAACGAAGTTTGCGGAGCAAATGGCTTATCGCAGTCATTTTATCATCAGCGTCCTTATGCTTATCGTAGGCGATCTTGTTGTTCCATTGGTTACTTTACTCGTGTACAAGTCGGGGGCTTCTTTCCCGGGATGGACGATGCATGAAGCGCTGCTCATTCAAGCGGTGTTTGCGTTGTCTAAAGGGATTGCCTTCCCATTCTTTTTCGGGATGGTTGGTACAACGCTTGGTCATGTAAGGGAAGGAACGTTTGATTTGCTGCTGCTCCGGCCTCGTCCAGTTATGGTGATGGCCATGATTACGGGCTTTGATCCAGATGACTTCGGCCGGTTGTTTAGTGGTGCGGTGCTGTTCATTTACGCACTTAGTGGAATGGCTATGCCAGGTGGAGGGGCATGGCTGCAGTTCTTCTTGTTATTCCTCGCATCGGTAACGATGCTGTGCGCTGTATCGCTGTTCTTGTCCGGCATGTTGTTCCGGTGGGTGGGAAGCAGCCGCGTGTTTGATATCTTCGACGCCTTCACAAGCTTTGGCATGTACCCGGGGACAATTTTCTCGAAGTCGCTGCAAAATATTTTGACCTACGTTCTGCCTATTGGTCTGATCGCCTTTGTTCCTGCAGGAGCGCTGCTTGGGCGAAGTGGTTGGAGTGGATTATGGGCCCTCCTGCCGGCTGCCGCTTTTCTGCTGCTTGGTATGCTGTATTGGAATCGAATGCTAAGAAGTTATACAAGTGCAGGTGGATAACTGAGGTGAGAAAGGAGGAGACAGTGCAGAATGATTGAAGTTCGTAATTTGACGAAAACCTATATGACGCATGAACGTGGACATACGCTGCGAGAAGTCACTCGTAATTTGATTAGACGACCTATGAAGGAAATCAAAGCAGTAAATGATTTATCTTTTACCGTACCACAGGGCGAGATGCTGGCCTTTCTTGGGCCAAATGGTGCTGGGAAATCAACGACGTTGAAGATATTAACGGGCGTTCTGCATCCAACTGCAGGGGAAGTGAAAGCGCTTGGACTTGTCCCATGGAAGCAGCGGCGGCAATATGTTGGCAGAATCGGAGCGGTGTTTGGTCAAAAATCGCAGCTTCTGTGGGACATTCCGCCGGTAGATGCTTTTTATATGAATAAAGCCATCTATGGTGTGCCGGACAGAGAGTATAAGAGAACATTGGATGAACTGACGGAGCTGCTGAACGTAGGTGAAATCATCCGAAAGCCGACCAGGCAGTTATCACTTGGTGAACGGATGAAATGTGAGTTCATTATGGCGATGCTTCACCGCCCGGAAATTGTATTTCTTGATGAGCCAACAATTGGTCTGGATATGATTGCGAAGGAGAATATCCGCGGCTTTATTCGGAATATGAACAGCCAAGGAGTAACCTTTATTCTGACGACACATGACCTTGAGGACGTCGAGATGCTGGCAGAGCGTGTGATCGTTATTAACCATGGTGAGATTGTAGTGGATGATTCTCTTGGTGTGTTGCGAAGCCGTTTAGGGGATAAGAAGTCGGTTAAGTTAACGACGGAGATAGCGGTGCCGGACATTAAGCTTCAAGGGATACAAATGACAGAACGAATCGGGCCGCTGGAAATCGCGCTTGAGATCGATACAACTATGCTTCCTCTGAAGAGATTTATCCGGGAGTTTAACGAGGTATACGGGATTGTGGATATGGCGATTGAAGCTATACCAATTGAATCCATTATGAAGGAATTATATATGGGCAAGGCGGTGGTTGAAACAGCCGCGTCGAAATCATAGCTTGAAGGTGGGCTGCCCTATTGGGGCAGCCTTTGCTTTAATTGCAGGTATTGTTCTTTTTCGGTTTTTTTGGTACGTTTCCTGAGTTATCCGCCAGCTTATCGCCAAACTGATCAAGGCGTGATGGGCTGGCTGCAGGTCCATCATTATCGGGCTTATTGTTGCGTCCAGTCATGATTGCTCACCTCCAACCTTACTAGGTTGAGCGTAAGGGAACCCTTTCATGCATTGTATAATGATCCTAAGAAATCCTAATGAAATAGGTGTTGACCTTCACGTTACGTCAAGGTGTACAGTAAGGTTGTCGGGAGGTGAGCAGATGGAATATACCGTACAGAAGCTAGGGCAGCTCGCTGGTGTAAGTACTAGAACGCTAAGGTATTACGATGAGCTTGGCTTATTAAAGCCAGCAAGAGTAAACTCGTCGGGGTATCGTATCTATGGCCAGGCGGAGGTGGATTTGCTGCAGCAAATCTTATTTTTCCGCGAGCTTGGATTAGGGCTTGATGCGATTAAGCAGATTCTAGATGATCCAACCTTCGATAAAGCTAAGGCTTTAAAGGAACACCGCGCGCAGCTTCTCGACCGTAGACGACAGCTGGATGTTCTCATTCAGAATGTCGACCAATCCATTGAACATGCGGAGGGGAAAATAACGATGACGGATAAGCAAAAGTTTGATGGCTTTAAGCAGAAGCTGATTGACGAGAATGAGAAGAAGTATGGCAAAGAAATTCGAGAGAAGTATGGCGATGATACGGTGAATGCGTCTAATGCCAAGCTGAGTGGTATGACGCAGGAACAATACGAGGAAGTTACGCAGCTGGCGAATGAGGTACAATCGACACTAGCTGAAGCATTCCAAACAGGAGATCCATCAAGCGATATCGCGCAAAAAGCTGCCGATTTGCATAAACGCTGGCTGATGTTTTATTGGAAAGAGTATTCGAAGGAAGCCCATGCCGGGCTTGCCCAAATGTACGTGGACGATGTACGCTTCACTGCATACTACGACGTTGATCAGCCAGGCACTGCCGCCTTTCTGCGCGATGCGATTCATATTTATACGGGAGTAATCCAACCGTAGCCTCACAGGCATGGTCAGATAGTGAATAGCCTCACATCTGTGCACCGTAGCCCAATGGGCTACGGTTTTTTATTGTCTGCGGCATGTTAGAGGAATGACCCTACATATATTTGAAGTAGGCTCGGAATTCGTCGAACAGTTTGTCCTTTTGAAGAAAGGGGGAGGGGGAGATGCGGTTTCAGCTCGACGAGGAATATGAATTGACCCGAGCAGTAGTAAGAGATTACGCAGATGGTGAGCTTGCGGGTGGTGCTCTAGAGCGGGATGAGCAGGAGCAGTTTGATCGGAGTCTATTCGATAGTATGGCAGCCATGGGATTGACGGGAATCCCGGTATCCGAGAAGTGGGGCGGGGCTGGAAGTGACCTGCTGGCTTATGCGATCGTGCTGGAGGAAATTTCACGGGTATGTGCTTCAGCTGCCTCCGTTCTTAGAGCGCATACGACAGCGGCTTGGACGATGGGCCAATATGGCAGCCTGTTAGAAGAAAAATTAACGCCATTAACTACAGGTGCGAGACTAGGTGCTTTTACTTTCACGGGTCAAGATTTGAGGCGCAAGAGAGTGATTCACGGTTCTTATAAACTAAGCGGCAAGATTTCATCGGTTGATCAGGCAGGAGCTGCAGATGACTACATTCTCCTTGTGAAACAGGCAAACGGACGGGTATCACTGAGTGTTGTTCCGAAAGAAATATCTGGTCTTTCCATAGGCGCGAAGCTGAATAAGCTTGGTCTTCGCAGTTTTCCCACGGCTGAGCTGTATTTTCATTCCTGTCATTCTCAATTCTTTAATGCAGTTAATAAAGAGTCGGAAACTCTGTCTATTAGAGCTAACGGGAGCCTAATAGTTAATGCCGTTAACGATATGCAGGGTATAGCCTTCGCTGCGCAAGCAACGGGGATTGCTCAAGGAGCATTAGACAGATCAATCGCTTATGCGAAGGAACGAACACAATTTGGCAGACCGATTGGACGTCAACAAGGGGTGGCTTTCAAGTTAGCGGATATGGCGGCCAATGTTGAGGCATCAAGATGGCTTGTCTATGATGCAGCGTGGGCTATGGATAAAGGGCTGCCGTGCAGTGGGAAAGCGATGATGGCAAAAAGGTTCGCTTTGAAGCAGGCTGTTGCCACAGCCATAGAAGCGGTTCAAATTTTTGGCGGCTATGGATATATGAAGGAGTATCATGTTGAACGTTATTTGCGAGATGCAAAGTGTCTCGAAGCAAGCAGCGATGATGAGCTGGAATACGCTGCTATTCTTTCAAGCTTAGAGACGGAATAGGAGGAACTGACGGTATGTCGACTCGTCAGTCAGTCATTGTTGCAGGTGCTAGAACGGCTTTTGGTAAATATGGCGGCCAGTTCAAATCCGTGTCTGCCGCTCAGCTAGGTGCGACAGCGATTGAAGGAGCCTTACAACGATCTGGTATTGGCGCCGATCAAGTGGATGGCGTCATTATGGGAATGGTTCTGCAGGCAGGAGCCGGTCAAATTCCTTCACGGCAAGCGGCTAGGCTAGCTGGACTAAGCTGGGAGGTGCCATCCGAGACCATTAATAAGGTATGTGCATCGGGCCTAAGAGCTATTACGATGGCCGATCAAATCATCCGGTCAGGTGATGCGAAGACCCTAGTAGCAGGCGGGATGGAAAATATGAGCCGTGTTCCTTATGGGGTTCCCTCAGCTAGATGGGGAGCAAGAATGGGGAATACCGTGATGCTTGATCTGATGAACAATGACGGTCTATTTTGTACCTTTCATCAAGTCCCCATGGGGTCTCTTGGCAACCGTGTGGCAGATGAATTCGGTATCGGGCGGGTTGAACAGGATGAATGGGCACTTCGGAGCCATGTTCGTGCGGTTGCTGCTATCAGAAGCGGTCGTTTTGCTGAAGAAATTGTACCCGTTACCACCGAAGACGGCACGCTGCTCGCAGTCGACGAATGCCCTCGCCCGGATACAGATGCGGCTAAGCTCGCCAAATTGAAGCCTGCCTTTGATCGTATCGGAACAATTACAGCCGGCAATGCTCCGGGCGTAAATGACGGTGCGGCAGCTGTTACGGTTATGCACGCAGAGGAAGCTGCAAAGCAAGGGTTGAAGCCGCTTGCGACCATACTCGGCCACGCCTCAGCAGGTGCTGAAGCAGCATATCTCGCTACGGTTCCGGCATTAGCGATCCGTAAGCTGCTGCAGCAAACCGGTGTAAAGCTCGAGCAGATCGATCTTTTTGAAGTGAATGAGGCTTTTGCTTCTGTCTTGCTGATTAGTGGTCAAATGCTTGGATGGGATCCAGAGAAGGTGAATGTGAATGGTGGTGCCATTGCATTAGGTCATCCAATTGGAGCAAGCGGTGCCCGCATCGTTTTAACCCTCATTCATGAATTGAAGCGGCGGGGTGGAGGACTTGGCATCGCTGGCATATGCAGCGGAGGAGCACAAGGTGACGCAATCCTACTGAAAGTCGAGGGATGAATAAGACCGAGGTGAGGCGTTATGGAGCTGTCGAAGCGTATTCAGCAGGTTACCGTACTGGGAGCCGGTCAGATGGGAAGTGGTATAGCTCAGACCTTTGCGCAGCACGGGTATAACACGGTGCTCTATGATATTACCGAAGCTGCTGTGCAGCGTGGGATAGCTGCAATCGAAACCTCTCTGCTACGATTGGTGAATAAAGGACGACTGACGGAAGAACAGCGAGAGTCAGCACGGAGTAAGCTTACACCGGTCAACACGCTTGAAGATTGCCGGGAATCTGATCTTGTCATTGAAGCTGTGCCGGAGCAGTTGGAGCTCAAGCAAAAGCTATTCCGCGAACTGGACAACATTTGCCCGCCAAATGCACTGCTGGCGACTAACACCTCCTCCTTATCGATTACAGCAATTGCAGCAGTGACGAAACGTCCAGGGCAGGTGATCGGCATGCATTTTATGAATCCGGTTCCGATTATGCCGCTTGTGGAAGTGATACGAGGACTGGCAACGACCGAAGATACACTGCTGACGATCGTGGCATTGGCTGAGTCGCTTGGTAAGACGGCGATTAAAGTTGAAGATTATCCGGGCTTCATCTCCAACCGGATTCTGATGCCAATGATCAATGAGGCGATTTATGCTGTCTATGAAGGGGTTGCATCACCAGAGGCAATCGATCAGATTATGAAGCTTGGCATGAATCATCCGATGGGGCCGCTTACCTTGGCGGATTTTATTGGCTTAGATACCTGCCTTTCGATTATGGAGACTTTGCATGACGGATTTGGCGATACGAAATATCGGCCATGTCCATTGTTAAGAAATTATGTATCAGCCGGGTGGTTAGGGAAGAAAACCGGGAGAGGGTTTTACAACTACGAATAAAGTCGCACCTGAAAGGAGCGATGAACCGTGGAACTCCGGTTTACACAAGAACAGACACAATTGCAGAAGGAGATCCGGCAATTTGCGACTACAGAGATTGCTTCAATGGTTCCCGTAATGGAGGCGGAGGAACGATTCCCTAGTGCGATCATTCAACAAATGGCGGAGAAACATTGGCTAGGTATTCCGATTCCTAAGCAGTGGGGTGGAGCAGGCGCTGACTTTATATCTTACATGATAGCGATTAATGAAGTATCCAAGATTAGTGCGGCGGTTGGCGTTATTTTATCGGTGCATACATCAGTCTGTACGTTTCCTATTCTGTATTATGGCTCGGAGGAACAACGGCAGCTTTTCGTTCAAAAGCTTGCGACTGGCGAATGTATCGGTGCGTTTGCTCTAACCGAGCCGCATGCCGGGTCAGATGCTGCTGCGATTCGCACGTCCGCTGAACGAAAAGGCCATCATTATGAGCTGAACGGATCAAAGCTGTTTATTACAAATGCGGGTGCGGCCGGGGTTTATCTCGTATTTGCGGTGACAGACAGTGCCAAGGGAGCAGGCGGAATTTCTGCTTTTATAGTGCCAGGGGACACGGAAGGCTTACAGATCGGAAAGCCAGAGCGGAAAATGGGTCTGCATGGCTCGAATACATGCGAGCTTCATTTCGAACAACTGCGTATTCCGGCTGCCTATCGGCTGGGACGCGAAGGGGAAGGGTTCGCAATTGCCAAAGGATCATTGGATGGCGGCCGGATTGGAATAGCTGCCCAAGCACTCGGGATCGCGCAAGCAGCAGTTCAACTCCTCCAGGAGCAGTTGCTGCCTATTATTCGGCAGCGTTCAGGGAAGCCACTATCCAGCCGCTATGCGGAGCTTGCCGAGCTTATGGCAAGAACGGAGGCAGCAAGACTGCTCGTTTATCGGGCGGCTTCTATGCGTCAGGAAGGCAGGCCATGTACGAAGGAAGCCTCTATGGCTAAAATGTTCGCATCGGATACTGCAGTAGCTGCATCTGGGGCGGCTGTACGTTTGTTAGGTGCGGAAGGCATATCCAAGCTGCATCCTGCGGAGCGTTTGTTCCGGGATGCCAAGGTTACACAAATCTATGAAGGCACGAATGAAATCCATCGCATTGTCATTAGCAGCAGGCTGATGAGATAAAGAGGGTGACTTTTATGGCGAGTAGTCCCGGACACAAACTTCGGGAAGCAGTAGTGGCCGAGCAGCCGCTGCAGGTTGCTGGAGCGATTAATGCTTATGCAGCAATGATGGTGGAGCAGGTCGGCTTTCGTGCACTGTATTTATCTGGCGCCGGAGTAGCGAACGCTTCATTTGGCCTGCCCGATCTTGGCATCACCACCTTACAGGATGTACTTGAAGACATCCGCCGTATTACAAGTGTTACAGAGCTGCCATTGCTTGTAGATATTGATACGGGCTTCGGCGGGGCTTTCCAGATCTCTCGTACGATTAAAGAAATGCAAAGAGCAGGTGTGGCGGCCGTCCATATCGAGGATCAGGTGGCTGAGAAGCGATGTGGACATCGGCCGAATAAAGCAATGGTGAGCACTAGCGAAATGGTTGACCGAATCAAAGCTGCGGTTGATGCGAAGACAGACAGCAGCTTTGTTATTATGGCTCGTACGGATGCATTAACCGCAGAGGGAATGGAGGCAGCGGCTCAGCGCGTGAGAAAGTATGTGGAAGCCGGAGCGGATATGATTTTTCCTGAGGCTGTTGGCAGCTTAGCGCAATATAAGCAGTTTGCTGAAGCAGCTCAGGTTCCTATTCTCGCGAATATCACGGAGTTTGGCCAAACGCCGCTTTTTACAATTGAAGAATTACGTGAAGCTGGTGTTGGTCTTGCACTTTATCCATTATCAGCGTTTCGGGCGATGAATGCGGCGGCACTGCGTGTCTATCGTTCTATCCGTGAGGAAGGAACGCAGCATCAGGTTGTGAATCTGATGCAGACACGGTCAGAGCTGTATGATTTTCTCCGCTACTATGACTACGAGACTAAGCTTGATCAGTTGTTTGGAACGGTGAAGAAGGAGGAGAAGGGGGAGGGGTAAATGTCGGCAGCAAAGCAAGGGGGACTTGCGGAAGTGATCGCCGGACAGACTGGCATCTCAACCGTCGGCAAGGAAGGGAAGGGATTATCCTACCGCGGTTACTCCATCTATGATCTAGCTCATTTTGCTACCTTTGAGGAAACCGCCTATTTGCTCCTGTATGGAAGGCTGCCTACAGCAGAAGAGCTAAATGCTTATACGAAGCGGTTAGCCACTCATCGACTACTCCCTCCAGCCATATATGCCATACTCGAGTTATTACCGGGTCATACACACCCGATGGATGTTCTGAGAACGGGTTATTCCGCGCTGGCATCCTTTGAACCTGAGGAGGAGGGGCGCTCTGCTCTTGATATCACTAATCGATTGATTGGCTGCACCTCGTCGATCCTGCTGTATTGGTACCACTATCAGCTAAGTGGCAAACGGATTGATACGGAGCTTGGCAATGGTGGTATTGCTGCCCATTTCCTTCAGCTGCTGCATAATCGCGAGCCTGAGGAGGAGCAGCATGTGAAGGCGCTGGATGTTTCGCTCATTTTGTACGCGGAGCATGAATTTAATGCTTCAACTTTTGCTGCGCGGGTAACAGCCTCGACGTTGTCCGATTATTATTCGGCCATTACAACCGGCGTTGGTACGCTGCGGGGACCCCTGCATGGCGGTGCCAATGAAGCAGCAATGGAGCTGATTGAGCGTTATTCCGATCCGGACGATGCTGAGCAAGGATTATTGGAGGCACTTCAGAAGAAACAGCTCATCATGGGATTTGGACATCGTGTCTACAGCATCTCAGATCCGCGGTCCGATGTGATCAAGAACTGGTCACTCACCTTGTCAGAGCAAGCAGGAGACCGGAAGCTGTACGATATATCGGAACGAATTGAGCTGGTGATGCGCCGGGAAAAGAAGCTGTTTCCGAATCTCGATTTCTACAGTGCATCGGCTTACCATCATCTAGGTATCCCAACATCTTTATTTACTCCCGTCTTTGTCCTGTCTCGAATTACAGGATGGTCAGCTCATATTTTGGAGCAGCGGGCAGGCAATCGGATTATCCGGCCAAGTGCCGATTATATTGGCCCTGATCCGCAAGAATGGCTGCCAATCGAGCAGCGCTTAGCAGGGCAATAACCCGTGAAGGGGGAATACAGCAAGTATGTCTGGAACGATCGACAATAATCGTCCTGATCCCGATCCCCTATTGGTCGAGATCGCAGATTATGTGCTGGATAAAGAAATTACAAGCACCGAAGCTTATAACACCGCGAGACTATGTCTGATGGATACATTAGGCTGCGGGCTGCTGGCCCTTCGTTATCCGGAATGCGCCAAGCTGCTTAGCCCTCTGATACCCGGCACTGTAGTACCGAATGGTTCGAAGGTGCCGGGCACATCCATTCAGACGGATCCAGTAACGGCTGCTTTCCAGATCGGCAGTCTGATCCGCTGGCTTGATTATAATGATACCTGGCTTGCTGCAGAGTGGGGACATCCATCCGATAACCTCGGTGGGATTCTCGCCGCTGCTGATTATGTAAGCCGAAAGAACATAGCGGAAGGCGTTCCGCCATTAACGATGCGGGATGTGCTGACGGCCATGATCAAGGCCCACGAAATCCAGGGAATATTGGCACTCGAGAACAGTTTCAACAGAGTTGGACTGGATCATGTTCTGCTCGTCAAGATTGCTTCAACAGCCGTTGTGACGCAGCTTCTAGGCGGCAGCAAAGAAGAGATCATCAATGCCTTGTCCCTTGCCTGGCTGGATGGCCATGCCTTGCGTACTTACCGCCATGCTCCTAATACGGGGACAAGAAAATCATGGGCAGCGGGTGATGCGACCAGTCGTGCGGTATGGCTCGCCTTTATGGCTTTACGAGGGGAGATGGGCTATCCATCAGTCTTGTCTGCTCCAACATGGGGCTTCCAGGATGTCTTATTTAAGGGGAAACCACTGCTCAAGTCACGCCCGTTTGAATCCTATGTCATGGAAAATATTTTGTTCAAAATATCCTATCCAGCAGAATTCCACGGGCAGACGGCCGTTGAAGCGGCGATCCGCCTGCATCCGCTTGTGAAGGACCGCTTGAGTGAGATTGCCTCGATCGAGCTCACTACACATGAATCTGCTCTGCGTATTATCGATAAGCGTGGGCCACTTCATAATCCTGCTGACCGTGATCACTGCCTGCAATATATGGTTGCTGTCGGCCTCTTACATGGCGGGCTGACAGCAGATCATTATGAAGACTCAGCTGCCAAAGACCCCCGGATTGATGAGCTGCGCGGCAAAATGCATACAAAAGAAGAGCCAAGGTATACAGCGGAATACCTCGACGCGGATAAACGATCAATCGCTAATGCGATTCAAGTTTTATTCACAGACGGCTCATCGACAGATCAAATCGCAGTAGAATATCCGATTGGCCATCGGAGGCGAAGAGAAGAAGGTATTCCGCTGCTGGTGGAGAAATTTGATGCCAATTTGAGGTCGCGGTTTCCGGCGAAGCAGGTGGATCAGATAGCAAGTCTTTGCCAGGCTCAGGAGGGGTTAGAGGGTATTACAGTGCAGCAATTTGTCGATCTATTCGTCATATAACGAGGCGACCTTCAAAAGGTCGTCTTTTTTCATCTTTTCTTGACATCCTTCATTGAGTTATGGGCACCATACCGCTTATAATATAACGAGAAAAAAGTTTAAATAAGAAAAGGTGCATTCATGAGTATATTAAACGTAGAACGATTAAGCCACGGCTTTGGTGACCGCGCGATTTTTAACGATGTATCATTCCGACTGCTCAAAGGGGAGCATATCGGCCTGATCGGCGCGAATGGCGAAGGTAAATCAACCTTCATGAACATTATTACAGGCAAGCTCCAGCCGGATGACGGCAAGGTGGAGTGGTCCAAACGGATGCGCGTTGGTTACCTCGACCAGCATGCGGTACTGAGCAAAGGGCTGACAATGCGCGATGTTCTTAAAGGCGCTTTCCAATATTTGTTTGACATGGAACAAGAGATGAATGATATGTACGGCCGTATGGGCGACGTATCCCCTGAAGAGCTGGAGAAGCTGCTTGAGGACGTTGGCACGATTCAAGATACACTGACGAACCAAGACTTTTATTTGATCGATGCCAAAATCGACGAAACGGCACGTGGCCTTGGTCTGACTGATGTTGGTCTGGACAAGGATGTTCACGATCTGAGCGGCGGTCAGCGTACGAAAGTATTGCTTGCGAAGCTTCTCCTGGAGAAGCCAGACATTCTGCTCCTTGACGAGCCTACCAACTATCTCGATGAGCAGCATATTGAATGGCTGAAGCGTTATCTTCAGGAGTACGAGAATGCCTTCATTCTGATCTCCCATGATATTCCTTTCCTGAACAGTGTAATTAACTTAATCTACCACATGGAAAATCAAGAGCTGACTCGTTATGTAGGCGACTACGATCATTTCCTTGAAGTTCACGAAATGAAGAAGCAGCAGCTGGAATCCGCGTTCAAACGCCAGCAGCAGGAAATTTCAGAGCTGAAGGATTTCGTTCAACGTAACAAAGCTAGCGTCGCGACACGTAACATGGCGATGTCCAGACAGAAGAAGCTCGATAAGATGGAAGTCATTGAGCTGGCGAAAGAAAAACCGAAGCCGCAGTTCAACTTTATTGACGCTCGAGCATCCAGCAAGCTGATCTTCGAGGCGAAGGATCTTGTTATCGGTTATGATTCGCCGCTCTCCAGACCACTTAATCTCCGTATGGAGCGTGGTCAGAAGATTGCCCTTGTTGGTGCAAACGGTATTGGTAAAACAACGCTTCTTCGCAGTATCCTAGGTGAGATCCCGGCACTTGAAGGCTCCGTCCAACTAGGCGATATCCTTAGCATTGGTTATTTCCAACAGGAAATGAAAGAAGCGAATAACAATACGTGTATCGACGAAATTTGGAATGAGTTCCCGTCTTATTCCCAATTCGAAGTGCGTGCAGCACTGGCGAAATGCGGCCTGACAACGAAGCATATTGAGAGCAAAATCACGGTACTGAGCGGCGGCGAAAAGGCGAAAGTTCGCCTCTGTAAACTGATCAACCGTGAGACAAACCTTCTTGTGCTTGACGAGCCTACGAACCATTTGGACGTTGATGCCAAGGAAGAACTGGCACGTGCACTGAAAGCTTACAAAGGAAGCATCCTGCTGATCTCCCATGAACCGGAATTCTACAATCAAGTGGTTACCGATACGTGGAACTGCGAAACGTGGACAACGAAAGTATTCTAAGCCATTTGTGCATAATAGATAGAACTGATCCTGCCTGACAGCTGTTGTCAGGCAGGTTTTTTTTACCACATCGGAATGCTCAGGTTCTTTAAAGCGATAAGGCGTAAAGAAAATCATTCCGATTAGCGATAAAAACTTCTGCTTAAACGCGGTCGCTCATCCTCGAAGTACTCCGACAGTAGTTTTTCTCATAGGAAGCGGGAGCATTCAGATATACCCCCTGTAGGTATTTTTATTGATTGACATATATACGGGTGGGGGGTATACTGAAGCCAATCAGATGATGACATTTAGAAATGGATGTGAGAGCATGCCTCCCGTACAATCGAGTGATCAGACTACTTTAGATATAACCGGTATGACCTGTGCTGCCTGTGCGAACCGAATCGAGAAAGGGCTAAATAGATTGCCCGGCATTACCTCTGCTACGGTCAACTTCGCGATGGAAACCGCTAGAGTCGAATTCGCACCAGGTGAAATTACGATTGAAGATATAGAGCGGAAAGTTGAACAGCTTGGTTACGCTGCAGTAGAACGAATTGAACGAAATGCAGACGTGCGACAGCCAGATCGTACCGCTCAAATTCGCAAGTTAATCTTTTCTGCGTTGTTGTCTCTGCCTCTAATCTGGAGTATGGTGGGGCACTTCTCCTTCACCTCATGGATGTATGTTCCCGAGCTGTTCATGAACCCTTGGTTTCAGCTAATCCTTGCTTCCCCGGTACAGCTGTACATTGGCGGTTCGTTCTATGTCAGCGCCTATAAGGCACTGCGGAACGGTGGAGCTAACATGGATGTACTTATTGCGTTAGGCACATCGGCCGCCTACTTCTACAGTGTGTATGCAGCGATCAAATGGGCAGCAGACGGTGCGTCCATGCATCATGCGCCAGAGCTGTATTTCGAGACCAGCGCCATCCTGATAACGCTTGTACTGCTTGGGAAGCTATTCGAGACACTGGCGAAAGGACGTACTTCCGAAGCGATCAAGTCACTTATGGGGCTTCGTGCTAAGACGGCAACCGTCATTAGGGAAGGTCAGGAGATGAGCATTCCCGTAGAACAAGTGTTAAAAGGGGATATCGTTATTGTTCGTCCCGGTGAGAAGATTCCGGTTGATGGAGTCGTGGTAGAAGGCTTCTCAGCAGTAGACGAAGCGATGCTGACGGGAGAAAGCCTGCCGGTTGAGAAGAAGGCTGGTGAACCGGTGATCGGAGCGACGATTAACGGTAATGGCGTGTTGAAGGTCCAAGCGACAAAGGTTGGAGCAGAGACGGCTCTTGCTCAGATCATTCGGGTCGTGGAGGAAGCGCAAGGCTCCAAAGCTCAAATTCAGCGGGTCGCAGATGTGATCTCAGGAATCTTTGTCCCTATTGTGACAGGTATAGCGGTTGTCGCCTTCCTGGTTTGGCTGATCTTCATCGAGCCTGGTGATGTGACGTCCGCACTTGAGACAGCTATAGCTATCTTGGTGATTGCCTGCCCATGTGCGCTTGGTTTGGCAACTCCTACCTCGATTATGGCGGGATCAGGCCGTGCAGCTGAGTTAGGTATATTGTTCAAAGGCGGAGAACATCTCGAGCAGACGCATAAGGTGAATGTGATCCTCTTGGATAAGACCGGTACGGTGACGAACGGTAAACCAGCGCTGACTGATATTGTTGTAGAAGGCTGGGAAGAAGAGCAGTTCCTTCATCTCGTTGGCAGTGCTGAGCAAATGTCGGAGCATCCATTAGCAGTAGCTATTACAAATGGGATACGGGAGAGGGGTATCACGCTTACGTCAGTGGATTCGTTCGAAGCGCTTCCGGGCTATGGCATTCGAGCTGTCGTGGAAGGGAACTCCTTGTTGATTGGTACACGGCGACTGCTTGAAGAGAGCGGTATTCTCGCCAATCAAGCTTACACCAATATGGCTGAGCTTGAGGAAGCAGGAAAAACAGCGATGCTTGTTGCGATCAATGGCCAATATGCAGGTATTCTCGCGGCTGCCGACACAATCAAAGACAGCTCTGTATCTGCGGTAAAACGATTGAAGGAGCTTGGGCTTCAGGTTATTATGGTGACTGGTGACAATAAGCGTACTGCTCAAGCTATCGCGAAGCAGGCTGGAATTGATCAAGTGCTGGCAGAAGTATTGCCGGAAGGCAAGGCAGCAGAAGTGAAGAGGCTGCAGCAGCAAGGACATATTGTTGCCATGGTCGGAGATGGCATCAATGATGCGCCGGCACTCGCAACCGCTCATATCGGCATCGCGATTGGGACGGGGACGGATGTGGCGATGGAAGCAGCAGACTTGACATTAATGCGAGGCGATCTGGAGAGTATTCCAGATGCGATCTATATTAGCCGGATGACGATGCGGAACATTAAGCAAAATCTTTTCTGGGCGCTGGGCTATAACACGCTTGGTATCCCGATTGCAGCAATTGGACTGCTTGCTCCATGGGTAGCGGGGGCAGCGATGGCACTCAGCTCGGTTTCCGTCGTCTTGAACGCCTTGCGTCTGCAAAAGCTTCAAGTGAGGAAATAAGAGATAGCAGATCAAACACCACAATTGGATTAGGAGTTGTCCAATACAACCAAAAGCCGTTATAATAGGCTTATAGAAAATTGAAGAAAGTGGTGCAGCATGGGTCGTAAGTGGAATAATATCAAAGAGAAAAAAGCTTCGAAAGATGCGAATACTAGCCGTATTTATGCGAAATTTGGTCTTGAAATTTATGTAGCTGCGAAGAAAGGCGAGCCAAATCCGGAGTCCAATGGCGCTCTGAAGTTCGTCCTTGAACGCGCGAAGACGTATAACGTTCCGAAAGCGATTATTGACCGCGCTATTGAGAAAGCAAAAGGCGGCTCGGATGAGCAATATTTCGAGCTTCGTTATGAAGGTTTTGGTCCAGCTGGTTCAATGATTATTGTCGACGCTCTGACAAACAACGTAAACCGTACAGCTCCTGAAGTACGTTCCGCTTTCAACAAAGCTGGAGGTAACATGGGTGTTAGCGGATCGGTATCTTATATGTTCGATCAAACGGCTGTTATCGGTGTGGAAGGCAAGTCTTTGGATGATGTACTGGAATTGATGCTGGAAGCCGACGTTGATGTCCGCGATATCGTAGAAGAAGACGAGACCATCATGGTCTATGCAGCACCTGATCAATTTAACGCCGTACAAGAAGCATTCAAGAGCGCGGGTATTACGGAATTTGTAGTTGCCGAAGTAACAATGCTTGCGCAAAACTTTGTAACACTTCCAGAAGACGCAGTAGCTTCCTTCGAGAAGCTGATTGATGCTCTTGAAGATCTGGAAGACGTTCAGCAGGTATATCATAACGTTGAATTTGAATAGGTATTTAGAGATGACGGTCGCCATTTTGGCGGCCGCTTTTTGTTCCAGCTGGATTAATGATTAGGTATATCCAAGTATAGTAGGTAACCTCAAACACATCTAATGAAAAACATTTCAGTTCTTTTCATCCTTAGGGAAGTCCTTTAGAATGAGGTTGGCTTCATAACTTACAGTTGAATGGAGGAACAATACAATGAATTATCGGAAACTTGGTGGTACAGGTCTGAAAGTGAGTGAAATCAGCTTAGGCAGCTGGCTTACATATGGTGGTTATGTGGAACGTGAGAATGCGGTTAACGCGATTCGCACAGCTTATGATCTTGGGATTAACTTTTTTGATACAGCAAATGTGTACGAGCGGGGCGGGGCAGAGGTATTAGTCGGGGAAGCGCTCAAAGCTTATCCTCGTGAATCGTATGTGCTTGCAACAAAAGTATTCTGGCCGATGGGTGAAGGTCCAAATGACCGCGGCTTGTCCCGTAAGCATGTGATCGAGCAGGCGAATGCAAGCCTTAAGCGTCTTGGTCATGATTATATCGATATTTTCTACTGTCATCGTCATGATCCAGAGACACCGCTGCATGAAACGTTGCGCGCAATGGACGATCTCGTTCGTTCAGGCAAAGTGCTGTATGTTGGTGTAAGTGAATGGCAGGCTTCGCAAATCGCTGAAGCACTTGGTGTGGCAGATCGTTATCTGCTTGACCGTATTGTTGTCAATCAACCGATCTATAATATGTTTGAGCGCTATATTGAGAAGGAGATTATCCCGCTCAGCGAGCGTTCCGGCATCGGCCAGGTTGTATTCTCGCCGCTTGCACAAGGCCTCTTAACAGGCAAATATACTTCAACAACAGAATTCCCGGCTGACAGCCGTGCTTCCAAGATCGATTGGATGGGCAAAGGCATCACAGAGGAGAAAATCAACAAAGTACGCCAGCTTGAAGCAATTGCAGCTGAGCTTGAGATCAGTGTCGGCAACTTGGCGCTTGCGTGGATTCTCCGCCAACCGAACGTAGCGAGCGCACTTGTTGGCGCAAGTCGTCCGGAGCAAGTGACGGAGAATGCGAAAGCATCCGGCATTACGCTTAGTGAAGACGTACTTACCCAAATCGAAGCAATTCTGAAATAAATCAGGAATTGATCTGAAGGAGCTAGAAGGAATGGCTAAAGTTGTAGTAACCGGTGGCAGCGGGATGCTTGGGCGCTGGATCGTCAAACATTTTGTCGAACAGGGATATGAAGTATTAAACGTAGATACCCGACATCCGGAAGAAGCGATCTGCAATACTTTGATCGTTAATCTTGAGGACTTAGGTCAAACCTATGGTGCACTTGCAGGAGCAGATGCAGTGGTGCATATGGCTGCGATTCCAAGAGCGGGAATGGTGCCGCCAGAGGTTACTTTCCGCAATAATGTCATGGCGACTTATAACGTACTTGAAGCAGCGGCTGGCTTAGGTATTCAAAAAGTCGTTATCGCTTCCAGCGAATCTTCCTACGGGATCTGCTTTGCGGAGCACCCTTTTGGCCCGCAATACGTTCCGATGGATGAAGCTCACCCGCAGCTTCCGCAGGACAGCTACGGCTTATCCAAAATCGTCAACGAAGCAACAGCTGATATGTTCCATCGCCGTACTGGCATGCAGGTCGTATCGCTGCGTCTCGGCAACGTCATTCCGCCGGAATGGTATGAGCGCTTCCCTTCGTTTATTCATAAACCAGAGGAGCGGGAGCGCATCTTGTGGAGCTATATCGATACACGTGATGTTGCTGAAGCGTGTGAGCTTGCCATCAAAGCTGAAGGGCTTGGCTCAGTAGCTATCAACCTTGCTAACGATGAATCGAGTATGGATATGACGAGCCGTGAGCTGATGGCTGCGCGTTACCCGGAAGTGACCGATTTCCGCGCACCACTGGAAGGGTACGAATCACTTCTGAATAGTGATAAAGCAAAGAAACTGCTGGGCTGGCAGCCGAAGTATTTCTGGCGTGAGCAGCTTGGTAAATAGGTAGTGGAATGTTCGTTCAAAGGGCCCTTATCGCAGTGCGATAAGGGCCCTTTGAATTTTGCACTTATCGAAATCTCTAAATATGGTAAAATTTATGAGTTATATTTGAAGGGGATGTCACATTACGGACTTTGTCGTTGTTATACAGGTAATTAAAGAGAGAAGAAAGGAGCGCTTATGGAATCTATCCAACAGGAGTTTGCCGAGAGAATCGGAGAATGGGTTGAGGAAGTGCAGAATGGGGATACGGAGCAATATCGGCCAATTGTGCTGCATTTTCAAAGGAGAATACATCTGTATTGCTTTCATGTGTTAGGGAATCCGTCAGAAGCAGAGGATGCGGTACAAGAGGTTTTTCTGAAAGCCTACACCTCTATAGCCACTTATAAACCAACCATATCGTTTTCTGCCTGGCTATATCGGATCGCCCATAATCATTGCCTGAATCTGATTAAGCAACGAAAGAAACGGCTGCAGCTGTTTAACATTATTGTACGCTTGCAGGTACATGAGCCAGCCAACCATACGGCCAGTCTTGCAGAGGAAATACTCGAGAGTCTGTCGGTCCATGATCGTCAATTCGTAATTCTTAGAGTGATTGAAGAACAGAGCTTTTCCGAAATCGCGGAAATTATGGGGGAGAAAGAGGCCACTTTGCGCAAGCAATTCGAGCGCCTGCGTAAGAAGATCGTACGATCCTCAGATTGGAATAGGAAGGAGCTGCTAGATGAAAACCAAACGATTTGTACGGAGAGCTGATTCTCTCGCACAATTTCAAGCTGCTGTCCGTCACCCTGTGGAGATTGATTTCTCTGAGCGAATGATGCAGAAAATTACTGCTCATCATGTATCTGAGCCTTCTGCTTTGTATCGAAAGTATAAGCCTAATCGAGTAACCTTATTAGTTGCCATTATCGCATTAAGCTTCGTTGTATTAAGTGGATTCATGTATGCAGCGGTATCATCAGGGTGGGTCACTCTAAAAGATAAGCAAGGTAACGTTACACTTACGGTGGGATCGAACCAGCAAGTTCAATTAGATGAATATTCTGACACCCAAAGGATCCTTTCCGAGCGAGTTTCGAATTTGCTTAAGCCAGGAGAAGCTGCTGTCATTGCATTTGGGGAAGATGCAGGCACAGTCAAGCGCACAGGTCTTCCCATTTATACTTCATCGACGTCAAAGCCATTTATCTACAACTCAGTACGAGAAATCTCTTCTGCATTTATGGAAGAAGTAAATAACATCGCGCCGCCAATTCAATCCATTGGGAAGGCTGTTTTAACAAATATAAAATTACAAACGCTATACGATTCCTATTTACCTAACAAAGAGGAATGGGTCTACGGTAAGGATGAAGCAACCGGATATCCTTACGCCTATCAGAAGATTCATACACCTGTCCATATATCTGGAGTAGTCTATGAATATTCAGATAAGAAAGCAACTTATCAAACATGGATTGACAACAATAATAATATGAGATTAGCATCGATACTTGTCGACAATCCGTCATCCTCCAATATTATTCGTATTGAAGGGCAAGAGATGTACAGGAACTTAAGGAAGGATTCGAAAATAAAGCAATACTTTTGGTCAGCACAGGAAAATGCAGAAGGTGACCGCTATAATTACATGGTAAACAGCAGCGATGCATCAGATAAGGAACTAAGATCTTTCACAAAAGCTTTTATTACAGCATACCAGGTGAAATAAAGAGAAACTGGCTGCACCGTATATGATCGGTGCAGCCAGTTTTTTGTATAGACGCATTTCCCAGTGGAGGAGTATACTTTATAGGCTTACATAATTGAACAAACCTATGGACATAAGAAGGTGCAGCTGCTTGTGAGTTATGTGTATTTATTCTTGGCAACATTAGCATGGAGCTTTGTTGGGGTCTTGGTTAAGACAGCTTCAACGATGGTAGACAGCTCGATCATCACGTTATGCCGATTTTTCTTTGGTGTTGTGGTGCTGGCTATCTATCTGCTCATGAAGGATGGCCGGATACAATTCCGTGCCCGTATGAAATGGTTATGGTTCGGAGCAGCAGGTAAATCAGCGAACTATGTGTTCGAGAATATCGCCCTCATGATCGGCTATTCCTATGGCAATATTCTTGTTCAACCAGTGCAGACAGTCGTACTGCTGATATCTGGCAGCGTTCTCTTCAAAGAGAAAGTGACGAAAGCGGGATGGTTGTCAGCTGCTCTTTGCGTCATCGGCGTTATTGTTGTTGGTTGGAACGGTGTTCCTCTGAATGAGCTGCTGGGCAGCAGTGGATTAACAACGTTACTCTTCACCTTGGCAGGAATCGGGGCTGCCATTCATGTCTTAAGTCAGCGAATGCTGGTGAAGACGATGGACAATGGCAACATGAACTTCTCGGTCTTCTTATTGGCGACCTTGATGGTATCCATACCTGTGCCATTCCAGACCCATGGATTTACGGGACCGATTACATTTGGAGCATGGGGAGCGCTAATCCTCTTAGGGATTATTACAGGACTTAGCTTCTTCTGGTTCGCGGAAGCGATGAAGCGAGTGCCGTTTGCGGTCGTTGCGATCGTGGGCAACAGCTCGGTATTATTCTCCATTCTTTGGGCGTACATTTTCTTCCGAGATCCGATCACAAGCTATATCATAGTAGGTACACTAATCTTCGTAGCAGGCTTCCTGCTTCTTAACTTCTCCGGCCCCAAGAAGAAACCGGTGAAGCAAGAAAGCAACGCTGAAGCAGCGTTATAACCAGCTGAATGGAGCGAAATAACAATGGAACAAACAAGTGACCTTCCAAGCAAACTAAGCAAGCCTGCTATGCGAGCATTTGCAGGAGCGGGCTACGCAAAGCTTGATCAGTTTGCTGAGCTGACCGAAAAAGATGTGCTGGAGCTGCATGGCGTAGGGCCAACAGCCATTGTCCTGCTTCGCCAGGCATTAGCAGACAAGGGCTTATCTTTTCGCAAATAAATAGAAGTGCTGGGGCAGTGATGATGATATTGCTGCTCTTTTTTTATGTGGAAATATATAAGCAACTGTTTCATAATTTGGATTCCTTCATTATATATTTGTAAGCATGTGACCATGATGGGTAATGGAGGGATCCTAGATGTTCGGTAGCAGTAAAAAGTCGGCAAAGCTCCAGCTTCGCATTGCATCGCAGAAAACGATCCGTACAATATGCGGCAGGGAACTGGTCGAAGCAGAAATTAAGACAAATAAACCGATTCCACCTGCCTCACATGGTACGGTTCGATTACTCGGCAAACAACAATAATGCATCTTAAGCCCCTATTAAAAGGGGCTTTTTGTTGTTGGTAGAAAATCTTTCCATCTAGTATACTGAATGAGGATGGGAGGGGAAACCTTGAAAAAATTCGTACAAGCCGTCTTCCGAACAGTCCCGGGACAGATCATCTTCTGGGTCGTCGTTAGTATTATGCTTCCCGCCATTCTCGAAGAGCTCTTCGCTCTTAATGACATGTTGTCAATCCCGCTCAAACGTCTAGCCGAATGGAAGGCAGACAGCACCCTTGAGGGCCGACTTAAATTTATTCTATTATTTATTGTATACGCTTCACCAATTGCAGTAATTGCTGGATTCCTTGCTTCCAGGCGTAAATCTGGAGAGATTGCAGTGCCGCCATATCGATCACGTAATAATTACGAGAGGTTGATCGCTGATGTGAAGGAAACCGTAAACAGCCGAGAAGCGACTAATCTTCTGAAAGCTGAGAAAATCAACCTCTTGTTTGATGCCCTGATTGAGGATGTCTGTCATCTCTTCCAGGTTCAAAGGTCAGGTGTGCGAGCGGTGCTCGTCATAAACAATCGGGGTAGACATAAGCTGACAAGCTGGCGGTGGGGACGTGCCTGTACGCCGGATCAAGATCGGATGGACTATAAGGCGATTGACAAATTTCTCGAAACCGAGCTTACCTATCCGACTTGGGAGCAGGTGAAAAGCCATTTTGACCATACCGATTCTGACACGCTTCTTTTTATTCGTAATAGTGGGAAGCTTGGGCTTGGCTGCCTGATCGCCATTGAGAATTCGATCGATCTAGAGAAGCATATGCAGGAATGGGAGCATATCGTAAGTCCCTTTACAATGCTGGGACATATGGACAAGCTGGTAAGATTTGTCGTAAACTATACATAGAGGAGGCGATTCCAGATGACCTTATTCGATCGACTATTCGGAAGTAAATCGAAGAAAACACCGGTAAAAATCGTTCGAAAAGTGAAGCACTCGGATAAGCCGGCCTTAACAAATGCTAAGCACGGAACGGTCATATTGCGTGGCAAGATTGAAGATGATTATAACCTGGCGAAATAACGATAAGCCCCTTTGCCGCTGTTCAGGCGGAGAGGGGCTATTTTTCTGCGAAGCTTGTAGGAGGAGGTTACTCTATGAACGCTAACGCTAGGCATTTGCCAAAGCCTGTCTATTTCATTATTCTGACGCTCTTTACTATTTACTGCCTCATCATGATCAAGCTGCTCTTTATCCGAGGCAATAACTTATGGCCGACTTATAATTACAACATCATTCCGTTCCATACGATCAAATCGCTGGTCTATCACCGGGAACACTATAATACCGATACTTGGGTGAAAAATTTATTTGGAAACATCGTCATGTTCATCCCACTAGGTATCTTTATCCCGGCGCTCAATCGCAAGCTGCTTCGTCCCGTTGTTTTTCTATTCGTAATCGTCCTTATTCTATTTCTTGTTGAATCGATTCAATTATTTACAAGAGTAGGGAGTTTCGATATAGACGATATTATCTTAAATACGCTGGGCGCAATGATAGGTCTGGCATTTCTGAAAAGCATTACACGTGGATTATCGCGATAAAAAAAACCGTGCCATTGGCACGGTTTTTTTGTTTGTCCACAGAATCTTATTTCTTCAGAATGCCTTCGAAAAACACCTGGAATGAGAGAAGCAATTGGTCGCCAAAGCTGTCTTTGGTAATGCCCATTACCCAATTAAGCATGACTCCCAAGTAGATCTGCGTCGCAATATGGGCCATCGTTAGAGCAGGGATGGTTGTCGTAAATTCACCCGTCTGCTGGCCTTTCTCAAAGATGGGAACCAGACTATCGATGACAAAGCAGAAGCCTTCCTTGCTTTCTTCTATGTTCTGATTGTTGGCCAGCATGCCTTGGATCGACAGGAGAAGCATGCTGTGATTCACAGCCATTGAGTCGCCCAAAGTCTTGACTAAAGCAAGAAAGCGGGGGGCGTACGGGCCTGGCTTATCCTTCAGGTTGATTAATTCATCAATGGCGACTAATTTGTCGAGCTTGCCCCGGACATCTTCTTTGGTTTTGAAATAGTTAAAGAAGGTGCCTTTCGCAACGCCGGCAGCTTCTGTGATTTGAGCGACTGTGGTGGCTTCAAAGCCTTGTTCGGCAAACAGGCACATCGCCGCGTCAAGTATGCGATTTTTTGTCTCGAGTTTTTTCTCTTCTCGGTTCACAGCCATCATCCTCCGTTATTGCCTACAGTATAGCATATCCATTGTGGATTTGGGTTCAAACAATTAATGACCATAAGTACAAGTTTTTATGGTATTTACAATCTTTAAGTTTAGTTTAAATGAATAATTGGAGCTGAAACCTTTATATTTTAACATAAAAATAAAAATGACCGCCGGTTCAAAAATAAGTTGACCATCGGTCATTTTATCGCTATAATCCGAAGTACATGAATCAGGAATGGAGGATTTACATGTCACAAACTGCTCAACACGTTGTACCGGACGCGAGTACGTTCACCATAAGGTCGATCATCGCGCCGCTTATCGCTGTCATCGTCGGATTATTTATGGTTATTCTGGATGGGACCGCCATGAACGTAGCCTTAAGCGGCTTCATGAAGGAGTTCGGGAAGGATTTGTCCGTTGTCCAATGGACGACTACGGGGTACGCCTTAGCTCAAGCTGCTGTTATCCCGCTGGCCGGTTGGTTATCTGACCGATTCGGGGCTAAACGGATTTTCCTGGTGTCGGTCGGAATGTTCACAGCAGGCTCACTGCTATGTGCTTTTGCTGGCAACATCGAAATGCTCATTTTATTCCGTGTCATTCAAGGGCTTGGCGGGGGAATGGTAATGCCAATTGCCTTCGCAATTATTTACAGACTGAGTCCGCCTGAGAAGGTTGGATCGGTTATGGGGATGCTGGGTATCCCGGTTCTTATTGCTCCGGCATTAGGCCCAGTTGTTGCGGGCGCATTGATTGATTATGCTTCTTGGCAGTGGATCTTCCTGATCAATATCCCATTTGGGATCATCGGCATCATGGCTGGTCTGCGTACCTTACCTAACTTTGAACGTCAAACCGTTGGCTCGCTTGATATTCCCGGCATTATATTTGGACCTCTTGCCTTTGCTGCTTTATCGTACGGGGTAAGTGAAGGAGGAACGAGCTGGACATCCGCTCAGACATTGACGGGACTAATTGTTGGGGTTGTCGCACTTCTTATCTTTATTATCGTAGAGCTTCGAAGCAAGCATCCGCTATTGGAGCTTCGTGTATTCCGTTCCAGAGATTTCAGTAAAGGTATTGTTGTCCAGTGGGTCACACAGATTGCGCTAATGGGAACCTTCTTCTTAATTCCAATGCTGCTAATCCAAGTGCAAGGACATACAGCGATGGAATCCGGACTTATTATGCTTCCACAGGCTATCGCTTCAGCGATCTTCATGCCAATTGGAGGACAATTATTTGACCGGATTGGTGCAAGACCACTGCTGGTCACAGGGCTTAGCGTTGTTGGGATTGCAGCATACCTCTTATCAAATATTTCTCCTGACGATGGGATGTCGTTGATTCTAATCACATCCGGATTGTTTGGCGTAGGAATGGGTCTTTCAATGATGCCGATGAATACGTATCTGATTAAGGCATCGCCGCCAAGTCTTGTTGGACGAGTGACATCACTGACCTCTGCTACCCAGCAGGTTATGACCTCCTTTGCGATCGCGGGTCTCAGCACGTATTTGACAACCAAGATTAAGGATCATATGGAACCAGGTCAAGCGGCAACTCCGAATGCTTTTTACGATTCGTATGGGGAGACCTTCCTGGTGGTTGCAGGTGTTGCAATTGTAGGTGCCATTCTTGGATTATTACTGCGTAAACCGGTCAGATCGCCGGAAGATGAGGGCAAAATCGTTGAGGCACCAATTATGATGGGACATTAATTATTAATCCGAACGAAAAAACCATTTATTTCTGAAATGTTCAGGAATAGATGGTTTTTTTCGTTTACAGACGTTCTAATCTTGTGTTATCTTCTATATATAATGTTTGCTTTACCGCTATAAAGCGTCTACGCGACATCAGACTACGGAGGGTGCACATGACAACATTAGATGAACTGCGATCGGCCATTGATAAGACGGATCAACAGATTGTTGCTTTATTAGCTCAGAGGTTTATCTATACGGAGGCAGTCGGCGAGTACAAAGCGGAGCATCTGCTTACAGCGCAGGATCCTAATCGTGAAACTTTGCAATTCAGGAAGATAGCAGAGATCTCTGAACAGTATGGTTTGAAGCCTGATTATGCCCTGGACATTTATCGGAAAATAATGGATATCGTGATTTCGAGACATCAAGAGCTGCACTACAAATAATGTTGTCTAAAGCACCGCGATTGTAACTTCGGTTACGATCGTGGTGTTTTTTTGTACATATTTCCATCCATATTGGAGCAAAATGACAGTAACTTAAACGATAGGGAGGGTGTCGTATGATCATCCTCGGGATGTTGGTTATGATGGTGCTTGGCATATTGCTGATGGCCATGCTGGATGTACTGGTCTTTCAACAGCCTTTTTTTACTGTACTCGTGCATTTGCTTCCAGTATATCCAGATACGTCAACCATTTATATGATTATTGGTGCATTTGTGATAGCAGCATGGGTCAACTTTAGAATGAGCGACCGCCTAAAGAAGAAATTCGGCAGCAAATCAAAGAATCAAGGTGGGGAGAAGCGTGACGCCAAGCAAAGTTAATATAATCGATACCTTCACCATACAGCTCGTTTTTTTGCTGAGCACCTCGATTATATTCGGGACGCCAAGTCTTGTTCCGGATTCGTGGCTCGTTGGCATTGTCGCTTTTTTTCCAGCTTGTTTGTTAATTGTAATTTATAGCGCCATGTTAACGTCACAAGAAGACAGGGGACTTTATCCCATGCTGGAAAAAGCTTGGGGCAAGGTGATAGGGAAGGGCTTTGTACTGATCTATTCGACTTATTTCCTATATATTGCTGCTCGTAATATTAGGGATATGATCGAGCTGATTATGAGTACGCTGCTTCGAATGACGCCGGTTCCTCTTCTAACCACCATGTTTGTACTGTTAATTGCTTACACCGTGCTAGGGGGGCTGCATGCGGTAGCCCGTTTTGCTTCCTTAATCTTATGGCTCATTCTGTTTATGCTGATCACCCTTGCTGTCTTGCTCATGTTCAGCAGCTCGATCATTCTGGAGCAAATGCTGCCGTTTTTATCAAAGGGAATGTGGCCGGTTATTAAAGCGGCATTCAGCTTTTCAATCTGGTTCCCCTATGGAGAGATTATAGTCTTCCTTGTTTTTCAACCGCAGCTAGGCGGGGCAAAAGGGTTCCGAAAAATCACCCTATATGCCTTCCTGAGCACATGTATCATCCTATCCCTAACGGATCTTATCCAGATTTGGACCTTGGGACTTGAGAATAAAAAATACTCCGTGTTTGCGTTGCTCGATGCAGCGAGATTAATTAATATTGCAAACATCATTACCCGGATGGATGCCATAATCGCTTTGATTATTATTTTTGGCACCCTGTTGAAATGTACGGTCTTTCTCCTTGCCTGCACGGAGGGGGTAGCGCGTGTCTTCAATAGAAAGGCGAAGGATTTTGCTTTTCCTCTTGCCATTCTGGCAGGAGCATTTTCCATTCTCGTTACGCGTAACAGCGCTGAGCATGTGACAGAAGGCTTGAAGTATGTCATTTATACGCTGCATATTCCACTTCAGCTGTTAGTGCCGCTCTTGACGCTGCTGCTGATTCGAATCCGTTACCGGAAAGGAGCGATTACATGAATACGGACAATCAAACAAGTTCAGGAGAGGAGCTTAGCAGCTTAGAGAAGGTGAAAAAAAGCTTAAAGGAGGTATTTGGTCAAACGACAGATCTTGCAGTAGTGTCTGTTCATGTTGGGCAATACGAGGGATTGCTATGCTATCTGACGACGATGACGAGTACAGATTTTATTACGAAACAGATCGTGAAAGATCTTCCCTTAGCAGATAACAAGGAGCAGCTTAGCAAAGAGGAGACCTTTCATCAGCTTGAGACCAACTATTATTCCGCGCTTAAGCATGAAATCTTGAAAAATATGAATGACGTTACTTATAAAATGGTTCTCGGGTATGCGGCTATATTTATAGAAGGATTACCACTTGTTCTCGCTGTAGACGTTAGGTCGCTGAGTTCCCGTTCCGTCGAAGAGCCTACGTCGCAAAATGTGGTCCGAGGTCCCAAAGAAGGGTTCACGGAGTCCGCGGATACGAATATGAGCTTGATTCGAAGACGGTTCAATAATGTAAAGCTGCGATTTGAAAAGTTTGAGCTTGGTTATATGACAAATACGGCGGTCTATATCGCTTATCTGGATGGCGAGGTCGAAGAACAGATCTTGGAGCAGGTTCGTGAGAGTCTGAACAGTGCGCATATAGACAGCTTGTTTGATTCCGGTCGTATTGAAGATTTGCTTCATTCAAAGGGAAAAAGCATGCAACTGTTTCCCACTGTCTACAGCAGTGAACGTCCAGATGCCGTCTGCAGCTATTTGATTAACAAAAGAATAGCTGTCATTGTAGACGGCAGTCCATTTGTGCTGATTGTCCCATCGATCTTTACGGACTTCTTCAAATCACCAGAAGACGAATATCAATGGTTTGTTATTGGCTCATTCGCCCGTTATCTGCGCTATTTCGCTTTTATATTGTCCTTAATCGTACCGGGGCTCTATATCGCTGTGACTAGTTATCATCAGGAGCTCATTCCAAGTATCCTGCTGACGAGTATAGCAGCTCAGCGTGAAGGCATACCGTTTCCTGCCGGCATCGAAATTCTTCTGATGGAGATTACATTCGAAATATTGCGTGAAGCGGGTACGCGGATGCCTCGGATTGTTGGTCAGACGATTTCAATTGTAGGAGCCCTGGTGCTTGGGGAAGCGGCCGTTCAAGCGGGAATTGTCTCCAATATTAACGTCATCGTCGTTTCTTTGACGGCTATCTCAGGCTTTGTCTCACCGATCTACACTTTCGGTGCGAAAGTGAGGTTTTTCCGATTCGGAATGATTATTCTTAGCTCCTTGATTGGGCTTTATGGGCTTGTATTAGGTTGCTGCTTGCTAATGGTACAGTTAACAAGAATTGAATCCTTTGGTGTCCCTTATTTGTCCTTGTTTTCCAAATGGGATAAACGGAGGGTTACATGAACTCGCTGCGCAGCCTGTACCTTCTGATGTTATGCCTTTCTTTCATGTTCATGGGCACGGGGTGTTGGGATCAGGTTGAGCTTAACCGTGCATCTCTTATAACAGGGATGGCCTTGGAGCCTGGTCAAAATATGAGATACAAAGTGACCTTCGAAACCGTTAATGCCCTGGAGACCGATCCAAACAAAGGGGGGAAGGGTGGTACACCTACTGCCCTGTATACCAAGGAAGGGAATTCTATAGCCGAAGCAACCTCCCGATTAAATGAAAGCCTGGAACGTATGCCGCTCCTTGCCCATATTCGAATCATTATCATAGACGAGAAGCTTGCGAGAGAGGGAATCAATCAATTTATAGACGTGCTTCAGCGTAACCGATATGTGCGTGAGGATGTTCTCGTACTGGTGGCCAAAGGGTATCCTGCTTCGGATTTCTTGAAGACAGTGTATGCGAGGGGGCAATATGCAAGTTTTAAAATTCAAACACAAGTTGAGACCTATCGTCAAGTTTTTGGCGGTATCCCCCGTAGTCATCTCTATGATATTGCACAGGCGCTTCTGACCGAAGGCCGTGTGTTAATGCTTGGGGCGATTACAATATCCGGCGATGTCGAAAAAAGTAAAAGTCTGGATGCGATCAAAACCATCTATCCTGCTGCAGTTGTCAAAACGGCAGGAGCAGCGGTATTTCGAGGGGATAAGCTGATTGGTTATCTCTCTAATGAACAGACCCGAATGGCTATGCTTGCCAGTGACTATGTCAGAAGTACTTTATTTTCCTTGCCTGGTCCGGGCGGTAAACCAACAAGTCCTGGTGCTATTGGCGTACAGTTCTACCATATGCATAGCCACATGCATGTCAGCATGGATGGCGACAAGCCGATATTCAAGCTACATGTTGAAGGAGACGGCAAAATAACAAGTATAGACCGCAACATCAAGCTGACCAAAATACAGGGCTTTAGTACAATTGAACAGTTGACCTCCGAATATGTGAAAGAAAAGATGCAGGAGACGTTCATTTATGCCCAGAAGAAGCTTGGTGTTGATGTATTTGGATTTGGTGAGCATTACTATCGGTATCACTTCCGTAAGTTCAAGCCTCTTGCAAAGGAATGGAACACGCTGTTTACAAGAGCGGATTTGGATGTGAAGAGTGACTTTACGCTAAGACGCCCTGATCTCAAGACTCAGAAGATTGAAAAGGAAGGGATTGGGCCTTGATTGGAAAAGTCTTTGACCGATTACGCAGCATTCTGCGCATCCGAATGTTCTTCCGATCGCCATTACTCGTGGATTCTGAATGGCCTTGCTAATTAATCGTAGCAAGGCCATTTTATATAAATTTATTTGGTCTCAGTATTTTTTAATACTTAACATTTTAAGAGGGCTAATTCTTTGCTTTCTAATTAAAGAGGTCACTTGCATTTATCGCGAGCAACATAATAGCAGATGCCCAAATGAGCAAGGCAGAGATTTTGTTCATCATCTTCATTAGCTTTCCGCTGGAATCCAGATTCCCGAGAATACGTCCGGCCGAAGCGAGAGAGAAGAACCATAGCCAGGAAATGAGAATACAAGCAAGCGTAAACAACCATCTGTCTGCACCGTTATAATGTAAGGAACTTGTGCCGATGACTCCAATCGTATCCATGATGGCATGGGGATTAAACAGGGAGACAGAGGCGGCAAGAAGGATCTGCTTAAGGGGGGAGTAACGTTCAGCTTCCTCTACAGTTTGCCCCCCGCTGCTAGAACGCCAGGTCATCCATCCGATGTGAGCTAGAAATAATACACCTGCCACAATCAGGATGGTCTTTAGAATCGGGATGTTTATTATAAGGACGGAGACACCTAGAATAGCCAGCAGGATCAAGATTGTATCGCATAAAGCAGCTGCAATAATAACAGGCAATGCCATACGGAATTTGGGATGAAGTGCGCCTTGTGAGAATATAAACACATTTTGCGCTCCAAGTGGCAGAATAAGACCAATCGCGAGCAATAAACCATGAAAGAACGGCAAAGAAAACACAGCCTTTCGTTAGTTGTAAATATGGACTCATTGTATAAGGATCGTCTATAATTGTCTCCATCCAATTGGTTGGTTACCGTACCAACCAATTTCTATTACCTTGAAAATTGGTTGGTTATCGTACCAACCATTTTCTATTATCTTGAATATTGGTTGGTACAGCTACCAACCAATGCTCATATAAAGAGGGGGACGCTATGAAGTTTGAAACGAACTGGAAGCCGGATCGACAGAGTGGGATCCCCTTATACCGGCAAATCGCAGAATATATGCGGGATAAAATCATAAGCGGGGAATGGCCGCCGGGAAGCCGTATTCCAACCGAGAGATCCATTGCACAGGCATTTAATGTGAATCGAAGTACCGTTGTTCAAGCATTCGCAGAGCTCACGGCGGAGGGAATAATTGAGGGGAAAAGTGGAAGAGGGACACTTGTTACTTTTGCTGCAGGGAATAGGGGGATTCCAAAGCTTCCGGATTGGGAGTCCTATGTGAAGACGGGTACTCACAAGCCTAATCTCCGTACGATACAAGATATTAATCATGCAGAGTTTCTCCCGAATATAATCCGGCTTGGGACAGGTGAGCCTTCTCCGGATTTATTTCCGCAATCGCTGGGATCAATACTTCGGGAGCTCCCAGCCCAAATGAAACATTTTGGCTATACCGAGCCGCGAGGACTTTATGAACTTCGTGAACAAATAAGCCGGCATATGGGGCATTATAGTGTGAAAGTTTCTCCAGATTCTGTCCTCATCGTTTCAGGGGGCTTGCAAGCTCTTCAGCTTATCGCACTTGGCTTACTGAAGAATGGTTCAACCGTGCTGGCTGAATCACCTTCGTATTTGCAGTCCTTACAAGTGTTCCAATCTGCCGGGATGAGTTTGACTGCTCTGCCGATGGATGCTGATGGGGTGAATATCGAGACATTGGAGCAATATGCGAGAAGTGGGAGAGGCACCTTCCTCTATACGATTCCAAGCTTTCATAACCCTACTGGCATCGTGATGTCGGAACAAAGAAGGCTAGAGATCTATAAGCTAGGTATGCAGCATAAGCTGCCGATTATTGAGGATGATGCCTATCGTGATCTATGGCTGGATGAACCGTCACCACTACCGATCAAAGCTCTGGATCAGAATGGTCTTGTGCTCTATATCGGCAGCATGTCGAAGTCGCTCAGTCCGGGTTTGCGGATCGGCTGGGTAATAGGACCCGAGCAGGTTATTCATCGGCTAGCGGATGTGAAGATGCAGTCGGATTATGGGGCAAGTTCTTTATCGCAATGGACGGTCATGCATTTTCTTAAGCATGGGTTATATGAAGAGCATCTGGTTTCTATAAGGAAGGAACTTAAGCGCCGGCGTGCGTATATGCTTCAATTGCTGGAGCATCATTTGCGGGATAAAGCTACCTGGCTCATCCCAACCGGCGGTTTTTACATTTGGTTACGGTTAAATGGTGAGCCAGCCATTCCTTCTTTATTTGAAGCCGCACTAAAGGAAGGAGTGCTTCTAAACCCCGGCTATTTGTATGACAAAACAGATCAGCATCACCTCAGACTATCCTATTCCTTTGCCTCTTTAGAACAAATGGAGAAGGGGATTCGTCTGCTTGCAGAGTTGATTTAAACCTAAGGTTCTCATCGCAATTATGGAAGCATTCCTTAAGGATAAGGAATGCTTTTTTGTTTTATATTTCCATGTGTAAATCGCAAACTTTTTGGCTCATTAACACGTCTTGAATACATAGTTAATTATTCGATAAGTAAGGGACGGAAGCAGCAATGGAAGACAACATGAACAGTATGAAGCGTTATATGCCGGGAATTGACGGATTAAGGGCCTTATCGGTGCTTGCCGTCATCGCCTACCACTTGAATATGAAGTGGGCGCAAGGTGGATTAATTGGTGTAGCTATTTTTTTCGTTATCTCTGGGTACCTCATTACCGATCAAATCCTTATTCAGAAACAGCGTCACGGTAAGCTCAATTTAAAAGATTTCTGGATAAGAAGAGCCCGCAGGCTGCTTCCGGCCATGTTCTGCATGCTGCTGTTCGTCGCCATTTGGCTGTTGTTCCTTAATCCCAACCGACTCCTGCATTTGCAAGGCGACTACTTGTCATCCTTGTTCTATGTCAATAACTGGTGGCTCATTTTCCATCAGGTCTCGTATTTCGAAAGCTTTGGCCCACCCTCGCCAATCGGTCATTTATGGTCCTTGTCGATTGAAGAGCAGTTTTACTTGCTTTGGCCACTTCTTCTGTTGCTAACTCATCGGAGAGGTAAGCTATTTCTCTTTATTCTTGTTGGGGCTATCGCATCCGCTGCAGCTATGTTGTTTCTTTACGAACCGGGTGCAGATCCAAGCCGTGTCTATTACGGAACAGATACTCGTATGTTCGGACTGCTGATCGGAGCTGCACTTGCTGTGGTATGGCCGAGTCATAAATTGAAACAGGCGGTATCAAGAAGCGCTCGTTATTCCATGAATATCATTGGAGCAGCTGGCTTGCTTGCTCTGATTTACATGATGTACAGCATGAATGAATATGATGCTTGGTTATATCGCGGTGGTTTTCTTCTGTTGTCTGTTATTACGGCTGTGGTTATCGCTGTTCTTGCTCATCCGGCAAGCAGACTTGGTGAAATAATGGGCTTTCGTCCACTGAAGTGGATTGGCGTACGTTCTTACAGCCTATACATTTGGCATTATCCAGTTATTGTATTAACCTCACCCGCCAATCAAGCAAGCGCTCCTAATGTCTCACTTGTTGTCATGCAGGTTGCTGCAAGCTTTGTATTGGCGGCCTTGTCTTATAAATTTATTGAAGAGCCGCTTCGCCGCGGGTCAATTAGAGAAATTTCGCGAAAATTATTGTCCGTTAGATGGTTTGGTTTGCAGCCGATTGCTCTTATGTTAATTATTCCTTTACTGCTTACACCAAGCTCTTTCGGAGGGTATCTCCTGAAGGCTAAGCCGGCTCCTACGCCAGTTGTTTCTCAGCCCATCGAACCGGACTATGAGGTGCATCCTGTTACAACTCCTGATGGAAATGAAGCAGGCAAGGGCGAAATCATTCATGCTGATCAAGATAAAACAACATCAAATGCACAGACCGCTAAGGATGAGAATCCGCCAAAAGAAACACCTCATGAACCAGTTCCGACAGAAAAACCGACTGAAACACCGGAACCTCCTAAGGAGCAGCCGACTGAAACACCGGTGGATAATGGGAAAAAGCCTGATGAGCAGCCTTCAACTGAGCCCCCTTCGGTGAAGCCTTCAGACCCAGAAAACACCGTCCAGCCACCGCTGGAACACCAGTCGGGCAAAGGTATTACGGTTATTGGTGATTCTGTCATCCTGGATGCTGCGCCATTCCTGGAGAAGCAGCTTCCCGGCATTGTCATTGATGGTAAAGTTGGCCGGCAAATGCGGCAGGCTCAAGAGGTTATCAATCAGATGAAGGAGGACAACAAGCTGGGCAGTACGGTTGTTGTCGAGCTGGGTACGAATGGAGCTTTTACAAGCAAACAATTAAAAGCTTTGATCCTGTCGTTGGGTAAAGTTGATCATATCTATCTGGTGAATACAAGAGTGCCTCGTAATTGGCAAGACACCGTAAATAAGATGCTTCCAGAAGTTGCTAAGGATTTCAGCAATGTCATCATAGTAGACTGGTATACGGCAAGTGAAGGGAAAGACGATTATTTCTCCAACGATGGCGTTCACTTGAAGAAGGATGGCGCACAATTTTACGCAGCTATGCTCATTGATGCCATTACTAAGTGATCATAAATAAAGAAGGGTATGCCGGGCTATGTTGAATAGGAAGACCGAACAATTACTGACGAATTGTATTACCGAGAATAAGCAGAATATCTACCGGCTGGCATACAGCTATGTCAAAAATAAAGAAGATGCGCTCGATATCGTACAAGATTCCATCTACAAAGCGATGACGAGTATAGAGTATCTCAAAGATGAGTCAGTAGTGAGAAGCTGGTTTTTCCGCATCGTAGTTAATACATCGCTCGATTTTTTACGTAAGCATAAGAAGATTTATCCGATGGATCAAGAAAAGCTGGAATTGTACGCGCATGGTGCAGTGGATGAGTACATGGACATTGATCTCGTACGAACGCTTGACGATCTGCCTCCCAAATATCGGGATGTTATCATTCTTCGTTATTTCGAAGATATGAAGATTGAAGAGGTAGCGGAAGTTCTTCATGACAATGTCAATACGGTCAAAACACGTTTGTATCAAGCGCTAAAGCTTCTTCGTGTGAAATTAAAGGATAGGAGATCAAGTAATGACTGATATACTAGATAATCTTAGGAAGGAGTACCAAGCGGTACCGATTCCCGAAGAGCTGGATTTAATCGTTAATCGATCTATTAAGCAAGCCTTGCAAACACGCAGAGTAAAACGGTTGAAGGTCAAAGGGCTTACTGTTGCGGCAGCGATCCTTGTGTTCTTGATTGCCATTAATGCAAGTACAACGGTTGCGAATGCCTTTGCTGCGATTCCGGGAGTGGATCGAATCATTAAGGTGCTGACTTTAAAAGAGTTTAAAGTCGCTGATCCTAATTATGACGCCAGCATTAAGGTGCCCGCAATCACCAATATGGAGAACAAAGAATTACAATTAGGGCTGAATAAGAAGTATTTGGCTGAAAATAAAGCGCTGTACGATCAATTCCAAGCTGAGATTGAGGAATTAAAGAAACAGGGATTAAATGAGGCTCATATCGGAGTTGACGCGGGCTATGAAGTGAAGACCGATAACGACACGATCTTCTCCATTAGTCGTTACGTCACGCAAATCGCAGCTTCTTCCTCGATGGAAATGCAATTTGATACGATTGATAAGAAAAATCAAATTCTGATTAGTTTGCCAATGCTGTTCAAAGACGATCAATATGTTCAGGTGATCAGCGAGAACATTATTAGTCAGATGAAAGAACAAATGAAAGGCGACGAGGGTAAAATCTACTGGATCGCCGGCGAAGCAAATGATATTCCGATGGAAGAAGCGTTCTCTACGATTAAGAAAGATCAAAGCTTCTACATTAACAATGACGGCAAGCTTGTTATCGTGTTTAATAAATACGAAGTGGCGCCAGGTTATATGGGCCCAATTGAGTTTATCATTCCAACGTATCGGATTGCAGGAGATCTAGTCAGCCACAATTACATTAAGTAAGAAAGAAAAGAGGAACTTCGGTTCCTCTTTTTTATTGTACGTTGATATAAATTGACGCGCCGCGAGCGCAGAGCGGTCTATTACTTTGACATAGGACAATGCAAATTTAACATAACATCAAAGAGGCGAGTAAATGGGAGGTTGATTGCAATTGAATGTATTTGTGACGCGTTCACTTGATGAGATCAGGTTTTGGTCTAGAATTATGAAAGAGCATTCCCTTTTCCTTAAGCTCGGATTTCGCTGTGAGGACACACAGCTCATTCAGGAAGCTAACGGATTTTATTCCCTATTTGAACAAATCGAAGCGAAATCGCATGGGTATAATGCTGACACTGATCCTCAGCAAATCAGGGCATTTAATATAGAAGTATACAATGCAGCAGTTCATATATGGGTTTTTAAGCGCAAAGTGCTGGGGTTAATAATATCTTGCAAGATGCCGGGAGCAAATAATTTCCCTCTGTTGGTCGACCATACCAGCAGAGAAGCAAATTACTTTAGAAACCGCCTTCAAGAACTAAATAACGGTCAACTAGAGCCGCTGCATGACGCCATTATTGACGAGAATGTTTTCTTTTTGAAGATTATGGCTGACCACGCCAAATTTATAGGGCATTTGCTTGACCCTTCTGAGCGGAAATTAGTCGAGCAAGCACGGGAATTTAGCCAAGATTTTGATACGTTACTTTGGCAAGCTCAGGATTTAAGTTCAATGCGTCCTCAGTCGCAAACGCAACCTTTACTGAGTCAATTTTTAGACCAAAATCGCGTTTCAGTAGTCAGTCTTCGTGATTTTAAAAAGACTGCTCGGGATCTAATAGAGGCTTGCCGCATCAAGAGTATCATACACCCCTTGTTAGCTGATCATGTTTATCGGGAAGCAGAGCGTTTCTTGGAGATTATCGATATGTTCGAAAACCATCTAACAGGGAGTGCCCCCCAGAATCTAGGTCATGACGCATGGCATTAGTGACAAAATAGAGAAAAGGATGGTAAAATACAGCAGATAAAGACAAAGGGAAGGGACTCGTCCAATGCAACTTCAATCCAATACTATTCTTATTACAGGCGGCGCATCCGGCATCGGGCTGGAGCTGGCTGGCCGTTTGCTTCAGCTTAATAACATTGTTATCGTCAGCGGCCGAGATCAAGCCAAGCTCGATAATGCTAAGAAGCAATTCCCGAAGCTTCATACCTTCCAATGTGATGTGACTGATCCAATTGCTATTTCGGATCTGTATAACCAAGTGACTGCTCAATTTCCGAAACTGAATTTCCTTATTAATAATGCCGGACTCATGCGTAAAATAAACCTGCAAACGAAGGAAATCGATTTACTGGATATTAACCGTGAGATTGAGACGAACCTCAGCGGCCCGATTCGCATGATTAATCAATTCCTACCGCAACTATTAAAGCAGCCGTCCGCGGCTATTATGAACGTCTCTTCTGCTCTGGCATTTGTGCCTTTTCCTATCTCACCGGTATATGGCGCAACTAAAGCAGGCATCCATTCCTATACGCAATCCTTGCGGGTACAATTAAAGAATACACCGGTTCAAGTATTTGAATTGGCACCGCCATTAACACAAACGACCTTAGTTGATGCGTTTGAAGGAAATGATATGAAGGGTAGTGTACCAATGGCTGTTGCGAAGCTGGTAGACTATGTGATGAAAGGTCTGGAGCGGGATCAGCTCGAGATCCGTCCAGGTCAAAGCAATCTGCTTAAGCTGATGAGCCGCGTGGCGCCTAATTTTATCTTCAAACAGCTAAGTAAATCAGTAGATGCTATGCTTGCCGATCGTAAATAGACAAACAAAAAAGGCCCCGTGAAGGGCCTTTTTTTGTTTAGCTTTCTTTTTTATCGCGATATCCGCCGTGGACTGGAGCACAGCCACTGCTACCGCCAAACATACCACAGCTGCAAGCAATAATGACCAACAAGATAAACAAAACAAGAATGAAACCGGAAGAAGCCATTAAGAATAAAACCTCCTAGTAATTTAGAATACACTATATATTATGTATCTATGTTATGAATTGCTTGGACATTTAGCGGGGTGATAGAGGTCCAATTCCATATCTCAGTAAAGGACATTGTCCTAAGTAGGCAAATTCACGGTGCTCTGAACGAACAAAAAACCCCACGAAGGGGTCTTTTGTTTTTTTATATTGGAGAGAAATTAAGTTTCTGCTTTCATGGAGGCATGAGGCTTTACTAATTAGTAGTAACCTTTACCTTGACCTACGCCTCCAACCATTGGGCCGCCACAACCGCCGCCACCCCATCCGCCTACAAAACCACAACCGCAGACGATGATCACCAGCAAGATGAACAACACAAGAATGGAACCAACATTATTAAAACCATGGCCAATTCCTGACATAATTCACAACACCTCCTTACGTCTGGAGTATACATTATTGTATGAGGTGGGGTGAAAATATGCTTGGGTATTTGCCTCTGAGGCATTTGACCAATTCCATTTGCCCCTCCGTAACAAATGTAATGGCATGACAGGGGTAAATCAGTAGATGGAATGTGGACTGATTCCAATAAATAGACAAACAAAAAGGCCCGTAAAGGGCCTTTTTGTTTTAGCATTCTTTTTTATCACGATATCCGCCGTAGACAGGACCGCAGCCACCGTTTCCACCAGTAATACCACAGCTGCATGCGATAATGACCAACAAGATAAACAAAACAAGAATAAAACCGGAAGAAGCCATTAAGAATAAAACCTCCTAGTAATTTAGAATACACTATAGATTATGCTCCAATGTTCTGAATTGCTTGGACAGATAGTAGGGTGATAGAGGTCCAATTCCATTAATCATGATAGGTCATTTATATAGAAAGGCGGAATGTCAGGTGCTTGAAACGCACAAAAGACCCCGTGAAAGGGTCTTTTGTTTTTATATGATAGAGAAATTAAGTTAGTCTGCTTTCATGGAGGCGACATGAAGCTTTGGTATTAGTAGTACCCTTTACCTTGACCTACTCCACCAACTGGCCCGTAGCCGCCGCCGCAGCCGCCGCCAAATCCACCTACGAATCCACAGCCGCAGATGATGATTACCAGCAAGATGAACAGCACAAGAATGAAACCAACATGATTACCATGGCCGATTCCTGACATAATTCACAACACCTCCTTATCTGAATTATACGTTAATATATGTGGGAGGAGAGGAAGTGCTTGGGTATTTACCTCGGAGGCATTTGACCAGCTCCATTTGCCCATAAGTAAAATGTCTCGATCAAGCACAAAGGAGTCCGGAACTGGCTTACCCTGTTGACCAACAATGAGATGGGGGAGGTGACCGAAATTCCATTTTAAATTCATCGTTTACGGAAGGGCAGGTAATATAGAAATAATTGGTTGATAAAACACTTTATATTGCTATACTTAATTTTGTAAAAATATTGAAAGTAATAATTGAACAGGGAGGATCTAGAATGCTGCGCAGCAACAAAGCTTTGATCGCTCTATTGGTTTGTACAGCAGTTTTCTCAACAACATTCCTAACAGGTGCTGCTTTCGTGAAACAATCGAAGCTTCCAACAACGCAGGACAAGGTATTGCCGTTAACCATTTATAAGTACGGTGATAAGACAAAGGAGCAAGTGCGGTTCAGAACAGATGGAGACTATGAATGGCGTTGGGGTATCGTTAGTGCAGATCAATTCTCCTACAGTACATTCAATTATAATTGGATTCCATCCAGCGGTAATAATATCGGTTATAGTGATGATAACAACGTCTATTATGAAGTGACCCCGCAAGGGGAGCGAAACTGGACGTTCTTCAATGGACGAGAGTTTGATCGTATTGATTCGGAGAGAATGATATCGATTGAAGTGAAGAGTCAGGAGTCTCAACTCATCATTGAAGGGGAGGAGTCGGCTCCCTCAACGGAATACGGCAGCCTAACGATGCTAAATCGATCAGGTCAAACTTTATTGGAATCGGAGTACATATTACCGAAGCAATTCTTCTCTAATCCCTATAGTTTTGACTCAGATGGCAATCTGATTATTTTGCGCTCTGACGGGATTGCCTCCTTTAGCAAGAAGGGTACTCTCAACTGGATCTATAATGATGGAGTTAGCGCAAAGATTGGGCCGGATAGTCATTCCCTATTTGGTAGTACTTCCGTTGCGGATACGAATGTAAACAGTATAACTGCACCTAAAACCAATGAAATTCTAGTAGGAACCGATGAGGGGCTATTAATTCTGAGCAATCAAGGTAAACTTGTGTCGAATAATTCGCTTAAACCAGCGGTTATTCAAATGGATAATGGAACGAATTTAGTTGACTTATATGTATCTGAAGATGGATTATATTGGATTAATGGTGAGTTCTATAAGAAAGAAGAAATTATTGAAAATTATAACAATGGTAAATTTACTGTGGGTGCTTCAGCTCTGCCTGAGGCTAAGTGGTCTAAAGGTGTGTACAAAGCAGGAAAAAGCAATGACCTTAGCGCTTATGATACCCAAGGAAATGTAAAATGGAAGTATTATACTTCTTCATGGAGCAAGATTTCTAATCTCGCAGCGGATAGTGAAGGGAATGTATTCTTCACCGATCAAGTTGGAAATATTTATGGTCTGGATTCGAATGGTAATGAGAAGTTTATCGTGGTTTTCCCTAATAAGGATGAACAGTTCTATCAGCTGAGAATGACCGTCAAAGTGAACGGTAAGACGAAGAAATTGACCGTTGCACCTCAATCTATTAAATCCACAGGCTATATTCCAGCATCCATAGTTGCTTCCGCTCTTGGCCTCCAAGAGGAATGGGATCCGAAATTGAACGAAATACGTTTCGGAACACCTGTCGAGCTTGCCGAAGATGCCATTAAGCGCTTCTTAATACATGTTGAGCGAGGAGAAGAACAACTTGCCAATGCTGAGCTTCGTATTGCGGGCAGCACGTTCGAACAAAAAGCTCCTCGGTTGGCGGTGTCGCAGTCATGGGAGAAATGGCTATTTGATATCCAGGAGATGAAGGTAAAGACGCAGAATAATAACTCCATAACAATCGAGACCAAGCAGCATAATCAGAAATTTCTCAACACAGAACGACTTGTAGATGAAACGTCTATGCAATTATATTCCCTTAAGCTGCTTGATGATGGTCAATGGCATATTACAAATATGGATTTACGGTAATTATTAATCAATCAAGAAGAAGTCTGCTCTGAAGCTGGAGCAGGCTTTTTTTATTTGTAGGCTTGGATGTTCATCATTGCGTAAGGGAAGAGATTAGTGCCATGTGAGTGGGTAAAACGACTCAAATGTAAGAATATCGAACATGTAAAAGAATAAATTTCAAAAAAGGTCTTGAAAACGCCAATTTACATGTTATATTAAATAACATCAAGTTGAAACGGAGTATGTGAGCTTAACTCGCATGGCTCAGCGAACTGAATAGATTTGTCCTCTAGGGTTCCGTAGCGGTAACGCCGCTGGTCTGGTCCGAGAGAGGACGCACAGCCGCGCGGCTGTGTCCACGGAGGGATAAAAGCCCGGGAGGATATGAAAATATCTTCCCGCGGCTTTTTTATTTTTTGTTCAGAGAGAGGGAGGAATATGGAGATGAAACAAGAGGTTACGCTCCGCCAATCACTTACACTCGTTCAAGTTGTCGCACTTGGGCTCGCATGGATGACACCGATGATTTACTTCTCGGTATTTGGTATCGCGTACGATGCATCAAAGGGCATGATCACAGAAGCTTATTCGCTCTCAATTGTCGCTATCTTTTTCACTGCGTATAGTTACAGTGTTATGGCCAAAATCTTCCCAGGCTCCGGTTCGTCTTACACGTATGTGAAGAAGTCGATGCACCCGATTCCCGGATTTACTGTTGGTTGGGCAATCATGCTTGATTACTTGTTCTCTCCCATTATCGCATGCCTCACATTCGGCATCTATCTGAATGCTCAGTTCCCGGCCATTCCCGCCTATGTCTGGATCATTGTGCTGAATGTGGTGCTCGCAGTAGTTAATATAGCAGGCATCAAGTTCTCAGCTAGCTTAAGCAAGCTGTTTGTACTATTCCAAATCATCTTCATTGCGTTGTTCTGCGGATATTTGATTAAAGGGTTGTCTGGTGTACATGATGTTGTACTTCCGTTCTCACATATGGATGCGGGACTGCCGACTCTGCTTGCCGGAGCTTCACTCATCTGCTTCTCGTTCCTTGGGTTTGATACGGTATCCACACTGTCAGAAGAGACGATTAATGCGAAAAAGACGATTCCAAAAGCCATTATGCTGATCATCCTGATCGCAAGTATCTTATACATTGCAACATCTGTCCTCATTCAAGTCAGCTATCCTAACCTGACGTTTAATAATATGGATTCCGCTGGATTTGAGTTGATGAAAATGGTTGGCGGGGCGACGCTTGGTGCAATCTTCACAACCGTTCTTATTTTCGCGATCTTCACACAAGGCTTAACATCAGTTACAAGTGTATCACGCCTGATGTATGTACTTGGACGTGACTCGATTCTTCCGAGAAAATTCTTCGGTACACTTCATCCAAAATTCCGTACACCGGTGAATAACATCATCCTTGTGTCTATCATTTCATTGCTCGCTCTTGTGATCAGTCTTGATATGGCCGTCAAATTCGTAAGTTTTGGTGCATTGACGTCATTTGCTTTCGTCAATATCTCCGTCATTGTGGAATGCTTTATTAAACGGAAACAACGTTCACTGAAGCAAACGTTCCAGTATCTGATATTCCCATTGATCGGAGCATCATTCATTATCTGGTTAATTACCTTGCTGGACACTCAAGCTTTGCTGCTAGGCTGCGTATGGCTCGTGTTTGGTGTAACGTATTATCTGATCCGCACAAGAAAGACGAGAGAAAGCCATACAACAGCTAACACCAATTCGATCTTTCCGGCGTCTGCAGCGATAGAATCAGAACTCAAATAAAAATTAATGTTATATATATTGACACGAAAAAAGAATCCACTTATACTTGCGGTATGTTAGAAAACTTCACATCTGAATAAAGGTTCTGCACAGCAAATGAAGTGCTAGAACGACAAAGCTGTCTAGGGTTCCGTTGGCTGTTACAGCCAAGCCTGGTCCAAGAGACGGCGTATGGCGGAAGCCATATGACACGGAAGGACAAAAGCCTGGGAGATTATTCTCCCGGGCTTTTTTTGTTACCAACATATAAGGGGGAATTGGAATGAGCAGCATTTGGCAAACATCGGTTCGAGCAGGGGAGAAATGGTCGGGTGTGATTCGAAAAGGGAGACTCATTCGGTTCACTGCGTTAGAAGCAGGCGCAAACCTGTCGGCCATGATATTTCATGCGAAGGATTTGACCGAGCGCTACAATATGCCGGATTCGTTAAAAGCACAATATACCGCACACCTGACAAGAGGAAATACGCTGATGAGCGATAACGGACGGGTGCTTGCCAGCATCGTGGAAGACAGCCTTGGCTGGCATGATACGATCAGCGGCTATACAACACGGGCGCTTACAGACCGCAAGTATGGGAAGACGACCTATCAAGAGCTTCGCAATGAATGGCATAGATCAGGTCAAGAAAATTTCGCAGTGGAGTTAACAAGGAATGGACTTGGTGTACGGGATCTGTCACCGGTCGTGAATCTCTTCTCCAAAGTGTACTGCGATGATGAAGGACAGATGCATTACGCGACGGAGCATTGCCCGGCTGGCGCAACCGTTGTCCTTCGTACCGAGATGGATGTGCTGCTAGTTCTGTCCAATACACCAAATCCGCTTGATCCAAGAACGGCATATCCTTCCGTTCCTGTAAACATAGAAGTCTTGGAAGCTGAAGCCGTGAATGAAGATGATTATTGCTTGAGCTACAGGCCGGAGAACAAGAGAGCATTCGAGAATACTTGGAGCTATCATCAATTGACTGGTTTGTAATTATTGACGCTTACGAAGCATGAATTGCTTCACAATTCATTAGGTTTATGCTTACGAAGCATGAATTGCTTCACAATTCATTTAAGGAGGATTCACATATGGGAAGCTTTAACCGAATGGAGAGCGAACGTTTGCCAGAGGCAGCGATCTATAATGAAGTGATTTTGGCAGGGGATGGCTGGATGCATGATCTGGAACCGGGTCAAGTGCTTCGCATTGTTGATTTGGAAGGGAATCAAGCGGCGGATACATTGTTCTTTGACGCAGATAATCCGGAGGACCACTATAGCGCGGTTGCGACGATTGCGAATCAGCAAAACATTTACTTAACAACAGGTTCGGTCTTACTGGCGGAATCCGGCAAAGAGCTGGTGAAGATTGTTGCCGATACTTGCGGGCGTCATGATACGGTAGGCGGTTCCTGTTCCGCACAAAGCAATACAGTTCGATATGCACACGAGAAGCTTCACATGCATAACTGCCGGGATACTTTTATGCTGCAGCTGGCACAAAGAGGTGAGCCATACGGTAAACGGGATTTGGCTCCTAATGTGAACTTTTTCATGAATGTGCCGGTAACGCCGCAAGGCGGATTGAAGTTTGATGATGGTGTCTCCTCACCAGGAGCTTATGTAGAAATGCAGTCGATCGGCCGTACAGCTGTACTTATCAGCAATTGTCCACAGCTTAATAATCCTTGCAATGCTTATAATCCAACGCCGGTTCGGGTCCTGATCTGGAACAGCTAATCATCTTGGGAGAAGAGGAGAGGTTCATATGTTTACTAAGGTACTGATTGCTAATCGGGGTGCTATTGCGGTTCGAATCGAGAGAACGCTTCGTAAGATGGGCATTGCCTCCGTTGCTATATATACGAAAGCCGATCAAGACAGTCTGCATGTAGATCTGGCGGATGAAGCAGTCCTTCTAGGAGAAGGCCCAGCGAAAGAGAGTTATCTGAATGCGGATCTTATCCTGCAGATTGCCAAAGAAACAGGTGCTCAAGCGATTCATCCTGGGTATGGCTTTTTGAGCGAAAATGCAGATTTTGCACGGGCATGCCGGGATAGCGGTATCGTGTTTATCGGGCCAACTCCTGAGCAAATGGAAGCATTCGGCTTAAAGCATTCCGCACGTGAGCTTGCAGAGAGAGCAAATGTTCCGCTTCTCCCGGGTACGCCGTTATTGACTGAACTGGAGGAAGCCGCTCATCATGCATCGGAGATTGGCTATCCCGTTATTCTGAAAAGTACAGCAGGCGGCGGCGGGATCGGCATGCGGGTATGTGCAGATGAAGATGCACTTCGCGCTGCCTTCGATAACGTTCGTCACCTCGCTGAAGCCAACTTTAAGAATGGCGGCATGTTCCTTGAGAAATATATTGCGAAAGCACGTCATGTTGAAGTGCAAATCTTCGGAAACGAGTTTGGCGAAGTTGTTGCTCTCGGCGAACGTGATTGTTCGGTCCAACGCCGGAATCAGAAGGTAGTCGAGGAAAGTCCTGCTCCTCAATTCCCAGTAGAGGTTCGGGCAGAAATCCTCGCTTGTGCGAAGCGACTGGCGGCTGAAGCTGGTTATCGCAGTGCTGGTACGGTCGAATTCCTGTATGATCCGTCCAGCTGCAAGTTCTATTTCCTCGAAGTAAACACTCGCTTGCAGGTCGAACACGGCGTTACCGAGGAAGTACTTGGTCTTGATCTAGTGGAGTGGATGGTGAAGGAGGCGGCTGGTGAACTGAGTGCCTTGGAATCACTTGTGGGTACGCCAAAAGGACATAGTATTCAAGCTCGTATTTATGCTGAAGACTGTCTGCAGCAATTCCGTCCAAGTGCGGGGCAACTGGATCAAGCTTTGTTCTCGCCGGAAGCTCGTAACGAAACTTGGGTTCGCGATGGGATTACAATTACGACGCTTTACGATCCGATGCTGGCAAAAGTTATCGTTCATGGCGAGAATCGTGAAGATGCGATTGCAAAGCTGAAGCAGGCGCTCCAAGAGACTCGTTTTTATGGGATAACAACGAATTTGCAATATGTTCAAGCGCTTCTTGATGAAGAGCAATTCACAGCAGGGGATGTATTCACCCAGCTTCTTAATAACTTTGTACCTTCCGAATCGGCCATTGAGGTGCTGGATGGTGGTATCCAATCAACGGTTCAAGATTATCCGGGCCGAGTTGGTCATTGGGATGTTGGAGTACCGCCATGCGGACCAATGGACCCGCTCGCATTCCGTATCGGGAACAAGCTGCTTGGTAATGCCGATCAAGCTAGCGGCCTTGAACTGACGCTCCGCGGTGGTTCTTATAAGTTCAGAGAAAGTATGCATTTCTGTGTAACAGGTGCAGAAATGCAGCCAACTTTGGATGACGTGTCCATCCCGATGTATACAACTGTAAAAGCAGAACGCGGACAAGTGCTCAGCTTTGGAGAATCAGAAGCAGGCTTGCGTACTTACCTTCTGATCGAAGGCGGGTTTGATATGCCGCTTATTCTTGGCAGTGCATCAACGTTTACGCTTGGTGGATTTGGCGGACATGGTGGACGTGCACTACGAACAGGTGACGTACTTGGTGTGAATCGCCATCAAGGAGCGGATCTCATCCATGTGCAGCCTTCGCTGCCTAGTCAATTACAGCCAGCCATTACTCGTGAATGGACAATTGGTGTTATTCCAGGGCCGCATTGCACAAATGAATTCCTCAAACCTGAATATTTGGAACAGCTTGCGAATACAAGCTTTGAAGTACATTTTAACAGCTCTAGAACTGGTGTGCGTCTTATTGGACCAGCTCCTCTTTGGGAGAGAGAGGATGGTGGGGAAGCAGGTCTTCATCCATCGAATATTCATGACAACGCTTATGCGATTGGAACGCTTGATCTAACCGGTGATATGCCGATCCTGCTTGGACCGGATGGCCCTAGCCTTGGTGGTTTTGTATGTCCGGTTACGACGGCATCCGCAGAATTCTGGAAGCTTGGTCAACTGCATCCCGGCGATAAAGTCCGCTTCCAACTCGTCACGCTGGAGGAAGCAGAAGAGCTGCGTATGCAACAGGAAGAGCTGCTGAATGCGATTCAAGAAGGGGATTGCTCGGCAATTGAAGCGATAGCTTTACCAGTGGTGCATTCGTCCGTATCGCCAGAATATCCAGTTCTGTTCCGTGAAGCTGAAGGACGTAAGTTCCCGATTACAATCCGCTGCAGCGGCGATGAGAATCTTCTTGTCGAGTATGGCTCATTAGAATTGGATTTGCTTTTGCGCTTCCAGGTTCATGCTCTTATAGAAGCAATTCGTGAAGATGGTACTATTCCTGTTCTTGATCTGACGCCTGGTGTACGATCTGTTCAAGTGCATATCGATGCTTCGAGAATTACGGTTCGGGAAGCAGCTAAGCAATTGCTCGCCATTGACAGCCATTTGCCGCCGCTGGAATCGATTCGTGTACCTTCCCGTGTCGTCCGCCTACCGTTATCTTGGGATGATCCAGCTACGCAGCTGGCGATTGACCGCTATCAGCAAAATGTTCGTCCAGATGCGCCATGGTGCCCTAGCAACTTGGAGTTCATCCGCCGTGTGAACGGACTTGAAAGTATTGATGATGTTCAGCGAATTGTTTTTGATGCCAGTTATCTTGTTCTTGGCCTTGGCGATGTTTATCTTGGGGCACCACTTGCAACTCCAATCGATCCGCGTCATCGTCTTGTTACAACCAAGTACAATCCGGCACGGACTTGGACTCCGGAAAATGCAGTTGGCATTGGCGGCGCTTATATGTGCGTATACGGTATGGAAGGCCCAGGCGGCTACCAATTCGTAGGCCGAACAATTCAAATGTGGAACAAACTTCGTTCGACAGAAAGCTTTAAATCCGGCAAGCCATGGCTGCTCCGATTCTTTGATCAGATTCAATTTTACCCAGTATCAGCAGAGGAATTGCTCCAGCTTCGTGAAGACTTCCCACGTGGACGGTTCGAAGCGGACATTACGGAGACGACCTTTGATCTTGGCGAATATTTGCAGTTCCTGAGTTCGATTGAGGAGAGCGCCGGACAATTCCGCAGCCAGCAGCAGCAGTCCTTCAACGAGGAGCGCGAGCGTTGGAAGGAGCTTGGACTTGCAGAGTATGTATCTGAGCAGGATTCGTCGAAGCCGGCGAGTGATGAGGAGCTGCCTTCTGACGTGGATGCCATGAAATGCTCCATGCCGGGCAGCGTCTGGAAAGTACTTGTGAATCCGGGTGATACGATTAAGAAGGGCGATACTCTTATTATTGTAGAGTCGATGAAAATGGAGTTTTCGCAAAATGCGCCATTCGACGGTGTGATTCATTCTGTACATGTTAAGCCAGGTGACAGTGTAAATGGCGGCCAACTTATTGTTGGCATCTCGAAACAATCGGAGAGGGAGCTGACTAGCGTATGAATGACAACCAATTGCGAATAACGATCTCTTCGCTGCGTGAGCGCTATTTGAACGGAACATTGACGCCAGAGCAAGTGATCCAAACCATCATTGATCGTGCACAAGCTGACGAAGCAAAGCATATTTGGATTACACCCCCATCATTAGCTTTTATCCAGCGTTATCTGGAACGACTACATCGGCTTGATCGTACACAATTGCCGCTTTGGGGTATCCCTTTTGCGGTAAAAGATAATATCGATGTGGCTGGAATGCCAACGACAGCAGGCTGCGAGGATTTCTCTTATTTGCCTGCTGATCATGCTGCTGTGGTAGAACGTTTAATAGAAGCAGGTGCAATTCCTGTTGGAAAAACAAATCTCGACCAGTTCGCAACTGGACTGGTCGGGACGCGAAGCCCGTATGGCGAGACGCATAATTCGCTGCGGCCCGAGCTGATAAGTGGCGGTTCAAGCTCCGGCTCCGCAGTTGCCGTTGCTTTAGGTCAGGCGGCCTTTTCGCTTGGAACGGATACGGCTGGATCGGGCAGAGTACCTGCAGCACTTAATAATCTGGTTGGTCTGAAGCCAAGTGTTGGCGCATGGTCCATTAAAGGTGTTGTGCCAGCATGCGAAAGCTTGGACTGCGTGACGGTATTTGCCCACAATCTGGAGGATGCGGAGCTGGTCGATCAAGTAGTGCGCGGCTTGCAAGCCGATGACCCATGGTCTAAAGAGATCTCGGCGGGCGGAGATAAGCTGCCTGTGAAAATTTTACTGCCTGAAAGCCAGCTTGATTTCTACGGACCGTTTGAAGACTCTTATAGAGCGGCATGGGAACAGGCAGTGGTTGATCTGAAAGCATTAAATCTTCCAATCGAGTATGTAGAAGCAGAGCTGTTCCAAGCTGCGGCAGCGTTGTTGTATGAAGGACCTTGGGTTGCAGAGCGATGGGCAGCACTAGGCTCGTTTATTGAAGCGAATCCTGGCGTTACTTTCCCAGTAACTGAGCAGGTACTTCGCAGCGCTACAAAGCCGGAATTTGATGCTTCATCCGTATTCAAAGCTTTCCATAAGCTGCAAGGCTATAAGCTTGCGGCGAGCAAGCTTTTGCAAGATTCGGTACTTGTGATGCCTACAGCGGGCGGCACTTGGACACGTGAGCAGGTTGCGGCTGACCCGATTGGTACGAATAGCGCCATGGGCAAGTATACGAATCATTGTAACTTGCTGGATCTGTGTGCACTCGCTGTTCAATCCGGCGAAGCTGAAAAGGATTTGCCATTTGGGATTACCCTGTTTGCCTCGTCAGGAGGAGAGGGGATGCTCTTCGAATTAGCAGAGACAATCCGTTCCTCGAAGGAGAAGCAGCCCACTACTCTCGTAGCGGTGTGTGGTCTGCATATGCGTGGTCTGCCGCTGGAGCGGCAAATGCTCGAGCATGGTGCCGATTTTGTCCGTGAAGATTACACCTCCGCGACCTACAAGCTGATGAAGCTTCAAACTGTGCCGCCAAAACCAGGCTTGTTCAAACAGACGCATGGCGGAGCATCCATTGCTGTTGAAGTATGGGAAATGCCGCTCGCTGCATTTGGTTCCTTCACGGCTGCTATCCCCGGACCGCTTGGCATCGGTAAAGTCGAGCTCGAGGACGGCACAATCATCCCCGGCTTTATCTGTGAAGCGTATGGAGCAGTAGGTGCGGAAGACATCACCTCTTACGGCGGCTGGAGAAAAGCGATTGAAGCCGTGAACGCGGTGTTGTAACACGGTTTTTCTGTGTAAGAGCTCTACGTTGGTGTTGGTCAATTGGTTGACACCAATAAATTCCAAGATTTATACTCTTAAATAGAAAGACGCACGATCCTCGATGGAAAGTGCGTCTTTTTATTGGACAATATTCACGGCAAGCCACTTGAGCAGTTAGTAGAGTTGCTACGACGGATGAGACATTCAGAATCCACTAAAAGCGAGGCGAATGCGAGTGAAAGGGCTAGACGTTATAAATGCTTTCAAAGATCGACTATCTACATATTCTGAGGAACAATTAAGATATAACAGCGCACCGGGAGTATGGTCGATGGGCCAGGTCTATTCCCATATCGTTGATGTCGCACTAGAATACCTGGAAAATATCGATCAATGCGCAGGCTCGAGCGTTGAGCAGCCTTTAGGCAAAACAGAGGCTGGTGAAGAACTCATCAAGCGCGGAGGGTTTCCGTCAGTTAAGATTAAATTGCCGCCAGGCATGGAGTACAGTCCTAATAATGAAAAAAGTAAAGCTGAGCATAACCGTGAATTGGACGATCTGCTCAGCAAGATGAGAGAATGGGATATTCGAATTAAATCTATTAATCCCAACTATAAAATCAGACATGGCGGCTTCGGCTGGCTGAATGCCAGGGAATGGTTCGATTTGATTGATATGCATACCCGTCATCATTTGCGTCAGCAACAGGAGTTAGAGCAGGCTTGGAAGAAAATTAAGCTTTCTTGAGTTCAATGCGATTACCTTCTGGATCAATGATGACGCCAATCGTTCCCCAACTATGAATATGAACGTCTACCGTAACTCTTCTGTCTAACAGCTCCTGCACAGCCTGATCAAAATCTATTACATCAAACCGCAGAACGGTTGGATTCTGAGCTCTCGACTTTTCTGCTGACGAGCCCACGCCGCCTCGCTCAACCATAAGATAGCTTCTGCCAAAGTCGAATACGGTAAGATTAGCCTGTCGTTCACGTACGTGTAATCCCATATGTGCGGCATAGAAGTCTACGGCACTCTCGTAATTTTCCGTGAATAAAATAATACCGGACTCTTGGATTCTCATCTATGATTCCTCCTATTAAAAACAAGCTTACTCTGCACAGAAGAGTAAGCTTATTTCAGTTACATGACCACTACAATTTTACCGCGAACATGTCTTTGCGCTAAACGGGTTAACTCAGCTGGAATTTCCTCTAAGCTGATTTTTTTCTCCACGATGGCGTTCAATTTACGATCAGATATGAGCTGCATGAATTCTTCTGTCATCGTTCCAAGTTCACGTTCAGCACGAACATCACCGGATAAATGAGCACCGCCAATCATCATTTTATGAACCGAGAAAGTTTTGTAGGATGGCTGGAAGTCGGCTACTGTCTCAGGAGCGCCGGCGATACAGGCTAGTTGGCCGCCAAAAGAAAGCGTAGTCAGATCTGCTTGGGCTGTTACCCGATTAAGTGAATTTAAGATGTAATTAACGCCTAAGCCGTTCGTCGCTTCCATGACTCTAGCCACCACATCTTCGGTATTGTAGTCAATCACAACATCAGCGCCAAGCTGTTTTACATAGTCCGTATTGGCTGCCGATGCCGTTGTGATGATTGGGGATGCTCCAAGTAGCTTTGCCAGTTGGATGGCATACCCACCAACGCCGCCGGCTCCGGCATGAATAAGAATGGAACGTCCAGCTTTCACATTCAACTTATCTAGTAAAGCTTGATAGGCAGTTAGCCCAGCACAAGGGAAAGCAGCAGCTTCTTCGAAGGCTACGCCGCTTGGAATACGGCCAGCCATATGAGCTTTCGTTATGCCATATTCGGCATATGTACCCGGTTTCATAAAGCTGCCGTGATAAGCGACATGATCACCTATGACAAAGCCCGTAACACCTTCACCTACTGCATCAACAATCCCAGCCGCATCAAGGCCTGGAATGAAAGGGTATTGCCAAGCAGGATTGCCGTTTGCAGTCATTTTATAATCTGCAGGGTTAAGGCTTGCAGCCTTGATCTGTACCCGAATTTCACCTAGCCCAGGTTCAGGAATAGGCATGTCCGCCATTGTGAATGTATCGGGAGCCCCTGGGGCATGAATGACCATTGCTCTCATTTTGAGAAAACCTCCATTTTTTGTCTGCTTGATATCAGAATATCATTAATCTGTTAGGCTTGAGAACAACAATATTCATTTTTGTTTTTCGGGAAACATCCGTTAGAATAGAACTATTCAAAGTCAGATGGAGGTATGAAAGGTGCAGTTAGGTGAAATTAGCGAGATTTATCGTTATCCGATTAAATCATTTGCCGGCGAAAAGCTGGAGGACTGTGTTATTGAAGAGTATGGCTTGCAAGGGGATCGTTTTGTCACCTTTTACGATGAGACCAAGAAGGACTGGTACAAATACATGACGGCTAGGAATATTCCTAATCTGCTTAACTATAAAGCTGAATTTAAAGATGGAGACATTCAAGTTACTTCGCCTGACGGCCGAGTATTTGGCTGGGATGAAGCTTTATTAGAAGAAATCCAAAATCAGACCACAACAACTCTTACGATGTCTAAACGGAAGGAACCCCATCCAGAGGCTAAACATCCACATCTGTTGTCGGTAGACGGGGCAAGTATCTTGATCATTACGGATTCTTCCTTAAACAAGCTGCAGGAGACATGGGGCAAGGAGCTGGATGACCGTCGTTTTCGTGCGAATTTCGTCATTACGGTAAATGATGATACGTTTACAGAAGGGGATTGGATCGGACGTAAGCTCTCCATTGGAGATACTAAACTGCAAGTGGACAGCTTCTGTGAGCGTTGTGTACTAATTACGATGGATCCTGATACGCAGGTGAAGGATCCAACTTTGCTCAGAAAAGTGAATGAAGAGTTCAATCTGCATTTTGGCGTTTATGCTTCCGTACTCCAACCTGGTTCCGTTAAATTGGGAGACAAGGTGCTGTTAGTCGAATAGATAGTTGAGAAAAAAAGAAACCGCGATCGCGGTTTCTTTTTCTTCGTTATTGGATGTACTTCCCATAATCAGGGATGGCGATCTGATCAAATTCTTGAACCAATCTCAGCAGGCTATCAGACAAGAGTTGACCTGACATCGGCATCCCATGTCCAGTAACAGCTGTCACTGGCTTCAAAGCCTCCAATTTTTTAACCGACTCCCAGGCTGATGCCCAATCCGTAGTCAAGTAGCGGGGAGGTCCGCTAATCTCAAGATCCTGCGTAATAACACTCCAAAGCGATTCTTGCTTGACGGTAACAAAAGCATCACCTGCAAGCAGGGTGCGGTCACTTTCTCTAAATAGAGATACATGTCCGGGAGTATGCCCAGGTGTGTGAATCCATCGCCAGCCTGCCATAATGGGAATTGATCCATCCGATGGAAGCTCGGTTACATGACCACTTAGCTGGATAGCATCGTTAGGGAATAAGGGGGACAGCTTTGCGACTAATCCGCCTTCCACTGTAGCATCAGGGGTGGGGTAATTACGCTGCCCAGTCAAATACGGAAGCTCTAGTGGATGGGCATAAACAGGGATATTCCAATGCCTGATCAATTCGATAATCGAACCAACATGATCGAAATGCCCATGTGTTAGTACAATTCCGCTTGGTTTGCAATTTGAACCAAATCGTTTCTCCGCAGCTGAGAAAATATCATCAGCCGAATGGGGCATACCAGCATCAATCAGCACCCAGTCTTTTTCTCCCGGTTGGCCAACGAAACAGATATTGACGATTTGAATGGTCTGGCAAAATAGATCTGGTAAAATTTCTTGTCCCAGACCGCTCTTAATAGAGGTGACCGGAAGAAAATGATAATCATCACCATATGACATCTCTTCATTCATGCAGGAACCCTCTCTTTCATTTCAAATCGCATATCGATAATTTGTCCTACTCGGCAAGGAATCATTAGCACAGAATGAAATATTGACCTTGAGCGCAAGCTATTAGCGCTTAAGCCAATTAAAGGAGTGTTCGACTTGTATTTCTATAAACAAGATTTGATTAACATGATTGCTGGATATTTTTTACAAAGCACGAACTTCAGAGGAAAAGCAACGCAGTATCGTGATTTGATCAGAGGTCTTTCTTGAGGAGATCAGCCATGTCGAGCTGGTGCAGACAACCATTAATCAGCTGTTAACTGGTTCAGGAGAAGAGATTCCGGGTAATGCTGGTGTAGATGGTGCTCCGCTTGATGAGGCAGTCAAGCATGCTAATCCCCATCATTATATCGTTGGAGCACAAGGCTCTCTTCCGGTTGGATGAGACAAGAATTGCTGAAGTGTTTAGCGGCAAATCTCCAAACCGGAAATGGCGGAGAGCTGCAGGTCACACCGCCGCCGGATGGATATCCAGTGCCTTATAATCCGGAACTTCCGAACGAACACGCTCCCGGTCTAACGGACATGGGTAGATAGATCATAATAAAAAGGATCGAGCGCAACTTGCGGTTGATCCTTTTTGTATACACCATTTAATAAGTATAGAGGGGGATCACGCTTGGAAATATTTGTTGCTGTACTCGTCATGCTTGTCCTGATTGGCGTGTCTAACGTCATCTATCGCTTTATTCCGTTCGTGCCTGTACCGCTGATTCAAATTGCTCTTGGAGCAGTCATGACGATTCTACCACTTGGCATTCATCTGCATCTTGAACCGGAATTGTTCTTCATCTTGTTCATTGCGCCATTATTGTATAACGATGGGAAGCATACTCCTCGGGATGAGCTGTGGCGGCTGCGTGCGCCGATATTGCTGCTCTCCGTGGGGCTTGTCTTCGCTACCGTATTTGTTGTGGGCTACACCATTCATTGGATGATTCCGTCAATTCCACTCGCGGCGGCGTTTGGCCTTGCTGCCATCTTATCTCCAACGGATGCGGTTGCAGTAGGTGCATTAGCTGGACGGATTCAACTGCCTAAAAGATTAATGAGGCTGCTCGAAGGAGAAGCCTTGATGAACGATGCGTCCGGACTAGTTGCTTTCAAATTTGCGATTGCTGCAGCCATGACGGGCATATTCTCCTTGCATAAAGCAACGCTCAGCTTTCTTGTAATCGCTGTTGGCGGGCTGATGGTGGGAGCTGTCATTGCTTTTATAATCATCCTTATCCGTCAGTTGCTAAGAAGGGCGGGGCTCGAGGATGAAACGATGCATATGCTGCTGCAGATTGTAACCCCGTTTATTCTTTACCTTGTTGCAGAAGAGCTTGGGGTCTCAGGCATTCTTGCAGCTGTAGCTGGCGGTATTGTACACGCAATTGAGGATGACCGGACGGATCAATCAATGCCGAAGCTGAAATCCGTATCGGTCAATACTTGGTCTGTCATCCTGTTTATCTTGAATGGTCTTGTATTTGTTATTCTAGGTATCCAGATCCCTGATGTTACTTCGGTTATCTTCAAAGATCCGGGCTTTAACAATTATGTGGTCATTTGGTATGCGATTGTTATCTTTGCTCTGCTACTGGTATTGCGCTTTGTATGGACGTTTTTGTTCACTTGGTTTGGAGCTTCCGGCAGAGAAACGTTAAGCTTCAAGGTCATTATATTGACGACGATCTCTGGAGTGCGAGGTGCTGTTACGCTTGCGGGTGCCTTTTCCATCCCGTTGCTGCTCAACAATGGTAATCCGTTCCCACAGCGTGATCTAATCATTTTCCTGGCCGCTTTTATTATCCTATTATCGCTGCTCACGGCAAGCATCCTGCTGCCGCTTATTGCGAAGAAACGGGTAATTGCAGACGAAGCCGAGAGAAGCCATGAAGAGCGTGAGTGGCAGATGAAAGTAATGGGCGCAGCGGTTAAGCATTTGGAGCATGTTAGTAATGAAACAAATGAGGCAGCGGTTGAATCCGTCGTTGCCGAATATCGCCGAATGATTTTGCAGATCGATATGAAAGACAATCCGAACAAACAACTTTCTCGAGGCAAGAGGGAAGAATTAGAGATGCGAATGCTCGCGTTGGGAATCGAACGTAACTATGTCCATAACCAATTGGAGAAAGGGTTGATTAGCCCGAAGCATGCTCATTTCTATAATAAAATGCTGGATCAGATCGAATTAATTCTCGCCAACCGGCTTCATCTAAGTAAGATGGTCATCAAAGGCTTATTGGGTAAGATAAAAGCCTTACTTACTGGCAAAAACAAGGCCGCTTATACAGAGGCTGATATCTATGCCTTAAGAGGGCTGAAATTGCAATGCTCGGAAGCTGTTCTTGAAGAGATGCAAGCCCGCTGCATGCCTGAAGTTAAGAATGATCCAACCGAATTCGTGATCGCTTACTATAACCAGATCGTCAGCCGGATGAAGGCGATGCCGATTCATATGAAGAATAAAAACAATGACTTTAATGAAGCAAGGAAGGAGCTCCATTGGATTGCCATCCAAGCTGAACGGGAGGAAGTTCAAGTTTTATATGAAAAAGGAACGATCGACCGTGAGTTAGCCGCTTTGTTACGGCGTCATATTCGAGATCGGGAGGCTGCTATGTACGAGGAAGATGAAATCGGTTAATCTTAATGAGTGTGCAGTTGATTGCACAGTATAACCCAGAAGGAGAGGACCACCATGACACAAACCTTTCATATTGTTGGCCTAACAGGGAGCTTGCGGAAAGCTTCAATGAACAAGACATTACTTAAAAATGCGGCGTTGTTTCTTCCTGAAAATTTTACATACACCTACGCTGATCTTGGAGATCTGCCGCTCTATAATCAGGATTTGGAGGAAGATTTGCCGGAGTCAGTCAAGCAATTCGCTGAGCTATGCAGCAGCGCCGACGGTATTCTAATTAGCACGCCTGAATATAACGGACTGATTACTGGCGTACTCAAAAATGCACTTGATTGGGTATCCAGAAAAAATATAGGTGCACCACTCGCAACAAAGCCTGTTGCGATTATGGGCGCTACAACCGGACCTAGCGGAACTGTCCGCGCGCAAACTAACTTGCGTCAACTGCTGTTTGCTTTGGATATGGATTCCGTGAATCGCCCAGAATTGAAGCTTTCCCAGGCACATATGAAGTTCGATGACGATGGCAGATTGAGTGACTTCGCAACACTTCAAGTGTTGCAGCAATTAGTCGATAAATTGGTTCAAAAAGTAGAAAAGTCCAAGGTTTAGTCGTAGATGAAATAGATAAAGTAAACGGCCCTGGAGCGATGAAGCTCCAAGGCCGTTTTGTATTTTCATTAGGTTTCATACAGGACTTGTCCAGTTAGAGCTAGATCATAACCCGAGATCGAGCGGAGCTCATTCTGGAAGGCGTTGGAACGCAGGATGTTCATGACAGCTGTGATCCATTCCTTATTTTCAGGTTTTTTAAGAAAGACAAGATCATATTGCTCTTGAATTAACGGAATAAAGTCCACGCTGCCTACGATGGCAGCTGCCTTCTCAATGCCAACCCCAACATCGGCTTCACCCGCAGCAACTTTGCCGGCCACTCCGAGGTGGTTGCTCTCCTCCAGATCGTAGCCAATCAATTGATTGGGTTGAATACGGTGCAGACGAAGCTGTTCATCGAGCAGGACTCTTGCACCAGAGCCTTTTTCTCGATTTACCAGCCGTAATCCTGGTCGGCCAAGATCCTCCCAGCCACTTAAATGATGCGGATTTCCACGTTCGACATAAAGCCCAGCCCGACGCTTGAGCAGGTTTACAACCTTATAGGAGGAACCGATCAGTAGTTTACGGATATAAGGAAGATTATATTCACCGGTGTCTCCGTCTAATAGATGTGTGCTGACAATATCGGATTCTCCCTTGTACATGGAGATCAGGCTGTCGAGGCTGCCGACATAAGAGCGTAATGGCCTGACTGAAGGGAAATGCTTTTCCATATGCTTCGCTAACAAGTCCAGACTAATATCTTGACCCGTTATAACGATCGGGCGGATACCTGAAATCGTATAGGGTTGAGATGTTTTTGCCGTTCCGCTATAGCTACCAGAAGATTCAATGGTTCGGGCAGACTTCTTCGTTTGTTGCTTATAGGCTTCCAGGTCGGAAGAATCCACCCGCATCTGCTTGCCAACACGATAGGAGGGGAGCTCGCCTTTCTTAATTAGATCGTAGACCGTAAGTTTGGACACTTTAAGAATCTGTGCGATCTCTTCGGTCGTGTAAGAGATATCTTCGGCCATATGGTATTCTCCTTCATCAGCTGTTAAGCCATATTGTAACATAAGTTACCATAGATCGGGATTAGCAGCAGTGTCTGGTTACCAGTTGTCGCCTCCTGAAGAACCACTTGGCGGACTATAAGAATCTCCACCGGAAGAAGGGGGAGATGGGGAGGAGCTGATCGATTCCTGCTGGCGTCGATGTTCCTCTTCTTGTCGGCGTCGTTCATCCTCTTGTCTCTGCTCTTCGCGAATGATGTTATCGTATTCGGATTGCATTTGATTAATATTGTGATCGGCATCATCAATTAGATTCATGGCTTCCATATAAAGTCCAAGCATAATCAGGTTATCAATTTGACTCATGCTTGATTGATAACTGCTGCTGTGACTGCTGGATACAGAGCGGTGTCTCGTACGGGCATACACCGATTCATAACGATTCTGAATTTCTCGTATGCGACGTTCGGCTTGTTGTTTCTCCTGCACAACCCGCTGGACCTCTCTTGTAAAAGTGTTTACATTTCCATTAATCGTTTGTTGCAGAATCTCCGCGTCATCAAGCGATATTTGATAGGAGGTAAAAAGAAGATCCAATCTTTCTTTATCCTTACGAATAATGTCGCTTGCGTTATTAAGCATGCTGCCAGGTCCGCTTCGGGGAGAGAGATTCTGTGCTAAGAATAGAGTGTCAGCTGATTTGAACTCTCTCCAAGTATCCGAATGTGCCTGTTGAATGCCAGCGAGTCGTTGCAGGGAGCGTTCATAGGCGAGCATGCAGTCCTGCATCGCTAGCGTTGCTTGCTCCGACAGTGAGATCATGCTATATAATTGTTCACGTGCAGCGTTATAGCGTTGCTCGTTTATGGCAAGAGTTGTTGTTTCGGAATAGGAGACAACTTGCTTATAGGATTGTACAGCCTGCTCATATTTCGACGGCATGAATGTCCATACGGAAGGATGAAACTTACTTTTTATTTTTCGAAATTCTTCTTGGAAGGCATCTTCATTTAGAGAGAAGGACTGGATGAATCTATTCATCTTCTGCATATCCTGCTGGACCGAAGTTCGAAGTTCTAGGCGCTCAGGAACCATCTGGCTTGCCACTTCTAATGCACCACGAATGTTAGCTAACCGATCGGATGCATCCTTCAGATCCCCATTTTCTAGAGAAATGATAAGCTGTTTGTGTTCAGCTGCCGCGTATGCTGTTCGCTCAAACGGGTTAAACTCAACGAGCTTTAAATGATTTTCTTGCATCTGCGCTTTAATCGAAGCTTCTAATTTATCGATCTTAGCTTGACCTGACTTTTGCTCCGCAATAAAATCTGGCAGTTTATCCAATAGCTGATTGTGTAAGTCGGTCTGCTCATGCTGCGCTGTCAGTATCTCTGCAGCATCAATGAGTTCGGATAACTGCTGCTTGTGGACAGCATCTGTCTTCTCCTTGTTCGCCTCAATTTCATTTCTTATTATCCTTAAGGACAATTGATAGATATTAGCCTGTTCATTTACTCGCTTGGTAAGTACCTGAATAGCAGCTTGCATTTCTTTTACGACTTGGCTGTTCGTCTGATCGAGTTCTGCTAGTTCGTTGGCGCTTTGACTGTGCTGCTTTGCATGATTATTCTGGTCGCTAACGGTCTTTGCGAAATGATCGAGCTCTGCAGTGCCCTTCCTAGTTACAATGCCGATCTGGAGATTTCTGATCGATACGATCAGTTGTTGCACGACCTCAGCTTGTTGGTCTATAGCGCGAGACAAGGGGAGAAGCTTCACTTCAGCAGAAGGCGGAGCTCCATATAATTGTACAAGCGGCTTTAATGTTTCCTGTGCACGGAGAAGTTCTACTGAAGTATCTTCGGCCATTGAAAGTATATTACGCTTGAGAGCAGTCCTCTTTTTGAATCGAATCAACACATAGAGCACAGTAGCAATGAGGACAAGGCTAATGATAACAATGATGCTAATAAGGGGAAATCTACCGGCATTCACAGGTTCTCTCTGTGAAAAATCGGGTATCACTTGTGAATGGGAAGGCTGCGATGTTGGCGCTACCCACAGTGGATCTGGAGTGATTTGTTCGATTGGGGCAGGTGCTTCAGGTACAGGCAAAGCATTCATTGCGCCGACTATTCCTAACAGTCCAGACCCGAAATCACCTTGTTTGGCCAAAGGCGTGAAGGTTTTCCCGATGAACCGGTCTATTGAAGGGCGAGAGCTATATTCACTGCCAGCGTAGTCGATTGGTAAAGCATCAAGTTTCTTCTGAAGCGGGACATTAATGAAATAGAGCTGTATGCGACGATCTGTTTTGGAAAGAAGAACAAGAATATCATCCGCATGAAGTGACCAAGTATCGTAGACACGCTTTGCATAAACATCAGATTCTTCACCCTCTAAAGAATCGACTGTAAGAATGTAAAACATGTAAGGAGCACCTGCTCCAGCTGCTAGCTCTAATTCTTTGACCTGTTCAGATGGAATCATGCCAGCGGTATCGTAAATATGGCTTGCTCCCTTGTCTGGTAAACTGGCCGCACTTACCGTTCCAGCAAACATGCATAAGAATAAGAAAATCATGGGTAATAGCGTTTTCTTCATCCAAATCCTCCTGAACTATTTTTCTCGTTATATTGTATCATCTTTCAATTGACCCCACATATTCCCAAATAAAATTAAACTTCTGAGTTTTTATGCAGGAGGCACCTGAGTTCATCAACCATACAAGAGAAAACCAATCTTTACTAAATTACTGATTTAAGAAGCCGTAATCATTAATTGCGGTTTTTTTGGTTAATTTTCTGATGAGAAGACAAAATAAGGTAGTACTGTATCCTATCCTTACCAGAGGTATACGAATGACATTTACTCAACTTATGCGTCAAATGATGATCAAGGAATCGGGCACAAATCAGAATAAGAACGAGACATCACCTGAACATACAGATCAAGACTTAAAGCCTCCGACACTAGAACATACCCTTGAAGAATTTAAGGATTGCGATGATCTTACGCATCGTTCCTTCCCGGATTATCAGATCGATCTGATTTATTTCGATCTAATGACCGACAAAGATAAATTAAGCCGGCATGTCATGTCGCCATTGTTAAGCGGTAATGAGAAGGAGATCTCGACACTTCTGCAAAATCTACAGCAGTACGAGACAACCAGCAGCAAGCAGCTGATCCTGAGTGTTTTATCAGGAGGGGTAGCGGTCTTTTCTAGTAAAGGTATCTTTGCCTTAAACGTTTATAGTCCTGAAAGCAGAACGATCTCTCAGTCGGAGACGGAGACGGTAATTACAGGACCACATGATGCGTTCACCGAGCAGATTGATACCACATTGGCGATGATTCGGTCTAGGCTTAAGAGCTCACATTTAAAAGTTATAAAACTATCCGTTGGTGAAGTGTCGAAAACAGATGTGTACCTGCTGTATGTGAAGGATCTCGTCAATATGCGTTTTGTGGAGGAAGCCAAAAAACGGATTGTACAGATTGAAGTGGATGCGATTCTGGATACGAATATGCTCATTCAATATATGGATGACAACAAATATTCGATCTTCCCGCAATTTTTAACTTCCGAGCGGCCAGATGCCATAGTGTCGAAGCTGGTTGCTGGACGAGTAGCAGGTATTGTTGACGGAAGTCCGTCTGCTTTTACCGCGCCAACATCCTTCTTCGAATTCTTCTCGTCTTCCGATGACTATTACCAGCGCTGGATTCTAGGCAGTGCCATCAGGCTGCTGCGTTTCATTGCGTTTATCATTACGATCAGCTTCACGGCTATGTATGTATCTGTAACGACATTTCATTACGAAATGATCCCGGAAAATCTGCTCCTTACCTTAACGGAGTCAAGAAGCAGAGTGCCTTTTCCGCCCTTATATGAAGCTTTGCTGATGGAAGTAACGATTGAATTACTAAGAGAAGCAGGAGCCAGACTGCCGACCAAGATCGGTCAAACGATTGGTATCGTAGGCGGTATCGTTATCGGTCAAGCAGCTGTTCAGGCAGGATTAACGAGTAACATTCTGATTATTGCGGTCGCCTCCTCGGCGATTGCTTCGTTCGTTATTCCAAGCTACGTGATGAGTGCGTCGATTCGACTAATTCGATTCGGACTGATTATCTTAACAGGTGTATTCGGTAATCTTGGATTGGTATTTGGTATTGCAGCTATCGTTATACACCTGAGCGGGTTGACGAGTATGGGCTCTTCATACTTAAATCCTGTAGCACCGTTTGAGCCAGGGGATTGGAAGGATATGTTCATACGGGCTCCTTTCCAGTCATTAAGGTCGAGGCCCACACTAAGCGATTCTCCCAACAAGATCCGCAATAAAACCAAGGAGTGACGAGTTCAACATGGAAACAAAAGAAAAGCTCGCCCCGTTCCATGCGACAATCCTGGTATTTATGATCCAAAGTGGTGTCATGGCTTTAATCCTTCCTCAACTGTTGGCGGAGTCTTTTGGAACCAACGGGTGGATTACTGTACTCGGATTTGGACTAATGGCTTCCGTCAATATCCTGCTGATTGGTGCGGTATATAAATTGGGGAAGGGAAGGTCGATCTTTCAAATTTTAGAGCAGTCTATTCCTAAATTTCTTCTGCTCCCCGTGTATCTCGCGCTAGCCCTTGTCTGGACTTTGCTTGGCTGCATGGCAGGAAAGGAATATATCTTAATTTTTCAGATGTATGCTTTTCCGACTACGAGTCCGATGGAATTTAAGCTGATATTGGATTTGCTTGTATTCTGGCTCTTAACGAAAGGACTTTACAATATGGCCAAAGCATCTACGGTGTTTTTCTGGCTGTTTATTTGGATGATTCTTCTTTTATTTTTCTTTTACGGGGATTTTAAATGGGCAAGACTTACACCATTCATGTTTAAAGGCGGGAAGTTTACTTTTCTGGAGGGACTTGATATTTATTCCTCCTTCCTCGGCTACGAGCTTGTGCTTCTCATGTTCGCTTATACCAATCAGAAGACAAAGCTTATAAAGTCCACTTTGCTCGGAAATGCGATGACCACATTCTCTTATTTATATCTATCCCTAATTACTTTTGGGTTGTTCAGCCTGGAGCAATTAAAGAATAAGGCATTTCCGTTACTTGAACTATTGGCATATATTCGATTCCCGTTTCTTGAACGGATGGAAAATCTACTGTATGGTTTTTTTCTATTTACCGTCTTGTTCAGTATCTTGTTGTATGAGTGGTGTGCACTTGAGATGTTAAAACAGGTTTTCCCGAAAATGAAGACAAACTTTCTTGCTTTCATACTCATTGCGAGCTGTTTTGCGATTGCATACATCCCCAAAACGTTAAATGAAGTGGGGGATTGGCTGAGTACGCTAAGTATGATTGAGTGCGGAATCGCTTTTGGTTTTCCTTTACTGCTGCTAGTTGTTCTTATGTTCCAAAAAATCGGAAGTAGGCCTGCTCATGAATAAAATGCTGCTTTTCCTTCTAACGATAATAATGCTTCTTGTGCTTCCTGGCTGTGATTACCGTATTTTAGAACGGATCGGTATTACCTATGCAGCCAGTTACGATATATTGTCTGATGATCTCATAGAGCTTGCAATCAGTATCCCAAGAGCTGATCCTACGATTAAGCTGGTTAGAGAAGTACATACCGCAACCGGAAAAACATCCAAAGATGCAAGATTAAAGTTTGCCAATGAGTCGGATTTGCTGCTCGTGAATGGCCAAATTCGCGTGTTACTTTATTCGGAGGAACTTGCGCGTAAAGATCTATCCAATGAGATTAACAGTGTATTGAGAGATACATCCATTTCGCCGTTAGTGAAGATCACCTTAGTGAACGGCAGTGCAAATCATTTGCTGTTGAAAAATTATAAGCAGCATCTGTCAACGGATAAATATATTGATCGTTTATTAGAGAAATCAAGCTCAGGCCATAGGGTTCCCAAAACGACCATATATGAGTTTGAACGGGATTACTATGATGATGGCATTGATCCAGTTGCACCTGTTCTTAAGGATAATGGGGACAACATAACCATTGATGGAATTGGGTTATTCCGAGATTATAAATATATAACCAAAATCCAAAACAAGGATGCCATGCTCTTTTCGATCATGAAAGGGAAAATTAGGAAAGGGGAGATGAGTCTCGATCTAGATGAAGGAAAAGATAAAGAGGCGAAGGAATACATTATGTTTACTTCCATTATTAGTAAACGAACGGTTCATGTTACTCATAAAGCGAATGAGCCTATTCATGTTACGATTAAGGCGCATATAAAAGGCTCCGTTCATGAATATCTGGGAGATAAAAAGCTCAGTCGAGACGCGGAGCGGCATCAAGTAGAAGCGAAAGTAACCGAGTTGTTGTCTGAGAATGCGAATCGTCTTGTAAAACAGATGCAGCGGAACAACGTGGACAGTTTAGGCATAGGTGTATACGTCCGTAATAGCATGTCCTATGAAGCATGGAAAAAGTTAAATTGGCGCGAGGAATATCCTCGTGTAAAGGTCGATTGTCAGCTGTATTTCAAAGCGAAGGATTATGGGAAGATCAGGTAGATATAGAACTAACGGACCTAGTCTGCAAGAGTGGATTTTAGTATGATGTTCCCAAATCACTTTATTCCATGATAGGAGCGTATACACTTGAAATCCCTGATTACACCGATGGCGGACTTGCGAAACTGGCTGTTGCCGGAGAGCCTGTTGTTCTGTCAACTGGAGGTCTGGAATCTGGTGCTTATGTCTTGTATGTCGTTAATCCTGAGACTGGATTAGTATCAGAACCAGAAATCATCATGCTTAATTCTGTTCCAGAAGATACGTCAGGCCCTGTCCTGTCAGGAGTCACAGACGTTGAGTTTCTGTCAACAGAGACCAAAGACTTAAAGGCTACAAGCTCAGAAGACGGTTATTTATATTTAGTTCAGGCTAATGTTGGGGTACATGGTACGCCTACGGTTGAAGAACTTGATGATGAGACAACTTTGTCCGGGATTAAGGTTGAAGTGTCAGCGAATGAGGAAGCAACGCTTACGGTAGAAGCAGGAACATTTATTCCTGGGTATTATACTTTTTATGCAGCTGATGAATATGGTAATGTCTCTTCAGCAGCAGGTACAATAATTGTAAGATAAAACATAAGAGAAGCCCGTTCAGGCATTTGCCTGTAACGGGCTTGTTTTTACTTATATTAATTTATTACATGGACCGGTACGGCGAATGGATCCCTTCATTATTGGAGTTGTTGTAACTTGTGTAGGAATGGGCAGCAAAACCTGGATTTATGTCAGGTGCTGAAGTATGCGATTGTGACAGCGGGGAGTTATATTGCGAGTGAATCATATTCTCGACTTGTTTGCAGATCTGGGATACTTGGTGCAGCTGTTGAATAGCCGTTTGATGACCTTGCAAAGCCGTTTGGATAATTTGAGCAGCTTTTTGCTCACGAGCTGCTAATTCCTCAAGGCGTTGAGCATTTTGTTGCTCTTGCTGTAAGAGCATTTGATAATTATGGCTGGCTTGCTGTGTCTGATTAACAAGCTGTTGAATCATTTGCTCACATTGATGAAGGGACTGACTTGCTTGGTTGTTTGTAAATTGCATATTTGAATTCCTCCTTTGATTTAAAGAACACATAATAGAGTCCCATTATGAACGATTAATATTCCGATCCGAACTGATTATAATTTGAGCGTAAGAAGCTCATTCTAATAACCGTTATGTTAATTCCGACTGGTTCACTTGGAGGAAGTCATGGAGAAGAAGAAGCAACGAGATCTAGCTTCAATTGCGACAATACCTTTAACGATGACTTTAGCTAATTCCATCCTTATTCCCGTTCTTCCTTCTATGCAGAAAGCGATGGGAATCAGCGCTGTACAATCAAGCTTATTGATTACGGCATATGCGGTAATTGCCATTCTGTTTATTCCAATCACGGGTTATTTGTCGGATCGGGTCGGGCGGAAAAAGGTTATATTACCCGGATTGTTACTTGTCGCCGCAGCTGGTGCCTTTTGCGGATGGGCGGCGGTTGCCTTTGATAAACCGTACGCCTTAGTGATGACCGGACGATTATTTCAAGGATTAGGCGCAGCAGCTTGCTTTCCTGTAGTATTACCCCTTGTTGGTGATTTGTTTAAGAAAGAAGAGGATGTCAGCAGTGGTCTTGGCCTTGTAGAGACAGCCAACACCTTTGGTAAAGTACTGGCTCCAATTATCGGATCTGCCTTAGCCATGTGGACCTGGTATATGCCATTCTGGTTCATTCCGGTATTTAGTCTTATTTCATTTGTACTTGTTGCTGCTTGGGTCAAAGCCCCAAAAGATAAGAAGCCAGCTGTACCCTTTGGCCAGTTCGTCCACTCCGTTGTTGCTTTATTTCATGAGAAGGGCAGATGGCTTTGGGGTGTGTATATTTCGGGCGGCATCAATATGTTCGCGATATTCGCATCCTTATTTTATCTTTCAGAAACACTGGAGGAACGAGGGAGCCATGGCATTCTGAAGGGCTGTCTTGTTGCCATTCCACTTGCTGCTTTATGCTCTACCTCATGGGCCATAGGCAAATGGATTGGCCAGAACAAGAAGTTAATGAAATGGATTAGTGTCGTTGGATTTGTTGAAGCTGCGGGCTGTTTGCTCTTTTTAGCACTAGGTAAAACAGATACGCTATGGGTTATCATCTCGATCCTGTTTGCAGCCTCAATTGGGCTTGGAGCTGCATTGCCAAGCCTTGATGCCCTGCTGACAGAAGGAATCGAGAAAGAGCAGCGGGGAACCGTCACATCCTTCTACAGCAGTATCCGATTTCTAGGGGTTGCTGCCGGACCGCCAGTCGCTGCATTATTAATCGAAAATTCCAAGACATCACTATTCTGGGTGTTGACCGTCTGCTGCACTGCAGCTGCTCTGATTGCACTATTCACGATAAAGCCAAAGCAAGGTTAACGGTAATCCCGTTATATCTTCGCAGATTGTGTCATACCCTCTAAAAGGAATGGAACCAGAGGAGGGATAGGCGCATGGCAAAGTCTGAATGGTATGAGCATCGCTTCTGGCTGCAAATTATGGGTGATCATGCCCGATTTATATTCAACACTTTATCACCAGTTGAGACGAATGATATCAAGCTCGCGGGTTATTTCATTGCTGCCTATGATCAATTGCTCGAATACGCGAGGCAATCTTCTTCGGAAGCGGATTGCCTCTCAATTAGCAAGCAGGCTTGTGATCTAACAACCGAATTCCGGACCTTCAAGCTTGATCTGCTCGAGAGAGCGATACTGGGGAAAGTGAAGATTATGCTTACCCCTACCTTTCTAAATCATATGGTGAATGAGTTAGAGGAATATTTGAGAATTCTGCATGAATTAGTTGCAGGCAAACCGGTACCTCAGTTTGATGCCCTGCATCATGATTTCTTATGGCTGCCGGATGCGGCAGGGCACGCAGCAGCAATCGGAAGCGATCTGGATTCTGTAGAGAAGCCTTTAATCAAACGGACGGAACAATTTGAGTGGCATTTTCAACAGCTGTATTGGAAAAGCGTGGAGCTTGCCGGATACATGAGGACAGAACTCAGAGATTTTCCGGCATTCCGCAGGCTTCATAAAGAAATCGATATCGAGATGAAGTTGTTTGTTGGTTTTCTGAAAGAGCTGGAGGAGCTTGAATTGTCGGATGAAGTACTGGATCGAATCAGTCCGTTAATGCCGGATCATATGATGAGGGAAGAATGTTACTACCTGACCAAGCTTGCGCAGCTGGGGCTGGTTCCAAATCCGAATTGCCAGGCTGATAAACCGCGAATTCAATCTTGAACGTTGATGAGATTTAGGCAAAGCCAGCAGAACTGTCCTATACGGGATAGTTCTTTTTGTGTTCAGCTTGCAGATAGGAATCTGGATAGCGATAATGTAGTTATCATGGTCGAAGGACAATAGGAGTTGACCGGTTATGTTTCTACGAAGCGTGGAAATCAGGCGGGATGAAGACATGGATGAGAAGGCATATCCATTCTCCATTCCAGCGATTAAGACGATGGACAAGCTGCATTTTCATACAAATGTGACGTTTCTGGTTGGGGAAAATGGGTCAGGGAAATCAACGCTGCTTGAAGCTATCGCGTATCAATGCGGATTTCATACAGCGGGCGGAAGCAGGAATAACGAATATGAGGTTGATTCTTCAGCTGCAATATTAGGAAATGCCATTCGGCTTTCCTGGATGCCCAAGGTCACGAACGGATTCTTTCTGCGGGCGGAAACGTTTTATCATTTTGCCTCCTATATTGATACACTGGATTCAGATACCTTACGGAATTATGGAGGGCGCTCCTTACATCAGCAATCACATGGAGAAGCATTCCTATCTTTGTTTAAGCATCGTTTTGGGAAAAAAGCGATCTACCTGCTTGATGAGCCAGAGGCTGCATTGTCACCTGCTCGTCAACTAGCCTTAATGCGTGTGATTAAGGATCTGTCAGATGAGGCTCAGTTTATTATCGCTACTCATTCCCCCATTCTGCTAGGGTATCCGGATGCTCGAATCTTGAATTTTGATGACCAGCCGGTAGAGGAGATCCGTTATGAAGATACCTTGCATTATATAGTGACGAGGAGATTTCTGGAGAACCGGAAGACGGTGTTGGCTGAGTTGTTCGAGGATTAAGGAGTAAGAAGTAAGGAGTATGGAGGGGGGATCCAACGATGGAAGATCAGTGGAGGATTGCGGAGCATGATCCGCAGTGGCGAATGTTATTTCAAGAGCTCGGTTCGAAACTAAGAGCAGCTCTAGGGGAATTGGCCATTCGCATTGATCATATAGGCTCAACCTCCGTTGAGGGGCTAGATGCCAAGCCGATTATTGATATTCAGGTGTCTGTAATGGATTATAACGATATAATCAGCTATAAGGCTAAGATTGAACATGGGATATTTACATAAGGCTCATCTCTGGTCACAGGAAATAGGCTGGCGGCCAGGTGATTCGGATGCTTAGAGGGGGACATTCTTGAAAATCTTAATTAGTTATCTCATTATCGTTATCAGCTATGTAATATTAGCCCTACTATTGGGGGCTGAATTTGAGGAGTTTGATTATTCATACATCATTGAATACATAATTGTGCTTCTTTTAAGTTTGCCTAGTGCCCTTCTTACAAGAAAAAGAGAACATAGAAACTCCTATTTGTATTGGATGGGGAGTTCAATTATTCCTGGAGCATTATTTATGATTTATGCGAAATATCATAACGATCCAGGATTAGCAATGTTTTCATGGGACTGGGGTTTATTAGAACTTTTTGTCCCAGGACTGTTCGTTGTTATGCAAATTGCATTCATCGTTATTCTAATTGGTATACGTGACTATAGAAAACAACTGCACAGAAAGGAGAAACTCCATTGACGCTGCAACAACTAAAGTACATCATTGAAGTCGCGAATCGCGGCTCTATTAATGAAGCCGCCAAGCGGCTGTTTATCTCGCAGCCAACGCTGTCGAATGCCATCAAAGACTTGGAAGAAGAGTTACAGCTCGCGATATTCGAGCGCTCCAATAAAGGTATCTCTCTCTCGAAGGAGGGGGTGGAATTCTTAAGCTATGCCCGTCAGGTCGTGGAGCAGGCGGAGCTGCTGGAGAGCAGGTATCTGAACGCGAAGCCGTCACCACAGCATTTTTCCGTGTCAACTCAGCATTACGCTTTTGCCGTGAATGCATTTGTTAGCCTGGTGCAGGAATATGGGCAGGAGGAATATGAGCTATCCTTACGCGAGACGAAGACTTACGAGATCATTGAAGATGTGAAGAGCTTGCGAAGTGAGATTGGTATCCTTTATTTGAACGAATTCAACGGGAAAGTGATAAACAAGCTGTTGAAGGATTCGAACCTGCAGTTTACCAGTCTGTTTACCGCAAAACCCCATATTTTTATCAGCATCAAAAATCCATTGGCCAAGCAAAAGAAGGTTACCATTGACCAGCTCGAGGAGTATCCGTATCTGTCCTTTGATCAGGGGGAGTATAATTCCTTCCATTTTGCCGAGGAAATTCTAAGTACGTTATCACATAAAAAAAGCATCCGTGTAAACGACAGAGCGACCTTATTTAATCTGCTGATTGGCTTAAATGGTTATACGATCTCAACCGGCGTACTTAGTGCGGATCTGAACGGGAATGAGATTATTCCGATTCCACTTGATACCGATGAGACGATTAATGTGGGGTGGATAGCCCATCGCAGTACAGCTCTATCCAAGCTGGGATCAACCTATATTGATGCGCTGCATCAAGCAATCGCACCTTCCTAGACGAATTAGAGGAATGGAAGCGGGACACGATACTTACTTCAGGGCCTCTTAGCTGTACATCAGCTGAGGGGCCTTTTTTTATTTTGAAATGATTCTTGAACCAAGCATTAGTGCAAAACAGTACAAATAGTTAGCTAAAAAAAATCTATTTTTACCTAACAAAAGTTATGCTATGATATCGCTTATAAAGCTAATTTAGCAAAGGATGTGCCTAATTCATGGTCAATAAAGTTACGATGCAGCAAATCGCCGATCATCTTGGGGTTTCAAAATTCGCAGTATCTAAAGCGCTTTCGGGAAAGCCGGGTGGTGTTAGTCCAGAAACAAGGGACAAAATTGTAAGCGTTGCCACCCAACTTGGTTATTTTGTCAATAAACAAACAAAGACCGCCGCGAAACGGAATAAACCTGTATCGATCAATACCAATACACGAGATACGGTTATTTTGCTCGTACCGAAAGTGAGGTTTCAGACGCGGGATTCCTATTTCTGGGGACGTATTATTGACGGCATTACGGAGGAGCTCGCCGACCGCGATATCGGCGCACTGGTCGTAACCGAGCATTTCAAGGACAACTTCTCGAATCTCATTAATCCAAGTGGCGTTTTAGGTATTATTGGCGTGGGTTTTATTGCTTCCAAGATGCTGCTCGAAATTCGGAATCTCGGTATTCCCTTTGTTCTCGTCGATCATGAGGACCCGCTTATTCCTTCGGATGTTCTATTCATGAATAATGTAGAATGTACAAGACGTGTCACCAACTATTTGATCGGCTGCGGCCACAGCAAGCTACAATTCGTTGGCAATACCCGCTATGCGCGAAGCTTCATTGATCGATATACCGGTTACCGCACAATGATGGAGGAGCACGGGCTGGCGCTGAATCAGGAGGAAGGACTTCTTTCATTTGAAGGCGAGAATCGGAGTGAAATAACCGAGGCGCTGGAAGCCATTGTGAAAGAACTTATTAATGAACAGCGGCTTCCGACCGCCTTTGTCTGTGCGAACGATTCAATAGCGATCTGTATGATGACAGTACTGGGCAAGCTGTCGGTACAGGTTCCCGAGCAATGCTCCGTTACAGGCTTTGATAACATCCAGGATGCGGAATGGGCTAAACCAACACTGAGCACCGTTAATGTCCAGAAGGAAGCACTCGGCCGTCGGGCTGTGGAAATGCTTCTTAGAAGACTGGAGCATCCTGACAATCTGCAGGAGAAAGTATTGCTTGCAGGAGAATTCATCATTCGCGAATCGACAGCGCTTCCGAAGGGCGGCTAACCGGGCAGCTGGTTGAAGGAGATGACAACTTGAGCAAATTGGGTTCCCGTTTGCGAATATGGACGGAGTGGCCGTCTACACGGATGGAAGCGAAGCTGTTAATCGTTTTTGTTCTGCTTATTCTGCTTCCCATTGCTTTACTTACTTTATTATCTGCGCAGCGATACACGCAAACGATCGAGACGAACACGGTATCCTATGCTTCGGAACTAACAGATAAAATGATAAGCAAGCTTGACGACTACACGGTGGATATGAAAAAAATCTCGATTATCCCATCTTATTTGGATGAAATCCAAGCCGGATTGAAACTGTCCAACGACTACTATGCGAAGGAGCATGAAGATAAGGGGATATTAACCGACACATCGGCTGCGGATGACACGGTAAAGCTTAAAATTCAGCGCAAAATCGAGAGCAGTATTTATTTCATGAACAATATTAAAGAGGGTACGAGCAATATTTATTTGTTTGACCGTTACGGCAATCCCTATTATGTGATTAAAAGTGGAGGCGTACGATCAAATCTGAGCGACTATTACGGTAATTGGCAGCAAATTGCGGATGAAGCGCATGGCAAACCTGTTCTGGTCAGCACGCAGGAAGTGACCTCGGTTAACCGCAAACAATATGTGTTTACAGTAGTTCGGGAAATTATTGATAAATCTTATAATCCTATTGGGCTAATTGCAGTTGATGCGAACATATCGGTTATAACGAATATTGTGCAGGATTTGGATGCGACGACGCATGGTACAACGCTCATCTTGGATGAGCAGAAGAGTGTCATCTATGACAGCGAGCAAAAATACTTATTGCAAAATTTATCGGAAAATGAGCTGCTGAAGCAGATAACTAGCAAACAAGGCAGCTTTCATATCGGTGAAAAGGATCAATCACAGCTGGTTATATACCGCAAATCGGAGGAATCCGGTTGGCTGATGCTCATCTCAATTCCTGAGAAGCAGCTCATGTCTGATGCGATGCGAACACGCAATTATACGACGGCAGCTGCTATTTTCACGATGTGTCTGGCGTTCGTCATCTCGCTTATCACCATTTTTGCGTTGACCAAGCCGCTGCGCTCGCTAGTTAAGCTGATGAAGCAGGTTCAGTCCGGCAAGCTGGATGTAGTGTTCCCCATAAGGCGGCGTGATGAGGTAGGCATGGTGGGTAACGCTTTCAACCGGATGATGGCGCGTATCATATCTTTGATTGAGGATATATACCGGATCGAGCAGCGCAAAAAACAGATCGAACTCGAAAGCTTGCAGCGTCAAATCAATCCTCATTTTATCTATAACACGCTCGAGTCGATTCGAATGACTGCTGTCATCAATGATGACCCGGAGGTAGGACAGATGGTGCAGCTACTCGGGCAGCAGCTTCGTTACAGCATTCATGCGGGAAGCGAGATGGTACAGGCCGAGCAGGAATGGGAGCACCTGAGAATGTATATGCAGCTTCTAAGCTATCGTTATGGAACTCGCTATTCCTTAAAGCTGCCGGAGGATTCCGCGATTGGGAAAATTGAAGTCATGAAGCTGCTGTTCCAACCAATCGTTGAAAATGCGATCAATCATGCGTACGACGAGCAGACGGGGGATCTGGTTATTTCAATCGGTTATATGCAAGCTGGAGGAGATCAATATTTTGTCGTCAAAGATGAGGGCAGCGGGATGGATGAGACAGCGCTGCTGCGGCTGCGAAGTATGCTTGATGCGGAGCAAATGCCGGAATGGGATGGCCGCGGCATTGGCCTGAGGAATGTGAACGAGCGGCTCAAATTACGCTATGGCGCAGCTTATGGAATTACGGTTGACAGCGTGTTAGATGAAGGAACGACCGTGACCATTAAACTTCCGATCAGTTCAAAAATAGGGGGATGACCTTATGAACATTATTGTAGTCGATGACGAGGAACGTATTAGGCTCGGATTGTGCAAGCTGATCGAACAAGCAGGGGATGACTATGTCATTATCGGCTCCTATGGCAGCGGCCAGGAACTCCTAAATGAGCTTGAGCATCTGGAGCCGGATTTAATTATTACGGATATTAAAATGCCGCAAATGACCGGGCTTCAGCTTATTGCGAAAATTATCCGTACGCGGAAAAAGGTGAAGTTCGCCGTCCTGAGCGGCTTCAATGATTTCGAGTATGCGCGGGAGGCGCTGCGCTATGAGGTTAAGGATTACCTGCTTAAACCCGTTAATTTAGAAGAACTGAATCGTATGCTTGCAAATGTGGAGGCGAGTGTGAAGCAGGAGAATAGCCGCAAACGGCTGGAATCGGAAGATTTGGTCAGTTTGCTGCTGTTTGCTGACGACAGGCAAATGCCGGCTTCATTAATGGATGAGGTAAGCAGCGAGCTTGACAGCAGCCGTTTGTTTGCTGAGCATTATGCTGTGCTGTTTATAGCTGCTGAGCCGACAATTACGGATGAGCAGCTTGAAAAGTTCACCGCAGACTGGCAGCGTGAACGCAAAATTGTAATAAACGATAGTCAGCGAAAAGCAATGGTGATCGCAGTCGGTGAGAATGACCATGCGAATACGGTACGAGAGCTTGCCGTGACACTGCTGCAGCGAATGCCCAGCTTTACGAAAGCGAAAATCGGAATTAGCAGTGTTTTCAGTGGCAGTATCTGGCTTCAACAGGCTTATCGCGAAGCTTCGACAGCTTTTCAACATGCTTGGTATAATAACGAGCTGCGCTGGTGTTCTGGCATGAATAACCAATCGACACATAAGGAAGAGCGTTATCGCTTGCTTCGTATTATCGATAAGGAGGTTTTGCCAGCCCTTCAGGTATGCGACTTTGCAATGGCGAAACGAGCTTTCGAAAGCTGGCTGTTGGAATGCGCCAATTACCGTTTAAATTGGGAAGAGCTGAGGGAAGTATGTTCAGATATGGATGTGCTTATAAGTGAGGAAATAAAGCAATGGCTTGGTCAGCAGCAGTCGAATATCCAGCCGATTAAGATGATTGCTCCCGAGAGCTTCGATGATTGGCGTGCATTTGCCGATCAACTGCGCGCGGATATGAGCAAACGGTTTTTCACGCTTGAGCAGGGACGTTCTGAGAATAAAGCGATTGAAACCATTAAAGCGTATCTTCTGAAGCATTATACGGAAGAAATCGAACTGCAGCGTCTGGCTGATCTCGTCTATTTGACGCCAAGCTATCTGAGCAAGCTGTTTAAAACCGAAACTGGAGAGACGATAACCGACTATTTGACCGCGGAGAGAATTGAACAGGCAAAACGTCTGCTTCGCGACGAGCAAGGTTTGAAAACGTATATGGTCGGCGAAAGGGTAGGCTATGCGGATCCGGCTTATTTTACAAAAGTGTTCAAAAAAATGACCGGTAAAACGCCAAAAGAATACCGTGATATTGTTAGGTGATTATTGTTAGGTGAAAGTTATGTTAATTAAAGACAATAAAGAATAACAAAGACCATTAAAATAATAGAGCCAATCGCCTATAATTCGGTGTAAGCGTTAACAATTCGGCGTGCAATCATCCAACAGAAAGCGAGGGAGCCTATTGTTTAATTTCAGCTTCAAAACACAGCGTTATCTTATTTTATTCGGATTTTTAACGATTCCCGTCCTGCTATCGCTGACATTCTCGTATTATCCAGCAATCTCCTTAATCTATTACAGCTTAACCGATTGGAGTGGACTAGGCTGGGATATGAATTTCATTGGCCTCGATAATTACAAGGAAATATTCACGAAGCCAGAAGTGTTCGGCGCGCTGAAGAACAATCTTTATTATTTTATCGGCGGACTTGTCCAGGTAGCGTTATCGCTGTACTTCGCGGTTATTCTGACCGGCAAGCTGCGTGGTCGGAACGGATTCCGGGCGATGCTGTTCATCCCTTACGTCCTGCACAGTGTTGCAACGGTAATCATGTTCAAAAACCTATATCACATGGAATACGGTTCGCTTAATGTGCTGCTTGGCTCAATTGGATTGGAATCATGGCAGCAGGCTTGGCTTGGAAACAAACATCTCGTGAACTTCTCACTTGCTTTTATCTCGATGTGGAAGTATATGGGCCTCAACATGGTTATATTTATTGGGGCGCTGCAATCCATTCCGAGTGACTTGTATGAAGCAGCTTCAATCGACGGGGCAAACAGCAGACAGAAATTCCGGTTCATTACTTTGCCGAGTATTCGAAAAGTTATGGAGCTGATGCTTATTCTCACCTTGACCGGAGCTCTCGAAGCATTCGATATTCCATATGTCATGCTGCTTGGTGCGAATGATACATCAACCTTCGTCATTAAGACCGTTGACACGGCGTTCAAATATCAGAACTTCGGTCTCGCATCCGCAATGGCAGTGGTGCTGCTCATCATGGTACTAATCTTCATCGTGATTCAACGCAAGCTGCTGTTCAGAGAGGAGAGATAACGAGATGAAACGAGAAGAATCATTCTCCTTTATTATATTCAAATATGTAACGCTGGCCATGGCCTTGTTCGTCGTATTTTTTCCCTTGTATTCTGTATTTGTTGGTGCATTCAAGACGCAGATCGAGTATTACCAATCGGGGCTTCGACTGCCTGCTAATCTATTCAACTTTGATAACTTTAGCAAGGTAATTGACATCGGCAAGCTTGGGCTCGGCTTTAAAAATATTCTCATCATTCTCGTCATTGCGGTTGCCGGTAATATCATGTTCGGGACGATGGTCGCCTATGCAATCGGAAGATTTGATTTTAAGTTGAAAAAACCGATTATGGGGATGTATCTGATTGCCCAAGTTATTCCGATGGTAACGACCCAAGTTGCTACGTTCAGTGTGATTAAATCACTGCATCTGTACAATACGATGGGTGGCCCGATCATTTTGTATTTGGGAGCAGATGTCCTTCAAATCGTTATTTACTTGCAGTTTGTTAATAGCATTCCAAAGGATTTGGACGAAAGCGCGATGATCGAAGGGGCTTCCTTGTTCAGAATCTACCGTTCTATTATTTTCCCGCTGCTAGGACCTGCCACAGCAACTCTTGTCATCTTGAAGACTATTTCAATTTATAACGATTTCTATACACCGTACTTATACATGCCGAGCCAGAAACTGAAGGTCGTATCGACAGCTATCTATTCCTTTGTCGGACCAAATGCTGCTCAATTAAACGTAATATCGGCAGGCATTCTTATTATTTTCATTCCGACATTATTGCTGTTCCTGTTCCTCCAGCGTTATATTTTTGCGGGAGTAACGAATGGCGCGGTGAAATAGTTAAATGGACTAAATAGTAGCTGATAGGACAAAACAAAAGCAATTCATAGGGGAGTGCATCAACGTTGAAACAATGGAATGAGTATGTGAATGGAATGACATGGGGCTGGACAGGGGTTCGCGGCACGTGGGCGAGTCCGGAAGCGGAACACTCCATGTCAGAGATGACCAAGCTGAATGTAAATTGGGTGGCGATAGCACTCGCTGCCGACCAAGAAACACCGCAGTCCACAGACATTCCTTATTGGAATGAACCAACCGTAACGGACGGTGAAGTGTTGTGGGCCATCCGAGAAGCGAAGCGGCATGGGTTAAAAGTATGTCTGAAGCCGGTCGTCAACTGTGCGAATGGGACATGGCGGGCTCACATTAATTTCTTCGATGATGAGGTGCCTGGTGAACCAAGCTGGGCGGAGTGGTTCAAGTCTTATGCTTCATTTATTATGCATTATGCCTCAATTGCAGAAGCGGAAGGCTGTGAGATGCTGTGCATCGGCTGCGAAATGGTGCAGACCGATAAACGCGATAAGGAATGGCGCGATTTAATTGCTGAGGTTCGCAAAATCTACAGTGGGCTTATTACCTATAATTGTGACAAATATCAGGAGGAACGTGTTACCTGGTGGGATGCTGTCGATATTATTTCCTCAAGCGGCTATTATCCGATTGATCAATGGGAAGATCAGCTCAACCGGATCGAAGCTGCAGTGAAGCCTTGGAACAAACCGTTCTTCTTCATGGAGGCTGGTTGTCCAAGCCGTGAGGGCTCGCCTTTCAAGCCTAATGATTGGTCACTTTCTGGCAGCCCTTCCGAGCTTGAACAAAAGCGTTATTATGAAGCCATGTTCGCATCTTGCTCGAAGCGCGAATGGATGCAGGGCTTTATGCTATGGGATTGGCCGGCACGATTGTATAAGGCCGAGGAAGCTGGAAGTAACGATGATTACTGCATGTATGGCAAAAGCGCGGCTGCAGTCATAAGCGAGCATTATGCATTAGGAGTACGGAATAGACGTTAGAATATCATTTCTTGGCATCCAAGAAATAGTAGTCTTTTACTGTCTAGCAACCTAACAAAACAAAAAATGTTAGCATAATTAATGACAAGAAAAACAAAAAAACTTCATGTGAATTTTTTTTTAGAGCGGATATGATGGATATGTAAGCGATACCAAAACGTTCAACAAACCAAATGAAAGCTGTGTAAAACTAAATTGTAGGGGGTAACAACGATGGAAAAAAGATTTGCAGTCACATTGGTTCTTGCTTTAACAGTAGTCCTCACGGCTGCCTGTGGAGGCAACAATGCAGGTAATAACAATGCAGGAACGGCAACGAATTCCAGCGGTAACAATGCAACAGCTTCTAACGACGCTGGTGCGACAAATGCTGCTGCAACAGACTCAGACGCTCCAAGCGATCTGAGCGGCACGATTAAAGTACTTACGCAAAGAACGGACTATGTTAATGATGGAACTTTTGACAAGTATGCAGCTGCGTTCAAGCAAAAATATCCAAATGCGAAAGTAGAATTTGAAGGTCTCACTAACTACGCAACGGACATTCAAGTCCGCTTGACGACAGGGGAAGCCGGCGACGTTCTGATGATTCCTTCTGGCCTTGCTACATCAGAATACAGCAAATATTTCGAACCGCTTCCAGACGAATGGTTCGATAACGTTTACTTCGCGGACAACACTTTGTCTGAAGGCAAACGTTACGGCCTGTCTACCGGTGTTAACACACAAGGTATCGTATATAACAAAAAAGCATTCGCAGCTGCTGGTATTGATAAAGTGCCAACAACGCTCGATGAGCTTTATGCAGATGCTGCTAAGCTGAAAGCAGCGAACATCACACCGCTGTACATGAACTTTGGCGCTCAATGGCCGATGGGCAACTGGGGAGATGGCTCTGCTTGGTATGTCAACGGCGATCCGCAATTCGCAACGAAACAAGTATCCGAGGAAGCACCGTTCCAAGTAGATAACGCTTGGGGCACACTCGCAACCATTGGCCGCACTTTCGTTGAAAAAGGCTATGTAGAGAAAGACTTGTATACGAACAACTGGGAATTGTCCAAAGGCGAAGTAGCAAGCGGCAAAGCGGCCATGTATTTCCTTGGCAACTGGGTAATCCCACAAATTATTGGTGCTGGTGCAGCATCGGAAGATATCGGTTTCTTCCCACTTCCTTATGATAACAGTGGTAAGTACAACGCACCGCTTGGTTCCGACTATTTCGTAGCCGTAAGCAAAGACAGCAAAAACAAGGAGCTTGCTAAAGCTTGGGTTGAGTTCTATGTAAAAGAATCCGGTTACGTTGAAGATTCCGGCTTTATGCCAATCGACAAATCGGCCAAATCATCTATTCCGCAATTGGCAGAGTTTCAAGCTTTGAACCCAACGCTGATCGAAAGTGAAGCAACGGATCCTAAATACAATGAAATTGCGAACAAAGCGCAAATCGGCATCGGTACTGGCGACTACGTTCAAGAGTACATTGTAGCTGATGATCTCAAAGCAGCCTTCGATAAGTTGAATAAAAAATGGAAAGATGCAAAAACAGCTTTGGGCTATTAAACTAATAGCTAACATCGCCTCGCTTCGGGATTATACCGGAGCGAGGTCTTTTTCTTATTGATGTGCTGAAATGAAATTCGTTATAGCCAATAGCTATAACCAGATATAGTATTTTACAGTTACACTATAACTCCGAAACCATGATATCTTGTTTGTAACAAACAATTGATAAGGGGTTGTTGCACATGGCAAAGAGCAGTGTATTGGGGTATCCTCGGATTGGTGAGAACCGGGAATGGAAAAAAGCGCTGGAGGCATTCTGGTCCGGAAAGCTTGAGGAATCGGAGCTTCATAATCAACTTCAGGAGATTCGGTTGAATCATCTTCGCAAGCAAAAGGAGAAGGGAATCGATCTAATCGCCGTTAATGATTTCAGCTATTATGATCAAGTATTGGATACGGCTGCTATGTTCGGGATCATTCCAAAGCGGTTTAACTATACAGGTGGTGCCGTTCCGTTATCGGTCTATTATGGTGTCGCTCGAGGTACGAAGGATGCGGCAGCAAGTGAAATGACGAAGTGGTTCAATACGAACTATCACTATATCGTTCCTGAGCTGTACAGCGCGGAGCCAGTACTCACTGAGAACAAGCCGCTTGCAGCTTATCGCGAAGCCAAACAGAAGCTCGGAATTGAAGGCAAGCCGGTCATCTTAGGACCGTTCACGTTCCTGAAGCTGTCGAAGGGCTATGGCAAGTCGGAGACTGACACATGGCTGTCTATTCTAGTTAAGTTGTATGTGGAAGTGCTGAAGGAGCTTGAAGAAGAAGGCGTTCAGTGGGTACAAATCGATGAGCCAGCCCTCGTCACTAAGCTGAGCAGAGATGATGTGACCAGACTTCAAACGGTATATGGCAAATTGGCTGAAGCGGTGCCTTCTCTAAATCTTCTGCTTCAGACGTATTTCGAATCGGTGGAAAACTATAAGGAAATTATTAATCTGCCTGTTCAGGGGATCGGCCTAGATTTCGTACACGGACTTCAAGGCAACCTGGCATCTATTCGTGAATTCGGTTTCCCTAAAGATAAAGTGCTTGGCGCAGGTGTCATTGATGGCCGTGGCATCTGGAAGGCATCGCTTGGAGAAAAGCTGGAACTTCTGAAAGAGCTACAAGGTCATGCTGCATCAGACAAACTGCTCATTCAATCCTCCTGCAGCCTGTTGCATGTACCGGTAACGGTGAAGGGGGAATCCAAGCTGCAGCCTACGCTTACGAACGCACTTGCCTTTGCTGATGAAAAGCTGGATGAGCTTACCTTGTTGACACGTGCGTTAAATAAAGGTGAGGCTTCCATCTCAGTGGAGCTAGAACAAAGTGAGAAGGCGCTTCAAGCGCTGGAACAATCTGAAGCAAGGAACCGTAAGGCTGTGCAAGAGGCAGTGGCAGTTATTCAAGGGCAAGATGCTGCTCGTCAGTCCAACTTTGAAAGCCGTCAACATGCCCAACAGCAGAAATGGCAGCTTCCTTTGTTCCCAACGACAACAATCGGCAGCTTCCCGCAATCGGCGGAAGTACGTAAAGCCCGTCAGACCTGGCGGAAAGGGGAGTGGAACAGCGAGCAGTATTCTGTCTTCATTAAAGAACAAATCGACAGCTGGATTAAGCATCAAGAAGAGATTGGGCTGGATGTACTTGTTCACGGAGAATTTGAGCGGACGGATATGGTTGAATTTTTTGGGGAGAAGCTTGATGGTTTCGCCTTTACGCAAAACGGCTGGGTACAATCGTATGGTTCCCGTTGTGTGAAGCCTCCGGTCATCTATGGAGACGTCGAATTTACTAAAGCAATGACTGTAGAAGAAACCGTATATGCACAATCAAAGACTGCAAGACCGGTTAAAGGTATGCTCACCGGCCCGATTACCATTATGAACTGGTCGTTCGTTCGTGATGATCTGGCAAGAGAGCAAATTGCTTATCAACTGGCTTATGCCCTGCGTCAAGAAGTTGAGGCACTGGAGAAAGCCGGAATTGGAATGATTCAGGTGGATGAGCCTGCTGTACGGGAAGGCCTGCCGCTGAAGGAGAATGAACAAGCTGACTACTTGGCATGGGCAGTAAAAGCGTTCCGAGTAACGACATGTACCGTCCAAGATACAACGCAAATCCATACTCATATGTGCTATTGCGAGTTCCATGACATGATCGATTCGATTGAAGCAATGGATGCGGATGTGATCTCCATTGAAACTTCGCGCAGTCATGGTGAACTGATTCAAAGCTTCGAACAAAATACGTATAAACTTGGCATTGGTCTTGGTGTATACGATATCCATAGCCCACGTGTTCCGGACATTGAAGAAATGACAGGAATGATTGATCGGGCTCTGCAAGTACTGGATCCAAAGCTGTTCTGGATTAACCCAGACTGCGGACTAAAAACACGCGGTAAGGAAGAGACAATTGCCTCGCTCCGCAACATGGTCGCTGCGACCAAGATTGCCCGTGACAAACATATAGTAAACGTGTAAAGATTATTTAAGACTGTACCAAAAGTCATCTTGGATGACTGTTGGTGCAGTCTTTTTATTGAAGACATATGGTTGATTAGTTCTATCCAATAATTGTAAGATGAATTAATAACCAAGGGGTATTAGTGGATGGTGTCAATGTAGCTGAAGTTAGTGATGGCTTGCAAGGAGAACTGTATACTGATGAAGATCCAAAGGGGGGAGATGACATGCCTGCGTTTTTTGCCCGGAATGGTACAGAAGATTTTATACCCTACACCGCTGCTCATACAGTTATGCTTACAGCTCTGGTTGTTTCGGTGCTTCTTCTATATTTCTTTCGGTCGGAAGTCCGTAACCACGATCTTGTAAAAACGATTATTAGGTACAGTATTCTCCTGGGCCTCTTGGCGCCTCAGATAGTCCTCTATTACTGGTATGCTATTCTAGGACTATGGGACGTTAAATACACGCTTCCGCTCGAGCTCTGTAGTATATCACAGTTCCTTGCTATTATTATGTTGTTTACAAGGAGTAGATTGCTTTATCAGATCATATTCTTCGCGGGCATTGGTGGTGCGATACAAGCGATATTCACGCCAGATTTAGATTATCCGTTTCCGCATTTCCGATTTTTTCACTTCTTCATCGTTCATATTGCAATTATCCTTGCCCCTCTCTATATGACGTGGATCGAAAACTTCCGTCCGACCTGGAAATCCATTTGGATTACAATGATCTTTCTGAACATTCTTCTCGTAGTTGTTGGTGGTACAGATTATTGGCTGGACGCCAATTACATGTTTCTTAAGCATAAGCCAGAAGGCGCCTCTCTATTAGATTTATTAGGTCCATACCCTTATTATTTGGCAGTAGAAGAAGTTATTGCACTTTTAATATTCACGATTATGTACCTGCCCTTTATCCGGTGGAGAAGACGGCAGGACTTATAAAGAAGATGTTGACAGACTTGGAGGAATGGGGAATGTCTTTTATTAAAGGAATAGAATTATGTCGTCGATTTCATGTAGAATTCGTTGAGCCTGTAATGACGAGCCATTACTCTTTCTTGTCATATTCATCGGCTCTAATTGGTCCCGGAAGCGAAGTGCTCGGTTATGATACGGAAATGTCGACCGATCACGATTGGGTGCCGCGGGTGTATCTATTTCTTACCCAACAAGATATAGGGTACTCAGATCAAATACTTTCCGCTCTCCACGAGCAAGCTCCGGAACAGTACTACGGCTTCCATGTTGATATAAAGAAAAGCGTTATAACAACAGTGCCGAAGTTCATTGAAAGTTATCTTGCCGTTAACAAAGATGAATTAGAACTAACAGATTGGTTAACGTTTCCTTCGCAGTCACTGCTTGAAATAACAAAGGGGGCAGTTTATAGGGACGACAAGGGTCAACTTTCCACATTACGCAAACAATTCGAATATTACCCTCACGATATTTGGTTGTATCTTATGGCATCAAGTTGGCAGCGAATCGGTCAAGAGGAACATCTGATGCTGCGTTCAGGCTTTACAGGTGACGAGCTTGGATCGGCTATTATCGCTTCACGCCTTGTCCGCGATATTATGAATCTTTGTTTTCTTATGGAGCGGCAATATGCACCCTATCCAAAATGGTTTGGTACGGCTTTTAAACAATTGAAATGCTCTGATCAAATCATGCCTCATCTTTGGACTGCTCAAACGGCAGTCACATGGAGAGAACGCGAGCTTGCGTTGAATAATGCATACAAACCTCTATCAAATATGCACAACGGATTAGGGGTCACGGAAAAGATTCCTGAGGATGTTTCAACCTTTTATGATCGTCCTTTTAAAGTAATGAACGGTGAAGCAATTGCCAGCCTCATCACAAATCAGATTGTGGATCCTGACATTCAACAGTTATCCCAAAAACGCCTGATTGGTAACATAGACCAGATTACAGACAACACGGATTTTAGAAAAATGAATCAGTGGTCTGAGGGAGAATGCGCAAGAAAAGCATTAAAAAATATATATAATGCCTAATGAGTTTGAAATCTATAAAAGATAGTATTGAGAGGGGTCCCCATGTTCCAGCAGATTTTAGAAGTGGAGATAATTTCAAATGTTCTAAATGTAACGGCACCGATTGTACGGTCAAAGAAATTGCAATGACTGGTGCAGGGTTGAGTAAGTTGCTCGATATCCAGCACAATCACTATTTGTTCGTATCTTGTATAAATTGTGGCTCTGTGGAGATCTATGACCCAAATGTCCTGGAAGATAAGAAAGTCGGAAAATTGGGATCTATAATAGATGTTTTGTTTGGGAGTTAATATACTTGAATTCGTTTGGCTGCAGTTCATCAGGATCAACTGCCATTACAATAGTAGTAAAGGGCAGCATAGCGCAACTTTGAGTAACATCAAACGTCTTTTATTTAGTACATAAGGAGTTGGATCACTTCCATCCACATTTGACTTTGGGGCAAACAAAATGGGGCATGAATGAAGAAGAAATTACAGAAATGAAAATGGCTGCGAGAGAAGCATTATCTCCTTTTCCACCCTTCGATGTAACATTTGTGCGGGTATTTGAGCCGTCTTTCACATTCATGAGGTGGAATTCATTCCTCGGCGAGCCAAGTTAGCCTTGAAAGCCGCCAAAGTGTCAAGATTTTTCACGTAATAGGAGGAAGAAGCGCAGATGAGCCATCCTTACCGACCCTTGCATGCTCCCCAATTGCAGCCGCAGTTGCATATCCACTCGCACAACTTCCGGGAGTTTGCACCGAGCCGTAGCCTGGCGTCGCATGTAGCTGCCTATTGGACGGTGGATTTCCTGCCGGTACCGGGAAATCCGGGACATCGAGTCATCCCCGATGGCTGTGTCGATATTATAGTGGACCTGCTCGCTTCATCAAGCAGGCAGGCCGCTTATGTCGTAGGGCTAACGACACAAGTCGAAGTTCTGCAATTTGCAAAAGCACGCTCGGTATGGGGCATCCGGCTGTATTCGGAGTCGGCCCGCGCGATCCTGAAGTCTCCAATATCGAGATTAACGGCAAATCGTGTTTTTTTGGAGGATCTCTGGGGACAAGAGGCTCTCGATTGGGTCGAAAAGCTGCTGACTGCCCAATCGTTACCAGACAGAATCGAGGTCGTCGAGCAGCAATTAGGCCAAATACTGGCTTCGACCGAGGAGCCTGCTGCCACTTTGGTCTACCAGAGCATGCAGTATATATACGAGGTCAAAGGTAATCTCTCCGTAACGGATTTGGCGGATAAAGTGAACTTCAGCGAGAGGCATCTGCGAAGGGCCTTTGAACTGGAGCTTGGTCTCAGCCCGAAGGAGATGCTCGGCATCGTTCGCTTTCAAAGCGTGCTGGAGGAATTGTATAGCGGAGACTATTTCAGCTTGACGGATTTGGCGCTTCAACACGGGTACTACGATCAGTCGCACTTCGCTGGCGTTTTTAAGCAATATTACGGACTTCCACTCAAACGGCTGACCAAGCAGGAGTGAGGAAGTCCGTTTTTTACTATTTTGCAACGAGGGACAATTACTATAATGGGAGTGAAAATCAAGCTAGGCGAGGGGAGTTGCAAAGCATGACTGTAAAGTTGAAACGAGTCGCGATTTACGTAGAAGAGATGAAGAGGGCTTTGGATTTTTATCGCGTGCTGGGGCTGGCTATTCCAGACGGCGCCGACGAAGCGCATCACGTAGACGTTGAGCAAGAAGGAATTGTGATTGCATTCGATATGGTGGAATCGGTAAAGAGTGTTTTTGAGGGTTGGGAGGATCCTGTCGGCTACCGGACCGAGCTCGCCTTTCAGTTCTCCAGCAACGAAGCGCTGGACGACGTGTACCGTCAGTTGACGACGCTTGGGTATCACGGCTTCCTCGAGCCGCGGGATACACCATGGGGAGAGCGATATGCGATCATAAAGGATCCCGATAACAATTTAATCAGTCTCGTCGCTTAGCGAAGAGAAGGCAGATGGGAAGCACTGTCGCCAGTGTATCTTCGACTGCCTGTTGCTTACAGAAGAATAAATGAGTATTACCTAATTGGATTGAACAATCGGGTGATATAATTCAACCGGAACATGGAACAGGCTGCGCGGCGATGCTCTTTTTTTTCATTTTACTAAACAATCCTGTAGAGTTTAAGAAATGAGAGCTTTGAGAAAAAGGAGCGCCTCGGTATGATGGGTTTGTCGAGAACACATCAGGGAGGAGCTCTTACTATGAAGTTTAAGGAAATAGATGCACAAAATCAACGGGTTGAACAAATTACTACCTCGCATCTTGTAGTAGGGATCGATATGGCGAAAGAAATACATGTTGCACAAGCTACAAATTTCTGTGGAATAGTGGTTTCGAAACGCCATCTCTCATTTTCCAATAGTACTGAAGGGTTTGAAAAACTGAGCCGCTGGATGAGTGAGCTACAGCAGAAACATCGATTGAATAGGCTCATTATCGGCATGGAACCAACCGGGCATTACTGGTTTAACCTGGCCAACTGGTTATCAGATAAAAGCGTGCATGTGGTCATGGTTAATCCAGCAACGACGAAGAGAAATAAAGAAAACCGGGATAATAGCCCGTCAAAAAATGACCCAAAAGATGCACTGACCATCGCAGATTCCCTCAGCCGAGGTTTCTACTACAAGTACACGCGTCAGTCACATGAGTTCCAGCGCTTGAAGACCTTGATGAGTGACCGAGAATTTTGGGTGACGAATAGTGTACGGCTGCAGAATCGAATCGTACGATGGCTAGATATTCATTTCCCGGGATATCCTTCTGTGTTCAAAGATTGGACCTGTAAGCGTTCATTGGCGACTCTCAAGACCTTTCCTTGTCCGCAGGATCTTGAGGAGCATACAGTATCCGATGTCCTTAGTGCATGGCGAGTCCATATGCAGCGTGCCGGGGGCACTACGGGAACCGAGAAGGCAGCTCAACTAATCGCACAAACAAAGTGTTGGAGAACGAGTTGCTGTTGATGAAGCCAAAGCAAATCTACAACGGCTCATTGAAGAAAGTTAAAAATGTAAAAGAAGTTACCTTTACTTAATTGTTACTGGTTTAAGTGGTTCAGGTAAAACTTACGTAATGACGTGACACGAGAAAAACGCTTGAGAGAGAGAAATTGGTCTGATGAGATGATTCAGGATTATAAAAATCGCAAAAGAGTTACTTGAGATTTCTTCTTCTGCATTTGACCCACCTATGCCAACTGTTGTAACTACTGATAACAATGTAGAAGAAGTAGCAAGACAAATTAAAATCTGGATTCTTCAGTACACTAACGGCGAAGCACACACAACTGTCTTCTAAACCAACGGTGAATGATAGCTAAACAGAGGGCTGCCGCGTAGCAGCCCTTTGTTTAGCTGGCAGGATAATTGAATAGTCGCGTGGTATTTATTGGTTAGAGAAATTATGGGAGGCGGTTTTCTATGCAATTAAAAACCAGTTACCAGTACATACCTGTAACTAATCTTCAACAGGCTTTGAAATGGTACTCGGAACATCTCGGCTTTAAATTAGCGGTTGATGACCCGATTTGTCTAGAATTGAGAACAGAATCAGGAGTCCGGGTATTCTTAATCCCTAATGATGAAGGAAAAGTTACATCACATATGAATTACACAAATGGTGTACAAGCAACATACGGCTTTACTGTGGATGATGATATCCGTTCGCTTTACCAGCAATTTAATGACAAGGGTATTAAGGTAGGGAAGTTGTCAGACTATCAAGGCTTGTCCTTTAAGTTTTTTGACCCTGATGGAAATGCAATTGAACTTTGGGGTGACTACCCAACAACATAGCATTAAACTAACTGGAAACAATAGTTAAATACCATATATGGATGAGCAGGTGCTGCCTGCTCATTTTGTTAATCTATGGGCAGGATAGTTGACTTCACGAATACTTTTGAGATAATGTAAATTTGAACTTTGTGAATATCACGTTATGTGAAATAACCGAGTTCATGAGAGTAAAGGAGTCTGTATATGAATACAAGTAGTTTTACAGTCGGATGGGGTACACTTGCATTAATTAATGCTGGATTAGCACAAGGGAAAAATAGAAGTGGTATGAATTGGTTTCTTCTGTCTTTATTGCTGGGACCAATAGCCACTTTTTTAATAGTCGTACTAGATAAGAAATTCGTTGATTAGTTAAATTAAGAGGATTATATAGAATGTTTACAGTTGGATATAAACAAATGAAAAACGATAGTTCATTAAGTAGATGTTAGATGTTTATAAGTTTATATAATGGTTAGACTATAAAAATAACTATCGATTGTGTTTAACTGATATTCATGACTAAACTGTGTAAGTCGGACCTTCTGAAGGTGCTGACAAAGGATATACATTAGATCAACGATAAATTAACCGCCAAGGCATTGTGCCCTGGCGGTTTTTCTTTTCTGCGGATTCTCCCGTGGCGCAAACAGAAGTGCGAAGCACAAAGGACCACCATTTCAACCGAGATCGCCACCAGGGCAGGATAGTTCCAATATGTGGTAACATAAGGTTATCTTATAATGAGGAGTGAAGGAACCTTTGGGAATTCTCATATTGATTTTGATAATTGGTTTCATATGCGTTATCAGTTACCTCAGAGCAATTCACATTTCTCTACAACAAATAATAAAAAAGAGAGATGTGGATAATGATAAGTGATTTTCGATTAGCTAAACGAAGAACTATAGCTCAATAAAAACAACGGCAGCCGATATCAGAGGATCAGTTGCCGTTTTTGTTGAAGTAATGGGTAGGATAACGTGGAATCATGCAGGGAAATTAGGCCAGGCTATGGAGGATAATTGAAAGTTATCTAGTTAAGAATCTGCAATTATCTTAGGGAATGTGTTTAATTGATGGAAACACTCAGTAATGAGGTAAAGAAAATGAACAAACAACTATCGCATTTAAGAATGAAGTAGCCCAGAAAGAGAAATGACATTTTGAAACTAAAAGCTGATTTTGAGTCGGAGAAGAATAGATTGAATGTACAATCAGCTGAAATTCAATTGCAAAATACAAATCTTATATATGAACAAGAAAGAATGCGAGTACTAATTCGCGAAGCTCTCTTGGAGGGAAATGAAAGAACACCTATTGCTGACAGCTCCATACCGTCCGATATTCTATCAACAATTATGAAACTGCATGATGCAATGCAAAAGAATGACTTCAAAGAATTTCAAAGGATTGATGCGGACACAGTTATGACTAGCTCATACGAAAAACGAGATAATATTAAGAGAATACTATGGATACGGCATGACCCAGACAACAGAGCAAAAGCGATACAAAATGAGTTTGGGCTAAACTCAGAAGTGCAACTTTTAGTAGTGCATATTTTAATGAAGAACAGTTCAATAATAGACCCTAATATTGCTAAGACAGCAGCTGGCAAGTAAACGGCTGCTTCATTTGTTGAACCCAACAGCAGATTCCAAATATTTGAAACATTATCCCACTTGGTTACGTTACTTAAACTGTAAGGAATATGAGAATACTTCATTGGAGGAATTACTATTAATTATTTATACTTATTAGGCTTCTTCATCCTTTCTCTCATTACAGTTCTATTGTTTTTAATATTTTGTTTCAAACTATTTGTTTTCTTTATCAAAAAGAAGCCATTTCCTAAAAAACTATTAATTGCAACTCTCATAGGAATTGGTATCGTTTCAACACAAGTGATATACAATACATACTTTTTTACATTCGATAACCTTGAAGGTGAATTTTATAAAGGACCTGTGGAATCCCCAACCGGCAAATATACTGCTAATGCTTTCTATAATACTTATGGTGGTGCTGTTGGTGGAGTTAACTTATGGGTAGAAATTACTAATCATGATGATAACAAAATAAAGACTGTTTATCATAGTGATGCGAAAAGAAACTTTTCTATGGAATGGAAAAATGAAAATACTTTATACATTGTAAATGAAGAACCAGGGTACTCGAGTTCTAATAAAAGTGTTAAATTGAACGTTGAAAAAGAGACTTATTTCGATGGAGGTTTGGTTTGGAGGATAATCAACAATCAACATTAACAGAGCTTAATAGATCCTAAAAATTATAATGAATGATGGGAGTCTACGGCATCCGGTCAATAAAGACCTGATGCCTTTGTTCCGAATGGGCAGGATAGTTAATCACCTATTGGAAATCGTTGAACCCATGGGCATACTAATCAATCCAAAGAAGATTGGAGGTATGCACAAATGCAAAAGTTTTCGTTATTTCTAATACTTATGCTGAACATCCTAACTGCTAATTCAGCATACGCAAAAGATATGTCGACTGAATACATAGTTGACAAATACATCAACTCAATAAATGCAAAAGACTGGTCATGTATCCTGGATTTATGGGTTAAAGGTCAACGTGATACACTATTTTACTTTTTCAACAACAAGCAAAATAAAGAACATAAGCTTGGGTTATTTAATATCAAAAAAGCTCATCTTGTCGCTTCGAAGCAAATACCCTACGAATATGGAAAAATATATATACCTGCTCGTTATATCGAGTCATTTACCGCACCTCAGATTTCATATGTGGCTGTTAACTATGAAGTATATAGAGAGGATATATATCACATAAACGGAGTGAACTACTTCTTTATCGTTACCGTATTAGAGGGCGGTAAAAGAAAAATTGCCTTAACCCCGCTTGTTCCAGTTAACCAAATCATCAGTGACGGGTATGGATTTGGAACAACTGAGGAAAAGACATTTGATGAACGTAGAATAAAATTCGTTCAGTAATGCCAATCGATTGAACTAACGAGGAACTTAACTCAACAACACTACACAGCAGCCAACCGAATCCATTAATTGTAAGATAAGTGTGATGGAAATAAAGGAGGGGGTTTAATTGAATAATTTCACAATAAAGTCCTTTGCTCCGTACTCACTAAACTACTTGATCTATATACAAAATGCGTTTATTTCTAGAAAGGATGAAGTGGTTAAATTTCCATCTCTTGAAACTGCTCATTGGGGGCTTCTTGAGGAAAAGCTTTTTTGTGAATCTTATAAAAATGTTTGAGCTGAGATGGTAAGGCGCATTTCGCACAACTCTTTAACAGATCATAATGGGATTTTACTAACAGAACAAACTCTATTCCGAGAACTATTTAAAACAGGTGATCAAGGCGAGAAAGGATTTGAGGAGAGTCGGAAATCGTTTTATGCTTGGTTCTCAAGTCTTACAGGACAATTAACAATTGAAAGAGCAGCGGATCATATTATGTATTACGAGATCGATATCTATAATAATGTTTCAAGTTCAATTCACCACAATGATAAAACCAACCAGGAATTACTTATAAGCTTAATTTACGATGAGTGCTTATTTGGTATCGGTACAGGTTATTCATGGCACTCCATTGTCTCACTTAAAGATATATTTTTAGATAATAAAACCTTAGTCAAAATTATTACAGAACGTTGGAATAAAAGAGAAACTTAGTATTGGGATGATTTGTTACACTCCCATGAAAATTAAATTAGCTCAAAACCAGTAAATGAGCAAAACAAAAAAGACCCATAAAAACTCTTTTTAAAAAAGGCCTGAGCCTATGATATTAAAGATTATGTAGTTGAAGAGGTAGTAGCGACTTTCTTCTAAAAGCAAAGGTAAGGCAGGTGCAACCAGTCAAAAAGGATTAATCTCCCATAAGTGCTACCCGTAAAGGGTGCGACATTCTGTGATGCACCGTGATGGTTGGAGTCAGACTAACGGTTGGGCTCTAATGGCACCATAGTTCATAGACCTTCTTCTCCCAGCCCAGTTAGAAGTATTGACAGATTCTAACCATTTTCATCCTCTGTGGTGCAGCGCTGATCTTGCGCTGCATGTATGGCTAAACGAGGGACGGGAGACGATAGTTGAATATACGACCAGGAAGAAGCTGCCGTCACCGATCGGTAGCTTCTTTGCGTTAACGGGCAGTTTAAGTCAACTCAGCTCTACATAATGGGATTTTCCGTTGAAGGTGCTAGTGCAGAACTGGATAAAAAAGCTCTTTTGCAATCTGAATGAACAGTTTGACACCGTAAGAAGCCTCCTTTAATGAAGGAACCGCCAGATGAATTTCTCTATAAGGCTGCGGATCAATTGTCCGGATGCGGACATTAGGTGGAATTCTCGATAACGATAGAGAAGTTTTCGATACGATCGAGATGCCTAGCCCTTCTTGAATCAGATTCAACGCAGTGTTTATGTTATGACCATTATATTTGGTGTTCAACGTGGCCCCAAATTGCTGGAACAGCTCGTAAATCGGTGTTACAAACCCACCTTTGCACACAATCATAGGCTCATTGTCTAGATCCGTAATATGGATTGTTTCTAGACTTTGCAATGGATGATCATCTCGATGGATCAGACATAATTCATCTCGGAAGAAAGGGATCGTTTCAAGTTCGTTGCTCGGCGGAATGATCCAACCGACATCGATCATTCTGGAATCTAGCCATTTTTTAATCTCATCGATGGTCCCATCATACAGTTCGAATGTCAACCCCGGATGCTTTTCCCCAATAACCCGCAATATTTTCGGCACGAAGTGCGCAGACACAATAGGAAACACCCCAACACGAACAGTACCAACTTCAAACCCTTTTTCAGCCGTGACCTCCTGCTCAACCCTACTGTATCCGTGTAAAATCTCTCTGAATATGGAAAGCAACCGCAAGCCAATATCGGTGAGGATAACGCCGCTTTTACGATCCCGAATCATAAGAGTGACTCCTAATTCGGATTCAAGTGTAGAGATGGCGCGACTTACGGCAGGCTGCGTCATACTCAGTTGCTCACCAGCCTTTGTAAAGCTACCGGTCTCGACTATCTTTACAAACAATAAAAGTTGAGATTGATTCATAACAAATTTGATATCCTCCTCATGAAAAACATTCATTTTATTTATGTGTTGAGCTATTGTACCATAGTAAACAACATCACAGAAAGGAGCTTGAAGAAAATGCAGCTCTCGAGAACAAAAACATTTATCCTACTTACTTTTTTAGTTGCGATGTGGGGGGTGAACTGGCCGCTCTCTAAATATGCACTTGAATTCGCAACACCGTTGCTTTTTGCTGGTTTGAGGATCACTATAGGAGGTCTCATTTTGCTTGTATTCGCTTTACCGCGATATCGAAGTCTTAAATTAAAACAAACTTGGCACATTTACCTGATTTCCGCAATCTTGAACATCATTCTCTTTTTCGGTTTTCAAACATTCGGACTGAGTATGATGCCTGCCGGTTTATTTTCGACAATCGTGTTTATGCAGCCCGTTCTGCTCGGAATCGGAGCTTGGTTGTGGTTGGGTGAATCCATGAACGGCTTCAAAATAGTCGGCTTGATTTTAGGCTTTATAGGAGTCGCTGTTATTAGCATCAGCGATGGATCTGGAAATATTTCGACCCTAGGTGTCTTGCTTGGTTTAGCTAGCACGGTTACATGGTCATTCGGTACGATTTATATGAAGAAAACATCTACTAAGGTCGATGCGATATGGTTAACTACTCTTCAGATGATCTTCGGTGGAATTGTATTGTTGATTACGGGTACTGCCGTTGAAAACTGGACGGATATCGTTTGGAACCAGCCGTTCATCTCGACGTTGTCGGTTATTGCAATCTTCTGCACGGCCTTGACCTGGCTCGTTTTCTTTTTGCTTGTTAGATCGGGTGAAGCCGGAAAAATTGGATCGTTTAACTTTTTAGTCCCACTCATTGCGATCGTGATTAGCGTTATTTTTTTAGGGGAAACCATTACTATTAAGATGGTCTTCGGACTTATATTAATTATCATAGGTATTATACTGGTAAACCTCAAAATGAAATCAATGCAAAACCGGAACAATGTGTGAATAATCATGAGTTAACGCATGATTGAAATATCCTACAATGAATGTTCTGCTAACCGGGAACATTAGCTCAATAAAGACACTAATGGCAGCTCACACATAATGAGCTGCCATTTTCTCGACTAAACATTCCTGTTAAGGCTAAGAAATCTCCTTTGTCAAAAAAGGAGCGCCTCGGTATGATGGGTTTGTCCAAGGGTAAATAACCCAATACCATCAAGGAGGCGCTCTTATCATGAAGTTTAAACAATCGACAGCACAAAATCAACGTATCGAACGAATTACGACCTCGCATTTAATTGTAGGGATTGACATGGCCAAGGAAACGCATGTGGCATAGATTACGAATTATCGTGGGATCGTACTGACGAATCGGCATCTATCATTTAGCAACACCATAGAGGGATTTGAAAAGTTGCAGCGATGGATCGAAGGTATCCAGCAAAAGCACCGTCTGAGCAATGTAATCATAGGCATGGAACCGACAGGCCATTATTGGTGGAACCTAGCCAATTGGCTTACAAATATAGAGTTGCAAGTCGTTTTAGTTAATCCAGCAACGACAAAACGTAATAAAGAGAACCGTGACAACTGTCAATCGAAAAGTGACCCTAAAGATGCGCTTGTCATTGCAGATGTAGTAAGTCGAGGCTACTACTATGAACATACGAAACAGACCCATGTATTTGAGCGGCTACGGACGCTGATGAGCGATCGAGAATTTTGGGTTGCTAATAGTGTACGGTTACAAAATCGTATTATTCGGTGGCTGGATATCCGTTATCCGGAGTACAGCTCTGTATTTAAGGATTGGACCTGCAAACGTTCAATGGCTACACTGAAGGAGTTCCCTACACCTCAAGATCTTGCAGATCAGACCGTACCAGAAATCATAGCGATATGGAAAAAACACATGCAGAGGGCAGGCGGTACAACAGGCATACAAAAGGCAGCTGAGCTCATTGCCCAAGCTAAGCGAAGTGTGGGAGACATTACTGCTTTAGCTGAAGCAAAGCTAGATTTAGCACGTTTAATCGCGGAGTTTGAGCGAATTACGGAGATGTTAGCGGACATTGAAAAGCAGCTTCACGTATTGCTAGAGGAGATCCCCATGGCCTTTCATATGCGTTCCATAAAAGGCATGGTTCCTATCTTCGTTGCGGCTATCTTAGCAGGTGCTGGCGACCTCAGGCAGTATGCGCATGGACGTCAGTTACTACGCAAAGCCGGTCTAAATTTGGCAGAAAGCACATCGGGAAAAAGGAAAGGCCAGATCGTTATCTCGAAACGAGGGGACTCCAGGTTAAGAAAATATCTTTATCTGGCGACGATCCAGCTCATAGGAATTAATCCAGTCTTTCAAGAATTACATCAGCACAATGTTCAAGTAAAGCACATGAAAAAACAACAGTCTGTCTTTAAACTTGTGGGCAAAGTAGCACGAGTTTTAATCGGCATGGTCCATAGAGCAGAAACTTTCACTCCCGAAAAGGCAAGTCATCTCGTTTTACCAGCAGCGTAGAGCATTGATCTATCACGTATATTGACTCATTCGCAGGAATTTAACAAAGAAAGCACGGAGAACCGAGTTCCTGCCCAATAAGGGCTTAGACCCGTCCGCTAAACGCAATCGGTCTCCACACCTTGGATAAGTATGACGATGGAATGTAAGGGCATAGACCCGTCGAGCCATGGGATGGTAAACACCAGGGCGCTTGTGGAGTTTGCGTGCAGTAGAGTTAGGCAGAAAAGAATGGCTAAAGCAATTCCTCTGTTCCCGCATGCTCAGTCACTAGACTTACGGCATCCGCCCCCAGCTTATTCCACCTCCATATCTAATCCATGGTGATGAAATCCTGCGAATGAGTGAGTATATGTGAGATAAACCCTTAAAACCGAGGGAAGGGCAGTGTAGCGCAACTACAAGGTAAAAATGTAGTATATCTATTACAGAAGTCTTTTCGAAGCAGGTGGTTTCTTGAAAAGGGTTGTCTACATCCTTGGGGGCGTAATAACGGTCACCATAGTATCCCTAGTACTTATTCATTATTTTAACGGCGTAAGCGAAAAACAAAAAACAGAAGCAATAGCATTCAAATTATTCGATGATATAAAACAAAATACCCCCTATGAAAACAAGATTATTAAAATTGAGGATTATAAGAACATTAAAACTGATTTGTTTAATGAGGATCTTAATAAAATAAGAATTGTAAAACATAATAAATTAAACTCCGAACAGAGAGTTATTATTTTTGCAATTGAGTTATTAAGTTATGACAATGAAAACAATATACGCTATGTTAGAGCAGATAATGTAGTGGTATATATAACGAAGAAAAATGGTTCCTGGGCGATAACAAAAGCTAAATACTTTAAAGGAAATTAGGAAGGAATTGAACTACAACCCAAACCGATAGTTCAACAAGAAGCAACCGACGGTATCAATGGACTAGGACTATTTCCGGCAGCAACTCAACAACTAAATCGAAAGGATATAGTAGTAACATGGAAGCTAAAAATCGTAAGAGAATATCTGCGTGGATTTGGATTATCGTTGCCGCTTTTCTTTTTCTTCTAGCAGGAATTGGTGTTCCTTTGGGTTACTTTCCTAAAGAGGCTCTGTTGTTTACCCAACTACCTGGTACAACCTTAATTCTTATCTCTACTTGGTTTAGAAAAAAACACTGATGATTCGCCACCACCAATAACATTTTTAACTCCCATGAAAATTAAATTAGGCCAAAACCTGTAAATGAGCAAAACAAAAAAGACCCATAAAAGCTCTTTTTAAAAAAAGGCCTGAGCCTATGATATTAACGATTATGTAGTTGAAGTGGTAATAGCGACTTTCTTCTAAAAGCAAAGATAAGGCTGGTGCAACCAGTCAAAAAGGATTAATCTCCCATAAGTGCTACCCGTAAAGGGTGCGACATTCTGTGATGCACCGTGATGGTTGGAGTCAGACTAACGGTTGGGCTCTAATGGCACCATAGTTCATAGACCTTCTTCTCCCAGCCCCGTTAGAAGTATTGACAGATTCTAACCTTTTTCATCCTCTGTGGTGCAGCGCTGATCTTGCGCTGCATGTATGGCTAACGGGAAACATAGTTGAACGCATTGTGGAGCAGCTTGCTGGTGGCAACTGCTCCATTCGCGTTACGCTAACATCCGCCATACGGCGATTCCGCTTACCAAGCGAACAATAGAGCATCCTTGCGGACATTCAACTTAGGTCCGGTCTATTTAAGACTAACGCCGGCAGTCCACAAGATCCAATAAAGAGGGAGATCGTCTGAACTGGTCAGACGATCTCCCTCTCTTATGCGTTCTTATTTTATGGAAATATCCATCTTCGATCCGGCTTCGCCGGAGAAAACAATGGCGCCATTCTTAGGCAGTACAATTGAATGATTGCCGCTGATGATGCTAAAAATCACGCAAATTCCCTTTTCGTCGTAAACGGCAAAAGAACCGTTAGCAGGCAGCTTCACCTGCATGGTCTTGCCTGCCGCTTTGCCGGGCACCGTGTACCACTTGGCAAGACCGCTTGCTGGAATTGTTGCCTTCGATTTGCCCCCCTCATAGATAGGCTTTACGGCGTCTTCACTTTCATAGAGGCTGCCTGAAGAATCGAGGTATTCGATCCCATCTGCTTTGTAGAAGTTATACGCCTGGGTATCTCGTCCCGCCATCGTCGGAATTTGCAAGATGCTGACCGAGGCATCCGGGCCGGTTATTTGCTGATCCAACACATAGCCGGGGGCTTCTTTCGACAAATCGACCTTTAGGATCGGCAGCATCAGATAAGCAAGCGACGAATATTTTTCATTCAACAAATAATATTTTTTGCCGTCGCGCTCCTTCCAGGCTGCTGCTGTCTCTGCAGGTATATCGTTGGCTACTAGCTTCTCGGCGGCGTATTGCGACAAAGCCGTTTGGCCAAGCCCTGGCAACGAGGCATAAGCCCGGATCCACAAGTAAGTATGTCCGTTCGCCTCTTTAACGACGTTGAGTTTCGTATTCCCGTCCGCGCTTATGAACGAACCATCCGCCGTATATACATATTTCTCGGCCGGAGCTTCCGGCACCTGTACTGAGGATAAGGACATGACGCCTTCCTGGCTGATGCCAACCTTAATCGATTGGTTTGTCGATCCGTATAGACCCGCATCATTCATAATTTCCGCAGGCATCGCTGCTTTGACCGGCGCGCCGAACGACTTCTCGGGCTTGATGTTGGCAATGGCACCTTTCTCCTTCAGCGCGCTGAGCAAGATTTCATTGGCTAGCAGTTGGTCGGTCGTGCTGGCACCGCCAGATGAGAGTACGGCGACAGCCATGTTCTGCTCGGGAAGCACGACGAGCGAAGCATGATAAAGAATCGTGTCTCCTCCTTTCGTCAGTGCTTGAATGCCGTAATTGCCAAACGGGAACAGGTTGACACTATCCCAGCCGAGCCCGTAATTAACCGACGTATCCGCATCATCCGGCCACATTCCTCTCTTATACTCCGATTGTCCCATGGCGGTTACGGATGTATCGGAGAGTATGCTTGTAACCTGTCCGGAGAAGAGTTGCGAGAACCGGACTAAATCTTCCGCCGTTGAGTAGATGCCGCCGGTCCCGATGACGTTGACCGACTCGTTCGGCAATTGTCCCTGATAAGTAGGGAAATAGAGTCCAGCCATCTGAGAGCTATCAATCCGATCCAACGGCGTCTTGGTGTCGTTCATGCCAAGCGGCTGCGTAAAATATCGATGGATGAAAGAGGTGAAGTCCATGCCGCTGATCTTCTCTACCAACAGCTCGGCTAACGTGAAACCGTCGTTGCTATAAACCGAATACGCGCCTGGATCGGCCTTTAGCTTCTGATCGGCCAACTGCTTCAGCAACGTATCATGGGCATAGGTATCGTTGTCTTCGAATAAAAAAGCGTTCGTCAGCGTTGATCCGTATAGACCGGAGGAATGATTCAGCAGCATGCGCGGCGTTATCTGCTTGTAACGCTCGTCCTGCATCGCAAAGTTCGGGAGATACTGAACGACGGGCGTATCCAGATCTACCTTCCCTTCGTCCACCAGCTTCATCACGGCCGCCGCAGTGAACATTTTGCTTGTCGACCCGATGCCGTACATCGTTCTCTTCGTTAACGTCTGTTTTTCCTTCTCGTCATTGCGGCCGGATTGACCGGAGACGATAATGCTGCCGTGATCGATCAGCGCATACTGAACGCTCGTCGTATTGTAACTTCCCGTAAGCAGCGCGGCTTTCTCCGCCGCGGATTTCCGCGTGGCCTCATAGGCCGGCATACCGCTCTGGCCGGCGGCCATCGCTCCCGTTGGAATAAGCATCGTTAACGTCAGCACCACTATTGGTATCCACATTCTTCTTTTTCGCATTAGAACCTCCTGAATAGATTATTGCGAAGCCACCCGAATAGACCATCCTCCTTTGAAAGCCTTCGCTTGGGCAGAGTCTCTCTTTAATACGCGCTACTCTTCCAAAAGATTCCTTTTAATTGAGAGAAGACGGCTCGATAAAAAGCCCGGTTAAACGTACCGGCGCTGAGTATTGGCAACATTTACGTCTTATCTACGCTCGTGAATGTTGTTGCTTCGCTCATCTGAGGATCGCCGCGAGTGTCTATCGGCTACCGGTTTCATTATGCTAAGGTAAGGGCCGCAACAATCGTGTTAGTACTTCACGTCAGATAGCAAGGGGGTGGCAGAATGAAAAAAATCGTGATGATTCATTTTTTAATAATATAAAGAAGTGATAGAATGGTTTGGCGAACTTGAAAAGGAAAATATGTCCATCGAATCTGAAAGATGCCATTTAAAGCGATGGGATGTGAACTGGAAGCCGGATCAGTTGCCAGTTTTATTGAAGTAAAGGGCAGGTTAATTCCAATATGTGGTAATATAATATTTATGTAAGACATTAATTCAAGGGAGATGAGTTCATAGTTGAAGAAGATAATTGTCGGAGGAATTTTATTATTCACTGGAATAATCTTATACTTAGGAGTTTATATTCCGGCAGCACGTCATTCATCCACATTAGGAGGCTGGACTACTCCTCCTGGGCGACTGGGAACAGCTTTGGATGAAATGGGTGGAACAACCACGTACCATAATTCAATAGTTATGACAATTTGCGGTATCATTTTACTACTTTGGGGCTGCTTTGAAGATGATATCGTGAAATTAATTAAGCTTATCGTGAAGAAAAGGAATGAGAATATAACGTCAATTAATCAAGACGAATCATTAAGCTAAAGGGAAACGTTAGTTCAAAGTTAAACGTGCAGTTTCACGATATAGGTAGGCTATTAAAATATAAGGTGGTTGAAACATGGAACCAGAGGAATATAAAGATGAGCTTAATCGAATGAAGGAAGAATTCGAAACTGAACTTGAAAATCTTTCTGCAGGTGAAATAGAACTTGAAGAAGAACTAATGAGATTATTAGCCTGGAGGAATGCATATTTTGATTCTATTTCAATTCTCACAGAAAAAAATGATCCTTTAAACAACGGTGCTATTCAAAAATTATCAACTCGTAGAAATGATCTTGAAATAAAGATTGAAGAAAAAGTTATAGCTTTGGATAATCTAAAAAGAGAAAATGAAGATAATTATATAGTATACTCTCAACTACTAGAATCAACAAAGCGTTTGATGGAATAATTACTTACTGAGAAGCACTTCACGCTATATAGTGAGTAACTTTACACATAAGCCATACCTAACTGGGAACATTAGTTCAGAAACACCATGACAGCAGCCGGCGTCGTCTATACGGTTGCTATTTTTTTGGACAAAAGGGGAGGGCACTTCCAATATGTTCTAAAATAAAATTGTGTAGTAACTATCGAGAGCCCAAAGATAAAGAAACACAGTGCTCTATAAGAAGTCTATTAAGGTAGTTTTAAAACAAATGAACAAAAGGAGTTAATCATGAAAAACACTAACATTCTAATTGGTGGATTGCTTATTGCTGTATTATTTCTCATTTTTCAAGTTATAGATATGAAAAAAGAAATAAACAATATGCCAGGAACCAATCCTAATAGAAACGTGAGTATGTCAGGCGGATTGGATCTAAATCAGCTTTCGAACGCTTCAGGAAGTACTGCAGATGGATTCTGGTTGTATAAAGAAGATGAAAAGCAAGTTTATTATTTTAGATACGATAAGGACACAAATGAAATTAAAAAAATAAAGTTATCTATTTATTAACCAAAAAGTAATTCAACTAACTGGGAACTATAGTTGAATAGCCAAATTGAATGAAGCTGCCGATACACGATCGGCAGCTTTGTTACGTTAATATGCAGTTTAGCTTAATTATAAGTATTCTTTATGCCCCGAAATATGGGGTTTAATGGTAAACTCAAAGTATTATCTTGAGTGAGTGATCTTCGTGGAAATACATAGCGGAGCATGTAATAAATAATTATTCTACTTAGAAAGGACAACACTTTTCTTTCGATGATAATACATAGTTATGACTATAAAAACCATGACGAGTACCGAGCAAGCTTCAATCGACTTTCCAAACTAGTATTTGGGATTGACTTCGAAGCATGGTACCAAAAGGGAGCCTGGGGCGAACGCTATATTTGCCATTCATTTGTTGAAGATGACCAAATAATCGCGAATGTTTCGGTAAGTAAAATGGATTTGCTTATTAATGGTAAAAGCAAAAGAGCACTACAAATTGGAACGGTAATGACTCATCCCGAGCATCGGGGTAAGGGATTGTCCAGACAACTGATGGAGTATGTATTGGAAACCTACGAAGGCACATGTGATTTGCTTTTCTTATTTGCGAACAGCACTGTGCTCGAATTTTACCCCAAGTTCGGATTTACGGTATTTCCTGAACATCAATTTTATTTAAACATAGCTGTTCAGCCCGCAGGTGAACCAACTTTACTGGAAAAACTGGATGTTTTGAAGGAAGAGCATTGGGATTTAATTAAACAAATGCTTTCTTCCCGTAGACCCATTTCAAAACATGTTGGTGTCACAAACAGCGAAGGTTTATTTCAATTTTATGCTTTGAACATCTTCCACGAATGCCTATATTACTCGCGAACTGACGATGCCATTATCGTTTTTGAGCATGAAGGCGATTTGCTGCATTTGTATGAGGTGATCAGCGACAAACAGGTGAACATGGAAACGTTGGTCTCGCGAATTACTACGAAACAAACAAAGAAAGTACGGTTTCACTTCAGACCTGATCAACTCCTCAACAAAGCTTATGTAGAACCCTATGGTGAGCATGAAGATGTCTTGTTTATTAGACCGCTTTCTGATTTGGGAAAGCTACCCGTGTTTTGTATACCTACGCTGGCTCATGCTTAGCGGCTAAGTTAACGATTCCGGTCTTTAAACAATACGAGATCTAAGTCAGGGCCATCCTGCCTACATTACTGAATCAAATGATAATGATGGAGTTGCTTTAGCACATGAGAAATTTGTACTCTGAATGCTGTAATTAATACAATGCCTTGAAATGATTCTCTTCAAACATCTAATGACCGTTAGGAAGTGACAAATTGAGTGTATTGTTGGAGAAAATTATGGAAGAGGGATTAGATGTTCTAAAAAATCTCTTTGAATTTGCTGCTTATGATCTGTCAGAGCTAAGTAGATCCACTATTAATGAAACGGGATCGTATATCTCGAATCTCAATTACAGAGAATGGTATGGAGATCCAAACTATAATTTATATTTTATTCGAGTTGATGGGGAATTAGCTGGCTTTGTAATCATTAAGTATTTATCCATAGAAGGAATATACTATCTTAATCACTTTTTTGTCTTGAGGAAATATCGTAGGAATAATATTGGCAAGCAAGCTGCAATAAAGGCATTTAAATTATATATGGGAAAATGGAGAGTGAGTGAATTCGATTGGAATACTCCAGCACAAATCTTTTGGAGAAAAGTTATTAAAGAGTATACAAACGGTCAATACAATGAGATCAGGAGAATTGATAACAAAGGTCCAGCACAAGAGTTTACAATGTGAATTAGATTAATGTTATACAAATGATAGTGTCAGGGATTGGACGGTGAACGATATTTCAATCATGACAAAGCGGCGGCCAGCCATTCGATCGGCCGCCGTTCGTCGTGGAACAAAGGGCAGGATAGTCGAATACACAGAGAGTGGGCAATTCTCAATTGAAAGGATGGGAATGGAGAAACCTGATTATCTCGTTAAAACTTTATCACGTCCATCTGCTTGTTGATCCGGTACTGCTCCATGATTTCGTAGCCGCTCTCCGCTCCCGAATAGGAAGCGATCGGAATGCTCGTACGGTTGATTGTCCCGAGATCGCGGTAAATCGTACGCAGCGATACCTCGAACCGGTCGGTCAGCTCTTGGACGGTAGTTCTTCTTCGGCTAAGCAACAGCATCGTGATGGCCAGCAAACGATGAAGCTTCATCATCCTCCATTCCCAGTCCCGCTTGTAAGCTTCGTTTTCAAGCCGTTCAAGAACACCTCGAACGTTTGCTCGAACGTTTCCCGAAGCCGCTCCATCAGCTGCTCGACGGTTTCTTCTGAATGGGCATATGTCGCGATGATGCCATGTAAAGCGAAAAAGTAAATCCTCGAATACATCAATGCCCGCTCGTCCGAAGGTTCCAGCATCAAGCAAGCCAGAACGGCGCCGGACAGCATCCCGAACAACCGGTTGCGCACCCGGTTGATTTCCATAGATCGTCCACGCGTACCGATTTGACGTTGAAAAAAAGGTCCCGCATATTCCGATTGGCCAAGCAGAACTCGATAATCGCCAGGCTGACCGCCTTAATTAGTTTCAATGTTCGGAAACCAAACTTCATTTTGTAATGCTCATGCTTTGGAAAAGAAGCCAGTTGAGGACTCGAGGGAATTGCGACTTCAAGATATGTTAGTGTTGCTCTTGCTACCGCATATGCGAGAAAAGCTTTTTGAGGTATACTCAGGCATACTTACAGGAAGCGGATCCCCGGATATTTATCCTTACTTTGTTGATGTGAATAACACTAAAAGAGTTAATGGTTTCCGTGGTTTTGACTTTTTAATTACCCTTGATGCGCGTCCTACAGTTGGTCCTCATATTCCTGTCGGTGAGGATATATTTACATATCGGATCTCGGCTGCTGGAGTTGAACTTAAAAGTTTTAAACATCTTAGAGGGCCGAATATTGACGACTTTCCCCCGAATTACCAAGATCTGTTGAAGTAACTGGAGACGATAGTGGAATAGTCAAACTGATGAAGCTGCCAGTGAACAATCGGCAGCTTTGTTACGTTATGGGCAGTATAATGCAACAATACCTATGTCTTCAGCGTGTTAGGTTATAATTGGAAAGTGAATAATAAGGGGGATTTATATCATTCTAATTCTAATTGGTTTCTTAATTTCTTTCATAAGCGTTATATTATTTTTGATACTTTATGTTAACAAAATAATTTCTTTAATTAAAAAGAGAAGTTTTCCTAAAAAATTGATGATTGCAACGTTGTTAGGGTTAGGGTTAGTTTTGGTATATTCCTGACCTTATGATACATAGGTTGTTATCAGGGAACAAATGAATATCCAGCGCGGGTGACATGATTCATGAACAATAATAAAAACGGCAGCAGCGGCAGCAATGATCAGAATAGCGAATCTATGGAACTTATAGCCGCTAGGCTTGCTTATATTGGTACCATTATCACTACATTAGGTGACAGCATTAGTGCAATTGCTGCTGGCATTGCCCTTCGAGCACTGGAAGAAGAGACCTTCTCACAATCACGAACTGAGCTGAATCAACAACCGATTCCATGCAGCCGCAGCTTGACTTATATATTAACGAGTTAGTTCAAATCAGGAAAATGATAAAATGAGTATTGCATAGAATCTCTAGATGAACTTCAATATTCTACATATCTATACGCAAAACGCTACATTTCGCTAGATTTTACTTATTTCTCGGCCAATTAAGGCCAGAACGTGTACCTTTATTCCTCGCTTGAACAAGTCCTCGATGATCTCAATACCTTCATACGGGCAAACCGATCCAACTTGGTGACAATCAAAGTATCACCGGCTTTTGCTTTTAATGAGTGCTATTAGCTCTAGTCGTGCAGTTGTGGTTCCAGTATATTTTCTCCTGGACGATTTCCTTGCATCCTTCTTTGCGGAGCAATAGAAGTGCTAAACACATGGGGGACATTTAGATTGAACATTAGCAATATTTACCGTTTTAATCAGCCTCTTTTAATATCTGGGTATTAGGGGAACATCAGCTCAAAATCAGCCTCAGACTGATTTCCGGTTATCCTAATGCGATGCAGTGTCAAAAGTCCCTGGTCTTGTTGCGCTAGACCAGACAGTGTCGTAACAGCAAATTCAAATCCGGCATTCTTAACTACCTTCACTACTTTGGTATTGTTTTTACCAAACGGATAAGCAAAAGCGAGCGTTTCATGCCCCAATTTCTCCTCTATCTTTTGCTTAGCTCCCAAGATCTCGTCCTTGAGCTGCATCGGGGACTGTTTTATCAAATTCACATGATGCCGGGTATGTACACCAATTTCGATAAAACCTGATTCCTCCATCTCTTTTATCTGCCCCCAACTTAAATGATTGGTGCTGCTGACCAAATCGCTCGTAATGAAGATCGTAGCTTTCATTTCCAGCCTTTTTAATATTGGATAACCAATTGTGAAATTATCCAAGTAACCATCGTCAAACGTAATTAAAATCGGTTTATCCAGTATAGCTTCCCCCTTTTTCCAACTCTTCAGATCTTTAAATGTAATGGTATTATATCCAGACATTTTTAGATATTCCATTTGTTCTTGAAATACCCTCGGGGGTACAAAAAGCGTGCTTTGCGAATTAATGCCAATCGAATGATACATCAAAATGGGAATGGAAAGTGGGGAGACTCGTGAGTCCATTTTGACTGGTTTGGTATTTATGGGGAGTACTTGGATTTGTTTTTCCTCAGCTTGTATTTGGGAATGTGGATTCTCTTTTTCTTCGCAACCAGTAGTCAAAAGAATTAGTATCAAAAGAAAGAAATATGTAGTGTACGATTTCAATAATAGTACTTCCTCTCTTTATAGTCTTGTGCTGGAAAAATAATTAACCCAAACAAATACAAAAACCAACAGAAGCATTGGTTCCTGTGTTATGCTCGTTATTTATTGGTTAAAGGGGCATTATTTTTATTTTATAACTAAACCTGCTAGTTAGTATCGTTTTCTAGGTGCCTAATTATGCATTCAAGTTCAATCGCGGACCTGCAGACCCATTTTCCGCGCCTCTGACTCATGAATTCACAGTATTTCATCCTGTAGTTAAATTAAAGAAAAGGATGATGAGGGGAAATAGGGAATTGAACATGTGAAGGCCGGTCCTTCTAACCTAACGGATCCAAGCCATTTGTTGAATTCATACTATTTTCTCGATCGCTCTTACATACGCCATTTATCTTGGCGGCGTTGTTAAAAAGATGTATAAACAAAGCCTCCTGGAGGACATCAATAATATCTTTCTTGTATAAATTTTTATGTAAACATGCTTCAGATATGTATGGCGAAAGACTTTATATAACATAAGGAGTTCTTAAAATACCTCTCTTATGGGTCTGGTCTGAGCAACCCGGATCACTGCTAAGGTGCAATCCACATCTAATGTAAGTCAAACGGAACTGAACTATAAAAAAATCGTTGTCGATGAAAAGTCCGAAAAGAGGGAACAGCGAGCGATTAGAGTTACTACAGAAGAAAGTAAATATGGGTGCAGGTTATCCTCCTGCACCCTGATATCCTACTTAATGATAGGGGAGATTATTCTTTGTCGTCATTTTCATCATCAACAGCATCACCCGCTTTATTGCCCAACGCTGCACCTATAGCACCACCTACAACAGTTCCGATTGGACCTAAAGCAGAACCTACGACAGCGCCTACAACGCCACCACCCATTGTTCTTAAAGTTTCTCCAGTGTTAATACCTTCTGCGTTGTGGTCAGAATCATTTTTTCGATTGTGGTCAGTCATATAATCTCACTCCCTCATTTTTATGAATGATGTTACTTGTTGCATATTCCGAAATATATCTTGCCCTAATAAGTTAAATGGATTCATTAACAAATCCAAAACAAGTGCACTGCCCATGCATTATTTTGAAGTATACAGGCCGTTGCCTTATCCCTGTAGTTCAGTTTCTGGATAGATTTCTTTTCCATGTATTTCAACGGGAATATTTCGGTTTCCAAAATAATTAGCTGCGGAGCTTAGTTTCGATGTAATTAAATCTTATAAGTGAAGAATGCTCGAAAAAATCATCTTCGTTTGCTTGATGAGGAAAGTTACAACATCTATCTAAACCTATTAGATGTCTAGATATATGAAATCGGCAGGCATTTGAACTCCCATGAAAATTAAATTAGCTTAAAACTAGTAAAAGAGCATAGAAAAGAAGACCCAGAAGAACACTTTTTAAAAAAGGCAGAGCCTCCGATTGATCATTATATTAATTGAAGTGGAAGCATACGACTTTCTTTTAAAAATAAAGGTAAGGCTGGTGCAACCAGTTAAAAAGGATTAATCTCCCATAAGTGCTACCCGTATTGGGTGCGACATTCTGTGATGCACCGTGATGGTTGGAGTCAGACTAACGGTTAGGCTCTAATGGCACCAAAGTTCATACCTCTCTGGTGCAGCGCTGTTTTTTGCGCTGCATGGATGGTTAACTGGAAACATTAACTTAATAAAATAATGATGCAGCCGGTAACTATTATCGGCTGCTTTTTACGTAATAACATGTGTTTCAAAAAGCGAATAGGAACTGATTAGTACGCTCCCTCGAAATAATTCAGTTTCCTCACTCAGACTCATGAATCCGCAGGATTTCATCCTGTAGTCAAATGCGAGAATAGAATGTCTGATGTGACTTTGGTTCCTGCCTTGTTGGTTGTGCGAAGGACGAGGTGAATAATGTGGGTTGGCGGTTACCCATCTCTAGGTAAGGACGTAGCGTGTTTCTCAACGTAAGGTATGATTGCTAGCGCCATGATCCAGACATTTTGCTGGTAGGCACCTCAGAGTCATTGATTTCGAATCTGTTCTTGAACGTTGATAATATTAAGGTTTGAAAATGAGCCATATCGATTCTCCCTTTGTAATCCGGTTAGTTTTAGCGAAAGAAATCACCGGTAGGTAAAAACCCGCCGACTGGTGGATCTAGTGTTATCTCTCCAAAGAAATGACATACATACACATTGGCTATAAAGGCACCCCAGTGGGTGCCTTTCGATTTCGCCCTATTGATGATACGGTCAACCGTGAACCGTATCGCAAATAGTGGTAAAAAGGAGATGTTGAGATATTAGCTCTATGATAAGGAGGGGATAGATTATAGATTGGATGGCAGAGATCGGATCCTAATTGAATTTAGAGCTACTTACTTAAAAAACATTAAGGGCAGCTTGGAGCTGTGACTGAGTGATTTGTGATAACGACATTAATGGAGAACGAATTAGCGTTTTAGTTCAATAAGAAACCAGTGACGAAGCTGCCGACACAATCGGCAGCTTAATTGCGTTAACAGAGGTATGTATAGAAATTCTTGTCGTCCGAGAGTTGAGAGCCATATATGTCGGGTGACAAGAACATAGTAACATTGTAAGCCGCATAAATTGCGGCTTTTTTATTTTATGTTATCAAGTTCTTTTCAAAATGAATTGATAAGAACGTGATAACATTTCCGATGAGTGACTAGAACTTTGTAACATTCCCGATAAGATCCTTCATTACGCCAGCTGCAGATTACAAAATCAGCGACAGTGTTTATTAAGCTAACTGGGAACGATAGTTCAGACAACACAATGGCGGCTGATCACAGGATCAGCCGCCATTGTAATTAAACTGCAACCCTGATCAAAATGATGCGTCTAAAATATTAACTAATGATTGGAGGTATTATCTTTGTTGAAAATTATAAGAAAGAAGCCAGTATGGATTGCATTATGTTTAATTCTTATTCTTCCACTTATAATGACGAAACCCTCGAAAATTGATTACATAAATCATTGGAAAGAGAGCCACAAAGGTATGGAGGCTCATACAGTTCACACTAAGAATTTTCTTATATACTCAACCTATCAAATGGGAGGTTATGACGATATAATGCCTATAACGATAGGGATTTGGGGGGGGATTGATCGATACAAATATGTATTGAGAAGAGGGCCCGCTGCATCTCGAATTACGCTAAACGAGGAATGATAGTTCAGCAATCAAGGAGCAGTTTGCCGCAATATCAAGTGCTCCTTTTCTATTAAGTTAATGATCAGCATAGTTAAATAAAAGTATTATCATAATGATATTGATATTCCCCTGTCAATAGATAAATGGAGGTATGTTTCTATGGCCGATGAACTTTTCGAAAATTCTCGTCTCGCTGCGATTTATGACGCATTTGATTCGGACCGTTCCGACCTCGATGCTTATGAGGGAATGGTTAACGAGTTTGGTGCGCATTCTGTGCTCGACATCGGCTGTGGAACAGGAACTTTCGCCTGTCGTCTTGCTGCCCAGGGTATCAAGGTCATTGGAGTTGATCCAGCCGCAGCTTCTCTCAATGTAGCTCGAACTAAAACTTGGGCCAACTGTGTCGAATGGATTCTTGGCGATACAAAAGACCTTTCTCCTATGGCAGTGGACATCGCGACGATGACCGGCAACGTCGCCCAGGTTTTCCTGACCGATAGAGAGTGGAAGGAGACCCTCTGTGCAGTGTATGACTCATTGCGCCTCGGAGGACGTTTCGTTTTTGAAGCACGGGACCCTAACGCACAGGCATGGCACAGATGGACCAAGGAGAACACCTATCGCTGCGTTATGGTGCCCAACTATGGCAATGTGGAAGGATGGGTCGAGGTCACTGATGTTAAAAATTCTTTCGTATCCTTCCGGTGGACTTATATCTTCGAGAGTGATGGTGCTCTTATCACGTCAGACTCGACATTACGCTTTCGGAGTCGCAAAGAGATTGTTAATTCGCTTCAAGAAGTGGGCCTATCTGTGGATGATGTTCGAGGAGCTCCCGATCGTCCGGGACTTGAATTTGTCTTTATCGCTAGCCGTCCGACGGCTTAGGTGCCACTCCTGCTGAAAGGTGAACGAAATCTGGACTATTTTTATGATTCTCTAAGCCTGTTAACTTGGCATAGTTAATCAAACATAAGGAGTTATTTGCATGAAAAAATCATTAATATTTGCTATATTAGGTGCAATTGTTTGGTTAGGTGCAGCATTGTTAGGTGGATTATATTTCTTTAATACGATGCAGGATCATTCTGATTTTTTCGCCGATCCTAGTCCAGTCCCACTCTTTATTTATTCATTTATTTCTGGAATTGGATTTCTGGTAACAATAGCTTCGTTCATCATCTATATAGTTTCACTATTAAAAAAGTAATGAGTTCTGTATCACAACGGCAGCAGATCAGAGAATGATCAGTTGCTGGCAAGTAATCGACAAATTACGCTCATGGTTCATGATAGAATGTAACTTAATTATGCCCATGGGAGGTAGGTCAAAGTGAGTGTTTCAAATGAATGTCGTAAAGGAGATTCAATCTATATAATTGAATCATTCATCTCTAAAGTAGTGCTAGATCATGACAAATGTATTGATTTATCCAAATCGAAAACCCTAAACGTTGGCGATAGCGTTATTTACTTAGATTGGAGCTTAAAATCTGTTGGAGACAACTTATTTTATATAATCGAATACAGGGATCAATATGGTGAAGAACTTGAGGCAACTGAAACTTATTTCGTATCTGAAGAGGTTTGGAACAACTTACAGCGATATTTTGAAGAACATAATCAACCATACGGGGCTCGTTAGTTAAGCAACACCGCGGCAGCAGATCAGAGGATGATCTGCTGCCTTTCTTATTTATGTAAGGGTAGCTTAATCCAATATGTGGTATTATCACAGATAACGACAAATAATAAAAAATATTTTTCTTGAAATTGTAGAAATCGGAATAACTGAAACGACATTATAACGAAACCAAATTCTAATACGGTTATATAAGAGAGGAGTTTTAGAATGAATTACACGTTGATGTTTTATGAGAGTCAGGAAGACTTTGCGGCAAGAAAGGATCCCGCAAGACAAGATGAATATTTGGCAAGCTGGACGCATTATGTACATGCTTTGCGGGAAGCAGGAGTTGTGGTGTTTGGCTCGGGTCTCTATGCTCCTGAGACGGCTGCTACGATGAAGCGGCGCGGTGGTGAGCTGGTTGTTCAGGATGGACCGTTTCCCGAGACAAAAGAACAGCTTGGCGGGATATTCGTTATTGATGTTCCGGACCTAGACACCGCTTTAGAGTGGGCTGCCCGGGGACCTGTTGATACGGTTGAGGTTAGACAGAATATTCCTGCGTTGAAGTAATCATTCTATGGAAACTCATCAGATCATTGAAGAGACGGCACGTAATGCATATGGCCGATTGCTATCCTTTCTGACTGTAAATTGGCGGGATCTGCAGGCAATAGAGGATGCTATAGGAGATGCTTTTCTCGCCGCTCTCGAGACTTGGCCAAAGGTTGGCATTCCGGATATGCCTGAAGCTTGGCTGCTGACTACCGCCCGTAGACGACTTATTGATCGTGCCCGCCGTACCCGAATTTCCGAAATGGCGTTGCCGACACTCCTTGCTATGTCTGAGGATACACAACGTCTGACTTCTTCAAGCTATACGTTTCCGGACGAACGTTTGAGGATGATGTTTCTTTGTACTCATCCAGCAATTGATCCCGGGATGCGTACGCCACTTATGCTGCAGACGGTGCTTGGGATCGATGCAGCTCGAATTGCGTCCGCATTCATCATCAAGCCCTCCACCATGAGCCAGCGTCTTACTCGGTTAAAAGCAAAAATTCGTGCCGAACGCTTAACTTTTGAAACGCCTGGTTCAGAAGAGATCCCTGATCGTCTCGATTCTGTTCTGGAGACCATTTATGCTGCTTACGGGAGCGGGTGGGAGGAGGCTGCCATTGTTGATTCACCTCGGAAGAGTTTGGCGGAGGAAGCGATCTATCTGGGGAGGCTGCTTCTTCAATTCGTACCCCGCGAACCAGAAGTTTACGGTCTATTGGCACTCATGCTGCATTGCGAGGCACGCCGAGAGGCTCGACATGATGATAAAGGAAACTATATTCCACTCACTGAGCAAAATTGTACACTTTGGAAGCAAGGCTTGATCATGGAGGCGGAGGATTATCTACGTGCTGCCTCTCAAGCCGGTGGAATTGGTCGCTTTCAACTCATGGCAGCGATTCAATCAGTACATGCGCAGCGTTTATGGACTGGACGTATCGAGTGGGAGGCTATTGCTCAGTTATATGAAGGCCTCGTTCGAATAAATCCTACACTTGGCGCATTAGTCGGTCGAGCAGCAGCGGTCGCGGAGGTTTATGGATCAGAACACGGCGTTATCTTGCTGGAAGCTATACCATCTGCGGATGTGGTGGCCTATCAGCCCTACTGGGCGCTTGCCGGTCATTTGTACAAGCGGCTGGAGCGAAAAGAAGAGGCTCGCTCTGCATACAGCCGTGCTATTGGACTAAGCACTGAAGTTTCTATTCGACAATTTCTAAGCCGCCAAGCTTCTGAGATTTAAGTGACTCTGATAAAAAGATTTCCAAATGGCCGGTTGTAAAAATGCAGGATAGGGGAGTGCCCTTATTCTGCATTTTTGCGTGTATTTGTCTTTTACTGTACTAAACTTTCCAAATCCGGCTGCAATTTATTTCGCAGAACATACAGCATGATGACTCCAACAAGGAACGAGACGGTATCCGCTATGACGAGTGACCAGACCACCCCGTGGAAGCCGTTCATTTGATTGGCGATAAAGAGAGAGCACAGGAATCAAAGTAATTCCTTGAATAATGGACATAATAAACGAGGCAGTTCCTTGCGCTGTTGCTTGGAAAATCCCCGTAAACAACGAGGTCATTCCTGTAATGAATAAAGACAAGAACGTTACGTGTAGAATATAGCTGCCCATTTCAATTAACTGCGGGTCATTTGTAAATAAACCAATTAGGTGGTCGGAAATCAGATAGACGATGACGCCGAACAGGATAGCTAACACCGCAATCCCTTTGATTGTGAATCCAATCGTTTTCTTCATACGTAATTTATTCGCTGTAAAAGAGAAGGCAATGAGTGGCACGACTCCCTCGCATAAGCCCATCAGAATAACCTCAGGAAATTGTAATAAACGTGATGAAATTCCGAATGCCGCTACGGCTTGCTCCCCATACTCAACCAGAAAACGGAAAATGTCCTTGGTAACCTTGAACCATTTGAGGGAGACGGATAAGAATTGGCTCTTAGATCCGATATGGAAGGCAAAGTATACACTCGCAGCCAAGTTAGAAATGACCGTAGCAGAAGCAACGCCGAATACGTCCCATTTACCAGCGTCTGGCCAACCAGGTCTCTAAAGTGATCGTGGAGGAGTTCCACTCCGAGGGAGATTGGAAGGAGCAGTTGACGGAGTTTGCGGTGACGGTTCGGAGTGTACTCAGCCGGTACCCCTGCTCAACGCAGCTTATGATGTTGACGCTGCCCCATGAACCGGACATGATTCGGTTCACCAATCGGATGCTGCTCTGCATAGAATCGACGCCGCTTGAGGAAGAGCAGAAATTACAATCGGTACTTACGCTTGTGAACTTTATCTTCTACTTTGTATTGGACAAATATCAGCATCAGCAGGCTTTTACCGCTATCCTTAAGGATGAGGAAATGCATCCGTTAGGAGAGATGGACCGTCTTCTGGACTCCATGAGCAATACGGATGCGGGACTGTTCCGAGGTATGTACAAGAACGGGCTGTTCGGTTTGGTAGGGACCGATAGAGCGTTTGAATTCGGCTTGAAGTTGATACTGCTGGGGATTGAGCAAGTGATCAAGGAGCAGGAGAAGAAGGTGGGATAATAGTGCAATTCAACACGACAGCAGCCAGCAAATCGGCTGCTGTTTCTCATTTGTGGAAAGGAATCGTCTCATCAACGCTCCAATCGCTTCCCCATGACGTCGATTGATCGAATACATTTTGACCATCGTGCATATAGAGGACCGGGTAGCATCGATCCCCTTTGTTATAACTCATCAGCGGCAAATAGATCCAGACTCTACGCTCCGTCTGCATCTGCGGAATCGGGAATGCTTTAATAATTCGGACAGGAAAATCATGTATATTTTTAACTGAAAATTGCTGTTATAATGCCTTATTAAGGTTAATCAAATTTATTAGTAGGTTCACGTACCTACTTTTAAACGGAGGAACAGATGTTTTCAAATTTCAATGACCATAGTCTTTTTTTACGTGCATTTGAGAAATCTCCAATTGGGATGGCTTTGTTATCTTTTGATGGAAATTTTTTGAAGGCTAATCCTTCATTATGCAAAATGCTAGGATATAACGATAGAGAATTAATAAATCTTGGTGTTTCATTTGGCACTCATCCTGAAGATTTAGAAGCTGATCTGGAATTATGGCGTAAATTGGGACAGGGTGAAATGGATGGTTATCAATTAGAAAAAAGGTATATTCATAAATCCGGAATGATTATATGGGGCCATCTAAGTGTTACTGTAGAAAGAAACCTTCAGGGAATCAATGGGAATGACATTTTCATTTTCCAAATTGTAGATATAACGGAACAAAAAAAGAAGGAAGAAGAGTACAAGAAGATTGAAGAACTACATAAGCTTATTTCTGAACATTCACAGGACGTTATTTTGCGTTTAACTCCAGACGGAATTATCTCATATATCTCGCCGGCTTCCCGTAACCAACTCGGATATGAACCGGATGAACTTATTGGGAAACATGCCTATGATTATTGGCATCCAGAAGATTTGAATGGCGGCTGGTTAAGGAATGGTAATTCGAATAACGCTGAAAGCAGAATATTTGTATATCGTCTTCGGCATAAAAATGGTCATTATATATGGCAAGAAGCGCATTCTAAAAAAATTAGAAATAATGCAGGTGAAGTTCAACATGTAATCAGTATGGGGCGTGATATAACGGAACGGGTACATTCGGAAGAATTAATCCGCAGATCAGAGAAACTTTCCTTAGTTGGCGAACTAGCAGCGGGGATCGCCCATGAAATTAGAAATCCATTGACTAGCTTACGAGGATTTATGCAAATGTATTTGAAAGAGGATATGGATGGCTCAAAGAAATTAAGAAATGATGTCATGATATCAGAAATTGATCGAATCAATGAAATTGTAAGTGAGCTTTTAGTATTAGCTAAACCTTCAAATGAAGTATATGAGTTAAGGGATGTAGTGCATATATTAACTCACGTAACAAGATTATTTGAAGGACAAGCCAACCTTTATAACGTTCTAATTAAGAAAGAGTTAGATGCCAATTTACCATTCATTCATTGTCAAAGCAGTATCAATCAAGTATTTATCAATGTTTTAAAGAATGCTATTGAATCCATGCCTCAAGGCGGAGAAGTAATTGTACAAGCCAAGCAAATGTACGATAAGATTGTCATTCGAATTAATGACACAGGGTTTGGAATCCCACAAGATGAAATAACCAAGATCGGAAATCCTTTTTTTACTACAAAGGAAACAGGAACAGGGTTAGGTTTAATGGTCTCAATGAAGATCATTCAAAATCATAGGGGGACTATGCGAATCGAAAGTGAAGTTGGGAAAGGGACGATGGTGGAAGTTGTTTTGCCAATCGTAAAACAGAAAAATTCAATTAATCTGAGTGCAAGTTTAGAATAAACAGTTATGAGCACTTTAACTACACTACAAAGAGCATCTATCTCCTTTTAAGAGATGATAGATGCTCTTTATTCAGTTGTGGTGTGGCTCCAAAATAATCTTGTTAAAAATTGGGAATCTTGAATTTGTTATTAGTCTTGTCACAGATATGTTCCTTCAGTTGTCTACATTTATGAACAAACTAAAAATAAAGTATTAGGGGGAAGATTTCGATGACGAATTTAATCGCTGATATAAAGATTCCTGATAGTAAACTAGCCATTGAAGCGGCTGAATTGTTACGTGAGCATGGCGACGACCTTCTGTGGAACCACTCGAATCGGGTATTTCTATTTGCGGCTATGAAGGGTAACCTGAATCAAATGAAATACGATTCTGAATTGCTTTATATCAGTTCGATTTTCCACGATATTGGCCTTACTCCCGCATTCCGAAGTACGGACAAACGCTTTGAGGTGGATGGGGCTAATGCAGCCCGTGATTTTCTTAAGAGTCACGGCGTCCCGGAAGATTCCATTCGGCTTGTATGGGATACCGTTGCCCTTCATACAACCATGGGTATCGTCGAATATAAGGAAACCGAAGTGGCGCTTATGAATTTTGGAGTCGGTTATGATGTGGTGGGGAAGAACTTCGATCTCATCTCAGCAGAAGCAAGGCAGCAAGTCGTTGAGGCTTTTCCTCGCAACCAGTTCAAACAAAATATCTTACTTGCATTCTTGGAAGGCTTCAGACACAAACCGGAGACGACATACGGCACGATTAACGCCGACGTGTGCGAACTGCTTCTTCCGGGATATAAGCGGCCCAATTTCTGCCATCATGTACTTCATTCCAAATGGGATGAGTAATCACTATCGAGGAATATTAGTTCAGAACACTGGCAGCAAGAATGCAAATTATCACTAGCGGGTTGTTCAACTTGCCGCCAGATAGGTACGCACCTTCTCGACAGGAATGAAGATTTCAAAAATGTCTTGCTTTAGAGCGCGCTCTAAAGTTTAGAATGAGAATCAGCTAAAACATAAGGAGCTGATCAGATGAAAAGTCGATATGAATTCGGAATGGAAATGTTGAAGAAAGTAGATGGGCATGTTGGAGAAACCGTTGTGGCCCCATTAGGTGATTTAGGGAATATTCTCGTGGAATGGTTCGGCGATATTTACGGGCGCGAAGGATTAACTTTAAGGGAACGGGAAATCGCAACGATAGCTATGTTGACAGTATTGAACAGGGAGACGCAATTGAGAGTTCATTTGGAGGCCGGATCCAACGTAGGGCTAACTCGGCAGGAAATGAAGGAGGTTATCATTCAATCGGTTCTTTACGGGGGATTCCCGACGGCCATTAACGGAATGAATCTACTAAACAGCATGACTTTGCCGGGTGAAGGAAATAACGATGCATTCTGATATATAATAACAGTATGAAAACGACGTATACTATTCAACAGGTTACAAAGATGACTGGTCTATCCTCTCATACGCTGCGTTACTACGAGAAGGTTAGTCTCATCCGAGCTATTGAAAGAGAAGATAACGGATACCGCTATTATTCCGGAAAAGACGTGGAATGGCTCAAGTTCCTCATTCGCCTACGCGATACAGGCATGCCGATCCGCGACATGCAGCATTTCGCCGAGCTTCGCTACCGCGGTGAAGAGACGGTTACCGAGCGCAGACGGATGCTCGAGGACCATAAGCAACAGATTCGGCAGCAGATCGACCAGCTAATCGAAAGCTTAGATTCCTTAAACGAGAAAACCGATTATTACAAGGAGTTGGAAAGGGATATTGAAGAGCGAGCACGAGGCAAATCGCTCTGAATTTCTTTTGAACGGAATACGCTTAGAACCTGGATATTTCATCTTCTCTGACAAAGCTGCCGGCACATAAACGGTAGCTTTGTTGCATTTAAGGTAGGATATTCTACATATTAAAAGGAGAAAATAACCAAAACGATATCAGGGAGGTTATTTTCTTTGAGATTTATGAACCGGATTTTGATAGGTATGATAACCATATGCTGCATCGTTTCCTTCAAATCGGACACTGAAGTATTAGCCCACACGGACCCGCAATTAGAGGTAATGGAAAAAGCTTTACTACAGCAATTAAGACCCGTGATAGTAAAGTCTCTACGTGAAATATATAAAGAAAACGTTCAGCAATATAATTGTGAACAAGTTCTTTCAATAAACGAAAGAGTTACTACTACTAAAAATAAGGACAAAGCTATACGGGTAGATGCGATACATGGTGCACAATATTTTGAAATCTTAGTTGGACTATGTAGACCAGAAGGAACTCGTATCGAAATGCTCTTTAAGAACGACACTGCTGATGCCCAATTTTATTTAATTAATTACAGAATTAAATAGATCGGTATTACTCTATTTTTAAACCATTTAATACCTCAGGTGGGCTATTGATCAGAGTGAGGATCGGATTGAATCCCAAGCAGCGTTTGCGAAGCAAGTTATTGATATGATTATGGAATAGTGTGAGAAATGGTAATCGTAGGGTGAAAATGTCTATTCCCTCTGGTTGTGGGAGCCTGTAATTCGGCACACAATGAAGGGGAGACAAGGTCAAACCGTCTCGTATTCGTGATTAATATGAGGGGGAATCGAAGGTAATGATACGCATGAAACACAGGTTGTTATGGCTATTGGCAGGTTGTTTAATAATAACGATGCTCGGAGGTGGGTTAGTAAACACAAGTTATGCAAGCGCTTCCGAGAAAACCATTTCGACTTCGATTACGAATGTGAATTTGAATACCGATAAACCGTCGCAGTACTCAAAGCTTGAAGCAACCTTCAACTTGGGGACGACGTACTCGAATCCATTTGATCCGGAAGAAGTGGATGTGGTTGCTGAGATTACGACGCCTTCGGGTATTAAAGAAATCGTTCCTGCCTTTCACGCTTCGCCTACATCCCCAAGTTGGACGGTCCGCTATTCTCCACGCCAACAGGGCAAGCACGAGTTAATCATCGTAGTGAAAGACAAAAACGGGATTTCCCGATCTGGGAAAATGAAGTTTAATGCGAAAAAGCCGGATTCCAGCCGTGGATTTATGAATGCATCTGGCGACCGATTCGTCGATAGCTATGGGAAGCAAATTACGCTGCTAGGAACGAACTACGCTTGGGGCAACCCGCCGGAGACGCTAGCTGCTATGCCTGAATACAAAGCTGCCGGGATGAATCTCATTCGGGTATGGCTTTCCACGTGGTGGGGGAACTATTCGCCTGAGTATGGCCCTGTTTCGACAACTCAGAATGGAATTACGATGACATACGATGGAATTGGCAATTACAATTTGGATAATATGGAGCGTATGGATACGTTGATCGAGACAGCCAAGGCTAACGATCTATATGTCATGTTGACCTTAAACAGCTTTGGAGATTTCTGGTACGATTGGGCTTACCACGCGTACAATCGCGATAACGGCGGCACGTCTCAATGGAAAGAGAATCAAACGGACTTTTGGTATAATCCTGAGGCAATTGACTATCAAAAGAAATTGCTTCGTTATGTGTTCGCACGCTGGGGCTACAGCACATCGCTAGGCATGCTCGAGTACTGGAATGAATCCGATAACCGGGTAGACACAACAGCGGAGATCCGTGACAGCTGGCATGCAACACTCGATGAGTATTGGAAAAGCTGGGATTTCTACAAGCATCCGACGACAACAAGCTTCGCATGGAAGGATCACGTTGAGCAGCACGCGACCCAAGATTCTTGGGATGGGCTCGAGAGCTTGGATGCGGTTAACATGCATTTGTATGCTGCAGACTCCGACATAACCGGCGTATGGGAGGCAAATCTAAACGCGCTTAAGACGTTCGGAGACCGTCCAGTATTTATTGGGGAAGCCGGCAAGACCGGCAACGACGTAAGTACAGACGCCAACTTGATGAACTACGTCCATGACGGCGTTTGGTCGCCAATATTCCGGTCGGGAGCAGCCGGATCAAACGTCTGGTGGATTTTCGAGAACGGATTTAATATGCCAGAGGCCTATAAGGAGCAATATACGAATTTGGCACGCTTCCTCCAGCCGGAAGAACAGCATCTGGTGAACATGAGCTTTAAGGATTATGGGACCCAAAATAACGGGACAAAAGCCGGTGTATTTCAAGACCAAACAAGAGCGATTGGCTGGATCAACGATACTCAATACCCGTATGATGCTGTTAGCGGAAGAACGGTATCGGAGATGCATCTTAACTTAACTGGGCTGCAGGCGGGCAAATATCAGGTATCTTTTTATAATACTTATACGGGAACTACTCTAGCAGCAACGGTAACAATGACGGGTGGTAATCAAGGCTTAAACCTTGCAATTCCGGCGTTTTCTCGGGATATTGCATTCAAAGTCGTATTGACCGGTAAATCTGACAAGGATAAACAGGCTCCTTCGGCTCCTTCCCAGCTTGTGAGCACAGTGACCACGGAACATACGTTAAAATTGACATGGAATGCTTCTTCGGATAACGTGGCTGTCACTGGATACAATGTATATCGGAATGGTGAGAAAATAGGAGCTGTCAGCGGGTTAACGAACTCTTATCGGGACGTTGCGCTTCAGCCGGGAACCACTTATCAATATGTGATTCAGGCACATGATGAGGCTGGAAACGAATCTTCCAAGAGTACGAAGCTAACGGCAACTACGAAAGCTTTGGATTCGTTGCAGCCATCGACACCACTCAATCTTGCGGTAACCGATACCGGAATTAATACCATTGCATTAGACTGGTCAGCATCCTCCGATAACACAGGTGTATCCGGCTACCTTATTTATCGGGACACGATCCTGATCGGGATGACCTCAGGTACGACTTTCCAAGATGGGGACTTACGTCCAGGTACTGGCTACACGTACACGGTAAAAGCTAAGGATAAGTCGTTAAATGTATCTGCTGCAAGCGTTGCGGTCACAGCGACGACCGAGAGTCCGTCAATGACTGACAACTTGCTGCACAATCCGGGATTCGAGACGATCGAAAGCGGCATGCCTGGAGGCTGGACTTGCGAACAATCACAATATTGCGCGAGTGATTTGGCGGAGAAAAAGTCCGGAGAAGCTTCGCTGCGTATCAACGGAGATACTAGCGCTTGGTTTGGCGTCGTATCCGCAGCTGCGCCAGCTGTAGCAGGCCATACGTACATGATGGACAGCTTCGCGAATGTATCAGTTAACAACGGTTCAACCATTAAAGTCAGAATGCAGTTTTTGAACGCGGTAAACAGTATCCTGGATGATAAAACAATCAAAGTCTACAATGGCACGACGAGCGGGTACGACAATATTTATGGAGCGTTTGTAGCTCCTGCTAACACGGCAAAAGTGAGAGCTTATATTTACATCGAAGGGTTGAACGCTGTCATTAACCTGGATGACTTCTCGATCAGAGGTTACGGGGATGGCGTCGTGACGCCGGAAGAGCCTTCGGCCAATTTGCTGCTTAACGCTGGATTCGACGATCATAACGATTCTTGGAAAACAGCCATTTGGACATGCGAAAAAGAATGGTTGTGCCAATGGACGGACCAGACGAAACGGTCGGGAATCGCATCAATGAAAGTAAATCCTTCGAATCCAGACTGGTTCTCCGTCTATCAGGATGCGCTTGTAACCCCTGGGAAATCATATACACTCGATGGATTCGTTCAATTGACCAAGCAGGGGAGTGACGGCAAGCTGCAGGTTAAGCTCATCTTCTATGATTCGGCAGGTGGACAGCTATCTGAAGAGTGGCTTAAGGATTATGACTCGAATACGAGTGGATTCGAAAACGTTCACGCAATGAAAACCGCTCCAGCAAACGCCGCTAGAGTAAGGGTACAGCTCTACGTGAATAGTTTGGCGGGCGAGCTGTACTTCGATGATTTTTCGCTGAGCGAGAGCTAAGGAGATAGATGTAAAACGGCAGCCGGTCTTGATCGGTTGCCGTTTTCAATGAAGTAACGTTATTATTGAGATAGACCATTTGGTGAGAGGTGATTTTTATCAAAAGACTTGGACTTATGCTTTTCTTAGTAGCAATATTGTTAGCAACTGGATGTCAAAGCAATAATTCTAACAACGAATTAGATGAAGCTCAGAAGAAAATCGACAAATCCAATCTTGCTTTTGAAATCCCGAAGTTGGATGGATATGAAGTAAGTTATGTACATCATGTATTTCCGCCACAAGATAAACAAGGAAATGTCCTTGGAAATAAACAAGAAGTATTCATTACTTACACGGACAACAAAGGGAAGTTAAATAAGCTAACAAATGAACAGAAAGGGAATGATGAAAGAGAAATCTTATATGGACCCTATCAAGGTGATACAAAGATTGAATTAACTTATAGTACCATTCAATCTAATCTAGAAAAGAGTGAAATGGTTGAAATGGACGGGGAAAAGGTTCAAAGAGTAAAAATTGGTGAGCATACCTTTTTCCTATTCAACGGTGATAAAGGTTCAATTACCATGAATTACAGTAATTTAGACGAAGCAACTATGACAAGTATTACTCAGCAGGTAATTAAGGAAAGTAAATAAGTCTGAGGAGTGATTCCAATCATCCAAGGAGTTGTAACGTTCTATACATCTCATCAATCTTTACTAAAAGACAATCGATCATCTATCATTAAACCGCCTTTTTACTAAGGTGGTTTTCTTTTTATCGTATAATTTATTTAAATCTATTCATATCTGAGGTTAGGGTGTTACAAAATAGAGTTGTTAACCGTCTTATAAATGTCAACGTTAAGCCCGGGGCAAGCGTAGAGGCAATGAATAATAAGGAGGCAATGGACAATGATCAATCAAGATCCGGCGCCGGATTTGTTTAAAGATATCTTTCATAAGCATTATCCGTCCGTACTTCGAAAACTAATAGCGCTGCTGCGAGACAAAGCGGCCGCTGAAGATTTGGCTCAGGAGGTATTCCTTAAGCTATATAAGAATCCTCCTGAAAAGCCAGACGCCGTTGGGGCATGGCTGCATCGGGTGCTTACGAGAAGTGCATATGATTACTTGGATCAAAAGGCGCGGGAGCGCTTGCTGGTACAGCGGCAGGAGAGACATATGCTGACGGAGCCGCAGTCCCATCAATCTGGTGAACATGCCGTGATTAAGCAGGATGAAGAGGAACAATTGCAAGACTGGTTAAGCTCGCTGCCGGATAGAGACAGAGAGTTGCTGCTGCTCAGATATTCTGGCTACAGCTATTCCGAAATTGCGCAGGAGCTGAAGGTTCAGCAGCCTCAAGTAGGTATGCTGCTGAAGCGGGCTAGCGAACGGTTAAGAAAACAAGTGATTAAAAACGAGAATCAGTGGTAGCAAGATGAAGGAGGATAAGAATCACATGACAAATCATCCGATAGATAAAATGGACTCTTTGGACCGGAAGCTCGCAGGCTTGCCGACTGATGAGCAGACAAACGCGGCATGGGAGAAGCTTGCAAGTAAGCTTCAACAGCAGGAAGCTTCTCCAGTCTGGGAAGCATGGAGCAGGGAAGGAATAACGGCTGAGGAGACGGAGCCAAAGTCCGCCAGCGCTGCACAGGAGAATCTCGTAGAAGAACACGATGTCTTGGGGGAGCACCTGAATGCAGCAAGCACTGGAACCCAACAAGCAAAGCCCGCACCGGCGCCTAACCGTCGCTGGCTGAAGAAACATGGCATGAAAACAGGGATTGCTGCAGCTGCTGTACTGATCTGCGCAGTTATCGCTACACCAACAACGAATAATGCTCTGGCTGCTATTCTGAGCAAGTTCAAGATGAATCAGGTAGCGGTTGTTCAGGAGGACGATTTCAGGTCGGCACTGGAAGGCTTCTTTGGAACGGATGTGTCGGTGGAGTCTTCGAATAAATACGGCAAATTCGAACGCTCGGTAATTGGGAACGGCTACCCTGAAATAACGGCTGCTCAAGCCCTTGATGAATACGGCATCCAGGTGCCTGAAAAGCTGGACACACCATTTGGCGAGCAAACCGAGCTTCATATTAATGCTCAGCAAGGCCAAGCCATTACATTCCGTCTGGATGTCGATGCGATCAATGGTGTTATGAAGAAGCTAGGAGCAGAAAAATTACTGCCTGCTTCGGTAGACGGGAAACCGATCACGCTGCGAATGGATCAAGGCGTGAATGCTGATTACCACATTGTAGACACGAATGACAATGATCATTTTATCGGGCTATCCATCACCCCTGCACCAGTTCTGGATATGGACCCGTCCATCGATGCGGAAGATGCATATGAAGCTTTGATCCGTTTTCCCATCTTGCCGGAGAACTTGAAATCCGTTCTGATGCAAAGCACACGGATCTCTGAAGGCGAAGTACCTTTCCCGCTTATTACGGATGGAAAAGTGACGAAGACGGTATTGAAAGGCACGGATGTCTACTTCGAGAACAGTGTCAGCAATGGCGGCGGCTGGAGTGCCACTTGGCTTGAAGAAGGTCTTGTTAAACGTGTTACCTTGTATGATATCCAATCCCGCGAAGATGCGGAAAAGATCGTGAAGGAATTGATAACCGGATGAGTTATGCGATTGAAACGTTCAGCTTAACGAAAAACTACGGGAACGGACGTGGCTGTCACGATGTCACGCTCCGTATTCCTGCCGGGGAAGCCTTTGGCTTCCTTGGCCCTAATGGGGCTGGCAAAAGCACTATCGTCAAGATGCTTGTAGGTTTGACGACCCCAACAGACGGAAAAGCACTATTGTTCGGCCAGCCTGCAGGCTCAGTGGAAGCAAGGCGCCGTATCGGCTACTTGCCGGAATTATTCCGCTATCCCGGATGGTTAAGTGGGGAAGAAGCATTGCAGTTTCACGCGAAGTTATGCGGGATGAAGGGAACATCAGTCAAAAGCCGGATCGATCATCTTCTGGATGAAGTTGGTATCGGGCATCGGGGACGAGACCGTATAAAGGGTTATTCCAAAGGGATGCAGCAGCGGCTTGGTCTTGCCTGTGCCCTGTTATCAGATCCTGACATTGTATTTTTGGATGAGCCAGCTTCAGCACTGGACCCTGTTGGTCGTCATGAAGTGCGAGAGCTGCTGCAGCGTTTGCGTAAGGAGGGCAAAACGATCTTTCTGAACTCGCATTTACTCGAAGATGTCGAACAATTATGTGATCGTGTTGCCTTGTTAAATAACGGTCGAATATTGGCGGATGGACGAGTATCAGATGTGCTTCGGGCGTCCTCAGCACGATGGCACTTCCGGGTTGGCGGAATGACACCGGATCTGCTGGACGATCTTCGGGAAATCCTTGTTGCCCCGGTTCATCTCCTGCGTTGGCAAGAAGGAGAAACGCCAGCATGGGGGGAGCATTGGCTGGAGGTCGAGCTTGAAGAGGATGAGCAAGTTGGTTATTTCAACCGTCTGCTCATTGAACAAGGTATAACGTTATACGAAACACAGAAAGTGAAATCAAGCCTGGATGAGTGGTTTTTGCAGGCAGTATCGGGTTTGGAGCATAGGGGGGAAAACCGATGATTGCCGTTTGGATGTTAACCTGGAAGGAATTAATACGCAAAAAAGTCACCTTGATCACTTTGCTGCTGACTATTCTATTTTGGATCGCATTTTATTTCATCGCAAGCAGCGCAGGCAGAGGTGCTGGAGATTCAGATTACGCTTTATCCAGCTTTTATAGTTTGGTCGATCGCTTCAGAGGAAGCGCTATTTTGCTGTGGGTCGGATTTTTCTTCGGATCATTTGCAACGGGGTTCCTAGCCATCTTTAGTTCGGTTGCCGCCGTTAGTGGGGAAGCGGAGCACGGGGTGCTGCAATCGGTACTAGCTAGGCCAATTCCGCGTACCCGCTGGTATATGGGACGATGGTTTGGCTTTGTTACCTTTTGTCTGACTTATGCACTAATTCTATTTGTGTCCATCATTGCTATTGTTTATCAAGCGACAGGTATTCACCCGGATTGGTCTACGATAGGTCCAGCGATTCTCTTGTTCATCAGTCCAGTTCTGCTGCTTGTTACCCTGACGATGCTCGCCTCCTGCTGGTTTGCGCCGCTCGGTAATGGGGTAGCCATGGTAATGCTCTTTGGTATGGGCTGGCTGGGGACCATGCTTGACCGGGTAATTGAAGCAGGTATGTTCGCTTCAGATGAAGCGTCCAAAACGTCTCATACGATGGAGATCGTGTCAGGCCTTATCCGATTGCTTATTCCAACTGATGCGCTTCAGCAGCGGATGTTATCTGAAATGTTTATGGTTAAGGAATTAGGAGATGAGTTCTCTTCAAGAGATACATTAGGTTACTTTTCTATCGTGAATCCGCCCTCGAACACTTTTTTATATTATACGGCAGTTTACTTTTTGATTTTCCTCGTCGCAGGGTTATTTGCAATCAGGCGGAAAGATTTTTGACAACTGGTTGGAATATCCATTGATTTATTATAAGAAGATAATTATTATTATAAAATCAAATTAAATAGTAAATCCTCATCACCAAGATGAGGTAGAGGTCGCGATGTTGATGACGACATCGGAGGAGGTCCAGTAGAGACCATGGATTCCGATGAAAAGGCAACACCGCCGAAGCCGTCCAGTTTACTGACTGTGATGGGCTGGGGCCGTATCCGAATAGGGGCGGAACTGTCATATGGCTGTAATCAACAGCGATATGTTGTGCTATCTTGATACATGGAAAGTGGGGAAGATAAGGCGGTCTTTCTTCAATACTTGAGAAAGACGGCTTTTTTGCGTTTTAATGCAGCTATTTATTGGGACACTAATGGAAAAAAAGATAAGGGGAGAGTTCAGTTCGTGGAAGAGAACACATTACGCAGAGGTCTAAAGTCGAGACATATGGCTATGATTTCCCTCGGCGGATCAATTGGAACAGGACTATTCCTGGCTAGCGGCGGAGCTATTCATGATGCTGGTCCAGGCGGTGCCCTGCTAGGTTATTTTATTATTGGTATCATGGTTTATTTCTTGGTTACAAGCCTCGGGGAAATGGCAACTTATATGCCGGTATCCGGAACATTTAGTACTTATGCAACAAGATTCGTAGATCCATCCTTTGGATTCGCACTAGGGTGGAACTATTGGTATAACTGGGCGATTACCATTGCAGCAGAGCTGTCAGCGGCAACATTAATTATTAAGTTCTGGCTGCCGGACAGTCCGTCATTCATATGGAGTGCCTTATTTCTTGCTTTGATGGTAGGTCTTAACTTGCTTTCTGTTAAGGGTTATGGGGAATCGGAATATTGGTTCGCTATGATCAAGATCATTACGGTTATTGTGTTTATTGCTATCGGTCTGCTCATGATCGTTGGGATCTGGAAAGGTGATGCGGTAGGCTTCAGTAACTTTACTGCTGGGGATGCTCCGATCTCGGGTGGTTGGCTTGCTGTACTTGGTATTTGTATGGCGGCTGGCTTCTCTTTCCAAGGAACGGAGCTCGTTGGTATCGCGGCAGGGGAATCCGAGAATCCTCGGGAAAATGTTCCTCGCGCGATTCGCAGTGTATTCTGGAGAATTCTGTTGTTCTACATCTTGGCTATCTTCGTGGTGGGCATGCTTATTCCATTCACAACAGATACGCTTGCGGAAGGCAGTGTAGCGGCAAGTCCGTTTACGATTATTTTTGAAAAAGCTGGTCTGAGTGTAGCTGCATCCGTTATGAACGCGGTTATCTTAAGCTCAGTATTGTCTGCCGGCAACTCGGGAATGTACGCATCTACTCGTATGCTCTGGGTATTGGCCAAAGAGGGCAAGGCTCCCAAAATCTTCGCTAAGCTCAATAAACGGGGGATCCCGGTCTATGCCTTGCTCGCTACTGCAGCAATTGGCATGCTCGCTTTCCTTGCTTCCTTCTTCGGAGACGGTCAAGTCTACATCTGGCTGCTCAATGCATCCGGCATGTCCGGTTTTATCGCTTGGCTTGGTATTGCGGTGAGCCATTACCGTTTCCGTAAAGCTTATGTTGCTCAAGGGAATAAAGTAGAAGACCTGCCATACCGCTCGTTATGGTATCCGTTTGGTCCAATTCTTGCAGGTATCATGTGTATGATTGTGATCATTGGCCAGAGCTTCAGCGCATTCTCAGACGGCAAGGTTGACTGGGTGTTCATGCTTGCTTCTTATATCGGTATTCCGTTCTTCCTGGTGATCTGGCTGGGGTACAAATGGAAATACAAAACCAAAGTGTTAAAGCTTGAAGAATGTAATCTTGACCCTACAGTTGATTAGGAACTCACGAAAAAGCAGAGGCTTCCCGCCTCTGCTTTTTTTCGTCTATTATTCGATGTTCTGGTCAAGCGGTAAAGTAAGTTCGTTCGACAAGCTTTCATCGGAATAGAGATTGTCTTCATAGTAATAGCGATACCGTGCAATGTAGCGCGAAGTCACCTGTGTTAAGCTTTCATCCTGAATTTCCTCAGAATCCGATACGTAGATCCAATAGGTTACTCTAACTGTTGCTCCTGGGGAGAGCAGGCCTAGATATACCCCTTCCTCGAGCGTAAAACCAAGTACACGCATGTCGTCAACTTGCGGATCCAGCAAGTAAAAGCCTAGCGGATACCCCGTACGGAACAGCGTGACTTCTGCAGCGAGATTCCCGGTATTTTGAACATGGATGGTAAAGGCTACGGATTCTTCAACTTCATAATACATAGGCTGAGCAGTTGCCGTGACCTTGATTTTTGGTGCCAGAATGACAGTTACAACGGGATTTGACAAGGCATTCTGTTTGACAACTCTACCGTCTGACAGCCGATACGTATAATCCACCTGTACCTGATTCGTAATTTGCCCATAATCAATAGCTGCTTGCTGCTTCTGTACGACAACCTGGTAACTGACGACGGTACTTGAGCCAGCTAATAAGGTACCAAGTGAAATACCAGGACCAAGCGATGTGCCTTGTCTTGGTACACCTCCAATCACAATACTGTTTGGAACGAATGTAGTCCCCGGTGGGAGAAGAGTCGTCAATTGTGCGTCAACTGCAAAGCTGCTGTCATTCGTGACCGTTGCCGTATACGTTAGTGTTGAACTAACCGTCGCTTGGGAATGATTGACGGCTAGGTTAACTGTCAAAGTCGGAGTAATGACACTAAGCACAAGCAGGTTGGCAAGTGTGCTGTATGTGGTACCATTCACCGTATAGTCGACAATAGCTTGGAAAGTGACTTCCGAATCAAGCGGCATTTGAGCAAGTCGAATACCAATTCTAACGGTTACCGTTGCACCAGGAGCGAGATAACCAATAACAATACCATTATTCGGATCAATCCACGGAACAAGCACGCCATCAATAACGACACTGCCAGGTATGAAGGTGAAGCCTTCCGGCAGCGGGAGGCGAATCACTACATTCTCCATTGGCAATAGACCTTCATTGTGTAACACAAGATCATAGAATATAACATCACCAAGGAACGTAACTGGAGTGCTTAATCTGGCATGAACATTCAGTAAGAAAGGTACGACTTCAAGGGTAATTCGATTCGACTGAACCGTATCCGATACGACTCTCCCGTCCTGCGTTGTAAAGCTGTAGTTGAGCGCCGCCTCGTTCTGAAAGATAAAAGCAGGTGGGAACGATATGACAATCGCTTGGAATATAAGCTGTACGGTACTTCCAACAGGGACACTCCCAATTAAAATGCCTGTGGCAGGCGACGCTCCCGGAAGGGGAGCACCATCCAGCAGGACGCTGTTAGGGATAAATGATAACCCCGTTGGCAGAACGTCAACTAGAGTTACATTTGCAGACCGATTACCAGTGTTGCCTATTACAATCGTAAATGTCACGGTTTGATTAAGGATAAGCTTCGAAGGAGCAGCGCTTTTCTGCGCGGTTAATATGGGTCCAACCAAAGGTGTCAGTACCGTATTGGAATAAGCGACACTTTCATAAGCACCACTTCTGAACCGGACAAGTGTCTGGTTCAGAAGCTTAAAATTATGAGCTGACGTCATATCGTAACCACCAGCACATTAAACGTAATGGTCGAAAAGGCACCTGCTGCGATAGAACCGATTGAAATGCCGGTATTAGGATTGCTTGATGGTCTTGGCGTCCCATCAACCGTAACACTGCCATCTACAAAGACGGTGCCAACAGGAACGGGGTCAACTAGGATAACATTATTCACGGTGGCAATACCGAGATTAGTGACTACAATCGTATACGTAATCGTATCGCCTACCACCGCATCGATAGCTGTTGTGCTCTTCACAACGGATACATCCGGTGAGGAGACAGGGATCGATAACGTATTGGAGGTCACTGTACCTGTATACACCCGTCCGTCCGGTGCAGTATACGAATAGCCTCCAGTTGCCGTATTCACAAGCTGCTGAGAAGGCGGCAAGGTTTGAATAACGACCTCATAGGATACCGAAACAACAACCAATTGTCCAGGATTAACGATACCAATCGAGAATCCAGCTGCCGGAACAGCACCAGGCTGAGGAACACCGTTAACCTGTACGCTGTTTGGAATAAATGCTCCACCAGAAGGTAGCGGATCGGTTATGGTAACTTCTGCTGGGAGATTGCCGGTATTAGTAACATGCAGATCATATGTGATTGTATCGCCAACTGTTGCATTTAGTGTATTGGCTGTTTTCTGGATGGCGATTATCGCCTGATAGACTGGTAAAATGACGGTATTCGAGAAGGTTGAGCCAGAAAATGCGCCGGAAGTAAAGGTTGCGCTTGCCTGATTGCTTAGCTGAGCTGGTGTTGGCAGGCTTGTAATTGTCAAGTTGAATGTAACTGTGGATGTTGCCCCCGGAGCAATGGTACCGATCGAGATTCCGGCATTTGGTGCAGCTCCTGGACGAGGCAGACCATCCACGGTCACACTATTGGCAACAAAGACGGAGCCGGCAGGAATAGGATCTACGATTACAACGTTATTAATTGGTGCTATACCGCTGTTGGTAACCGCAATCGAGTAAGTGACTGTATCGCCTACAACAGCCGTTGTAACCGGTACGGATTTGACAACCGCAACGTTAGGTGCGGACACCTGAATATTGAGCGTATTGGAAGTGAGTGAGCCGCCTAATGTACGCCCATCTGGCAAGGTATAGCTATAGGTTGCGGATGCTTGGTTCGTAAGCTGCTGGCCAACTGGTACCGACTGAATGATAACAGAGAAGGAGACCGTCGCTGTTCCAGTAACATTGCCGAGTGGAATTCCCGTCGAAGGATCAGCCCCTGGAATTGGCTGACTATTGACAATAACACTATTGGGAACAAAGACGGTACTTGTCGGAATGGTATCCGTTAAGATGACATTTGCACCATAGTTTCCGGTGTTAGATAGAGCTACCGTGTATGTCACGGTATCACCAACCGTTGCATTTGAGGTGCTGCCGGTCTTTACGGCGCTTAAAATCGGCTGATAGACGGATGTTGTTACCGTATTCGAGAAAGTAACGCCTGAGAAAGCACCAGAGGTGAAAGTGACAGAAGACTGATTGTTAAGCACGGCTGGAGAAGGCAGAGAAGTCACGATCACATTAAATAAAATTGTTGTTGATCCCCCTGGAGTGATGGCATCAATAATGATGCCTGTTGCGGGATTTGCAGCAGGTCTTGGGATACCATCAACCGTAAGGGATCCTGCAACAAAGCTTGCGCCCGTTGGAATGGGATCTGTAAATAAGACATTGCTAATGGATGCAATACCTGTGTTCGTAATGGTTGTCGAATAAGTAATCGTATCCCCGATCGATACGGTAGTTGAAGTTGTGCTTTTCACAACGGATGCATGTGGAGCTGATACTGGGAAAGTAACTGTATTGGAGGTGGCTGTCTGGTTAAAGGGCCTGCCATCTGGCAGGGTGTATGAAATGCTGGCTGTACCTGTGTCAGACAACTGCTGAGGAGTTGGCAAAGAATTGATAACGACGGAGAACATGACCCCCGTCGATGCACCTGCTGCTATAGAACCAACCGGAATGCCTGTTACCGGATCAACGCCCGGGGCTGGATTTCCTCCGACAATAGCACTGTTTGGTACAAAAGATGTTCCCGTAGGAATATTATCGGTCAAGATAATCGTTGCCGGATAATTACCGCTATTCGAGACGATAAAGCTATAGGTTACGGTCTGGCCAACGGAAGCATTGGAGGTACTGGAGCTCTTCGCTACCGCAATAACCGGCTGATACACAGGCGTAGATACGGTATTCGAATTGGTTAGACCAGAAAACGCACCAGACGTGAAGGTAACCGTACCCGTATTGTTCAGTACTGCAGGATCAGGGACTGTGTTAACACTGTTACTGTAGATAATTGTCGCAGACCCGCCAGGTGCAATGGGACCAACAAGAACACCTCCCGTAGGATTCGCTCCTGGTGCAGGGATACCATTTATCGTAACGGTCCCAGGAATAAAGGAAGAACCTGTTGGAGAAGGGGCAGTAAACTGAACATTATTAATGGATTCGATCCCGCTGTTGGTGATTACGGCTGTATAGGTGATCGTATCTCCAACTGTGACTGATGTGTAGTTTGCACTTAATACTACCCCGACATTGGGGGCGTTAACTGGAAAGCTGACTGTATTGGAATTTACGGAACCGGTAAGCGTACGGCCATCTGCTGGTGTATACGAGTACGAAGCAGTTCCTGTATTGTTCAGAACTTGTGGGGATGGCAGTGCAGTAATGACTACCCCAAAGGTAACCGTCGTTGTCCCGCCAGGTGCTACACTGCCAATATCGATCCCTGTAATGGGAGAAATGCCTGGAAAAGGCACACCGTTCACGATTACACTGTTTTCCGTGAAGGTCGCGCCTGTTGGGATGGTATCCGTGAGGATAACGGCAGCACCGAAATTACCCGTGTTGGAAACAACAAGGGTATAGATAATTGAATCACCCAGAGTGGCATTGCTCGAGTTGGAGCTTTTGACGACTGCAATTTGTGGCTGCGTAACCGGTGTTACTGTCGTATTCGATGCCGTAGTAGCTGAGAAGGTACCGGAAGTAAAGCTGGCTGTCGATTGGTTCGTAATCTGTGTAGGGATTGCCATCGTAATGATCACCTCGAATGTTACGGTAACCGAGGCCCCTGGTGCCAGGCTACCGATAGATATGCCGGAATCTGGGGAAGCCCCCGGCAGGGAAACACCTTGAACCAAGACACTTCCGGGAACAAAGGCCGTACTTGCTTGAAGCTGGTCGCGAAGGACAATGTTGTTCGCCGTAGCAATACCATTATTCGTCAGCACGGAAGAATAGGTCATCGAATCACCAACTACGGCGACTGTCCGGCTCACACTTTTTACAAGAGACACATTAGGTAATGCGACCTGAACCGTAACCGTATTGGATACGGCAGAGCGGTTAACGAGATTTCCGTTAGAAAGAGTGAAGGTATACGCTGCAGATGCCTGATTCACGAGTTGTCTGCTTGCCGGATAAGAAACAATGTTGACGACATAACTGACTACTGCTGACCCGCCTGCAGGAATGGCACCTACCGAAATGCCGGTTACAGGACTTACACCTGGAGTAGGTACGCCATTGATCAGTACGCTGTTCTCGATAAAGGCGCTGCCGTCGGGGATAACATCACTTAAGGTAACTGTCGCTTCCGTATTTCCAGAATTCGATAAGGTGAAGCTGTACGAGAACGTATCCCCTACTGTTGCATTCGCTGTACTTGCTGATTTGACAATAGATACGACCGCTTCTGAGACCGGTGTGATGACAGTATTCGAGACCGAGGTGCTTGTAAAAGCCCCGGAAGTAAAACCTACGCTTCCAACGTTGCTCAGCGATCCGGTCGATGGAAGAGAAGTGACTCGAATCTGGAAGGTAACGGTAATCGTAACTCCCGCATTAATCGTTCCTAGTGAAATCCCTGCGTTTGGATTAGCAAGAGGTGAGACAGATCCATTGATCGTCACGCTGCCGGTAAGGAAGCTTGCTCCTTGAGGAATGGGATCCGACAGAACCACATTAATAACAGGAGCAATACCATTGTTCGTTATAAGCATCGTATAGGTGAGTACATCCTGCACAGCAGCTGCTGTAGCACTAGCCGTCTTCGTAATCGTCACATTCGGAGAGGAGGCTGTAATGGTTACGGTATTCGAACTGCTGCCGCCGCTCAGGCTTCTTCCACTTGGCAAGGTGTATGTATAGCTCGAGGTTGCCTGGTCTACGAGCACAGCAGGAGACGGCAGACTGTTCAGCAACGTTTGGAAGGTAACGGTAGTTTGACCTGCAGGTGCCAAACTTCCAATGGGAATTCCCGTTAATGGAGAGGAGGCAGGGCTTGCAGCTCCATTAATCGTGACTGACCCTGGCACAAAGGTTGAGCCAGCAGGAATATTATCCAGTAAGGTGACGGCTGCTGCTCTATTGCCTGTATTTCGGGCTAGAACCGTATACGTAATCGTGTCGCCGACCGTTGCCGAAGTTGTACTTGCTGATTTGGTTAATGGAATGACTGGTTGAAAGACTGGCGTTATCGTGCTGTTTGAAGCTGTTGTTCCGGAAAAGGTGCCAACGGTGTAGGAAACACTGGATTGATTACTGAGCTGTGCGCTTGCTGGCAGAGTGGTCACCGCAGCTTGTAAAGTAATGGTAACTGAACGGTTAGCAGGAACTGTTCCTACGGCAATACCCGTTCCTGGGTTAGCAGAAGTGCTTGCAGTTCCGCCAATGGTAACACTGCCTGGTACAAACGTTGTACCAGCTGGCAGTACGTCAGTCAGCGATACATTCGTGACAGCTTCTACTCCATTGTTGGTGATGACAGAGGAATAGGTAATGGTCTCACCAACCGCGACATCGGTTACATTCACCGATTTGGCCACCGTCACATTCGGCAGCGACACAGGAAGCGTATACGTATTCGATGCCGCTGAACCGGTTATCGTCCGACCATCAGGTGGAGTGTAAGTATAGGTAGCTGTGCCTTGGTCTACGAATTGAGGTGGTGAAGGCAGGGAGTTGACCTGTACGTTAAAAGTGATGGTAGAACTAGCGCCAGCAGCAATAGACCCAATCGCAACACCTGCAGAGGGGTTAGCACCTGGTATGACCGTTCCATTAACCCGGAATGTACCGGCTATAAAGGTGCTTCCTGTTGGGATGTTATCAGCAAGGGTCACATTCGCTGCAATATTACCTGTATTCGAGACTAATAGGGTGTAGGTGACTGTACTTCCTACAGTTGCGGTTGTGCGATTCGAGCTTTTGGCGATCCCAATGATTGGGGAGTATACCGGTGTAGATACCGTGTTGGATGGGATTACCCCAGTAATATTGTCACCGCCAGCCACCATTTGGAATGTAAAGGCTGCTTTGGCGTTATTGGGCAGTAAAAATGTACTCGGCAACGAAGATACTACTGCTCGATAAGTTACAATGATGGAGCTTCCTAGATTTAAAGGTCCTAATGGAACGCCGGAAAGAATATCGTTCGTTGGTTTTGCTACACCAGCAACCGTTACACTTCCACTGACAAAGGTAAGACCTGTCGGGAGAGCATCGGTTAGAACAACGCTGGCTGCATTGGCTGTACCCGTGTTGCTGACTGTAACCGAGTAAGTAATCGTGTCTCCGACAACCGCGCCTGCTACACTTGCACCTTTAACGACATTAATAGTTGGTGAATTGATATTGATCTGAATCGCATTGGCATTTACGACATAAGCATCGCCGGAAGTCGTCAGGATTAGTACGGCAGAAGACTGGTTGTTAACCAGGCGTGCGGAAACATCGACATTCGTAATATCCCAGCCTTGCCTGCCAGCTGAGATATTAGAGCCTGGTGCACCATTCGTTTGATTTCGATTGCCAAACGTACCTGTTGTATTCAATGCACCGGCATCGTTATTGATCTGAGAGGCAAAAAAGTTGGCTGCAAAGTTATTGGTGCCAGATAAGGCAACCGCAGTAGCTGTTGTAGGGCCAAATAGTGCTTGATCACCAGTTCGGTTCGCATCGCCTTCTTGTGCGCTAAATAATGCTCTTCCTCCAAGGGCACCTGAGATTGGAGTTGCAAATCCGGTTAAGGTGGTTGACACAGGTCCCGATGAAGCTTGCACGAGCACAGCACCTGCGCGGAGCGACATGTTGCGGAAGGGAAGTGTCGGATTTTGATAAATGACGCCAAGTGTCCATCCGCAATGATTTGCCGTAGAATCTCCAGGAATAACGATGGTGCCGACTACATTGCCTGTCGTATAGGTGCCTGCTCCGCCTTGCGAGATAAGTGTCGTTACATTGGCTGAACGCGTATAAGCAAACGCTCCACCACCGAGGTCGACTTGATTTCTGGTTGCTGCATCTGAGGTAATACTAGATGTTCCTGTCGGCGTTATGAACGTAACAGGATTATTAATAAAGGCACTCAAATCAACGGTTCCGTTAATATAAGAACCGCCCCAGATCAGCTCAGCGTACAGAATGGTGCTTCCAGCTGGTAAGGTCAAGATAGCAGAGGAGCTATTGCTTGTGTATACACTTGTCGTACCGGCAGGGTATGTACCATAGACGGAAGTGTTGTTTGTCGTTGTAAAAGCTCCAATACTATCTTGAGTACCTGGTACGCCTGCCGTATCGGAACGGCTTAAGCCCAGTGTATTTCCGGTAAAAGTAATCGCCCCGGTAGCGTTAAACGTCGCCCGAGTGATAAGAGGAATTGGTTTCACCCCCTGCGTTGCAGAAATTTAGTCCATGAGGGCAGTAACAGTTAATTTATTTCTTCCTTTCATACATATGTGCAAGATTCCATGTTAAAACGAATCTCCTGCATTTTCTTTCCCCATACTGCAATGCAGATTGGCCAATGCTATAGGACAGTGAGGCTTGATATATAAGAAAAAAGAAAGCCTTTCTTTATTAAAGTGGTTGGTGGGACCAACATTTTAATAAGGATTGGCTTCTTTGTTTGTGATTTTTATATCCAGGTTTACTGCAAACGGAGCAATTCGAGAGCAATGACGATCGTAAGCCTAATCGAATGCGCAGTGTGTTGTTTAATCCAATTCAAGAACTAACTGGCCTCTGCAAGTTAACCGGGACTGAATTCTCTTTATTAACAAGAGTATGAATGATAAATGAGACAACGGAAATGGCTGCGGTCAGAACAGCCAGCCAAGCAACCGGAGTTAATCCGCCGCTGTCATAGAATCCACCCATCATATAAGGGCCGATCACCCGTCCTACAGAACCGATTCCCCCCGTTAAGCCTAGATAGAATGGCGCGTTTTTGCCGCTGTTCTCACTGAGGAATGCCGGCATAGCAGGTGCGATCAGCATCTCGCCCAAAGTCGTAAGAATCATCCCCAGCACCATTCCGGAAAAGCTGTGCATCGCTAGTATAACAACATAGCCGCTCATATAAAACACGGCACTTGCAGTCATTTGAGCTTTAATGGAGCTTGCTGCAATACGCTTGATCATATTCGTTACCGGCTGGGCGACGAAGATCAAAATCCCATTCAGCGTCCAGAGGTAGCCGAACATTTGCTTCGACATACCATGCTCGATTATAAAAGGTGAGACCCCCGTATTCCAGATACTGTTGCCTAAGTTGATCAACATGCCTCCGAGTGCCATGAACAAGTAAAGCCGGACATCTTTTACAAGCAGCCATAGATTTGTCCCGCTTGAAGCACGTTTCTTCAGCTTTATCGCTTCATAGTCGCCACTGCCTGTCCCAACACGCTGCAGGTAGAATAGGAAGAATAGCGCAAAGACACCAGAAGTCACACCATTCAAGATAAAGCTGAGCGAGTAGGAGACATCCGCAAGAAAGCCGCTGAGTGCAGTACCCACCGCAACACCAATATTGTTGGCGATATAGACGATATTAAACAACTCTCCACGCTGGTCGGCAAAGCGGAAGCCGATAAAAGCTTGAATAGCCGGCATCGAAAGGGAGTTAAACAGCCCGATTAAGCCCATCGTGACGATAAACACGGACCATGACTGGCTGAGTGCCGGCAATAAGAGCAGCCCAGCAGCGTTTAATGTCAACGCTCCAATAATGAGCTTTTTGACACCAACCCGGTGATAGAGTGCACCTCCGAGCAGTTGTCCGGCGATGCCGCCAATGGATTGTACGAGAATAACAAAACCAGCGTCAGACATGGTGCGCCCAAGCTGATCGAAGACGAACATGGTGACAAGCGGCCACATCAAGGCGCTGCCAATGGCATTAATAAGACTAGCTAAGAGGAAAACTTTAATCTCTTTAGGATAATTCGATAACATTCTCATGATATTATTGCTTGCTCCCGGATGTTCAACATGATGTAAGCCTCTATTATACCTTACCACTTAACGAAAAGACGAAGGGTAATTTTTGACGCTGCATTCGCTTAGCACTTTTGCCCATATTGATTGCGGTAATCCCGCGGCGAGAGGCGTACGTGGGTTTTAAAAACACGCTCGAATTGCGATAAACTCTCAAATCCTACATCTGCGGCAATCTCCGTCACACGTTCAGCCGTCTCTCGCAGTTGGAGCTGCGCTTCCTTCACACGGGTAATACCGATATATTCGGTTAATCCGAAGCCTGTATATTTCTTAAAGGTACGGCTCAGATAACTAGTGCTTAAATGAAACCTGCGGCTCAGCTCGTCCAGTGTCAAAGGCTCCCGGTAATGCTCAGCGATATAGCTTGCAATCTCCATGGCTTTGGCGGCAGCTGGCGAGGGAGGAGAAGATCCTTCGGTAGGTTCCAGTTTGCTGTTTATCATATGACGGGCTGCGAACAATAACGCTTCGGCTGCTGCATGACGAATCGGCAGTTCATGTCCGGGTGTTTGTTCCTGAACCTCTTGAAGAAGTCCATATAACAGCTGCTCAAAGCGCAGTCTTTCCTGATGGGTAAGGCGCAGTACTCTCCGCGAACCAAGGAAGGGAGACCGGAGTAGAGCAGCTTCTTCCTTCGAGTAGCTGTCGAAATAACGTTCATTGTAATAGAGCACAATCCGAGCATGATTAGGTACGCCGGTATCCGAGGTCTTATGCAGCTCATTGCTTGGGATCAGGACTAGATCACCAGCTTGAATCGGGTAAGTACGGTCTTTAATAAAATACTGCCGTTCACCACTAAACAAATAATAAAGCTCATATTGCCCGTGTATATGGTCGATGGACATCGTGAAATGCCCTTTGCGTTTGTTATATTCGAGGAAAAATAAATCCTCCGAGTTGCCATACGTTAGTTCGGTTCCTAGATTCATGACAGATGTACCTCCGAAAGACAAAATTTGCGGCATCGCTATAATTCTAGCATATATTGCGGAGATATTGAGCAAATATTGCTGTATCTTTTAGGTATAAAGCGATTACAAAATAAGGAGAGGTATATTCATGACTTCGAAAAAAACATATGTGCAGGTAGGAACAGGCGGAAGAGCGGAATTTTTCTATCAGGCGATAGCGACCAGATTCCGGGAAACTTCGGAGCTTCTGGCTTTTTGCGATATTAATCAGGTTCGTATGGATTATGCCAATAAACTATTGAAAGAAAAATACGACTATCCGGAAATACGCACTTATAAGAGTGATGAGTTCGAGCGTATGATCGAGGAAATCAAACCGGATTACGTGATTGTTACAACTGTCGACCGTACGCATCACCAATACATCATTCGTGCGCTTGAGCTTGGCTGTGATGTCATTACTGAGAAACCAATGACGGTTGACGAGGAGAAATGCCAGGAAATTCTTGATGCTGTTGAGCGGACAGGTCGCCAAGTGCGCGTAACCTTCAACTATCGTTATGCACCGCATCATACGAAAGCTCGTGAATTGATTGAAGATGGAACAATTGGCGATATTACATCGGTTCACTTCGAGTGGCTGCTAAACACCCAGCATGGCGCGGACTACTTCCGCAGATGGCATCGCGATAAACGCAACAGCGGTGGACTTCTGGTTCATAAATCGACGCATCATTTCGACCTCGTTAACTTCTGGATTGGCTCGGAGCCGGAGTCTGTATTTGCGATGGGGGATTTGCTCTTCTACGGACGTGAAAATGCGGAGAAACGTGGAGTAACGAAGTTCTATGAGCGTGCAACAGGTAATCCGAATGCCAAAGACGATCCATTTGCCCTTACGCTTGATGATAATGAGCATCTGAAGGCCATGTACCTGGATGCAGAGTCAGAAGACGGCTACCGTCGCGACCAAAGCGTGTTTGGCGATGGCATCTCGATTGAAGATACGATGAGTGTACTTGTACGCTACAAGAACAAAGCATTGTTGACGTATTCGCTTAATGCCTATCTGCCATGGGAAGGCTACCGTATTGCTTTTAATGGTACAAAAGGCCGTATCGAAATGAATGTCATTGAACAGTCATACGTTAACTCCGGAGGCGACAAAGCGCTTGAAGGCGCGGTACAAGGCGTTAACATCATTGTCTTCCCGATGTTTGACGAAGCTTACACGGCACAGTTTGAAGAGGCAGAAGGCGGTCATGGCGGCGGCGACCCGGTTCTCTTGAACGATATCTTCGGCGTGCCAGTTGAGGATCGTTTCAAACGTGCGGCTAATCATATCGACGGTGCACGCTCCATTCTGACAGGTATTGCAGCGAACAAGTCGATCCGCACTGGCCAAGCTGTAAAAGTTGATGAGCTTGTGAAATTTTATAAATAGGAGAGTGGCAGAATGAGAGCTTTTATGGATGATCAATTTCTATTGAATAGCGAGACAGCTTTCCACCTGTACGAACAGTTTGCCAAAGCAATGCCGATTATCGATTACCACTGCCATCTTGATCCTAAAGCGATCTATGAAAATGTACCCTTCCGTAATCTGACGGAGGTATGGCTGTACGGCGATCATTATAAATGGCGTGCGATGCGGGCAAACGGCATCTCCGAGGAATATGTGACTGGCGGCGAAGGAGTAAGCGATTACGATCGTTTCCTTGCCTATGCACGGACAGTTCCAATGGCAATTGGAAATCCGTTATATCACTGGTCTCATCTGGAGCTTAAGAGATTATTCGGGATCGAGGAGCTCATTAACGAGAAGAATGCCCCGGTCATTTGGGAAAAAGCAAATAAAGTGTTCGAAGGCAATGGAATGACGCCTCAAGACTTGATTCGTGTGTCTAATGTCCGTGTCGTGTGTACAACGGATGATCCTGCGGACTCGCTAGACTATCATATTAAGCTCATTGAGGAAGACCGTCATGGTTTCCAGGTTCGGCCTTCGTTCCGTCCGGACAAAGCGCTCGAGATTAACCGTGCGACTTTCCTGCCATGGATCAGCCGTCTGGAGGACGTAAGTGGTTATGAGGTTTCGGATTACAGCTTGCTGCTTAAAGCACTGAAGGAGAGAGTGGAATTCTTCCATCAGACGGGATGTCTGTTATCTGACCATGCCATCGATACGGTCATGTATGCAGATTCCACTGAGGAGCAGGCGGCAGCTATTTATGCCAAAGCGCTTCGTGGCGAAGCTGTAAGTCTGGAGGAAGAGGCACAGTACAAGACTTATACATTGGTGTACTTGTCTCGTCTGTATGCAGAGCACGGCTGGGCGATGCAGCTTCATATTCATGCTCACCGAAATAACAATACAGCTATGATGAAGCGTCTTGGTCCAGATACGGGCTATGATTCGATTCATACAGGTGTATTAGCAGGCCCGCTTGTTAGACTGCTGGACAGCATGGAAAGCAATGGCGGTCTGCCGCGTACCATCTTGTATTCGCTGAATGCATCGGATAATGATGTGCTGGGGACGATCATCGGCAGCTTCCAGGATGGCACGATTGCTGGCAAAATTCAGCTCGGTTCGGCTTGGTGGTTCAACGATACGATTGACGGCATGCTGGCACAGATGAAGTCACTCGCGAATATGGGGCTTATCAGCCGTTTTGTTGGTATGCTAACGGACTCTCGGAGCTTCTTGTCTTACCCACGCCATGAATACTTCCGCCGAATTCTTTGCAATTTGCTCGGAGATTGGGTGGAATCTGGTCAAGTGCCGGCAGATATGGAGCTGCTTGGACAAATCGTGGAAGGCGTATGTTACCGGAATGCGGAACAATATTTCCGTTTCGGCTCAGAATCGGGCAGCATTAAAGTTCAGGCGGAGGTTTCACGATGAGCCAGCTGCAAAATGGCATTCAACCGCTGAACTATGCAAGTCTAACGGCCGAAGAAGCAGCAGCCTATGATCGAATGAAGACTTATCCGGTGAAAGTCCTGCAAATCGGCGAAGGTAATTTCCTTCGGGGGTTTGTCGACTGGATGATTCATCGCTGTAATCAGCAAGGCTTATTCCTAGGCAGCGTCGCGGTGTCACAGCCGCGGCCCTCTGGCGCGGCTAAGCTCAAGGAACTTGACGAGCAAGATGGTCTCTATTATCAATGGATTAGAGGATTACACGAAGGGGAGCTTATCGATCGGCGGGAGCTTATTTCTGTTTTCTCTGCATGTATAGACCCTTATAAGGAATGGAATCAATTCTTGGCTATGGCAGAGAGCTCAGACCTAGAACTGATTGTATCAAATACAACGGAAGCGGGACTGGTCTACACGCCATCCGAATGGGCGCCAGATCAGCCAATATTATCTTATCCGGGCAAGCTGACGCTGCTGCTATTCCGCAGATTTGAGCATTTTGGCGGTGACCCAGGCAAGGGGCTCTTATTGCTGCCATGCGAGCTCGTTGAACGGAATGGAGATAAGCTTCGGGAGATCGTCCTGCAGCATGCTGCGGATTGGCAGCTTCCTGAGGCATTCGTGAATTGGATTCGAAATCATAATCGTTTCCTTAATTCGCTTGTCGACCGAATTGTGACGGGTCTTCCTGCTGAGGAAGCTGATGATCGTTATGCGGAATGGGGTGTCAAGGATCGGCTGCTTAATGCAGCAGAGCCTTACCATATCTGGGCGATTGAAGGCGAAGAGGAGCTGGATCAACGGCTGCCATTCGTACAGGCAGGATTAAATGTCGTATGGACCCATGATCTTAAGCCGTATCAGCAGCGTAAAGTCCGTATTCTGAATGGTGCACATACCTGGATGGCAGCATTTGGAGTGCTTCATGGATTAAGAGAAGTAAGAGAAGTCGTCGAGCATTCGGTATACGGCGAGCAGCTTCGCAGAGTTATTTTTGATGAAATTGTCCCATCAGTCCCTCTGCCGGAAGCAGAGATGAGAGTCTATGCAGGGCAAGTGATTGAGCGCTTCGCCAATCCTTATGTCCGGCATAAGCTGACGGATATTGCGATGAATAGTCTGTCCAAGTTTAAGGTTCGGCTGCTGCCGACGCTTATGGCATACCATGAACGGACAGGCGAACTGCCGCCGCTTATTATGAAATCCTTTGCTTCCCTTCTTCGGCTCTATCGTGTTCAGCAAACGGAAGATGGCGGGTATGCAGGCAGCAAGCTTAATGGTGAGAGTCAAGTCATCAGAGATGATGCAGCGGCACTTTCGGAACTCACAGCATTGTGGAGCAAAGTCGACAATAGCGAGCTGCAAGTGAAAGAGCTGATTGCTGACGTTCTTAGCCGAGCTTCGTGGTGGGGCAGCGATCTGACTGAGATACCGGGATTGCTGGATGTATTGACGGATGAGCTCGCACAGTTGGAGGAGAAAGCATGAGAAATTCAACCGTAACGAACGCAACGCTTCTTCATCCTCAGGATGATGTGGTCATCGCGCTGCGCGATATTGAGCCCGGTGAGATCGTCAGATGGCCTTCGTCAGATAGCAGCGAGCACGAGCAATCCGTTGCGGTCGCTGAGCCGATACCACGTGGTCATAAGATTATTATTCATCCAGTAGCTGCAGGTGAGCATGTTCATAAATTCGGCTATTCCATTGGAGTCGCCAAAGAGGATATTACGACCGGCCGCTGGGTTCATACCCATAATCTCCGTACTGGATTAGGTGAAGTGCTGGAATATGAGTATAAGCCTATGGTGGAGTCAAAGCCTTCTGCACCAGCCTTGTCTGTGAAACCAAAAACTTTCCAAGGGTATGTTCGTGAAGACGGCGAGGTTGGGATCCGGAATGAAATCTGGATCATCAACACAGTAGGATGTATCAATAAAACCTGTGAAACCATTGCCAAGCTGGCTAATCGCCAATTCGAGGGGAATGCGATCGACGGTGTACATCATTTCCCACATCCATATGGCTGCTCACAGCTGGGAGATGACTTAACGGCTACACAAAAGCTTCTTTCCGCACTGGTGCGGCATGGCAATGCGGCAGGTGTTCTGGTCATTGGATTAGGCTGTGAGAATAACCAGATCGATTCATTCAAGAAGGCGATAGGGGATTATAACCCGGATCGTGTGAAGTTTCTGAAATCCCAAGAGGTTGAAGATGAGCTGGAAGAGGGGGTTAAGCTGATTGGCGAGCTGGTGGAATATGCTGAACGCTTCAAACGGCAAGAGCTGCCACTTTCTAAGCTTCGTATCGGCTTAAAATGCGGCGGTTCTGACGGCTTCTCTGGGATTACGGCGAATCCTCTAGTTGGTCGGATTGCGGATGCTATTACGTCTGCAGGCGGCACGGCGCTGTTGACCGAAGTGCCTGAAATGTTCGGCGCGGAGACGATTCTGATGGATCGGGCAGCTGACGAGCAGGTATTTAACGGGATAGTTAACCTCGTTAATGATTTTAAGGCCTACTTCATTCGGCATGGGCAGGAGATCTACGAGAATCCGTCACCGGGTAATAAGGATGGAGGCATTACAACTCTCGAGGAGAAGTCGCTTGGCTGTACACAAAAGGGTGGACACGCAACGGTAACGAATGTTCTGCAGTACGGAGAGCCGTCCAGGAAGCCGGGATTAAATCTGATTCAGGCGCCGGGCAATGATCTTGTATCGGTAACGGCACTTTCCGCAGCTGGAGCGCATATCGTGTTGTTCACGACTGGACGTGGAACACCATTTGGCGGACCTGTGCCAACTGTCAAGATTGCTACGAATACACAGCTTGCCGAGCGTAAGAAGAATTGGATAGACTTCAATGCTGGTCAATTAATTGAAGGCAAGACAATGGATGAATTAAGGGATGATCTGCTTGGGCAAATCGTTGAGCTTGCCTCCGGAGATCGTAAGACGAATAATGAACGTAATGGATTCCGCGAAATAGCTATTTTTAAAGACGGCGTTATTTTATAGCATTAATTAAATAACCTAGGCTGCCCGCGATTAGCGGCATCCTAGGTTATTTCCTTTTGATGAGAGAGGGGTAGTCATGTATAATAATAGGAATGTTTATGACAATTGATAAAGAAGGAAGCCTTATAATGAGCCAACGTTATCGCATTACTAGATCACTTAAAGAATCGGGCAATGTGCTTGACCTTACTATAGAGGAATGCAAGGAGCTGTTTGCTGCCAAGCTGGATTTTGAATATAGTCCTGTCTTTACGGTGAAGGGTCCTGAGAGCACGATGTCCATAGATGGGGATTTCTTTATGTGGAGCCTTGGAGAAGTGAAGATCCCATTCCGGCTTTATGATGGAGACTTGTATGTGTCCGGTACTAACGAAGCAGTGATTCCGATGATGCTTGAGATCGCCAGCGAGCTGGAAGCTGATATTGTAGAAGGTTAAATAAAAAACAACTCCGAACGTCGGAGTTGTTTTTTTAGTTTATTTGGCTTGATCGCCTACATAACGATCACGTGCTGCTCCCATGCCAAAAATAAAGATAAGCAAGCTTGCCGCAATCAGCATCAGAATAGATACCGTCCAGTGATGCGTTGCGTCATGGATGACACCAAATAGTAAAGGGCCAATGGCTGCAAGCAGGTAACCAACGGATTGTGCCATACCGGATAGCTCTGCAGCGGTTTGTGCTGTGCGAGTTCGCAAGGTGAAGAATAACATTGCGAGACTGAAGGAACCTGCACCTGCAATGCCGATAAGAACGGACCATAAAGGTACTAGTGTATTTCCGTCGATAAAGAGTCCACCAATGCCTGCGAGATAGAGAAGAGTAGTGATAATAACAAGAACCCGTTGGTTTTTCATCCGGCTGGCAATGATCGGAATTAGAAAAGTAAAAGGCAGCATGGATAATTGAATAAGCGACAGCATCCAGCCGGCTGTGTCATCACTCATCCCACGGCTGTTTAATATTTCAGGAAGCCAAGCGACCAAATTATAGAAGATAAACGATTGAAGTCCCATAAAGAAAGTAACCTGCCAGGCTAAAGAGGAACGCCATGGTCTAGCTGCGACAGATTTGCTGTCGGAATGAGAAATAGCTGCTTTCATTTGAACCTGCCGGATTCGTGGAAGCCAGCATACAATAGCGATCGCTGTGAGTACCAGCCAGCAGGTTAAAGCACCTTGCCAGCCAAGTCCCGCATCACGGGCAAGCGGCACGCTGATCCCCGAAGCAAGTGCTCCGCATAAATTCATAGAAACAGAATATATGCCGGTCATCAGACCAACTTTTTTCGAATAATCACGTTTAACAAGACCAGGTATTAACACATTACATACCGCAATCGCTAAGCCAATCAGCATCGTCCCGCCAAATAACGCAAATGCACTTGAAAAGGAACGAATGACTGTACCTGCCGCCAGCAGCAGCAAGGCATACAGGATGGCACGCTCCATGCCATAACGTCTCGCAAGCTGCGGGGCGAAAGGGGACATGAAGGTAAAAGCCAGCAAAGGTACTGTAGTTAGAAGTCCGGCTACGGTATGGGTAATACCCGTGGACTCCCGGATGTAATTGACTAGTGGACCAACCGAAGTGATTGGTGCTCTGAGGTTGGCTGCAACAAAAATGATGCCTAATACGAGCAGAAACCCGGAAGTTTTTTTAACCTCTGGTCTGATCAGACTGTTTATTTGATTCATGAAGATGTCCTCCGGTTCCGGTCGTGTTGTCACTCGTAAGATGTTGTTGAGATTCTTGTATGAATAGATGAGCGATTTCAACCGCCATATCACTGTCTTGTTCTTGGATAGCCTTGAGAAGCTGTTCATGCGTGTCATAGTACTTTTTAAAATCAGCTTTTTCGAATAGCTCCACTACAATGTGCTGCAGGCTTTCGGAGATATAATCATATAGCTCAATAAGTAAGTCATTATGAGAAGCAGAGACAACGGCCTGATGGAACTCAATGTCCCATTGGGCATAGGTTTGGGGATCCTGCGTGTTAATCGCCAGCTTGCATTGCTCAAGACAATGGGTTATCTTCACCAGATCCTCTTCGTCCCTGCGTAAAGCGGCTAGCTTGACGGCTTCTTGCTCTAAGGCTTGCCTGACTTCAAGTGTCTCGAGCATTTTGGAACGCATAATTCTCTTCTTCAGAACAGGTCCAAGCGCACTTGAAGAGCACACGTATGTACCGTCGCCTTGTCTAGTTTTTAACAAACCAGCATGCGTAAGTGCACGAATGGATTCTCTTAATGTGTTACGACTTACCTGAAGCTGTTCCATTAGTTCAGGCTCAGGAGGGACACGTGAACCAACCGCCCAAACACCAGATGTGATCAAACCTTCGATCTGCTCAGCGACTTGCTCGACAAGCGTTAATCGTTTCGTTTGCTTTAACATGGTCATGCTCCTTCTTTAAACGTAGGATGTTTGGTTATTTTAACGCTAAAGAAAGAAAATTGCAAAGTTTAATTAAAAAAAGACCTTTCTCATGGTTCGAGAAAAGGTCTGTTGGTTTAAGGCTATCGGGTCAGCTTCTCCGGATTAGAGACCACATAAATAGCTCTAATTTTATTTGAGTGTTCATCAGGCTCGAAAACATAGGCTTTCACAATCTGATTGTTATGCATAAGAAGAAGGCCTTGCTGACCACTAATTGATGCCGGCTGCCAGGTTCCTTCGAATGCACCTTTTTTTGCAATGCCATCGAAAAAAGCGATTATTCGTTGTGGACCCATAATCGGATTAAGAGCAGACCGAACAATTCCTCCGCCGTCGGTTAACAGCACCGCATCGTCAGTAAGCAGGTGGATGAAGCCGTCTAAACGGCCTGTATGAGTCGCTTGCGAGAAGGATTGAATAAAGCGATTCATGGAGTCATCAAGAGATGTCTCATTTTCTATGACAGAAGAATGGCCAATCTTCGTTGAAGCACGGCTGAAAATTTTACGGCAGGCAGCTTCTGATTTATCCAGCATCGCCGCAATTTCGGCATAATCATATCCGAAGGACTCCCGCAAAACAAATACTGCACGCTCGGGCGGGGTGCAAGTCTGTAATAACACAAGCAGGGCATAGCCTAGCTGCTCATGTTGAATGACGCTTTCAAGCGGCATAGACTCCGTATCGAACTCAATAACCGGCTCGGGCAGCCATTGCCCGGGATAGCTTTCCCGCTGGCGGGGGGCAGATTTCATGAGATTCAATACGCGGTTCGTTACGAGTTTGACTAGATAAGCTTTTGGATGTTCGATGTCGATTCCGTCGAGCTTACTGACCGTGACGAACACATCCTGGACCGCATCCTCTGCTTCACTCATGGAACCAAGCATTCGATAGGCTATTGAGGTAAGCAGGGGCTTAAATTCCCGGTATAGTTGTTCCACTTCCAATGTCATTTCGTTCGACGTCAAGCACATCGACCTCCTAATATTAGCTAAATTGATCATATCGTAAAGAACAACAAGAAACCACTCTCCATAGAGTGGTTTCTTTGGGACAAGCTGTTGTTAAGCCTCGTAACAACCTGGGAACATGCCAGTAGCAATAGCGATTCGATTCCAGCTGTTGATGGCATTAACCGCCATGATCAAGCCGACATATTCCGCTTCTGTAAAGTGCTTACGAACCTCTTCATAAATCTCTTGTGGGACACCAGCGTTTGCTACAAGAGTGAGTGCTTCCGTAAGAGCAAGTACAGCGCGTTCCTTCTCAGTAAACAAAGGTGTTTCCCGCCAAACCACGATCAGATTAATACGCTGCTCCGATTCGCCAATTTTACGAGCGTCCGTAGTATGCATATCCAGACAGAAAGCACAGCCGTTAATTTGCGATGCACGAATTTTGATCAACTCGTACAGCGTTTTGTCCGGGTTCAATTGCATGGCTGTACCTTCCAGTTTCATCAAAGCTTGAAGAGCTGCAGGGTTAGCCTCGCGGTGATCTAAACGTAATTTCATATGAATTTCCTCCAATATAATCGTTTTGTGTTGTTCTCGTTATCTAAGACAATTGAGGATCCGGATTTGTGACAGGTGAGCAGAAAGTTTTTTGATTTTCTTTTGTAAGCGCGGAATTGAAGGGTTTACAAGGTTCAGGGCAATTTAGGAAAGTTGCCAAATAGGTTGGAAAAACCGTGCTGCAGCAGGCAAGAACGAGATTGGTGGACAGAGGCCAGCTAGAAAAGTCTGTAAAAAACGAGTTGACGTACGAGGAAATCCAAGATACACTGACACCAGTTATTTAGTAAATTAGTAAATAAGTAATCTAGTGAAAACGAGTTGAAGAGGTGAAATGGAAAAAGCAATCTATCCCTGTTGTTGGAGGAAATCTTCTGGCGACCTCATGTTTAGTTTTTAAAAAATCAAAAGATAAGAGGTATTTAACATGTTCACCAATCGTTATGTTCGAACGATAATTTTCTCCAGGGTGCTTCTGCATTTGGGAATATGGATTCGAAATTATGCCGTCCTTCTATATGTGACGGACCTTACAGATAATAATCCGGTCTATGTATCCCTGATCTCGGTAGCGGAATTTGCTCCGATCTTTCTGTTTGCGCTTATTGGCGGGACTTTAGCAGACAGATGGAAGCCAAAGCGGACCATGGTGGGGAGTGATCTGCTGTCCTCCTTATCCGTAGTCGCTGTTCTGATTGCTCTTCTATCCGGTGGATGGATGGCGCTGCTTATCGGATCATTTATTTCCGCCAGCTTGTCACAATTTTCTCAGCCATCAGCTATGAAGCTGTATAAACGGCATGTACCGGGTGAGCAGCTGCAGAGTGTGATGGCGATGTCTCAGACACTCGCCGCGATTTTTATGGTGCTTGGACCCGTCGTTGGTACAATTATTTTTCTCAAGCTTGGTATTCATGTCTCTCTGATCCTTACGGCTGTTCTATTCCTAGGTTCATCGTTTATCTTAGCAACACTTCCTCGAGACACAGACGAATCAACAACAAACGAAGACAGCAGCGTTGCCAAAGAATTAATTGCAGGACTGAACTACGTCTGGTCTAATCTGTCCTTACGAACACTCATCCTAACCTTTGCGGTTGTAGGGTTTGCATCGGGACTAACGCAGCCGCTTCAGATTTTTATCGTCGTAGAGCAATTGGGGCAGGAGAAATCTTTTCTTCAATGGCTGGTGATGACAAATGGTGCTGCTATGCTCATAGGAGGAGCTGTAATCATGGGGGCGGCTAAAAAGGTAAAACCGCAGCTGCTCTTTGTTTCGGGCTTGCTTGTCACTGCCGTCTGTACGATTGGAATTGGAGCTTCCACTGTCATTTGGCTGACGTTAGTCTTACTAATCATTAGCGGATTCGTTTATCCTGCCATTCAGGGCGGAATCCAGACGCTGATTGTCCGGAACACAGAGATGGCTTATATCGGGCGGGTATCTGGAGCGATTATGCCGGTCTTTATGGGGATGATGGTGATTGGGATGTTTTTGTCCGGTTATTTAAAGAATTCATTCTCACTTCTTACGGTGTATGTGATAAGTGGTGTATTAATCATTGCAGGTTCTTCCTTCATACTTCCTCTCATAAGAGAGACAAGAAAGCGATCAATTCTTTGACAGACCAATGAATATAATCCTCCTTCAGGTGCAAATTAAGGAAATATGTATACCGACAAGAGAGAGGACTATACCAATGACCTATCATAAGCAGCTGCCGCAGTTTCCCGAGTCCTATTGGACTGCTTCAGAGACGGAACGCCCGAAATATCCGAAGCTGGAGCAAAATAGTGAGACCGATATTGTTGTCGTAGGCGGCGGAATCTCCGGGATTACAACAGCGTATTTACTCATCCAGGAAGGCTTCCGCGTTGTCTTGTTGGAAGCTGGAGAAATTTTGAGCGGAACAACTGCCCATACGACAGCCAAAATAACCGCACAACATGACTTGATCTACGATGAACTTATTCAATCCGAAGGGAAAGAGAAAGCTTCTCTGTATTATCAAGCGGCGAAAGAGGCTATGAGCTTTATCGAGCAAACGATCGACAAGCACCAAATCGAATGCGGTTATACCATGCAGGATGCTTATGTATATACCCATAATGTGGATTTTATCGTGAAGGTTGAGAAGGAAGCGAAGGCTTATCAGGAATTAGGCATTCCAGGAGCATATCTTGACAAAATACCTTTGCAGCTTCCGATGTTTGGTGCTGTTAAAATGGAAAGCCAAGCGCAGTTCCACCCCTTGAACTATCTTCATAAGCTCGTTGATGAATTTATCAAGCAAGGTGGTCAGATCTATGAGCAAACTACGGCTGTCGATATAGAACAAGTCGATACACCAAAGGTCATGACAAGCGACGGGCACAGAATCGAATGCAAGTATGTCGTTTCATGCACCCATTTTCCTTTCTATGATGGGCAGGGGTTTTATTTTGCTCGCATGCATGCCGATCGTTCTTATGTACTTGGCTTGAAGGTGGAGGATGATTATCCCGGCGGTATGTATCTAAGTGCAGAGGATCCAAAGCGTTCCATTCGCTATACGGAGCTTGAGGATCAATCTAAGTTAATTATTCTAGGCGGCCAGAGTCATAAAGCAGGGCAGGGCATCTGCACAATTAATCATTACGATGAGCTGAGAAGATTTGCTGAAAATCAGTTTAAGCTACAGGAAATTGCCTACAGATGGTCCGCGCAGGATCTGACAACGGGAGATAAGCTTCCTTTTATCGGGCGAATAACTGCTTCAACCCCTAACGTCTATATCGCAACAGGTTTCAGAAAATGGGGGATGACGAACGGTACAGCAGCAGCTCTTCTTATTCGGGATTTGATCATGGAAAAGGATAATCCTTACGAATCGCTGTTCACTCCATCACGCTCCTTATCCTGGAAGACGGTAGGCAAGCTGATTACTGATAATGTCGATGTTGCCAAGCATCTGATTACCGGCAAGCTGGAGCATGTTAAGAAACGTCCGGAACTGCTCGAGAAGGATGAGGGAAGCGTTGTACAAATCCATGGGCGCCGGGCAGGTGGTTATCGCGACAAGGATGGTCAGCTATATCTTGTGGATACGACATGTACGCATATGGGCTGTGAAGTGGAATGGAACAATGGGGAACGTACATGGGATTGTCCATGTCATGGATCTCGCTTTGCGATCACAGGTGAAGTGCTCGAGGGTCCTGCAGAGAAGCCGTTGAAACGATTATAACCAGCATAAAAAACCAGCAATCCAGTTCCATGGATTTTGCTGGTTTTTTGCTTAATTTTCTGAGATAAAGGTTGTGCAAATTTGCTCCAGGATGATCTCTGGTGTATATCCGCGAACTTCTCGCTGAAATAAATAGGAGTCACTGCTTATCCCGCTTAGAAGCATATCGGCACGGAATACGCTGTTAGGCTGAGTTTGACCGGATACAGCAAGCATCTCATCAAAGAGCTGAACCAGCAATTCATGAAGCTCGTGGTAGAGGGGACCTTTTGTCCTTGAGTTCGGACGATTCATAGAAGAAGAATCTTCAACGCCTTTTAGCAGTTGAGCTTTCTTCTCCCGGAAGCGGATGAATAAGCCAAGAATACCTTTCAGTCTCGAGCTTGGTGAATCATCCCGTTGCTGCTCCAGATAGGCATCAATGTCCTCAAACAGGATCACCAGATTATCTTTCATCAAGTCTAGACATAGCTCGCTCTTATTTCGGTAACGACGATATAGGGTACCAGGTCCGATCTGTGCTAATGCCGCGATTTGATTCATACTGACTTGTTCGACACCATGCTGTTCAAACAATTGAAGAGCGGCATTCAAGATACGCTGACGATTCTCGGCAGCATCCCGGCGTTCCGCTTTTGGGGGAGTGATTTCTTCATCTTTCACGATCGTTTCACATCCTATCCTAGTGATTATTTTCCACCTTTGTTGACAAACGGAGAGGTCTCCGTTTAATATCAAGAGGTCAAGAGGAGAGTTCTCCGCTTAATACTATCATACGAACAAGGAGTGTGTACAACGCATGAACAACAATACCGCTTTATTAGTGATGGATTTACAAAATGGCTTCGTTTCGCGATTCGCGGAAAATGAGGAGGTTTTGCTCCCGTTCCAGAAAGCGATTGATGCTGCTCGGCAGAATCAAATCCCGGTAATCTATGTTCGGGTTGCATTTAGCGAAGGATACCCTGAAGTGAGTCCAAGAAATAAGTCTTTCTCTGCACTTGCTAAACATGGCGGAATGACTGTCACGGATCATGCCACGCAAATTCATGAATTAGTAAAACCACAGCAAGGCGAGCCTGTCGTCACGAAGTTCCGGATTAGCGCGTTTGCCGGTAGTAATCTGGAGGTTATTCTTCGGGGCAAACAAATCGAGAATCTTGTGATCTGCGGCATCTCAACAAGTGGTGTTGTTTTGTCTACAGTGCGTGAAGCAGCGGACAAAGATTATGTCATTACCGTACTATCCGATGCCTGCCTCGATGCAGATCCTGAGGTTCACCGCGTTCTTACGGAGAAAGTATTCCCTCGTCAGGCTGAAGTACAGACTGTTGATGCTTGGACTCAGACTCTGTCTTAATCAACAAGTGGGCTTTAGATAGAAGGAGGCCTGGCAGCAATGCCAATTTGGAAAAGAAACCTGTACGTCTGTTGGTTCGGCGTGTTTGTTGCAAGTATCGGTATGAGCCAGATTGCACCGGTGTTACCGCTGTACATTAACCATCTTGGTGTTTCTGATACCCATTTAGTTGAGCAGTATTCCGGTCTTGCGTTTGGTATTACTTTTATCCTTTCCGCTGTGTTTTCCCCAATATGGGGTATCGCTGCAGATAAATTTGGGCGGAAGCCTATGCTGCTAAGGGCAAGTCTTGGCATGGCAATCGTCATATTTAGTATGGGCTTTGCACAAAATGTGTATGAACTGATTGGCCTTCGCTTGCTGCAAGGGATCATTACCGGATATGCCTCAGCCTGTACAGCTCTAATTGCTACACAGACCGATAAAGCACATGCCGGCTGGGCGCTCGGAACTTTGTCTACGGCAGGTATTGCAGGTTCACTGCTGGGGCCGTCAATCGGCGGTTTTATTGAATTGCATTTCGGCATGCGGAATGTATTTTTTATTACCGGAGTGCTCTTAATGTTCGCCTTTATTACAACCCTTCTGTTCGTGAAAGAGAATTTCACCCGTGTAGATAAAAAGGCGCAGAGCATGAAGGAAGTATGGGGGAGTATCCCTGAGAAAAACCTAATCATCACGTTGTTCGTGACGTATTTTGCCTTGACGATGGCCATGTATTCCATTGAGCCGGTCCTAACGTTGTATGTAACAAGTTTAACGAGTAATACGGAGCATGTTGCTTTGCTGGCTGGGGTTATATTCTCCTCGTCCGGGCTCGCAAATATGATAGCTGCACCTAGACTTGGCAGGCTTTCTGACAAGATTGGTGCCCATAAAGTAATGCTAATCGCGTTAATCTTTGCAGGGCTGTTGTTTATTCCGCAGGCTTTAGTCCATCAGCCTTGGGAGCTTATGGTTCTCCGCTTTTTGCTTGGTCTGGCAGCTGGAGGACTTAATCCTTCGGTCAACATTCTTCTTAAGAAAATTACACCGGATGCACTGACAGGCAGAGTGTTCGGTTTTTCCATGTCGGCAGGATATCTTGGCGTATTCATCGGTTCAATTCTTGGCGGTCAAATTGCTGCATGGTTTGGTCTACGGGCTGTATTCTTCACAACTGGAACCATTCTGCTCCTCAATGCAGCTTGGGTTTATTTCAAAGCCTATAAACAACTGAATGTGATAGCGGTTGAAAGCCGTTAATTTTTTTGCAAAATGGGTTTACCTCAGGTAGGATTTTTGTTATTATAATCGCAATATGAAATGCAATGAAGAGACGAGTAAATAAACGAATTCTTTCCCAGAGAGCTCCGCCTGCTGAAAAGGAGCAAAGAATCATTTATTGAAGAAAGACTCTGAGCAGCACATCGGAACCGATAGGTAGGGGATGGTGTGACAGGAGCTCCTGTTACAGAGCTAGAGTATAAGCGTTACAGTTGTTATGCCGTACTCGAAGAGGCTGATATGGCGACATATCCGCGAATTTAGGGTGGTACCACGAGTATTCAAATCTCGTCCCTGAGACTATAGGAGTCTTGGGGGTGGGATTTTTTTATTGGACGGGGAATTCACCATAGTTGCAAAGGAAAATATACCGCATACATGTAAGGTATGGCATACAAAATCAGACTGAAGGGATTTGAATACACTTATGTCACAAAAACTCAAAGTTGGTATTGTTGGAGGAACAGGCATGGTTGGCCAGCGCTTTGTTCAATTGCTGGATCAGCATCCTTGGTTTGAAGTTACGGCTATCGCAGCGAGTGCAAGCTCGGCAGGCAAATCGTATTTGGAATCTGTCCAAAAAAGATGGAAGCTCGCTACGCCAATTCCTGAAGCCGTTAAAAATATTGTCGTACAAGACGCTTCTAAAGTAGAAGAAGTTGCCGCAGGAGTCGATTTCGTATTCTGCGCAGTAGATATGCCTAAGAAAGAGATTCAAGCACTGGAAGAAGCTTATGCGAAGACAGGCACGCCTGTTGTATCGAACAACTCGGCTCACCGCTGGACGGCGGATGTTCCTATGGTTATCCCTGAAATTAACCCAAGTCATCTTGAAGTGATAGAAGCGCAAAGAAAACGTCTGGGCACAACAACTGGCTTTATCGCCGTAAAACCAAACTGCTCGATTCAAAGCTATGTGCCGGCCCTTCATGCTTTGCGTGAATTCAACCCTACAACAGTAGTAGCGTCGACTTATCAAGCGATCTCTGGTGCGGGTAAAAACTTTACTGACTGGCCGGAAATGCTGGATAACGTAATCCCATACATTGGCGGCGAAGAAGAGAAAAGCGAACAAGAGCCGCTTCGGATTTGGGGCACCGTAGAAGACGGAGAGATCGTAAAAGCGAGCTCGCCAATCATCACAACACAATGTATCCGTGTTCCTGTAACGGATGGACATTTGGCTACTGTATTCGTAAAGTTTGAGAATAAACCTTCGAAAGAAGAAGTTCTTGCACGCTGGAAAGAGTTCCAAGGCCGTCCGCAAGAGCTGGGTCTGCCAAGTGCACCTAAACAATTCATTACGTACTTCGAAGAAGAGAACAGACCACAAACGAACCTGGATCGTGATATTGAAGGCGGAATGGGTGTATCAGTAGGACGTCTTCGTGAAGACTCCCTCTATGATTTCAAATTCGTAGGTTTGTCGCATAACACGCTTCGAGGCGCAGCAGGCGGCGCAGTATTGATCGCCGAGCTGTTGAAAGCTGAAGGCTATATCCAAGCGAAATAATGATAAGCTGCAGCAAGCTCCTACTAGCTTTTAAGGGGCTTGCTGTTTTTTTTAATTTCTGCCTATTATCGTTTGTGTATGAGGAGGAGAAGGTCCTATGAAGTGTGCAGTATTAGATGATTACCAGAACGCCGCCTTGTCAATGGCGGATTGGTCGACAGTTACTGACCAGATTAACTTAAAAGTGTTCACCCATCATTTTTACAATAAGGATGAGCTTGTTGCCGCGATCATAGATTGCGAGATTATCGTGATCATGCGGGAGAGGACACCATTCCAGAGAGAGTTACTGGAACGCTTGCCGAACTTAAAACTTCTGGTAACGACCGGTATGCGGAATAACTCTATTGACCTCGCAGCTGCAGCCGAATTAGGTGTAATAGTATGTGGTACACGCGGTGGGGGCGAGGGTACAACTGAACTGACTTGGGCGCTAATTCTTGGTCTTGCAAGGAAGCTTGTACTGGAAAATGAAGCGGTACGGAGCGGTGGATGGCAATCGACCATTGGGGTTGATCTGAAAGGCAAACGACTTGGATTACTTGGACTTGGTCATATCGGGACAAATGTTGCTCGGATTGGACAAGCCTTTGGCATGGAGGTTATGGCCTGGAGCCAGAATCTCACTGCTGAGAAAGCGGAGGCGGCAGGAGTTACGCTTGCGTCTTCCAAGGAAGAGCTGCTCGAGAACAGCGATTTTATATCCATTCATCTTGTATTAGGTGATCGTACGAGAGGTTTAATTGGTGCTCAGGAGCTCGAAAGAATGCGCCCAACTGCGTATCTGATCAATACCTCTCGTGGACCCATCGTTGACCGTGAAGCTCTGCTCGAAGCACTGCGAACCGGCAAGATAGCTGGTGCCGGCATTGATGTATTCGAACAAGAGCCGCTGCCTCAGGATGATCCGTTCCGGTCGCTGCCAAATGTGCTGGCTACCCCGCATATCGGCTATGTAACGGAAGCTGCGTATCGCGGATTTTATCAAGGAATTGTAGGAGATGTTGAGGCGTATTTGAATGGTTTACCGGTAAACGTATTAATATAGTTTCAAAAAGAGATAGACGATTGGTATAGCCGACATTCTATCTCTTCTTGGTCTTTATTTAACTAGCGGAGCTTGAATTAAGGTCGAAAATTTAAATTGATGAACATGACCATCATTGAAGGTCGTCATGCCTTTTACAAAATGAACATGCTTGCCTCTTCCGACAGGGATAGCTGGTCCTGTCGTAATTTTTTTCAATTTATGAAAATGATTAAAGAAATCTGTATTGGTCAAATCAATTTCATGGACATGACTGTTTCCTCGCGGAATCGCTTGACCTGTAACACCTGCGAAGCGGTGATTATGACGATCATCTCCTTCTTCAGCAAGCTGAGTGCTGCCCTGAAACTCATGGACATGCCTTTGTACCTTGTAACATGGTACCGCTTTCTTATTAATTGTCGCTCTTTTTCTAAGCATATTGGACGAACCTCCTAATAATAGAACTGGTATTATCGTATTAAGGCTAGGATTGATCCGTTCTAGGTTATTTCATTGATTTGTGTTGGATTAGAAGATTTACATCTACTTGTAAGCTCGCTATGTTTTGGCGGGTTTTTTTGTGTTGTTTCCTTATTTGAATAATTTATCACCTTTTGGAAGAAAATTAGAAAACCTTCTAAAAAGATATAGTAAGGAGACAACCATCATGGCAAATGATAAACCAAATCAGCCGCAGGATGAATCACGGCGAAGGTTCCTTAAGTATTCCGGTACAGCAATTGGCGGAGTCGTTTTAGGCGGAGTGATTGGCGGATTAGTTGGCGCTAACCTCAAGGATAAAGACAAGGAAGAGGCACCGGCTGCGCCGCAGACGGCAACGGATAACAAAGATTATAACCAGGCGCTGATGTTTTTCAATCAGAATCAATTCCTTACGGCAGAAGCTGCTGCTGAACGGCTGTTCCCGAAGGACGATCTAGGACCAGGTGCGAAGGAGCTTGGGGTTGCTTTCTTTATCGACCATCAGATGGCAAGCGCTTTTGGCACAAATTCAAGGGATTATATGCAACCTCCTTATTACAAAGCAGAAGCGACGCAGGGTTACCAGCTTGTATTTAAACGCAGAGAGCTCATCGCACTTGGTTTGGATGCTCTAGATCAGTACAGCACAACGAAATATCAGAAACCATTTGTGGAGATTACACCAGAAGAGCAGGATGCCGTCTTGACAGCTTTTGATAAAGACGATATTGGGATCAAGGACGTTCCAGCTTCGAACTTCTTCGCCATGTTTCTCAATTTGACGCTAGAGGGAGTTTACGCTGACCCACTGTATGGCGGCAATAAGAATATGGCCGGCTGGAAAATGAGGAATTTCCCTGGCAACCAAATGAGCTATACCGATTACATCGAAAAAGAAGAATTTGTAAAACTTGAGCCGATGAGCTTGCATGATCATCTTGAGCTCGGATAAAGGAGGAAAGCATAATGGCAACTAAACTTCCAAAGGTTCCCGTTGTAATCGTTGGCATGGGCTGGGTCGGCGGCATAATTGCATCTGAATTGTCAAAGGCCGGGATATCCGTTGTAGGAATTGAACGAGGCAAAAGCCGTGATACGCAGGACTATTATCATGTACATGACGAGCTTCGATATGCCGCACGTTATGAGCTGATGCAGGATTTGTCCAAGGAAACCGTAGCCTTCCGGAACACGATAAAAATGAGAGCATTGCCAATGCGTACATACGGGTCATTCCTGCTTGGAGATGGATTAGGTGGAGCAGGGGTTCATTGGAACGGTCAATATTATCGTTTCTTGCCTTATGATTTCGAGATCTACAGCAAGACAGTAGAGCGTTATGGCAAAAAGAAAATCCCGGAAAATATGACGATCCGTGACTGGGGTATCACGTACGAGCAGCTCGAGCCTTATTTTGTGAAATATGAACAAATGGCCGGCATTTCTGGAGAGAAGGAAATACCTTCTAATATCGGTGCGATGTCTACACCTTTCCCTACAGGACCAATGAAGAAATCACCAGGGATGAAGCTGTTTGAAAATGCAGCGAAAAAGCTAGGCTACCATCCTTACGTTATTCCGTCAGCTAACTTGTCTGAGGTATACAAAAATCCTGATGGTGTGGAAAGAGCACCTTGCCAATATTGCGGCTACTGCGAACGGTTCGGCTGTGAATACGGCGCGAAAGCAGATCCTGTTGTTACGGTGCTACCTGTTGCCAAAAATACAGGTAAGTTCGAGCTTCGTACCCATTCCAATGTGACCAAGATCATTCATGATGGCAAAAAAGCAACAGGCGTCACTTATGTCCACACACCAACAGGTGAAGAATATACGCAGCCTGCAGATGTTGTTATCCTTGCTGGTTACTTGTTTACGAACGTAAAACTGCTGTTGACCTCCAAACTAGGGGAGCCATACGATCCGCAAACGGAAAAGGGCTCTGTTGGACGTAACTATGCCTACCAGGTGAATGGTGCAAGTACAAGTGCCTTTTATGAGGACCGTGAGTTTAACCTCGCCATGGGTGCAGGGGCACTAGGCAGCAGCATTGATGATTTCAATGGCGATAACTTCGACCATAGCGATCTGAACTTCCTGCATGGCGCGAATATCCGATTTACCCAGACTGGCTTACGGCCAATTCAATATCAACCTGTTCCAGCCGACACACCGAAGTGGGGAGCTGAGTTCAAGAAGGCAACGATCCATAACGCAAACCGGGTGTTATCCGTTACCGGACAAGGTGCAAGTATGCCGAACCGTTATCATTATTTGGATCTCGATCCGGAATATAAGGATGCGTTTGGCATGCCGCTGATTCGGATGACATTTGATTTCGAAGATCAGGATCGTGAGCTCGTGAAGTTCATCGCTCAGAAGACAAAAGCGATTGCGGATGAGATGGGTGCGACCAAAACGGAGATTCATGATTCGATTAAGCAATACAATATCGTCCCTTATCAATCCACCCATAATACAGGCGGAACGATTATGGGAGCAGACCCTAAAACTTCTGTCGTCAACAACTATCTCCAGATGTGGGATGCTGAGAATGTGTTCATCTGCGGCGCTTCCAACTTCCCGCATAACAGTGGGTATAATCCAACCTCGACGGTTGGTGCACTGGCTTACCGGACGGCAGAAGGGGTTCAGAAATATTTGGATAAAGGCGGTTCACTCGTGTGAGCAAAACGATGGGCAAAGCGGCAGAGGCGATCGACAGCGATTTGATCAGTCATTTAACAGAGCTCCGCAAACGCCTTATCTTTGTGGCTGGCTGGTTTATTGCCTCCTTATGTGCAGGACTATATGTTGCGCCAAGGATACTTACCTTTGTAAAAGGACATTTGGGTTCGATTGAAGTGGAGTGGAGCGTATTCGCTTTGTCAGATGGCATCGCGGTCTATATGAAATGTGCGCTCCTTGTGGGGATCATCTTGACCTTACCGTTCTTGATGTACCACTTATGGGCATTTGCAAGACCCGGCATGACAGAAAATGAAGCAAAGAGCACCCTTTTATATGTACCCACTTCGTCGTTGCTATTCGTCTGCGGCGTGCTGTTCGGATACACGGTTGCCTTGCCGATGATGATTAAGTTTATGATCAAGCTGAATCAGTCGATGGGAGCCAATGAAGTGTATGGCATTCAGCATTATATGTCGTTTCTGATCAGCTTCTTGCTGCCTATGGGAATTGCATTTGAAATGCCGCTTGTTATGACCTTCCTGACGCGTATAGGTATGCTGACACCGGACAAGCTAAAGCAAGTTCGTAAATACGCGTATGTTGGGTTGGCGATTGTGGGAACACTTATTTCGCCTCCGGATTTTGTATCCCATTTGTCCGTTACTTTACCGCTCATTGTCTTGTTTGAGATCAGCGCTTTTATCTCGACGCGCTACTATAGGCGGAAGCTTGCGATGCAAACGATCTAATCCTGGAGGGAGGTGCCTGTTATGTTTAACAACGTTGGTATTTCAGGGCTGATTATTATATTGGCTATTGCGTTAATTGTCTTTGGACCGGCTAAGCTTCCTCAGCTTGGACGTGCTTTTGGCGATACGCTGCGTGAATTCAGAAACTCGACAAAAGGAATTGCCGATGACGAGCCTGAAGTCAAATCAAACATCATTGAGCTTGACCAGTCAAAAAATTAAAGGTTAAAGGAGAACAACATCATGAATATTCGTAAGCTGCTTATGATTGCCTCACTTGCTGTTACGGTCATGGGTACCGCTGCAGGCTGCGGCTCTAGCAAAGACAATAATACAAACAACAATACAGGTACAGATAATACAGCTGGTAATAACGCCGGCACAAACGCCGGTACTAATGCTGGTACTAACACTGGCGGTAATGCTGCTGGCGGTGGAGGCGAGAAATCGTTCACTGTCAAAGCGAAAAATTTTGAATTTGATCAACCGGAGATTCGTGTGAAGCAAGGGGATAAAGTGAAAATTACACTGAACAATGCGGAAGGCTTCCATGGCTTTGCCATTCCCGACTTCAATGTGGATATCAAAGAAAACAACGGAACAGCAGAATTTACGGCAGATAAAGCCGGTGAACATGAGTTCCAATGCTCTGTTGTATGTGGTGCCGGACATAGCAAGATGGTCGGCAAGCTCATTGTGGAGTAAACTTTAAATAGCGTAGAAGCCGCGAGTTTCGCGGCTTTTTTGTTGTTCCTAGAGTAGGCTTGAATTCTCGGCTCATATAGAGGAAAATCACCTATACAGAGTGGGAGGAAGAATAGATGGAGATTACCGAAATTTTCTGGTATCCCATCCGGTATTACATAACCGGCAGATCTACTTGGCTGTCACAGAAGCAGGCTTAGTACAGATTGGATTTGCTCCATCTTAAATTTGAGGAAGGATGTGATGGTATGAAAGAAAAAGTTCTCCAAGCCTTTGATAAACTTGCCATTGATTATGAAAGAAATGTGGATACAAGCAGCGGGCATAACGCTTTTTATGAACGTCCGGCTTATCGTATGGTTGAGGTGCAGCCAAGTAAGGAATTTATCGATCTTCCCGAAGCAAGTAACTGGTATAGCCGGTGGTATGAGCGTCTAATGACCGAACCATGGTTTCTTATTGTAAGGGCGCGGAGATAACATTCATCCCTAAAGTTAATACTAATCTAACAATGAATAAATACGTGGTTAATATAGTTCCTTTATGATAATAAAAAAGCACAAAGGAGCTATATAACGATGACAATGATTAAATTGCAAAAAACCGAGCCTGTCAAAATGGCGGAATTCCGAATTAGCGAAAGCGAATCGATGCAATACAAGCTGCTTTATCAGATCCGTACAGGAAATATGAGCGCTAGCGAGCTCGACAAACTTCAATTCTTATGTACAAATGAACTTCATCAGCTTCGTTCCGAGCTTGATAAGATGCTGCAAGAGCTTCGTGATCTGAACAATCAAATGCAAGGTAAGAAGGATGACAACAATAAAGAAAAAGATAAGGAAAGCATCGCTGCTTAAGAGGTGATGCTTTTTTTATTTGTCCTAAAAATCGTAATCGAGGACATATGTCCTTTTCGGAATCCATCGCTCATCGTTAAATAAGGGGAGCGGGATTAACGAGGAGGGGGAAATTAAATGAAAGGCGTATTCTATGCCCTGCTTGGTGGAATGTTCCTTACCTTACAAGGCACAGCTAACGCGGCAATTGGTGACTATCTTGGAACCTGGCAGGCAGCAGTACTCACGCAAGGCACAGGTTTTGTGGCGGCATTACTTATCGTATGGTTCACAGGGGATCGATCATGGAGACAACTTTCGCAGGTGAAGCTGCCATTCCTATTCGGCGGTGCTTTTGCTGCGTTTATATTGTTCAGCAACATCACAGCGTTTCATCATAATGGGGCAGCTGTAACCGTATCGGCTGTTCTAATTGCACAAATTATTGTCACTTTATTGATGGAAAAAGCCGGCTGGTTTGGCACGGTTCCTATACGGTTAAAGACACCACAATGGATTGGTCTTGGTCTGATGATCATTGGTATTCTGTGTTTATCCTTTTAGAGGATATAATATCCAGTAAGGAGGTGCGCTGCAATGAAGCAAATATTTGAGTCAGAGCGGATTAATCAATATCTTAATGAGTTTGCTCTTGAGAGTGTGTTACCGAAGCCACTACAGCAGCACCTGTCTCTGTATCGGTTCGAGCCAGAAGAAGCGCTTTGCCAGCAAGGTGAGGTGCCGGAATATTTCTTCTTTCTTGTGCGTGGAAAGGTTAAGGTTTACACCACCTCGGCTGAAGGACGAACGCTGCTCATTAACTTTACCTCTCCACTTGGCGTTATTGGGGAGATAGAATGTCTCAGGGGATTGGAAAATCTAAATACCGTAACAGCCGTAACTCCTGTCGAGGCTATTGGCATTCACAAACGTTTGTTAAGCCAATATGAAGAGGAAGTTTCCTTCTTGCAATTTATGCTTCATTTGGTGACTCAGAAATTTTATAACAAATCGGTATCTCTAAGCTTTAATCTGTTATATCCGGTAGAGGTTAGGCTTGCAAGTTATCTGCTTTCTGTCACCTCACTAGAAGACGCAGCGGTTAGTACCGCTAATCTGAAAGATATGGCGAACTTAATTGGTACCAGCTATCGGCATTTGAACAGGGTGGTTCAAAGCTTTTGCGCGGAAGGTTTGATTGAACGCAATCGCGGAACACTTGTATTGAAAGACCGGGGAGGCCTTGAAACGGCTGCTGGCCGTAATATTTATGAGAATGGAGATAGGAGAGATCAGTCATGATCGCAGGTATATTTTTAGCGTTGGTGGCGGGGACACTAATCAGTATCCAAACGCTGTTTAATAATAAAGTAAGCGCAGCTGTTCATTCGCACACGACAACTGCTCTGGTGCTCGGAATGGGGTTTATCGCTTCTCTAAGTATGGGCGTACTATTTGAGGGCACAGATTTCTTTAACTGGAGAGCGATGCCAGTTTGGTTCTGGTTCAGCGGATTGTTTGGGATAGGGGTTGTTACTTGTGTGGTCCGCGGAGTGAATTTGTTAGGGCCAAGCTATGCGATTTCGATCGTCATGTCTTCTCAACTGTTATTCGCATTATGGTGGGACTCGGCGGGCTGGTTTGGACTAGAACAGGTTCCTTTTTTACCGCAAAAAGCCATTGGTGTGACCACACTGATCGCCGGATTGATCTTGTATAAGCTCAAACCAAAAGAGACAAGAGAGACAGCTGCTGATATTTGAAAAAAGTCTAACAGAGGATACGGTTTATGCTATTATAGCAGGATAACTATTCAGCTAGAGAGGGAAGTACATGCAGCAAGAGAACGTACAACTTAGATTTGAGAGCAGCGAGGACAGCTTCCTTCAAGGGATTAAAGATTGCGTACCAACATTACTAGGTTATTTAAGCATTGGGTTTGCAGCAGGGGTGGTTGGACATACATCCGGTTTAAGTGTCCTAGAGATCACCTTGATGTCTGTCCTCATTTATGCAGGCTCGGCACAATTCATTATTGCGGGTATGGTGGCTGCGCATGGTTCCATAGCTGCGATTGTATTTACTGTATTTATCGTTAACCTTCGACATCTCCTGTTAAGCGCGGCATTGTCGCCTTATTTCCGTCATTTAACCACGTTAAAGACCATGATGATTGGCTCCTTGCTTACCGATGAGACCTTTGGCGTATCCATCAACAAGGCGTCTGATCAAACATCGCTTAGCGAAAAGTGGATGAACGGCCTGAATGTGACCGCTTATCTTAATTGGATTTTCGCTACGATGGCAGGGGCTTTCTTCGGACAATGGATTACGAATCCGGAGAAGTTTGGGCTGGATTTTGCACTGTCAGCGATGTTCATCGGACTTCTTGTTCTACAGCTGCTTGGGCGCAAGAAGCTCGCAAGAGACCTCATTGTCGTCATGAGTGCGGTCGTCATCGTAGTGGGAATAAGTATGGTGACATCCGGCAGCGTGGCGGTCATCATCGCAACCATTAGTGCCGCAACAATAGGAGTGCTGATTGAAAAATGGAAATAAGATGGGGAATATTCGCAATTATTATTGGTGCTTCACTCGTTACTTTTATTCCGCGGGTGCTTCCGCTCATGGTGCTCAGCCGTCTGCAAATACCAGGTTTGGCGATGAGATGGCTAAGCTATATTCCCGTTGCCGTTATGGCTGCTTTATTAGGGAATGAATTGCTGATGACAGATGGAGAGATCACTCCTCTGAAGGATAATATCGAGTTATTTGCTGCGCTGCCAACATTCTTAATCGCTATATTTACTCGCAGTCTCTTAGGAACGATCCTTGTTGGAGTAGTTACAGTTATGATTTTACGATTTTTATTATAGGGAGGACTCGACATCCTCATAAACGATCTCAGAAAACAGCGAGACGAGAACACATAAGCCTTGATGTAGGTCTGCCTAAAGTGGCAGGCCTTTTTTATTCAAATTTAGTTCCTAACGTACAGAAAACAAGTCTCGTTTACGAATTATTATCCAAGACAAAAGTAGCAGGTTGACTGAAGCTTGGAGGAAGTCGTATGAGATCAGAAATGCATCACAAAAAATCAAAGAAACGGGTCGTTTGGAAAAAGGCCGCCCTTGCTGTTATAGCGGCTGGCATTCTGCTAGCTGTTGCATGTGTCATTATTTTCAACATGCTAGTATCCAGGCAAGATGTATCGCTGCTGGCCGAGCCGCTACCAGCAGCGACCATTATTTATGATCAGAACAAGGAGGAAGCGCTTCGTATTTCTCCCAAAAAGTCTGAGGCCGTAAGCTATGACAGCTTGCCGGAGCAGCTTATCGAAGCGGTTGTTGCTGTCGAGGATAAGCGGTATTTTGAGCATAGTGGTATGGACCTACAGGGAATTGGTCGTGCGTTAATGACCAACCTGACGAATGGGAAAACCGTACAAGGTGCAAGTACCATTACGCAGCAATTAGCTAAGAACGTCTTTTTGTCCCAAGAGCGGACTTGGACAAGGAAGTGGAAGGAGCTTCTGCTTGCTGAGAAGATCGAGAAAAATTACGATAAGCAGCAGATTATAACGTATTATTTGAACCAGATTTATTTCGGCGAAGGGGCTTGGGGGATTAAGAAGGCGGCTGAAATCTATTTTGGCACAAGTGTAGATAAGCTTACGCTCCCTCAATCGGCTCTCTTGGCAGGCATTATTAAGGCACCATCTGCGCTTACACCATACAGCCATCCGGACGAGGCAAAAGCACGCAGAAATGTGGTGCTTCAGCTTATGAAGAATCAAGGGAAGATTGAACAAGCAACGTATGAGAAGGCTATTAACGAACCACTTCAAATTCAGAGCTCTAAGCCAAGCAGCAGTAACGCAATAAAGTATCCTTATTTTGTGGATCAAATGATTCGCGAGGCTGGTGAGAAATACGGCCTTACTGAGAATGAAGTACTTCACGGTGGTCTCCGGATATATACAACTCTGGATACGAAAATGCAAGAGGCTGCCGAAAATGTTTATTCACAAGACAGCTTGTTCCCTGCAAGCAGCTCTGATCAGCTCATCCAAAGTGGAGCGGTAATGGTTGACCCTAGGGATGGGGGTATTCGAGCACTAATTGGAGGACGCGGGGAGCAGCCATTCCGTGGCTTTAACCGTGCAGTTCAACTGAAACGCCAACCTGGCTCAACAATGAAGCCTATTTCAGTGTATACACCAGCCTTGGAGCGAGGCTACTCACCTGAAGATACCATTGTAGATGAACCCGTAAATTTTGGAGGCTATCAGCCGAAAAATGCAGGCGGCAGCTACCATGGCGAAGTGTCTCTTTATGAAGCACTTGTTCATTCCTACAATGTGCCGGCAGTCAAATTATTAAACGAGATGGGAATCGAAGCGGGGATGGAATCGTCAGATCGATTCGGTATCGAGCTGACGGATGCGGATCGAACATTAGGGCTTGCCCTTGGCGGCTTGCAGGAAGGGGTTTCACCACTTGATATGGCGGAAGCATTCAGCGTCTTTGCAAATGACGGAACCCGGATCCCTGCGCATTCGATAACACGAATTGAAACGGCCGAAGGGGAAGTAGTCGCTGACGCAGAAGTAGTTAACGGCATTAAAGTGACAGAACCAGCAATAGCCAGAACCATGACCTCCATGATGGAAGGTGTCATTAGTGAAGGAACGGGCGACGCGGCTCAGCTCACGGATCGTCCGGTAGCGGGTAAAACAGGCACTACAGAAATGCCAGGTACAGGTGGAGCGGGGATGAAGGACAACTGGTTTGTCGGCTATACCCCGCAACTTGTTGGAGCGGTTTGGCTTGGTTATGATCATACAGATGCAAGCCATTATTTGACCACAACATCCAAGGCGGCAGCGGCCGTATTCCAAAAGTTGATGAACGAAGCGCTGCAAGACGAGAAAGTTTTGGCTTTCCCGAAAGCACCGGGTATTCCAGCAAAACCAAAGAAAGACGACAAGGACAAAGGTAAGACAGAGGATAAAGATACTAAACCTGGACCTCCTGAGAAGAATAAGCCAGGCAAGCAAGATAAGGAAGACAAAAAGAACAAGCACAAATCTGATGATAACGATAAAAAAGGGAATGACAAAGGACGCGGAAAAGGGAAGGGAAGAGAGGGAGATGATTGAGATCAAGAATCAACCTGAAATCGCCATTGTTGTTGCCCATGAAATTTATGGCATTAATCATCATATGATTTATATCTGCAAGGCTTTAGGCGAACATGGGTATGATGTGTTTTGTCCGAATTTACTAGACCGACCTGAGTCGTTCGTTTATGAGGAAGAGCAAGAGGCATACAGCTATTTTATGACCAACATCGGTTTCGATAAAGCTTCTGCTGCTATTCAGCAAAAAGTGACAGAGCTCAAAGCGTCATACAAGCAAGTGTTCCTAGTCGGCTTTAGTGTGGGGGCGACTGCATCCTGGATTTGCAGCAGCAATCCGGATGTAGCCGGTGTCGTTGGCTACTACGGTTCTCGGATTCGCAGCTACACGGATGTGTCCCCAGCTTGCCCTGCCTTATTGTTTTACCCGGAGATTGAGCTATCCTTTCAGGTGGATGAGCTCATCCCTTCACTGAAGGACAAACCTCATGTTGAGGTTCATAAAATCAGCGGGCAGCATGGCTTCAGCGACCCTTATTCATCCCGCTATTTGGAAGCATCTGCAAATGAGGCCTTCCATATTATGTTGACTTTTCTGAAATCCAAAGGTTGAAAACCGGAAAAGGCTATGTTAAGATACGTTTAATTTAAGGATTGGGGATGAAGAAGATATGTAGAAATTTCTTGCGATGGTATAAATTAATAAAACAAACCAGGACGATCTATTTCGGTTGTTTTATTTTTATATGCGCAAGAAAGTTACTACATCTTTTTCATCTCAATGAATATCCCATTCTAACCCTGCATGCGAATTAGCGGGCTAGATTTGCTATATTTATTTGAGTTGTGAGAAAGGTAACTTTCTTGCAGCTCTTTATTTATGTACAGGGGGAATTTGTTTATGACATTAATTAACGTATCTAACCTCACGTTTGCCCATTATGGCAGCTATGACAATATATTTGAAAATGTAAGCTTCCAAATTGACACCGATTGGAAATTAGGATTTACCGGCCGGAACGGCAGAGGGAAGACCACATTCATGAATCTGCTGCTTGGCAAGTATGAATACAGCGGTCATATTTCGTCGAGTGTAACCTTTGAATATTTTCCATTCCACGTCGAGCATCCGGAGTATCATACCATTGATGTGGTGGAGGAAATTTATCCCGACTATCAGCTCTGGGAGCTGATGCGCGAGCTGACTTTGCTGAGGGTATCCGACGATGTGCTGTACCGGCCTTTCGAGTCGCTTTCTAACGGAGAACAAACGAAAGTGCTGCTTGCTGCTTTATTCCTGAAGGAGAACAGCTTCCTGCTGATCGATGAGCCAACCAACCATCTTGATATGGAGGCAAGGAAGCTGGTCAGCCAATATTTGAACAGCAAAAGCGGCTTTATTCTAGTTTCTCATGACCGGACATTCCTGGATAATTGCGTCGATCATATCCTGTCCATTAATCGAACGAATATTGAGATTCAGAAGGGTAATTTCTCCGATTGGTGGTTGAACAAAGAGCGGCAGGATAACTACGAGCTTGGTGAGAATGATAAACTAAGGAAAGATATTAAACGGTTGTCTGATGCGGCCAAACGTACAAATAACTGGTCAAATGAAGTAGAGAAGAGCAAAAATGGCACAAGAAACTCCGGTTCAAAGGTGGATAAAGGGTACGTTGGCCATAAAGCAGCGAAAATGATGAAACGCTCAAAATCGATCGAGCAGAGACAGCAATCGGCGATTGATGAGAAGTCCATGCTGCTCAAAAACATTGAAAACTCGGACAGTTTAAAAATTTCACAGCTGGCTTACCATAAACCTCAATTGGTAGAGCTCGAGCATGTCTCCATTTATTATGGGAAAAAAAGTGTCATCCATGATATCAGCTTCTCGATCGAGCAGGGTGAACGAATTGCTATAGCTGGGAAGAACGGTTCAGGTAAATCAAGCCTGATCAAATTAATCAACGGCGAAGATATCCATTACACAGGTACCTTCAGAAAGGGCAGCCAGCTGAAAATTTCTTATGTATCGCAGGATACTTCGCATTTGCAGGGGAATCTGACCGATTATGCACGAGACCAGGGGATTGATGAGAGTCTCTTTAAAGCTATACTGCGGAAGCTGGATTTCTCCCGAGTGCAGTTCGAGAAGGATATGTCCTCGTTCAGCGGCGGCCAGAAGAAGAAGGTACTGATCGCGAAGAGCCTTTGCGAAAAGACGCATTTGCATATTTGGGATGAGCCGCTTAACTTTATTGATGTTATCTCCAGGATGCAGATCGAGGAGCTGCTGCTGGAATATACGCCTACGATCCTGTTTGTTGAGCATGACCGAGCGTTCTGTGAAAATATAGCGACGAAGATCATTAATCTCTGATCAAATAAAAGTCCATTAAAAAAGCCGCCCAGTTGGGCGGCTTTTGCTGTTAAAAAAGGATTTGCACATTAAAAAGAAAGGTGCTATAGTAAAAGGATCTCTGCATCCCTAAATTACATCGGCATAGTTATTACATCTTATCTATACTTTAATAATATCATGCAGCGCCGGGGATGTCAAATGTCATTTTCAACAAAATAAGTTTCGAAAAGGAGTGTTCAGGTAAATGAACAAGAAAGATTGGGAACAAGAGCAGCTAAGGCTTCAGATCGTGTCGGAGAAGCTGCAGGAGAAATTAACGGAATTGGAACCCGAAGTTCTACAACTATACGGTCAGGCATCGGAGCTCCGCAAGCATTTCTGGGAGGAAGTAACGGTAAATACAAGTACGGATGAAGACTTCGAAGAATCCTTCTACAGTATCAAGCAGCAAGCTGCATTGTTATCCGAGAGGGAACGCATCCATCAAAAACGGCTGCAGCAGTGGAAGAGTCTTAATCGGCTCCAAAAGTCTCCTTATTTTGGACGAATAGACTTTAAAGAGTATGACCTTAATAACACGGAGCAGGTCTATATCGGATTATCTTCATTCCTTGCATCTGACGGGATGGAATTCCTGGTGTATGACTGGCGTTCACCTATAGCAAGTCTTTATTATGACCATTCTCCAGGTCCTGCTTCCTATAATACTCCAGGAGGTCAGATTTCAGGAACGATGGAGCTTAAGCGGCAATACCAGATTCGGGGCAATCAGCTCATTAACTTCTTTGATGCTAGCATTACCATTGGCGATACATTGCTGCAGCAAGCTCTCGGTCAAGGTGCAGATGCACAGATGAAAAGTATTGTGGCTACGATTCAGAAGGAGCAGAATGCCATCATTCGTAATGATACGAGCCGCATGTTGATCGTACAAGGGGCTGCCGGCAGCGGGAAGACATCCGCGGCTTTACAGCGTGTTGCTTACTTGCTGTACAAACACCGTGATCGGCTTAAAGCCGATCAGATCGTTTTATTTTCGCCTAATCCGATGTTCAACAGCTATGTATCGACCGTACTGCCAGAGCTTGGTGAAGAAAATATGCAGCAAACAACGTTCCAGGAATATCTTGCGTTTTGGCTGGGATCAACGATGAAGGTTGAAGATCCGTTTGACCAAATGGAATATGTTCTAACGATGCAGAATGAAGAAGGATACGAGGCAAGAGTAGAGGGGATTCGCTACAAGGCATCGGAAGACTTCCTTCTAGTGCTTCGCAACTACGCAGAGTGGCTCAGCAAGGAAGGGATGTTATTTAAGGGGATCAGGCTTCAGGATCGTGACCTCATCACCGCAGAGCAAATGAAAGAACAATTCTATAGCTATGATCCTTCAATCCGCCTTGCTAACCGAGTTGAGAAGTTACAGGAATGGCTGCTTAGTGAGCTGAAGATCATCGCACGTAAAGAGAAGAAGATGGATTGGGTTTCGGAAGAGCTTGATTATCTGGACAATGAGCAGTATGTCGAAGCATACAATAAGCTTCTCAAGACGGTTCAACGTGATGAAGAACTGTTTGAAGCAGCCGAGCGATATGCTGCGGTACATGATCGAATCCACAATTTTGAAAATATTGGTGAAGATAATGTTTTCGACTTTGCTGATCAGCAAGTTGACTTGCTTCGTCAGATGATCGTGAAGGAGCATTTTAAGCCGCTGCGGCGGAAGGTGAAGCGATTGAAGTTTATCGATATGAATGGGCTGTACTCGCAGCTGTTTGGTGAGGAGTCTGAATATCGTGAGATGGCAGGAGCTGAAGTTCCATCATGTTGGTCGGAAATGAGTGAGCAGACCAAAGATAAGTTGAATAAACGTGAGTTGTTCTATGAGGATGCGACTCCATATCTATTCTTGAAGGAGCTGATCGAGGGTTCGAGAACGAATACGATCGTGCGGCATATCTTCGTGGATGAAGGCCAGGATTATTCACCATTCCAATATGCATTCCTGAAGAGACTGTTTCCTAATGCCCGGATGACTGTACTCGGAGACTTCGGTCAAGCGATATTCACCCAATCCACCTTGCTTCAAGGAGGAGACTCTCCACTTAATAAGCTGTACGGTGAAGCAGAAACGACCTTGATTCCACTTCTGCGAAGCTACCGTTCAACGCAGGAAAATGTGGAGTTTACGCGTTCTATGCTGCCAGGTGGAGAGGAGATTATTCCATTTAATCGGAGCGGCAGCAAGCCATTAATTCAATCATCGAACAGCCAAGAGGAACGCTTGAAGCAAATTGCGAAAGATTTAGCTGATTTTAAGGCAGAAGGCTTTGGATCAATTGCCATCATTACGAAGACCGCAGAGGAAAGCAGTGAGGCTTATGAAAGTCTGAGCTCTATGGGCTGCGAAGGAATCCGGCTTACGACAAAAGAAACCCTTACCTTCGAAACCGGTATCATGGTGATCCCGGCTTACCTGGCTAAGGGTGTGGAATTTGATGCTGTCTTGATTTACGATGCTTCATCACATACGTACAACCGGGAAAGTGAGCGCAAGCTTTTCTATACGGCTTGTACACGAGCAATGCACCGTCTCCATCTCTATATAACTGGAGAGTGGACGCTGTATCTTGACACCATTGATATGCATTTGTATGAAGCTCGTTAAGGAGTATCAGCCTTCGCAAGTTCAGCGAAGTATTGAATGGTACAGTCCCGGAATGAGGTTGCTGCCTGAGTCAAATAACGTCCTTTTGGCCAATGAAGGGATATCGATCGTTCACAATAACCTTCCTTTAACGGGATTGTAACCACATCTGCTCCTGTTGATCCTCCCCAAGTAATGGCCGGAAGAAAGGCAACACCTTGCCCTGCTCGTATAAGTCCACGGACAGTCGCAGGATCATCACTTTCAAATTGAATATGCGGAGTGAAGCCGGCAAGCCGGCAGAAAGCATCTGTTGTCTCCCGTAGAGACTTGCCAGGAGGAAGGCTAATGAATCTTTCCTCCTTCAGGTCCTCTAAGCTGATGTACTCACGTTTCGCATAACGATGCTCAGAGGGGAGGGCGACTACAATGGCCTCCTTAAGCAGGGAGACGGAGTTGCATCCAGGTGGTGGATTAGCGCCGTCCGATAGGCAGAGATCAAATTCATAAGCATAATCATTTGGCAAAGCATGCTGGAGCAGATGAAACTGCGTATCCGGCTTTTCCTTGCGGTATTCGGCTAGCAGGCCGGGAAGCAGGTGAGAAGATACTCGTACATCAAGTGTAATAAACTCCGAGGCCGCTTCTGTTAAATCCTTGAGTTCCCGCTGTCCATCTTCTAGAGCCTGCAGAGCAATGTCGACTTTGCTTAGAAAATGCCTGCCATGCTCATTAAGACGAATCGCTTTGCTTGTCCGCTCGAACAGCTTTACCCCTAATTCAGACTCGAGGGACGCAATCATTTTGCTAAGAGCTGGCTGCGAGATATGGAGACGCTGCGCAGCTTGCGTCATATGCTCCATTCGAGCAGCCATTTGAAAATATTTTAACTGAAGCAGTTCCATTGTCACATCACAGCTTTCTATTTTGTCATAACCTATAAGTTATGTATGTTATGAATTAATATATATTAGGCTTTATCAATTCTCAAGACTATAATGATCTCATCAGACAAGATGGGAGCAACGTTCAAGTGATCATACAAACCTCATCAGGGAAAGTAAAAGGTGTTCAATTAAAGGACGCTTATGTGTTTAGAGGTATTCCTTATGCAGCACCACCAGTAGGTGAGCTTAGATTTATGCCCCCGGTTCCTCCATTATCATGGGAGGGAATAAGGGAGTGTGATTGCTTTGGTCCTATTGCTCATCAGAGACATGATCCGAATACCTTTTTGCCCGAGCTAACGCATTCGGAAGACTGCTTGAATTTAAATGTCTGGACTACTGGTGATCATGGCCAACCACGTCCGGTAATTGTCTATATCCATGGCGGCGGATTTATAGGCGGCAAAGGGGCGGAATGTGATGGTGCCCGCTATGCGGCAGAGGATGATTTCGTCTATGTGTCGATTAACTATCGTCTTGGTGCTCTAGGTTTTCTTTATTTAGGGGAGCTGCTTGGAGAGGAATACAGTACCTCAGGCAATAACGGAATGCTGGATATTATTGCTGCCCTTCATTGGGTACAAACGAATATTGCAGCCTTTGGTGGAGATCCACATCGTGTAACAGTTATTGGCAATTCGGCTGGTGCGAAATGTACGTCAACGCTCTATACGATGAAGGAAGCGGAGGGGCTGTTCCATAAAGCGATTGCTCAAAGTGGTGCAACACAGTCCATACGCGATACGCATACGGCTGGAGTGACGACAACAAGGCTGCTTGAAGCCTTGAATTTGCAGCCAAGTGAAGCTGGTGAACTACTGAGGATGCCTGCCGAAGAACTAATCGAGGCACAGGGGAAGGTTGGGCCGGATACGTCCAGAAATCTGCATATGTTTGGACCGGTGTCGGATGGCGTCCTCATTCCAGTTGATCCGTTGGCCTCCATTCAAAAAGCGGCTAATCTTCCTCCTTTACTAATTGGAACAAATGAAGACGAGGCTGCTATGTTTATTTTCTATGACCCAGGTCTTCAGAAGCCTGATCCTGGTACAATAGGGAGATTGTTTGGGGAAAATCAGTTGATCGTATGGGAGTCCTTCTTCCAATATTCTCAGACCATGCCAATAGACAAAGCGTGGTGTAAAACGTTGACGGAGCATCTGTATACGATTGGCTGTTTGCAATTAGCTAACGCCATTGCTGACACAGGCTCTCCAGTATGGGTTTATCGGCTGCAATATGGGGGCAGTCTTGGCGCCGCTCATGGGTATGAAGGAAGTTTAATTCATTATATAGAGAATCCTGAACGCGAAATAGAAGTGGATACAACGGACCCGTATTACGTCGCTGAAGAAGGGCGGGAGCTAGCCCAGAGCATGCGTGCGGCCTGGAACGCTTTTATTCGAGAAGGGGCTCCCAACGCAACCTTATTGCCTGAATGGCCGGTTTATGGAGATAGTCATTCGATGATGGTGCTTGATTTGGTCAGCGCTGCCAAGGAAGATCCTTCGCCACCAAACGGTGTTGCCTGTTCACATCAGGTATGGAGGGCTGAAGGATGATGCTTGTCGAAGTTGCAGCTACGATGCTGCTGCTTGGTCTGCTGCTTGGGTTCGTTGGAGCAGGCGGATCGGGCTTTATTATAGCGATTCTAACCGTTGCGTTTGGTTATCCCATTCATACCGCTTTGGGTACAGCACTAGCTGCCATGTTCTTTTCTTCCTTATCCGGTTCAATCAGTCATTATCGTGAAGGCAATATGATTCTGAAGACGGGAGCCATCGTTGGACTTGCAGGAGCACTTGGCGCTTGGATCAGCTCTAGCTGGTCCTCTTTTATTCCAGCGGATAAATTAGGGTGGATGACTTCGGGAATGCTGTTTACCTCCGGGCTTGCTCTATGGTTCAGGATGGTGCATCAAGCTAAACATGCAGGCAAAGAGGCTGCCGCTCCGATGAGGACGAATGGGTGGAAGTTCTATCTGTCTGCAGCCTCCATTGGTCTCGTTACTGGGGCGTTGTCCGGGTTGTTTGGAATCGGCTCAACACCATTTATTCAGCTTGGACTGATGCTTATTCTTGGTTTGTCGATGAGATTTGCTGCAGGCACAACGATGCTCGTCATTATTCCTATTGCACTTGCCGGGGGAGCGGGTTATTACTCCGTGGGGTATTTAGATATTCAGCTGCTGATCGCCGTCGTAATCGGAACCATGTTCGGATCTTATATTGGGGCTAAGTTCACGAAGCGTGTACCAGCCCTTATGCTCAAGACCTGCATGGTGCTGACACCAATGCTTGGCGCAGCGATTTTGCTGATCTAGTCATTTGGGAAGGAATAGTCAGTCTAACAGCGAACTTTTAATTTAGTCATTAAAGAGGAGGCGGTTAGCATGAGCATGGACACGGCTTTGCTGGTGATTGATGTACAAGCAGGGATGTTTCCGGACGATTATCCCGTATTTGCGGGAGAGAAGCTGTTAGAGCATATACAAGAGCTCCTTGCAAAAGCGCGGGCACATCAGGTTCCGATCATTTATATTCAGCATAATGAAGGCGCTGGAGAGCCTCTCGAATCAGGTACTCCCGGTTGGGAGATTCATTCTTCAATTGCGCCGGAAGAACAGGATACAGTTGTTCAAAAGACTAGGCCTAACTCGTTCTATGAGACAAATCTTCAGCAGATCCTTGAGGCAAAAGGGATTAAGCATCTTATCCTTACCGGCATTCAGACAGATATGTGCGTGGATGGAACCTGTAGAGGAGCATGTGAGCTCGGTTATGAAGTTACTGTTGTCAAGGACGCTCACAGCACATGGGGAAATGATACGATCAGTGCCGCTCAAATCATTGAGCAGTATAATGAGCAATTTGCAACAATTGCAGCCGTACAAGAAACGGCAGCCATTATATTTTAATGAGATCATAACTTGTATTAAGGGAGAGCACTGATGGGTTATATCGATGAGGTCACGAAAGACTTGTATAACTATATGCCGCCATTAACGGGAAAAGATGATCTGGATGCGTTCTGGAAGGCAACGTTAGAGCAAGCAATGGAAGTTCCTTTGCACCCTGAACGGACAGAAGTGGCTTATCCAAGCAAACATGTGAAGGTTTACGATATCTCGTATAACGGTATGGATGAGACAAGAATTCATGGTTGGCTTATTGTTCCGACTTTTTTGAAGGAAGCTTCTTATCCTTGTCTCATTCATTATCATGGCTTCACGGGGAGCCGGGGAGAGCCTTCTGAGCTTATGCATTGGGCAATGATGGGAATGGCTGTCTTATCAGTGGATTGCCGGGATCAAGGCGGGCCAACGGGGAATAGTGCCAGTTATTCGCATGGATTCCTCTCGAATGTGGCAAGTAAAGGCGTTCAGAACAAATGGGAGTACTACTACCGTTATGTGTACATGGATTCCTTGAAAGCAATCGATTTCGCCTGCGCACAAGCCGAGATCGATCCGGGGAAAATCATCATTGAAGGTGGCAGTCAAGGCGGCGCGATTGGTATGGCTGTCGCAGCTCTGGATGATCGACCTAAGGCTGCATTGGTAGATGTGCCAAGCAACAGCAACTTGGTAAGCCGGATTGAAGGCAATCACGGCGCTTTTGGAGCGGTAGCGGAATTTTTGAAGAGACATCCAGATCAGACCGATCTTGTACTCGATAACCTAAGTTACTTTGATACCATGAACCTGGCCGACCGGATTACTTGCCCAGTTCTGGCCTCAGTAGCGCTCAAGGACGAGACATGTCCGGCACAAATGTACTTTGCTACCTATAACCGAATTCAGAGCAAGAAGGAGATCATCATCTATCCGTTTAACGGGCACGAGGGCGGAGGAGCAAGACAGACCGAAGTGAAGCTGGCTTATCTTGCGAAGCATTTTGGGGATTGGTACGAGTGATGCAAAATATCATTAACATCGCCCAAAAAGTTGCGATTCAAGCTGCCAAAGACGCAGGAGAGCTAATCAAACATTATTATTCCAAAGATAAACAAGTGGTAGAAAAGGGTGATCCGCCTCTGGGCTCCTACGATTCAATGGTGTATGCTCGCGCGAGGTGATTTGGATGGTATCATCCTTTACAATTCCGAAGGCGATGATCTTTATGCGGGATTGTTAATGGCCAAAGAAACCGGCGCTATCATTATGGATTTCCAAGGAGAAAGCTTTGAAGGCATGCATCCGGAGCCATACATTATTGCTTGTCATCCTGCGTACAAGCAAGAGTTCCTTAACTTAGTTAGTCAACAATAAAAAACGGAGCTATGTTCAACGACTATCGTTGGCATAAGCTCCGTTTTTTCATGATGTCGTTACGGCAATGTGGTTAAGTATGGCTTTACCGTATTAGCCAAGAGGTAACCGCTTGTAGCATCCCAGTTAATCGACCAGGTCATTGCCCCGCGGAGATCCGGGTACTTGGCGACCGGTTTATAAGTGCCGCAATCACTGCCAGTTGCCAGACATTTGACCGCTTGAGTCACCACGGATGGAGCAACATAACCGCCGCCTGCTGCTGAGCTTGTAGCTGGAACACCTATTCCTAGTTGAGATGGAGCAACCCATTGCAGGGTCAGATCAGAGAGAGCAGTCAAGAAATCAACGGTTCCTTGGGAATAGCACTTGCCATCACGTCCAAGCATACAGCCGGAGTTATAGTACTGAACATTGATGACTGTCGTAATATCTTTCAAATTCGTATAGAGCTGCATATAGGAAGTACTTGCGCTTTGCATATCGATCGTCTGAGGAGCCATCGTGAGGATAAAGCTTGAACCAATCTTTTGTTGAAGCTGACGAACGGCAGAAGTGAGGTTAGCGACATTCATGCCATTCTCAAGATCGATGTCGATCCCATCAAAGCCAAACTGTGTAATAAGACCGTACATACTGTCTACAAAATTCGTTACGTTAGGTGAGGCTGAATTCAGATTAATATTACCTTTTTCGCCGCCGACGGACAGGATGACCTTTTTGCCTTGTGCATGTTTCTGGCTAATGTCGCTGATCAAGTTCGCATTCGTATAACCACCAAGCGCGATGGATAAGCCAGAGTCTACGTTAAAGGTAACTCCGCCAGGTTTAGTGGTGTCCATATCAGCAAAGGAGACTACGATAATGTCGTATTGACTTGGTACAGCGCTTAATTTCAGATTTGTTGCTCCGTTCACAAAGTTTTGCCAGTAGCCTGTCAATGTATGCTTCGGAAGGCTGCCGCTGCCGCCAGGATCTGTAGGGCCAGTTGTGACGCTTAAGACACTGCTCGCTGAGGAAATATTGCCGGCTGCATCCTTGGCTTTAACAGTAAAGCTGTAAGTAGTAGAAGCTGAAAGTCCCGTAATAATGGCAGTGGTTCCTGATACAGAAAGCGCGAGTGTGGATCCCTTGTATACGTCATAGCCAGTCACACCAACATTATCTGTGGAGGCATTCCAAGCTAAGGATACACTGGTGGAAGTCGTTGCTGTAGTGCGCAGATTGGAAGGAGTGGATGGAGCAGTCTGATCAACCGAAGGAGCGAGAGTTGTTATACTGAGAGCCGTGCTTGCAGCCGAACTGTTGCCTGCCGCATCTTTAGCTTTAACGGTAAAAGAGTATGTTGTACTTGCGCTTAATCCGTTGTTCGTAAAGGTAAGTACTCCATTACTTGTGCTGCCTGCAAGTGTGGTTCCACGATAGATATCGTACCCGGTGACGGAGACATTATCGGTAGAGGCGTTCCATGCAAGTGTTACACTTGATGAAGTTGTTGCTGTTACTCGCAAATTGGTGGGAGCACTTGGAGCAGTTGTATCACCACCACCGCCTTGAACAGCGTTCCACAATGCTGGCACTACAGGCGGTTCCCAGCCAACCAATGAGGTGTGACCTTGTATGCACTTATACGTTGTACCGTTGTACGTGACCGTATCGTTGACGGCATACGATACATTGGCTGCCCAAGCCCCTCGATCGGCTGCCTTGGCAGCAGTTGGCAGGAATGTGAGCAGCAGCGAGAGAGATAGAACGAGTGTTAGTAATGTGCGGGTGAAGCGGTGATTCATAGCTTCCTTCATCATTTACTCCTCCTCTTATTTCGAATCTATCTTGCAGGAATATTATGGATTGGCCAAGGCATGCTCTCAAGAGGAAAAATATACTTTTGAGGGGATACAATTCATTGGGTTAGTGAAGCTATAAGGTTACTCAACATATTATGTTAACTGGAAATACAACTAATTTTTAGGGTATTTTGTGCGAGATTTAGCAGGTATTTAATTCCAAATAGGCGTGCTATATTTTTCTAAGAAAGTTTTGATAGCGTTTACATAACGAGTTAATGAATTTCAGATTTTACAGGTAAACACTAGTCTAATTTTCTAAGCTCGATAAGAAGAAAGGGGATGATCGAACTCATTCTTGTCTTATGCTTATCCTTTGTGCTTGACAGGAAAGGACGAACAGCAGCAAGAGACGCCGAAAACAATTTGAGGAGGAGTTATATAATGAGACGACTTTTTCAAAGTAAATTAACTTTACTTCTAATCGCAGGATTATGCTCACTTACTGTTGCTGCGACAGCCTTTGCTGCAACATGGAGCTCTTCGGATCAGTATGGGAACTGGAGCAACGGCGGCTATATTGTATATAACAATGTGTGGGGTGGCGTCGCCGGCTCGCAAAGTATATGGGCTAACTCCTACAGCAACTGGGGAGTTACTTCTAATCAGCCGAATACAGGCGGTGTCAAATCTTATCCGAATAGTACTCGAGATATCAATACACAATTAGGCTCACTTCATAGTCTCAGCAGTTCCTTTAATGTTTCTGTTCCAACGAGTGGTTCTAGTTTTGTATCCGCTTACGATATTTGGACAGGAAATTATGCACATGAAATTATGCTGTGGATGAACAAATATGGCTCGGTTAAGCCAATCGCTGCCAGCTGGGATGCAAGTGGGAATCCTGTAGCTTCCTATACCAACGTCAATGTTGGAGGACATACATGGAATGTGTACAAAGGCAATAACGGATCCAACGATGTCTTTTCGTTTGTAAGAACCAGCAATACCAACTCCGGTACAGTTGATGTGTTGGCAATCATGAACTGGATTAAGACAAAAGGCTGGATGAGTAATGAAATTGTCAATCGCGTCCAATTCGGATTCGAAATCACAACGTCTCCTAATGCTTCCTTCACTACCAATTCGTATTCGGTAAGTTTCTCATAACGTTCTCATAATGGTCTCCAAAGAGCGGCAGACTAAGGCTAAATTAAGCCTTGGTATTGCCGCTTTTTCAATCTATTTGACAAAGTGTCTATAACATCCCTATAATTTAAATGAACAACTGTTCAATAACTATGCGGAGGGATTTATATGCGTTTGGAAGGTAAAGTAGCAATCGTTACAGGAGCAGCATCGGGTATGGGAAAAGCTATTGCAGAGTTGTATGCAAAAGAAGGAGCAAAGGTTGTTGTCTCCGACCTTAACATTGAAGGTGCTGAAACAGTTGTTGCGGGTATTAAAGCAAACGGCGGCGAAGCAATCGCAGTAAAAACAAACGTTGCCGAGCTCGAAGATATTAATACGATGATCGATACGGCCGTTAATGAATTCGGAACGCTTGATATATTGGTTAATAATGCAGGAATCATGGATAATATGGCGCCAATTGGCGATGTGAATGATGATAGATGGGATCTTATCTTTGATGTAAATACAAAAGGCGTTATGCGTGCGATCCGCAAAGCTATTCCGATTTTCCTAGAGAAAGGGAAAGGCGTTATCGTGAATACAGCTTCTACCGGCGGTTTCAGCGGCGCGCATGCAGGTGCAGCTTACACAGCATCCAAGCACGCTGTAATTGGGATTACGAAAAACACAGGTTTTATGTATGCTCAAAAAGGCATTCGATGTAATGCTATCGCGCCAGGCGCGACAATGACAAACATCACATCCTCGATGAGTAACTGGGATGAATTTGGTGCTTCACGTACGAAAGTTACGCAAGGTGTGATCCCTCGTATTGGACAACCTGAAGAAATTGCTCAAGTGGCCTTATTCCTGGCATCGGATGAGTCAAGCTTCGTAAACGGTGTTGTTTTGGCAGCAGATGCTGGTTGGACAGCAGGTTTCTAATCCATTCATTTAAGAGAGTTGCAAGCAGCCTGGCTGCTTGCAACTTTTTTTATTTTGTTATGATGCTATAATGGATGAGCAATAATACTCAGTCACGAGGTGGAGGACTTGAACGAGAACGATCTAAGAATTGTGAAAACGAAGAAAGCCTTACATCATGCTCTCCTTGCATTATTAAAAACAAAACCCCTAGAAACCATTTCTGTATCAACCCTATGCCGTGAGGCTAGTGTGAATAGAGGAACCTTTTACTTGCATTACACGGATGTGGCCGCACTGTTTGACGAGCATCTTCAACATTTGCTCAAAGATCTGGAAGACTCTTATTACGAGCCTTACCGTCATGTGACCGTGATGAATCATAAACTACTTGATCCTTCAACGATCAGGCTCTTTCATCATGTGAAGAAATACCAGCCGTTCTATGAGATCGTATTTGATAAGAAATCATCGCTGTCGTATTACTATTCCTTATTTGAGAAAATTAAGGGACTAATATTGGAAAGCACCTCATCTAATGGGAGGCTGGATTTATTTGTCATCGCCTATACAGCCAATGCCATTATGGGCTTGATTATTCAGTGGAGTGAAGAAGGCTTCGAGCATAGCCCGGAATATATGAATGAGAAGCTAAGTTATATTTTAAAGAGTCTTGATCAGGAATGAAAAATAATTTTCTTGACTTTTCAGCATGCTCGAACGGGTACTTGACTTCTGTATGCTATAGTAAATAAGCTAACTAATCTTCATAGGAGGCTTATTATGTTTCAATATAGCGATCAGAAATATACAGGAGTGGATTTTGGCTCACAGGATTTAAGATATGGAGAGCTGATCAGCTGCACCTTTAATCGATGCTCATTCGTGAATGGATCTCTAGAGGAACTGATATCCATGAATTGTCGGTTTATTGAATGTGATTTTCGCGGGGCATTGCTAAATGGCTCCATTCATAAAGAATCAGCTTTCGATAATTGCAACTTTAACGGGGCTAATCTGTTTGTCGCCAAATTTGAAGCTTGTAAAATGACAGGGTCGGATTTCTCCGGATCAACTCTAGATGGTATCAGCATTATTCAAGGGGATTGGTCTTATACGAACTTGCGGCACTCCAACTTAGTGAAACAGGATTTATGCGGAATTAAGTTTCATGAGGCAGACTTATCAGGAGCCAATCTGGAAAAAGCGGATTTGAGAGACTGTGATCTCACGATGGCCGTGTTATCCAAGGCAAAGCTGCATGGCGCAGATGTAAGAGGGGCAGATATGGCGGGAGTGGACTTCAAGAATTTCTCCATCGCTGGTCTACGAATGGACCGGGAGCAAACGGTATTGTTCTCGATGTCTCATGGCGCTAAAGTAGGGTGAATTGAACTTATACAACCCCAAGAAGCCTTGGTATTCAAGGCTTCTTTTTGTTTTTGTTCGGATTTCTACGGGTTTCGATTATTGGTCTTCTGTTTCGTCTTTTTCCTGCACTGCCGTTTGCTGTCGTATATCGTCAACTCTGTTCTTATAGGATATTCCCCACTGCTTCATATCGAGGATGATCGGCTTTAACGTCAATCCAAATTCAGTCAGCGAGTATTCTACTTTAGGGGGTACCTGTTTATAAACTTCGCGGTGAATAATGCCATCCCGTTCAAGCTCGCGGAGCTGCAAAGTAAGCATAAATTGCGTCATGCCCGGATAGAGCCGCCGAAATTCATTGAATCTCTTCGTGCCATCGATAAGATGAAACAGAATGATCGCTTTCCATTTGCCTCCGATGACGTCCAAAGTTGTTTCGACAGGACACACTTCCACTTTCACTTTGAGCTTGTTTTTGCGATCTCCCATAGCCAGGACCCTCCAATAGTATGATTTTTAATACTATGTTATAAAATTATGCGTACTTTTCTAAATGCAATATACATCTTAATATAACACTCATACGGCACTTATAAAAACGTCGTAAGTTAATACAAAGGGAGAGTGGCGTCATGTCAAAGAAGGTATTGATCGTTTATGCGCACCCCGAGCCCACTTCGTTAACTAGCCAGTTCGTTGAGACAGCTGTGCAAACACTTCAGGAGCAAGGGCACGAAGTCATGTTATCTGATCTGTATGGAATGAACTGGAAGGCCGTGTTTGATAGGCACGACTTCCCGGATCGAACCAATCCAGAACGACTATCCTTTATTAAAGAGTCAGGGCACGCCTATTCGACTGGCCGTCAAACGGCAGACATCGTATTGGAGCAACAGAAGCTTCTTGCTGCCGACGCGGTGATCTTGCAGTTTCCGTTATGGTGGTACAGCATGCCAGCTATTCTCAAGGGATGGGTAGAACGGGTGTTTGCATTTGGTTTCGCATATGGCTATAAGGGCGAGGGGAATCGCTATCGCTACGGAGATGGTATTTTAAAGGGGAAGCGGGCTATGCTGTCCGTGGCTGCCGGAGGGCCGGAGAAGGATTATTCTCCGCGAGGAATCAATGGACCGCTGAAGCAATTGCTGTTTCCCATTACTCACGGCATCCTCTTCTACCCTGGAATGGATGTGTTGCCTACCCATGCTGTCTATGGAACCGATCGCATGACAGCAGCCAATATAGACTTAGCGATGGCAGCCTGGCGTTTGCGTCTCGAGCACCTATTTGAGGAGGAGCCTATTCCTTTCCGACATCAGAATGACGGGGATTATCCGGACAGCCATGAGCTTGCAAGCGATATCGCAGTCGGACGGACCGGCTTAATGGCTCACATTGCCGAAGGCACGGCGCCACTATAACTTGGATCTGCAATCTCGGATTGGGAGATCTGTCTATTGACCGCACTATTTCGGAAAAGAGAAATATAATTCAAAAGCAACCTTGAGCCGTGCTAGAGCGGCTCTTTTTTCCTTAAGTAGAATCAACAATGGTATTTACTTATGATTTTTGCATTAGGCTACTCAGTCTGGAAAGACTGGCAAGAGAGAAAAACTCGCGTGAGGTGGCAAACTTCATGATCAATAGAAAGGATAGCTACTCCAGCTTTCAATTGTTTGTAGTTATCTTCTTGTTTTCTAGTTTTCTAGAAGGAACGGCGATCCTCATGAATTTAGCTTCCGACTTGGGGCGTGACGCTTGGATTGCAACCTTGGTCTGTACCTATTATCCGGCTGCTATTCTTTTGATGTCGAAACAATCATGTTCAGGATCTCGTATATATGTAAAAATAGGGATGGACTGGAGGCACAGAATGAAATCCACATCAAAAATTCTGGTAACTGCTTTAACGGTAAGTATAATAGCTATGATTATTAGTGTGATTGCCTTAGGAGTTGTATTAAGTAAGGTTTAGACATGAGGAAGGGGAAGTACATAATGAGCCTTATTGAAGAATCAGTCATCCAACTAGCAGAGAAATTTCAGTTGCCTGAAAGAGTATTATTGTAGCGTACATGGATTGGAATTTAGAGAAGATCTAATTTATTAATTTATAGGGGTTACAACAAGCATCTTGACTTACCATCTCCATTGTGGTTATCATAGACACATGAAGTCCTTGATTGGGAGGGGAACAGAATGAAATATTCTAAAGCCACAAACTATGCCCTCCACACGATGCTTTATTTGATTGCTGTAGCAGCGGATAGAGCTGTAGGCGTTCAGCAGCTCGCTGAAAAACAAGGCGTATCTCCGACTTACCTTTCGAAGATCCTGACTAAGCTGGTGAAGGCAGGGCTGATTGAATCTGCATCAGGCGCAAACGGTGGGTATCGAGTGAAGGGGAGAAAAGAAGATATTTCTTTTCTAGACGTCATTCATGCGATTGAAGGAACTACTTCATTGTTTGAATGCTGCGAAAGCGAAAATCCCCATTGCCTTATAAATCACGTAATGGTGGCGGCTGAAGAAGACATGGAGCGGCATTTGAAGAATGCGAAGTTAGCAGATCTTGCCAAGCAAGCGGGCTTGTCCTTGTAATTACAAGGGCAATTTTTATTCAATAATTATAGATATCAATTATCTATAAAGTCTCTAATCAAACGAATGGAGGGATTATCATTAAGATCTATGATGTGGCTATTATCGGAGGCGGACCGGCGGGATTAAACGCGGCATTAGTACTTGGCAGAGCCAGGAAGAACGTGGTATTGTTCGATAACAATCAGCCACGGAACATGGTCACACACGCATCTCACGGGTTCATAACACGGGATGGGGTTGAACCAGCCGAGTTTCGGCGAATTGCTTTGGAGGAGGTGCTAAGTTATCCAACCGTTCAGCATTGGCAAAAGGAAGTGACCGATATTCAGCGATCGGACAATGTCTTCACGGTATCCACCTCCGGTGGTGAGCAAATGCAAGCCGGCAAGGTAATTTTGTCCGCAGGGTTGAAGGAAATCTTGCCAGAGATTGACGGGATTCGTGATTTTTATGGAAAAAGCATTTTTCAATGCCCATTCTGTGATGGTTGGGAGCTTCGCGATCAACCGCTGGTGGTGATCTCGGATATGCCGAGTGTGATGCATAAAGTAAAATTGCTGCTTCATTGGAGTAACGATTTAGTTGTATGTACGAATGGCAGTGCCGTTGTTACTGATGAACAACGGCAGCTATTGAAGTCCAGAGGTATACCTGTTATCGATATACCTATTTCAACTTTATCTGGGAAAAATGGGTTACTGGAAAAGGTACACTTCTCAGATGGCACGTTTATTGAAAGAAGTGGTGGGTTCATTGATCCCATTCAAATTCCTAAAGCTGCCTTCCAGGAATCATTGGGTTATCAAACGACTAGTACTGGTGGAATTGAGACGGATGCGATGGGCAAGACCACCGTGGAAGGTGTATATGCAGCAGGTGATTCGGCTTATGTGATGCCTTCCCAATTAATTTACGCCGCGGCTTCCGGCAGCAAAGCGGCAATGGCGGTAATGGCAGATTTGACTGAGGAAAATTGGCTGAAGCAATAAAATGGAGAAGTGTGCAAGAGGAATGCACACTTCTTTTTTCTGTAATAAAGCTGCATATAACTGCGCAAAACACGAGCAACGTTGCCCAAGGTGTTCACAAAATGCCGAGACGCTTTAAGGCCTTCAGTGTGAGCGTCTTGGCAGTCGTTCCGCTGCTATCCACGTTTGTGGCGAACACCCAGTCGGTCGTCCCGCGATCCACATAGCCCATATACCAGCCGAGCCCCATGTCGGACAAACGCGTACCTGTTTTACCATGAACCGTATATTTGTCCTGGTCGTCGTCGATCATGATGCGCTTGACGGTCTTCTTCGTTTGTTCTTGGAAAGGCAACGTCTCCTCCACTAGGTTCTCCATGAAATCGGTTTGCTCTTAAGCAGAAATCTTTAACGAGCTGTTCGACCAAAAGGTATCGATGCCCCTGCTAATATCCATATTACCGTAATGAATACGCTCCACGTAGCTCTTCATCCTCTCGGTCCCAATGTCTCTAACCATCGCTTGGTAAAACCAGATTGCGGATGCACGCATTGCCGAGCCCAACGTATGGTCTCGGTTCCACACCTCGAGCGGTCGAACGATGCCGTCCCACCGCTTGACATCATATTCGTCCTGCACTGCTCCAACCTCGAGACCTATTAGCGCGTTTGGTACCTTGTTTTTCTACACCGTCTCACGTTTCCACAACCCAACTGGGTACAGCCACACGAAAGAAGCACGTAAGCGCATGGTGGAATTGGCGCAGCGGTATGACGTGTACATTATCGAGGATGATTACATGGGCTGACTTGGACTTCAATCCAAGGAACGACCCCATGTTCGCGTACGATCCGTCCGGAGTGATCATCTAAGTAAAAAATCTTTTCCAAAGTTATGCTTCCAGGCTAGCGCCTTGGGCTGGTTGTATTACCGGACGGGCTACGGGAAGGATTCCTGTAGGCGAAAGCAGCGGCCGACGTACATTCGCCATTGTTGACACAGGGGGCTCTAGAGGTACCTCGAGAGTGGCATGTGCACCGCTCACATCGGCCGGATGCGAGAGATGTACCCGCCGCAAAGCAGTGCTGCTGCAGGAAGCATACCGCTAATATTTGCCGCCTGGAACCATGTACACTTAATCGAACTCTGGCTTCTATACCACTATCGGGCTGCCAGCCACACTCAAGGCGCAGGCAGTAGCTGAACATCTACTGGAACGCGGTGTGCGAGTTGATCCAGCCCAGCGCATGTACCTACCGCAATTCCGGGAAGAGAATGTCTTACGACTAAGCGTCTCACAGGTGGAAGAAGGACTCATAGAGCCAGGCTGTGCTTCCGATTGAAGAGTCTGATGCAGTCTGCGAAAGCTTATTTTCAACTGGACATTGGTTCGTGAGATTCTTGGCAGGCTCCGTGATTTGTCTAACAGTGGCGGCTTCACTCTCACAAAAACCAAGTAACGAAGAGGAGGGGAAGAAGGGCATATGCCTTTCCTTTTTTGTTAAGCGACGGGCAGGATAACGTAATGACTATGCAGAATCAGTTTGTATCTTAAGTTTCAATAAAAGGATAAAAATAAGGAGGACTATGAGGGAATACGAGAATAATAAATTGCGTCAGTCATTTGAACAAGCCGCGAAGATATTAACAAGCTCGTCCGGATTACTCAGAAGAATTAATGAATGATTTAATCTATCATACGAATTTACATGCAGGTGATCGTTTGCCAGAAGTGAGGTGTGCTACAGGGAAAGCTATTCTCCCATTAGCCAAGCGTGGATTTGAAATCACCTGTATAGAGCATAGGACTGAACTCGCTGGAGCAAAGAGATGAAATTGAGAAGAGCGGGCTTTTTGAGGTTGTTCATCTCCGGCATTTCGATTGGGAGCGTATTTACCAAGTTGAAGAATACATACAACTCCTAAGAACTTTCTCCGGACACATACTGATGGAAGAATGAAACGCGATAAACTCTTTAACGAAATTCGTGTTCGACTTAATAGTCGCGGAGATAAGTCGGTTCGTCGACACTGGGGTGCTGTTCTACATGTCGCCCGTCGAATAGATTGCTAATGGAGATAGTGAAACATGTAATATGAAGGAGGAAAGAATCATGCTGTATATCTTTGGCGGTCTGCCAGGCACCGGAAAGTCTACGTTATCGTCAGCTTTGGCTAGGGAACTTCGGGCAACGTATCTTCGGGTTGATGTCGTGGAGCAGGCTATGCGAGCTACCGGACTAAGTGTCAATGGACCTGAGGGTTACATCGTGTGTTATGAAATTGCGAAGCAAAGCCTCCGATTAGGACATGATGTGATAGCAGACACGGTTAATCCTATTCACATCACTCGTCAGGATTGGAGAAATGTAGCGGAGTCTCTCGAAATTCCATTTGTCGAGATCGAAGTGGTCTGCTCAGACGAAAGTGAACACAGACATCGAATTCTTACGCGTAAAACGGATATATCTGGTTTAATGCTCCCCACGTGGGATCAGGTTACAAACAGGCATTATGAAGCTTGGGACCGTGATCATATCATAATAGACACGGCGAATCATACTGTGGAGGAAAGCTTGATAGCGTTACGCAAACGGCTAGGTCTTGAAAATTAAGCGATAATATTTAAATGATGGATTAGGAAAGTACTAAACATGACGAGGCAGCCAGAATGGCTGCTGTTTTTATTTTAATAAATTTGAGGTGTGTTCCCTTGGTTACTGTTTCAACAGAGATTGAAATTAAAGCATCCATTGAAGTTTGTTTTGATATGGCAAGAAATATTGAATTGCATACGAAAACGGTTTGGAGACATACTCAGGAAAATGCAGTAGCTGGAAGAACTTCTGGATTGATTGGTGAAGGGGAATTTGTCACTTTTCAAGCAAGGCATTTTTTAATAAGACAAAAATTAACTTCAAGAATCATTGACTATAATAGACCACACAAGTTTGTTGATGAGATGATAAGCGGTGCTTTTAAGAGTATGAGACATGAGCATGAATTTATTGATTTAGGAAATCGAACGTTGATGAGAGATACCTTACAATTTGAGGCTCCATTAGGCTTAGTTGGATGGATTGTTGAGAGAGTTATTTTAAAAGGATATATGAAGAGATTTTTAAATTACCGTAATAAACAATTAAAAGAACTAGCTGAAAGAGTAGTTTGATGGAGTATTATGTAAGAAATAGTAGGTTCAGAAGTGTATAACCACCTATATGCAAAAAAAGAGAACGTGCCCGAGTTATTCTCGAGCAACGTTCTGCGTTATTCTACGATCTATGGAATACCCTTATTTACCGTTAAACGCGCTCAACATCCAAACGTGTTTCTCAAGCTTTGTATGGATGGCAAGTAACATGTCCGCTGTTGTTTCATCGCCGGCTTCTTGCGCGATTTCCATGCTTTCCTTCAATTCATCGATAATAGACGTGAAGTCTTTTATTAGTTGGTCAACCATCTGTTCATCTGTTTCCTTGCCGCTAGCTTCCTTGATCGTGGACTCTTTTAGAAAGTCTGTCATTTTGGCAATTGGCTGGCCCTTCACAGCAAGCAAACGTTCCGCGATTTCATCGACGTGTAACGCGGCTTCCTCGTAGAATTCTTGGAATTTTACGTGCAGCGTAAAGAATTGCGAACCTTTGACATACCAGTGATAGTTGTGAAGCTTAATATAGAGGACGCTCCAGTTGGCGATCTGGCGGTTCAAGAGTTGTTGAACGGTTTGTGTGGTTTTTGTAGTCATTGTTTATTCCATCCCTTCCAAGATAAATTGAATTATTAATATTATTTTATTTAAACCTAAAGACGTTAAGTGAAACAGCTGTGCTCTAAAATAGTGACAAGTTTTGAATTACCTAGTCGAGGCAGGAATTAACTTTTTATTGTGAGAAGGGTATAGAAAAAAACTTCATTTCAAAGGGGACATTCAAATGTCATGTTTTATTTGTGAAAAGCATCTTGGCATTTCAAATCAACCGCCTGGTGGATATTTTTATGAAGATGAGTATTGGAAAGTTTGTCACTTTCCCGCAGACCAATCCGTTCTTGGGCGTATTGTATTGGAATCTAAACGTCATTATTTGGATTTTGCAGAGATGACAAAAGAAGAGGCTGCATCTTACGGAGTTGTAATAAAATTACTGTATGTAGTACTCAAACAAGTCACAGAAGCAGAACGGGTATACCAACTCATAACTATTGATGGTGCCCCTCATTTTCATGTGCATTTTATTCCTCGTGGACGCGATAGTATGACAAGAGGGATAGAATACTTAAGACAAGAATTATCATGTAATGAGAAAGACGCTCTTCAATTAGTTCATAAACTGCAAGTTATTCTTAATCATTCTAGATAGCTGGTTGCCTATCATCAACTTTGTTTAAGTTATTCGAATCATCTGTTCATTTTATTCAATTTTACAAAACATTACCGAGATTTTACAATAAGGTCAACGGTATCATGGTGGGAGGATACCACAAAAGGGGGATTTTTGATGACAAAATCCGTAATAACTCGTGGTAATCCAGAGGTACCTCTCTGTGCATTCACGTTCGATGACGGTCCGATGCGGATTCCTATTGATGCGTGGCTGGATGCCTTGGAGCAGGGTGGAGCGCGCGGGACGTTTTTTTTAACAGGCGAGTGGTTCGATCGGTACCCGGCGAAAGCGAGAGAAATGCTAGCCAGAGGCCATGAACTCACGACACATACTTATCATCATCGCAGAATGGCAGATGTGACTAAAGCTGTATTCTTCGAAGAATTGAAGCTGGCTGAGCTCGCATATCAAGAAGCAACGGGAAGGCCGGTTCCAACCTTCATGCGTTTTCCTTACGCCTCTTATCGGGAGGAGAATTTGGAATGGCTTCGGGAGTGGAACTATCTCGTCATTGAGGGGGAGGATACCGTAGATTGGTCGGGACCGCCAAGTGCACAGCTTGTGGAGCGGGTGATCCCTAAGCTGCTCAACGGGTCGATTCTTATGTTTCACGCTAATGAAATCGCCAAAGAGACGCCGCAGGCCGTTAAATCGCTAGTCTACCATACTCATGCTAAAGGTCTTGCTATGGTTCCTGTTTCCGAACTTCTTCATGCTGATGGCATCTCAACTGGTGAACGAAGCTGGCAAGTCCGCTACAAACCGATTCTCCAAGAATCATTCCATAGTGAACAGTGGAAAAACGTTACTGGGGAAGAAGAATTGCGGAAGCTGGCCGCCGATTCACTTGAATGGGGGAACCCAAAAGCCCCGAAAGGGTCCGGTGCTTATAAGAAATGGCTGCAAGAACTTTCTATGCAGGTGCAGTTGGATGGTGAAACGTATTTTGTTGCCCGCAGCTTTGCCGACCAGCACTGGGCATACGTGCGTGCTTCAGTCTGCGGCGGCGTGCTGGTGCTGGAAGATTTCGCTACGAAGGAATCCCATGCGGATGCCCTAATATATATCCTGCAATGGGCGGCTCATGAGGCATCCACCTTGGGATGCGAGTGGGTTACCAGTACACAGGACATGCGCCGTATTCACAAGCTGTCTGAACAGTTGGGCTTTGAAGCGGAGATTGTTTTACAAGAATGATAGAGCTAGTAGAAGGTTTGTAACCAGTATAGCAGACACCACAATGATAGGACTCAGGTTCAACAGAGAGACGCGTAAGCGGTTAGTTACTCAACTATAGAAGAACGTGGAAGCTGCATATATTGCGGCTTTTTTTTATCAAAGTACAAATCAAATATGGTCATCTTGACTATCTTTGATTACAAATGTAGTATTGACTACAAAAGTAGTCTAAGTGGAGGTAGAATAATGAAGGAAATTCCACGCATTTCCGATGCGGAATGGGAAGTCATGAAGGTGTTATGGTCAAAATCGCCGATGACAGCAGGTGAAGTGATTGACTCCTTAGCAGATATAACCGACTGGAGTCCAAAGACCATCAGAACCTTACTCACCAGGTTGGTTCAAAAAGAAGTGATAACCTTTGATTCAAACAGTAGGCCATATGTGTACTCGCCTCTAGTTGCAGAAGAAGAAACCACTCGAGCGGAAACGCAATCTTTTCTGAAACGGTTATACGGTGGTGGAGCCTTAAAACCGATGTTGGTTAATTTTCTGAAGTATGAAAAATTGTCTAAAGAAGACATAGAAGAACTGAAAAGTATTCTGGAGGAAAGAAAGGAATAAGCCAGATGACTTCTGTTCTTATTGACGTATTAACCTGGATCTTATCCACGTCGTTGATGGCTAGTGTATTGGTCTTTTTTATTTTAGCTGCCAAATGGTTACTGAAAAATAAATTAAAGCCTAGGTGGGCCTATTTACTGTGGATTCTTTTGGTCCTGAGGTTATTGCTACCGTGGGCGCCTGAAAGCTCGTTTAGTGTTTTTAATATCTTCCAGCCGCTTTCGGAAAATAGCCACCTAGTAACAGAGAAAGAAACTCCTGCCTCCCCTGCTATTGAACAAAGCTTTGATATATCATCAAGGACACAGGTACTAGATTCATCGCCAAATTCAGTATCGACAATCGGAAGTGACTCGACTGTGAAAAAGCCGATGTCACTCTTGCAAATAACGTCAATCTGGCTGGTTGGCATGTTTATGTTCCTAAGTTTTATGATTAGAGCGAACGTACGGTTCACTGCGCTAATTAAAAAAGAGGTTACTGTCATTGATCAGGGGATTAATTCATTGTTTGAACGATGTAAAGATGAAATGAAAGTGCACCGAAAAATAGCGTTAATTAAGACGAATCAAGTATCTAGCCCAACCTTGTTTGGTCTACTGAAACCGAAACTGTTGATACCTGACTTCGCTCTATGTTATTTGAATGAAGTGCAGCTTCGCTACGTGTTCTTACATGAATTATCGCACGTCCGTCGTAGAGATATTGCCATGAACTGGCTAATGAACATTTTGCTTAGCGTACATTGGTTTAATCCTTTGTTATGGTATGCATACCACAAGATGCGAGCTGATCAGGAGATGGCTTGTGATGCCTGGGCCTTATCGAGAATTAAGCCTGAGGAGTCCAACGAGTATGCCTTAACGATAATAAAATTGTTAGAGCTTTTCGCAAATCCGGTTCGTTTAGCAGGGGCAGCCAGTATTTCAGGAAATAAGAAAGAACTTAAGAGGAGACTAGTTATGATCACTTCATTCAAAAAACACTCCTATAAGTGGTCTTTGATTGGTCTTACAGTCATCTTGTTATTGGGTGGTACCGCGTTAACGAATGCCAACACACAAGATAAGGGTAATCAGGCGATCGAGGACAACAATCAATCACTTGATGTTACAGCAATAGAAAACCTTTCTGAGGTATGGGCCAATGCACTAAAAACGCGGGAAGGTAAACCTCGTTATGAGATGATGTCTTCAAAAGCAAAAGATAAATTCATACAAGAACAAATCATTAGAAGCGGTGAAAACTGGAATTATAATATAGGGGTTTCTAGTCCTTGGGTTGTTGATTTCGAGAGTGAGATCGATGGTATGAATGTGATTATTACATATTTAACTCTAACAAGTGAACCGAACTATTATAAAACAGTTGAATCTCTAAAATTTTCCAGGGAAAATGGTAAACTTGTAGTAGATGATTTTGAAACCATTAATGAAGGAGAATGGACGGAGAACACAAAGATTTCAGAAACAGACTATGAGCGAATGATCAATATAATTATTTCAGTTAATAAAGGAGATCTACCTGTTTCTGCTCTAAAAGATGCTGAACCAATACTTCGTAAAAAAGGTGGTTTAGATAACTTATCTACTTCCATTTTAGAAAAGTATATTAGAGAGACTATGGATAGGGTAATTAATACAGGCCATTGAATGAAAGATGGCTATAGTTGAATAGAGAAACCGTGTACGAAGTTGCTGGGCACGATCGGAAGCTATTGTTCGTTAATGGGAGGATAGCGTATCATCTAAAAGGCTTTTTAAAACATAGCCCCATTGACTATGACATTAATGTCATGGTCTACACTACTAATATCAAATGAAAAGGATGGTGAACCTAATGGAGCATCAAGCTCATATCGTGCTAGGCATATCTGGAAGTTTGCGTAAGAAGTCGTCCAATACTTTGTTGCTCTCGTCCATCAAGGGAATGATGCCGGCCGGTACAGAGTTTCGTATATATCAAGGGCTTGCGACTTTACCACATTTCAATCCTGAATTAGATGGTGATGAAGCAGAATCGCATGAGGCGGTGCGCGAATGGCGGGAGCAGTTGCGAGCAGCAGATGCAATTGTGATTTGTACGCCAGAATATGCGCGAGGTGTGCCAGGTTCGCTGAAGAACGCGCTGGACTGGGTCGTTTCTTCAGGAGAATTCATGAGCATGCCGACGGCGGTTATAAGCGCATCGCCGCATCCTGATGGTGGTGCATCAGCACTGCAATCGCTGACAATGACCTTAAAGATGATGAGTGCAACTATCCCAGAAGAAACATCACTTGCCGTCCCTTTCGTTAGTAGGATGATCGGGCCAAACGGTAGTGTGACAGACCAGAAGACCTTGACAGCACTACTCACCTTGGTTAACGCGCTGTCGCAGGCCATTTTGGAGAAATAATCATATGAGACTAACAAAACTCTCTTAACATGAAGCTGCCGGCATGATCGGCGGCTTTGTTACGTTTTAGCGCAACAAATTCGAATAACTTGCATCTAAATTATGGAAGGCGGTGCAATCGCATCCACCACAAACAGTTGCAGAAGAGATTATCATTCAATAAGAAAGCTATAAGAAGGGACCAAAATGAATTCAAAGAACCTAATAATCATAATTTCTATTTTATTAAACCTCGCCCTGACTACGTATGTATATTTGAAGGTAAACCATCTGACAGATGTTTATTCCAATTTATCCATTGGACTTCAGAGCGATTTAGTTCAATTGGAAAGTGCTATTGAATATCAAAATGAAAATAATTGGAAAGAAGCTGACAATATAATTGAAAAGATTGAAGATGTTAAAGAAAGCATTAATTACTTGCTGGTTACAGGTAAAGATACAGGGCTAATTACAAAAACTCAAGAAAGTGATCTGTGGAAACTGAGTAGCTATTTTTTAAACTATCCTACATATACAGGATCTTCAAATATAAAACTAGATAGCAATAACATAAATGAACTAAAAGAATTAGGGGATGATCTAAAATCAGCTGGATGGGAAATGAACAAAGGATATAGTGGTGACTGGGAAAGTTTATCAATGAAAATCAGCACCTTAATTAAATAAGTGAATTAAAAGTTGAACTCCATTTGGAATCTAAGTGGATAACAGATGTATTGCCATGCATGGATTCAAAGATTTTCAGGAAGTAGGAGAGGATTACATGCGCAGGAATTGCAAGTTGATTTTGGTTGAAGGATTATGCGGTACGGGCAAATCAACGTTGGCAGAACGACTGAACGGTTATCTTGCAAAGAAAGACATATCATCCCATTTTTACGATGAAGGCGCAGTGCGGCATCCGACGAGCTTGAATGGGCACGCTTTCTTCCGAGAAGTGGAATATAAGGAACTTCTGGAGCGATATCCGATTGCAGCTGACGAAATTAGTTCGCGGGTTATAAATGACGAAAGCTACTATCTGATTCCGTATCGTGAGTCCATGGCGCCATTTAACGGAATGGAAGCACTATATTCCGAGCTGAAGTCTCACGAGCTATGCTGGACGCCTTCTCCGGTAGCAACGCTGACCGAGTTTACGTATTTAATCCAGGGGCAGTGGTCGCGTTTCGCTAATCTTGCCAGCACTTCAGACGAGGTTTATGTGCTTGAAGCTGTGTTCTTTCAGCATCAGATTCATGATTTGCTACGTCATTATCAAGTTGATGATTATCAAATCGAGCAGCATATCAAGGGGATTGCGGATCAGATTGCTGCAATGAATCCTGTGTTGATTTATTTAGCTCAACCGAGTGTACGAGAACAACAAATTTGGATTTCCTCCATCCGTTCAAAGCATCACTACGCCACCGAACAAAGTATTAGGTTTATGGAGTACCGCAAGAAGATTGAACTAAGACTGATTGATTTGTTGCCTTTTGCAACCTATTTAATTGAAAATGAAAATCGAGACTGGGAAGAAGTTTTTAGTAAAGTGGTATGGGCAATTGGTTCAAAATGTTAATCACGATAAAGCCGTTTTTCTGTCGTGGGCAATTCCATGCTGACTTTACACGGATGGCAGTTCGTTCAACTTACGAAGAAATATTCATGTCGGACGACAAGAAGATGTATACTAATCAAGTCGCATAAACTGCGGCTTTTTATTTTTTTATAGAAGTTCTTGTATCAAATAAACGATAAATCTACAGATAAACTACAGATTACTATGCTATCTTTTTTCAGGAGGGAGATTTATGGTCATACAAATTCTGCTTGTCGAGGATGATGAGCATATATGTAATACCGTCAAAACCTTTTTATGCGAAGCCGGATATAAAGTAGACGCCTGTACAGAAGGTAACGAAGCGCATAAAAAGTTTCATAATCATATATATCAGCTTGTCATTCTCGATATCATGCTGCCCGGCATGAGCGGCCATGAGCTTTTACAGGAGTTTCGCAAGCTAAATAATACACCTGTACTGATGATGAGCGCCCTTTCTGACGATGAAAACCAAATCAAGGCGTTTGACGCTGAAGCGGACGATTATGTGACAAAGCCATTCAAGATCCAGCTTTTGTTGAAACGTGTGGAAGCCTTGCTCCGGCGGAGCGGCGCGCTAGCAAAAGAAATCCGATACAGCAAGCTGACATTACTTCCGGAGGATTTCAAAGCATTCTACGGTGGCGTGGAACTGCCCTTGACACTCAAAGAATTTGAAATCCTTATGCTATTGGTTCAGAACGGGGGCAGAACGTTATCGCATGAAATCATCTTATCTCGGGTGTGGGGGTATCAGTTTGACGGCGACGGCAGCACCGTACATACCCACATCAAAAATCTACGTTCAAAGCTGCCTGAGAATATCATCCAGACTGCTCGCGGCATAGGTTACCGATTGGTGGAAGAAACATTATGAAGAAAAGTGGCATATTTATCAAAGTATTTATTTACACCATCATTTTCTCGGCATTGTTGGTCGGAGCGACGGCTGCCCTATTTTCGTCGCAGATTATGGCCTATTACTCAGGACTTGAACTTCAAAAAATCAGCAGCACATATGAGCAATTAATTGAGCGTTCACATGGGAATGTTGATATGACTGAGATAGCGAAGCAATTTCACGATAGAAACCAAACGTTTCGGTTCTATATTACAGACGAAGGCGACAATATCGTGTACGTGACACCTGATGCTGATACATCCAGCAGTTTGATCGGCATGAGCCCCAATGGCGAAAAATCTTCGTTCATTGTTTATCTCGGCAATGGCTATTTGCTCCACGTTTTTAACGATGATGTTTTTTCATTGAAATACAGTCACTTGATTGCACGTGTGCTTGTAATGTTGTCTGCCATGCTTGTCGTCTGTGTCATAGGCTCATATATTTTTGCCCGGCAGATGACAAAACCAATCAAAACTTTGGCGGATAATACAACCAAGATGGCGAATCTCGAAGAAGTCCAGCCCCTGCCAGAGCGTAAAGATGAGCTTGGCATATTAGCCCGCGACGTTCATTCCATGTACGACAGGCTGAAGAAAACCATCTCCCAATTAGAGGACGAAATCCTGCGGGAGCGCGAGTTGGAGGAAACACAGCGATATTTCTTTTCTGCAGCTTCCCATGAGTTAAAAACGCCTGTCGCGGCTACAAGCGTCTTGCTGGAGGGGATGTTAGCAAATATAGGTGATTACAAAGACCATCCCAAATATATGCGTGAATGCTTGAAAATGATGGACGCACAGAGCAAAATGATTTCCGATATACTGGAGATTGTCAGTCTGAACGACGGAAAAATCGTACCCGCACCTGAAAAACTGGATATCAGGCGTACCATTTCCGAAATGCTCTCTGATTTTCATACGTTGTCTGAGGCGAACGATCAGCGTATAGTTACAGATATTCCTGATGGACAGACTTGCCTTGCGGACCCTAAAATGTTGGGAAAGGCGCTTTCAAACGTCATATTGAATGCAGTGCAGAACACGCCGAACGGCGGGGAGATTCGGATATGGAGCGATCCTATTGCTGACCAATATCGTCTTTGCGTCTTAAACATTGGCGTGAGGATTGACAATACTGTTCTGCCTAAGCTTTTTGACCCGTTCTACCGCGTGGATAAGGCACGGAGCCGGAATAACGAACGAAGTGGCTTGGGACTGGCCATTGTCCGAAAAACGTTGGAATCAATGAACGTTGATTTTGCTTTGGAAAACACTCCGGAGGGCGTTTTATTTTGGATGCACTTGCCGAAGACGTAATTGCGAGGATGAAAAAAAGGAGCTTTTATGAATACACGAGAGCGAGTAATACAAGTCTTTTTATATGTTGTTTTCATCTGTTACCTGTTTTTATTAATTAAAATATTTTTCTTATCGAGAGTTTCGATTTCGGAGCTATTTAATAGTCACAGGACGTTAGTTAGATCCATCAATCTTATTCCTTTTGATAGCATAGGTGAATATCTATCTGGCAGCACTGCTAATTTAAAAAGATTCGCTTTTGGTAATGTGGTGGGAAATATAGTTATTCTTATTCCCCTAGGTGTATATTTGCCATTATTAAAAAGTAATACAAGAGTAATCATTAATCTGTTGTTTATATTTATAGTGAGTTTATTTGTTGAAATTATTCAGGGGCTTTTAGGCATTGGAATAGCAGATATTGATGATGTCATTTTAAATTGTTTAGGTGGATGGATTGGAATTCTAGGATACAATTCTTTACTATTTATATTACGAGATGAAAAGAAAGTATATACTGCAATCACCGTACTATCTGTTATCGTTGGATTACCTATTATATATTATTTTTTATTCATGATAAGAATGAGATTCTAAATATCTTCAATAAACAGGCTGCCGATATTATCGGCAGCCTGTTCAGCAACTTGGCAGGACGAGTACCCATTAATCAAAACATTATTGTCAACCAAGTCTAATCATTAGGCTTGGATTATGCACTCACACCTTGACTCCATTTGTAGAAGCCGTAGCCTTGCCCCTCAAAGAACTCTAAAAACCCAACTCCGGCCTGTATTGGTTCAAGTGTTACCTTAATCGATCTGGTAGTGTCACGTCTATGGATGAGCTTGCCCACCCATTCTCCATTTAAGATATCTTCTTTCACCTGTTGCATAGTTTGACTTACGTACATGCATTTCCACCTTTCCTGTGCCTCATATTAGTGTGACAGCAATCTATTATACCCGACACTTTTAGTTATCACTTCAGGTAATCATAGTTTATGCCGCTTCTCGATTATATAGAAGGTGGTGGGTAATTAATGTCACTTTCCGTTGTCGCATATTAGGTAGTTTTATCGACTGTATTGTATAACCATGATAGTTGAGATTGTATTTTTCGAATTATTGCCGGTAAGGCTTCGTTTTTGAAACTGGCATTTGGAACGAATTCGGAAATAGTGATTCAAACATCAATATAAAGGGTATATCTTAGAAAAGAAGCAGCATTCAACGTATCACCACACTGAAATGATAGAGTCATTTAATTCTTTTGATGCCGGCCTGTAACTGGTCTTGTTGAACATTTGCTCCTTTTTGTTAATACATGGAGCAAGTGTTTATTTTGTTTGGGATACGTAATTAATCATTTGGGGGATTTTTTGATGGATAAACAATCGTTGGATTTCATTAAACAAACACTTGAAGAGATAAAGCAAAGGACAATTTCTGTACTGGAGGAGGGACAAATTGAGCACGTTATTCTGATGTTAGATAGAAAGTACCCAGCGCATCTGTTAGAAAAAGCCAGCCTTGATATTTCTAATCAAGAAAGCTCTATACGGCTCGAGGTCTGCGGGACAGATGAGGAGCTCGAAAAGCTGGGTCGAATGCTTGAACATCTACAGCGGGACGATGAAGTGACCCCATTCAGAGCTCCAATTCCGTATAAATCCGCAGGTCACGATAAAGCAACGGATCAGTTTAACGATGATCTGCTCAAACTCTATCAAGTAATCTACAATTTGGGGACAGACAAGACGAAGGTTCATATTCATAATATGAACATACTTAATAAGCTGCAGAATACCGATTACGAATATCCTGGCTACTAGCTTTAATTGGAAACCCATAAAAAGCCTTCCGTTTCGACGGAAGGCTTTTTAGCTTATAACTTTGAGAACTCGTGTGAAAGGGGAGGGGGATACTCCATCAAATCAATTCAAATCAATCACCTGCTATCAAGCTTTTGCCGAATCGCTTGCTCAATCGAGTCCATCGGATCGCTGCCCGGTCTCGGAATAAAGTAAGCAGGTACGCTCGGCTTAATATACAGTCCACTGGCAATGGCCAACTCAAAGCTAATCGAACCTTTATCTTCAACGAGCGATTGGAGCAGCGTTGAGGTCATGCCGGCTTGCTTTGTCTGCAAAGCTGCGTAAACGACTTCGACCATATCACCACGAAGGAAAGGCTTTGCATTGGCAAGCCGCGAAGCAGGATCCGCTGTCAGCATTCCATTGTTATGTGACAATTCTACCGCATTGGAAGTCGTTGCGTTGGGGTAACCAAGCAACCGGTTGATTAAGGTCAAAAATTCTTTGCCCGTCATTAAACGATCTGGAGCAAATGAGCCATTCCCGATGCCTTTGACATAACCCTTGCTGGCTGCGTATGCAATGGATTGAACAGCCCAGTGCGAGCTTTTTACATCGGTAAAGCTGGACTTCATTTGTGCTCTTGCAGCGTCGTCCGCCTCGCCGGAAAGTCGAAGCAGCATAACGGTTCCTTGCGCCCGAGTTATGGGATCCCCTAATTGATACCCATAGTTGGTTCCCATAAAAAGGCCAAGCTGATTCAAAGTATCCGCTTGTTGCGTACGTTGGCTTGAATTTGTGGAATCGGATGCGGAAAGAATAGATACTTCTTCTAGTAGTTGATCCGATTGAACTTGTTTTGAATAATTAGTGGTTGCTTCTTCAAGCTTCGGTTCTTCGGTTTTCGGCGTCTCCGGTATTGGTTCAACTTCCACACCGTTTAGTTCTCCGGTATGGACTAGACTAGAGGGATCGGAGATATACGAGCTGACGTAGTTGTCTGGAGCTGGTGGGTTATTAATCCATAAGAGTGGAGAAGCATTCAGTTGATATTCAGTCAACATTCCTTGCGGGTCGAAGGATTGGACAAGAGTAACCGACTTCATTGGCTCATTAAAATCCTTAACGACCGTACTTCCATCCAATTTTTTTCCAGACCAGAACTGGATGGAAGTTTGTTTCTTCAGCATACTGGGCTCATCAAACTCATTGCTTATTGAATTGCTTAAGAAGCGCTCCGATCCGCCTTCACCGGACATTCTTATAAACTGTTCTTCAATGTATTGGTCGCCTGTGAACAAATGCACGATACCGTATAGGATTTGAACTGGCTTGTCCGTTCCGCCTGCAATAGTTGTCAGCCAATGATCGGCAACAGCATAGCGGGGATATACAGCAAATTCAGCAGCATATACGACTTCAATTCGATCAAAGTCATATTTGATTTCTCCATCGGCGGCCGAGACTTGAGCAAATTGAATAAGCATAATTACGGAAAGCAAGACTGCAAACACAAATTTACTAGAATTCTTTTTCATATAGATACACATCCTCACCAAATAATTCCATTACAATCATACAAAGAGATACGGAATTTGTCACTATATTTGCGGATGGAGCAGCTTTATGCTAAACATACAATTTTATTAATTTAATAGTGATTCAATCGTCTCGGAAACAACTTTCTAATAGATTAATATGGCATTGATATAGCACAGGAACCTTGAGTCGAATGATGTGATCGAGAAAATGATCGACAGTAGCTGGCTTGATGGACAGTTACCGTTTTTATTGAAGAAACGGCAGAATAGTTATAACTAAAGTCTTCCCAAAATAAGGGATTACATTTGATATAATCATCTAAGCAGTTTGGTTGAACGGCTGTTGTTTTCTATAGATGGGTATCTATGCCGTGTAACATGATAACGAGTATGTCCAGGATAATATGCACTACCTCATCGACAAAGAAGAAAATGGAGGAATTAATGAATATTAAACTTGAAGAGCTGATTTATGCCTTAAGCCAACGGTTCAAGAAGGATATCATCGCGGCCGACTGCCAGACTATGCCATTACAGGGCGGAACCGTGGGAAATGTGTACCTGGTATCGGGCACCGCCGAAACCGCAGAAGGTGAAATATTACCGTATCGTATTGTACTGAAAATCCAGAAGAAATGGGAGCGTTACGGCGATCCGGATTCATGGCGTCGGGAATATGATCTCTATTCGTCTGGCTTGGGAGCGACTTTCTCGGAAGCCCTCCGTTGGCCTACATGTTATCATGCCGAGTTCAATGCCGAAGTTAATAGTTTCCATCTGTGGCTGGAATACATCGATGGTGTAACTGGTTTAGACTTGACTAGTGACATGTATGAAATGGCCGCGGGAGAGTTAGGGCGCTTTCAAGGCAAGCTGTATGCGGAGCAACCTGCTGTGCTGCAGAGTCTGACGAACCTGAGCCATGAGGATTTTATGAAGAATACGTATTTGCATTACCGGTCATGGCCGGTCGTCTACGATTATATACGATCGGAGGAATGCGATTTGCCGCTGCACGTGCGGCAAATGCTCATCGACATCGATGAGCAAGCAGACGAGATATTCGACCGTATTGAAAAATTGCCCCTCGTGCTATGTCACCGGGACTTCTGGGTAACGAACCTTATCTATGCAGACGGGAATTTTGCCCTCATCGATTGGGATACCAGCGGATGGGGCTATCTGGGCGAGGATCTCGCAAGCCTGATCGCGGATGAACCGGATATCGATCACATGGTCGAACACTATCAGCGATGCATACCTGCGTATTACAAAGGCTTTTCGGAGTATGCGGATGTATCCCGAATCGCTGATCATTGTGTGTACGAGATAATCCTTCTCGTATTCGGGTACAGGCTTGTGGAGGGGTATCTCCACGCAGAGGCTGATGACGAGAAAACGAAGCATGTCCATACTCTCCAAAAAATCTATGAAATGAAGACTATACCCTTCATGGTTACATCTGGTTACAAAGCCTAAACGAGGGTTAGTGAACGAAGACAGGATAGTGTAACCACTTCACGAATATCATAGGTGTAACGGATTTTTAAGAAGTTCGTAAAAAAGACGTTAGCTTAAATTGCTGTAAGAATTCATAAAAGAAAGGAATGAAAGCCAATGAATAAATCTGCGTTTACAATTGCAATAAGTGGACCATCTGGTTCAGGCAAAAGTACACTAACAAAGCATTTAAAAGAGAAACTTGTTGATGCGATATCATTCCACTTTGATGACTATGTATCAACCAATGAATATCCAGAGGATTTTTTTACATGGTTGGAAAAGGATGCTAACCCTAAATTAGTTCTAAATCCTAGTTTTAATAGAGACTTATATGAATTGGTTCACGGAAGATCAATAAAACTACCTAACAATCAAATGGTAGAGCCAGAAAAATACATTATAGTTGAGGAACCTTTCGGCAGAGGTCGGGAAGGTATGGCTGAATTAATAGATTTTGTAGTTTGTATTGATATTCCATTAGAAGTAGCACTAGCACGTAGAATTTTAGAAGAAATACATAAAACAGAAAGCACTCCAAGTGAATCTTTAAATAACGTCAAAGAATATTTGTCTCAGTACCTTATGGTAGTAAGAAATTTATACCAAGTTATTAATTCAAATGTAATGGCTGATTGTGATCTAATTGTATCTGGACTTGAGCCAATTGATGCAATCACGGACCAAATAATAAAAGAACTTGAGAAAAGAAATATTAAGCAACTCAAACAAGACAGCAACTTCAGCTAGCACCATATTCACGCAAGTGTCTTAGCTCTGAAGAATATAAAATATTGTGCTATCACAATTGGTATCTTATATCTCCTAGGTATGCCACTTTATTATCTCATGGCCGGAAAAATTGATCCTCCAAGTTTCATGCCAATCGGATCGGTCATTATTTTCGCTTCTATAGTGATCGCCGTTTTTGCTGCTGTTCTTCAAAGACTTTTACAAGAAGCTATTCATATAAAATCAGAAAATGATTTAACGGTATAAGGTGAATATCATAGTGATTATCATCATACATGCACCGATGCCATAGAGCAAAGGAGATTCAATAAGTAAATGATTAAACCTATACAAATCAAGCTTGACCATAATGCAAAAATGGTACTGGATGTGCAAATTCCATCTTACTTAGTCGAGGCAGAGCTCATTCAGTCGCATGACCTGCCGCCACTAAAGGACACGATTGATTCCTTGCAGCAATGCGATGAAACGTTCTATGGCTATTTTGATGACAACACAATGCAGTTACTTGGCGCGATTTCCTTTAAAATCGAAGACGCAGTCCTGGATATTCACCGGCTCATCGTCCATCCCGATAGTTTCAGACGCGGAATCGCTAACGCTTTGCTCACATACATTCAAACGCTTGCAATCGATTGCACTAAAATCATCGTTTCAACTGGAGCAGCAAATGTTCCAGCGAAAGAGCTTTACTTGAAACATAATTTTCATGCAATCGGCGTAATCGAACTGCTTCCAAATCTTTTAATCACTTCATTCGAAAAAATGATCGTGCTTTAATACAGATTAAAGAATTCGATTAAGTTCTAGGAGGGAATTAGTGCGCTACTTTCTGAAGTTAAACGCTTTGAGCGCAATCTTTGCCTTATTGCCGTTTATAATGAGTGAAATCCCGTTTCCAGGTTAATTATTATTGCAGGTTTAATACTCTACCCGTTTTTATTGGCTGGAGTTCTGCTATTACACTGTTTTGGTACAAGGGTTATTCTTAAGTCATGAAAATGCACCAGTATTTTAACTACCATTAATGGGGGATATAATGTTTAATTTCCTATACCACTATTATGAAGAATCTGCTGGACCGTTTCGAAATTTATCTGATTTAGAACCCGAAGAAGCTGAACTAGTATTAAGCGAAATTCGACTTCTTAAAAAGGGATATGCAAGCAAAAGATCTAATGATTATCTTACAATTCGACGAAGTCTTGAGTTGAAGGCAAGGGAGATATTCATTATGAAAGGTGGAAGGCCTGTTAGAAGTTTTCCTCATTATATGACTGTTGGAGAATGCCCCTGGCTCCTAGAATGGTATGAAAAAGGTAGAGAACTTCGTATCCCGATTTCTAATTTTGTTCCGGATACAATCAGTTTTACTTATGGGGATTTGTTTCCAACAATGCGATATCAAGATGGGAAGATGTACAGGAATCAGGTCTATACATTTAACGAGATAGAAGCACTTATAAATGAGTTCGGATTACCACAAGAATGGAATCGATTAGGTAATAATGGACCAGAAAGGTATATAGAAGTCCAGGTTTGGGACGATAAGCCATTATCCACGTTGTTGTTGAACTCCTTCAAAATTCAATAATTCCAAACCAAACACGAACAGCGGCCGGCAAGTAATCGGTTGCTGTTTTTTCGATAATGATTATAGAGCTCTTCTTGTAGTTGTTTACCGACAGATCACCTGTTAGGGCTACACTATTCACAGTTGAGATTGCAACGTAGAAAATTCCAGTTGACCACGATTCATCTGCCGTTACAGATCTTTGGGTACCAGGTTCCACTTTAAATAACATCTTCTGAGTTCCAATAAGACTACCTCGAGTAACTCGGACTGTCATGGTCGACTTCGTTTTATTGTTAACCCGGACTTTGACCCAACCATATTTAACTGGGATGATGAAAAATTGGTCTACTCCATCTTTAAGTGGATTATTGAAAATCACGTCTTGTGTATCATTAGGTATGCCTCCAACAGTGATCCCTTAATGTGAATGTACTATGTTAACTTTAAACTAATTTGGGTATTAAATGAAACTTTTCACTTAGTAATGTAGTCTAATAAGTGTCACATGCTAAATCGCTGAAAGGGTTTAAAGGTGTTTCATCAGTACAGTTATATGAGATTTCTGAAATAAGCTTGATGGCTATATCTCAAAGAAGACAGGTGCGGCAGTCGGGAACTTTGACCGGCTGCTTTTTTAGGAGGTTTGTTAGTGAAAAGGTGGAAAATATGGCTTTCAGTAGTTTCACTCATTCTTGTGGTTGCTTTATTTTATGTTCTAGATACTAGATTTTGGGTCGATAAGTACGAAATTAGAGGTGACACAATAGTATTTGAGAATACTCATTATGTATATGAGAATTCCGACTCAGATAAACTCGGCAAGTTAATTGGTATTGCTTATTTTGAAGGAAGAAAAAGGGGAATAAACGATTACATTTGGCCAGAATGGGTGTATGGGTACAAAGGCGATAAAGAACATAAGCGAATCTTTGTAAGAGGGTTAATGGATCTAGGAGATACTTATATTAAGCAGTAAATACTATTAGGAGGGTCTTGTATGGAAATCGGAAAGTAACAGTATTGCCAACTTAATTGCTCATATTAGAGGTGCTGTACATTCACGAATTGAAACTATTCTTCTAGATATTCCCGACACAAGAGATAGGGTCAGGGAGTTCGAAAAAAGGATTAAAGATGTCTAAAGAGCAAGCAATGACAGATACTAGAGATTCTTTTGACAGCCTCATACAATATCTTGAGCATCTGAAATCCTCACCAAAGCTATTAATGTCCCAACCATTCTAAAACCTGCCACCTCTTACATATAGCCAGGTAAATAATTAATGAAGGTCCTACTGAATGGGAGAAAGAGAAGTCACCAATAGAGAAATAATACGCTACAAGAGGAGGAAGCTCTTGAAATGATATTAGCTGAGGAGCTTACCACGGCAAAAAATTAAATAATTCCATTATTTTAAAAGGAGTAATTCAATGAGTACACCAAAACATATCGTTTCTGCAGCGGCTATTGTTGTGAATGAAAAGAATGAATTATTACTTATAAAGGGACCAAGAAGAGGCTGGGAGATGCCTGGTGGTCAAGTAGAAGAAGGGGAATCCTTAAGTCAGGCTGCAATAAGAGAAACAAAAGAAGAATCGGGGATAGACATTGAAATTATCAAATTCTGCGGGATATTTCAAAACGTAGAAAATTCAATCTGTAACACTTTATTCTTAGCGAAGCCAATAGGTGGAGAATTAATTCTATCCTCTGAAGAAAGTTTGGAGACGGGATACTTCCCTATTGATGAAGCACTAAATAAAGTGCAATGGAAAGATTTTAGACAAAGAATAGAGTACTGTTTAAGACCTGAAATTCAACCTTTTTGTATTGAGTTTCATGATGAGAAAAATATTTAAATAGAGTTTTATACCAAAGAAGCAGATTGCTGTGCAGCTGCTTCTTATTTTTTGTTTTAGGCTTGTATACATATTGCTCACCAAGACGTTGTATAGCTTGGAGGGAGGTTAGAAGTGGACGAGCAGATGTTACAGCTACTGTAGGAAAAAATGAAGCATATTCAGAGATACTTGATACGTTTGGGCGCAACTCGTGCTGACGCTGAAGATATTGTCCAGGATACCGTATATAAAGGACTTCTTTATCTGGATTCCATTGTACCTGATAAATTTTCTGCATGGTTGTATCGGGTAGCGCTTAATCGGTATTACGACTTGCTTCGGAAGAAAAAACGAATACAGTGGTCGATCGATGAGGACGTTGTGGGAGGCAGTGAGATCCCGGAAGAGATTTTGCTGCGGAACGAGCAAAGAGAAGAGATTGAGCATGTGCTGGAATCGTTATCTTCTATTTTCAAGCAGTTAATCATTTTGAAATACGAGCTGGACTTACGATATCAAGCCCATAAAATGCCCGATGGTACAATTGTAGATCCATTTCCAGATTCAGAGCGCTTTGTTTATGGCTTCGGAGTTGGTGCGGAGGACAGTGATGTCTCAGAAAAAAAATTCCTTGGTAGGCTGGAAGTTGGGCTGCGTGCAAATCGAAAGTATAAACAGGAGTATGAACGCATTTACGATTATTTACGCAAGGAAAAGGAAAAACCCAATATAAGTGACGTACGTATAATTGGCGTCGTTGTGACAGGAACGGCTGACAGCCTAAAGGCGCTTCAGGGACAAAAGTATCTGAAGGCTGCTGTGCTTGGTGCGGTAGTTGATAAGTACTGAAAATAGAGTTTAGCGTAACTTTTCAACTGAATACGCGTCATTAATCTAAATGGTAAGCAGAACAGAGGGGGTAGTATGACACTCGTTCGTTTGGCCACGTTTGAAGATGTACCGCAGCTTGTACAAATGCGCCCGCGACCAGGGAAATCCCAAGATCCGTATAACGGATACGTTACCAATGTTTATACTTGCCCTGCTATGGAAAATTGGTCAAAAGAGAATGAGGTCGAGATTAAGCAGGTATTGCTAAACAGACGAAATAAGCAGTATGTTAAAACTTGACCAGTAATTACCATAGTTGAAATCACAAAAGTTTGCGACAATCAACGTTGTAGTAATCACAGCATAAAGGAAGTTAAACGAAATGAAAAAGTTCATAATTACGTGCGCCCTAATTGGTATGTTATGTTTCAGTTCGACTGCTCTAGCAGCCGAAAATATCAGTATAAAAGTAAAGAATAAGCTAGTGCAAACTGACAGTGCACCTGTTATCGTTCAAGGTAGGGTGCTGGTTCCACTTCGTACGGTTTCAGAATCGCTTGGAGCGTCAGTCGAGTGGAGGCAGCAACAGAAGACGGCTATCGTGTCCAAGTGGTCAAAGAAGGCTTCGTTAACTGTTGGGAAAAAGACAGCATGGGTTGAGAATAGTGCCGCTAGAGAGTTGAACGGTTATTTTTCGTTGGATGTTACGGTCAGAATCATTAATAATCGCGTGTATGTACCTTTGCGGTTCATCTCACAGCAGCTTGGTTATGAGGTAAGCTACCAAAACAATACCGTATCGATCGAATCACCGTATGCAGGTAAGTACAATGAGAATTACTACGCTCAGATCCTCTCGGGTGACTTAGGGAGAAGCAGAAACATTTTGGTAAGCAATATGGGTGCATATGGATTACGCAATTATGAACATACCCCTCTAAAAACAGTTCAACCTGCTTCAAGCATGGCATTCCTGTTTCCAGAAGGAGAGGCGCTGCGATTTTTCTTGATCGAAAACAATGAAACGATTACTTATTTTGAATATAAGGATGATTTTATAGTGGCCACTTGGCAGGCTCACGTCGAACAAATAGAAGGTAATGCCATTGAACAATTATTTGCGGATAAACTTAAGGACCGTACAGGAGCGACACCTCAAATCAACAAGCCTTTTTTCTACCACTACATAGAACCTTACGGGAATGAGGTCCAGCGATCAGGGCGTATCGATATCGATGGAAAGTATACCGAAACGGGATACAAAAATGAGAGCGAATCATTAGGAACGATCGCGAATGTGCTTCCAAACGAGGTTCGAAATGAAGTCATAGCAATCCCTCAAAATTGATACGGTAGCCGGACAGAAGCTCGGCTGCCGTTTTTACTGAAACACGTAAAGTATTATGTAGTCATCGATGAAGGAGGAGTACAAATTGAAGAATAAAATCATCGAATACTGTTTAAAGAAGAAAGGAGCGACTAAGGACTATCCCTTTGGATTCGACCCAATAGTGATCAAGGTTGCAGGGAAAATGTTTGCCCTTATTTTTGACGACAAGGGAGAGTATTCTTATATAAACCTTAAATGCGATCCAGTGATTGCGGATAATCTGAGAGAGCAGCATGATTATGTTAGTCCAGGGTATCACATGAACAAAAAGCACTGGAACACAATTACAATCGGGTCTACCTTGCTAGAGTCGGATGTCTTTGCTATGATTGATCACTCTTACGATTTGGTTGTTCAAAAACTTCCTAAGCGTTTAAGAGAATCAATATCAGAGCCGAACTAATAAATCAATAATTTGTGAACATGACAAACAGATGACAGGCGAGAAATAAAGGGAAAAGAAACTTATAAATTAGGATACAACAATCTGTATCTTGAAGGAGGACTATTCCTTGCCTTTCTTTATGAGGACAATGCTGAAGGTCTTACGAGTACCAAATACGACAATCTTGATTGTTGTATTCGCTTTCGTGTTCGGCAGTGCCACAATCGCTTACGTACTAGAACCATCTACTTTTCATAACTGGTTTAATGCCCTTTACTGGGTGATGACGACTATGGCGACCGTTGGCTACGGAGATTTCTTCGCAAAGACCTATATTGGTAAAGCATTCACGATATTTATTTATGTGTTTGGCATTGGTCTTCTCAGCTTGATTATCGGCAAAGTCATAGATATGTTTTCAACTATCTACAAACATTGGGAGGCAGGGAAATTGAACTTTCATGGGAAAGATCACATCATTATTATTAACTGGAGCAAAAAAGCCCAGTACGCTATCGAGGAAATCCTGTCCTTCTCTCCATCATCCCATATCGTCATAATAGATGAATCGGATAAGCATCCCATTCTGGATCGTCATGAGATACACTTTATAAGCGGCGATCCGTCCTCGGAAGAGATCCTGGAGAAAGCAATGATTAGGGAAGCGAAGGCGGTCATTATTTTTGCAGATACTCGCATTGATGAGCCCGCGCTTACTGATGGCAAGACACTGTTAATTGCGTCAAGTATTGAACGTCTCCACCCGAACGTTCACACGACAGTTGAGATTACTCAGGATAAGAATACGAAAAACTTCCGCCATGTAAAAGTGAATGATTTTGTACTATCATATGATGCCGTATCACGTCTTGCCGTTCGAGCTGCTTTACAGCAAGGGAGTTCTGAGATTATCAACCAACTGATTAGCCGAGAAGTTGGCGATGATATATATGAGATCCCGGTGAAGCGGGAATGGAAAACTTACAAGGATGCTTTCCAAGGGACATTGGAATACGGGGCAACTCTTCTCTCTGACAGAGGTGATCTGGGGATCAACCGCAAATTGAACGAACCGATTCCGCAAGATGCCAGATTATTCGTCGTGTCCGATGAAGCAACCTACCTTAAACTAAAAAGCAACAAATAGATATGTGGAAGAGAGTGAACCTAAATTGAAAGTCATTGTCATTGGAGCAGGGATTCTTGGTGCATCTACTGCCTATCACCTCGCGAAAACGGGAGCAGAAGTGCTGCTCATCGATCGAAAAGACAAAGGACAAGCTACGGAAGTGGCTGCCGGCATCATTTGTCCTTGGATATCTCAACGGCGGAATCAGGCGTGGTATCGGCTTGCGAATGCAGGCGCTCGTTATTATCCCAAATTGATCGAAGCTCTTGAGAAGGAAGGGGAAACCGATACGGGCTATGCCCGGGTTGGAGCCCTTAGTATTCATACGGACACAGAGAAAATTAATAAGATGGTGGAACGGGCCACGAATCGATTACAGGATGCACCCGAAATAGGTGAGATTACGAAGCATGATGAGAACCATACCCATGAACGGTTTCCATTGCTTGCGGATGGCTACTCATCCGTTCATATTAGCGGAGCCGCACGTGTAGACGGTCGAGCTCTTCGGGATGCACTAATTCGTTCGGCACAAAGGCATGGAGCAGTTTTGATTCACGGGGATGCTGCCCTTGAGGTTCAGTCTAACCATGTAACGGGAGTTACGGTTGATGAAGATCACTACAAGGCAGATAAGGTGATTGTCTGTGCGGGAGCATGGGCAGGGCAATTGTTCCAGCCACTTGGCATAGAACTCAAAGTCAGCTATCAGAAAGCGCAAATTATGCATGTCCAGGTTCAAGAGAGCTATCAAGAAACGGGCAGCTGGCCTGTTATTATACCGCCTACTGATCAGTACCTGCTTGCATTTGATCATCAGAAAATCGTTATTGGGGCAACTCACGAGAACGATGTCGAAGGATATGATACAAGAATTACTGCCGGCGGGATGCAGGAAGTTTTGAATAAAGGAATCACATTAGCTCCTGAACTAGCTAATAGCACTTTCCAAGAAGTACGAGTAGGCTTCCGGCCGTTTACGCCTGGCTTCCTTCCGGTTATAGGTACGGTTTCTGGTTGGGTTAATCTTATTACAGCGAATGGGCTTGGAGCTTCTGGATTAACAACTGGTCCGTTTATCGGGAGCCAGCTAGCGAAGTTAGCATTGGAACTGGAATTAGATATTGATATAAGCGATTACGATGTAAGAAATGCGCTATGAGAAAAGGCAGCCACGATGGCTGCCTTTTTATATTCTTATTTTGCTGCAAGCGTATGGTTCGCATGGTATTCCCGGTATTGAGGGTTCTCGCCGCATACCATAAGGCCTTGACCCCAGTTGACATGAACATCTGCTGTTGGAATGTCCATCGGATCACGGTATTGGTACAATACATTCCGGCGGTTACGGGTACTGCGGTTGACGTCAGAGCCATGAATCGTCAAGTAGTTGAAGAACAGTACATCTCCTGCTTTGGCCGGGCAAGGAGTTGCCATCGAGAGAGGGTATTCCTTATGATCCAGATAATATCGGCCTACATGCGGCATGATATCGTTCTTGTGAGTACCCGGAATGACGCAAAGACAACCGTTCTCCATATCCGAGTCATCCAAATGAACACTAGCTGCCAACATGGAATGATTAGCATGAGGGAAGTAAGGTGCATCTTGATGAAGCGGGAACGCAGCACCGTTTTCAGGTGGTTTTACGAGCATCTTGCTATGATGCAGTTGAACGTTAGGACCAATCAGTTGGGAGAGAACAGATGCCATATTCGGATGAATAGCTGCACGAGTGAAGGAAGCATCTTGATAATGGACATCATGGAAGCCTTTCAGGACAAGCTTCTTCAATTGATCAGGAGGAAGGTAGTCACCTTGCCAAGTTGCGTTAGAATCGAATTTCGATTGCGCAGCACGATTGAGAATGCCATCGATTGCCGTTCTCATTTCTTCAACCTCTTTTTGGGAGAAGACACCTCTTACAAGTAAATACCCATTTGTTTTGTAAAATTCCACATCAGCCTGATTAATCATTTTTTTCAGCTCCTTGTATTGAAGTATATGGTAGCGATTACTTATACTCGAATTATAGGAAATTCAAACGAAACAGTATTTACTAAAAAGAGACGTAGTTTTAAGAATTTACGCCAAGGTGGTGTTTTTATGAATACGGAAGGCTTTGAAGCGGGAAGTGCATTTCTTAGTGAGATGTTGACGAAATGTCAATCGAGTCATCTTTCGTTTCGGATCTATTATTGGGGCTGGAGAGATCCTCATTACAATAACAATGTTCATAAGCATTCCTTTTACGAGGTTTGTTACGTCGTATCGGGAGAAGGCGAGTACCAGGATGAGGATACCGTATATCAGCTGCGTTCAGGTTCTTTGTTTGTGTCTAGACCCGGCGTCTGGCATCAGATTCGAAGCACGACGGGCCTTGGGCTGCTCTATGTGGCGTACGAATTGGAGAAAGAGCAGTGCCGTGAAGAAGACTTCGCTGTGTACAGTGCTAATTTGGATACAGGACCAGTCTGCATGGAAGTGGATAATAGCGTCATTCATTATTGGCTGGGCCTTTATAAACATGCTGATTCTCGGCCTTATGGAGAACTCAAAGAATTGCATACAGTCGCCGGTATTCTACTAGCTGGTCTACTGCGGCCGTTTGTCAAAGATGATAGTAATAGAAATCAGAACGCTGCCAAACCAAGTAACGAGACCCGTTCTGCTATTCTACGTCTGTCCAAACAATATATAAGAGACAACCTGTCAAGTCCACTGAAAATTGAGGAAGTTGCCGAATACATGAACCTCTCCACGCGTCAGCTGTCCCGGCTCTTTCAACTCGATGGTGGAGACACATTTCTCACTTATTTGCGTAATGAGAGGCTGAAGCATGCGGAGATGATGCTGAAGACATCCATATTCTCGTTGAAAGAAATCGCAGCTTATTCGGGGTTTCAATCGGTCCATTATTTTACGAACGTGTTCACCGAGCAAAAGGGGGTGCCCCCAGGGGAGTTTAGGAAACAGTTCTTGGATGTGAAGTAAGACGGGGAGAACAAGCCTATTATTAAGTTTCATGAAAGAGGATTAAGGGCAGCGACAAAGAAATCTACTGAAGGTTAAGCATAAAAAACGATGAGAAGGGATTGTTCAAATGAACGTGTATAATTCCGCTTCTAATGTTGCCAATCCGCAAGCAGGTCATTTTCTGACTGATATTCCAGCGCATGATCCGTTTGTTGTCGCGGACCAAGCAACAGAGACCTATTATTTGTATACGGGCGGTGGCCCAAGAATACATGGGATGGACCGGTATGGTGTTTTAACTTACAAGAGCAAAGACTTGGTTACTTGGGAAGGACCTTATGTTGTCTTCACTATCCCTGACGGCATTTGGGCTAATCCGCAGCATGGCGCGTGGGCACCGGAAGTTCATGCTTATAATGGACGATATTATCTGTTTGTTACGCTTCATAATAACGATAGAGCGCTCGAAGGTGAAGGACATGACGGTTATCGTCTCCAGTGGCGAGGCTCTGTCATTGCCGTATCCGATTCCTTGGAAGGACCCTTCGAGATTATAAAGCAAGAAGCGCCGGTACCACCGGAGCAGCATATGACATTGGATGGCTCTTTGTATGTAGATGAAGAGGGCGTACCTTGGATGGTTTATTGCCATGAATGGGTTCAGATAGCAGATGGCACGATCGAAGCTGTGAAATTAACGAGTGATCTAACGGATCGTGCATCAGATCCTATTCATCTCTTTGATGGATCTGCGGCGCTATGGGATAACGGGGATCATCCGGCTGACGGTTCAAAATCTATCTACGTCACGGACGGCTGTCAGTTGTATCGAACCAAGAATAATCGATTAGTCATGTTATGGTCTACATACGACAAAGGGAGCTACGTTCAGACAATTGCACGTTCTACGAGCGGTAAGCTGGAAGGTCCATGGGAGCAGCTGGAACCTCTTGTTTTTGATGACAGTGGGCACGGCATGCTGTTCCAAACCTTCGAAGGCGAGTGGAAGCTAATCCTACATTCTCCGTTCCGGATGCCAGCGTCTCGCTGCAAAATATATAATATCGTTGATGACGGGGATTCGTTCAGCATCAAGCAGGATTAAGATTATTTGTGATAGCGTTGTCATTTAAAGTGTAAGCCCTGAGGTCATTAGATCTCAGGGCCTTTTATCTTACAATGAGAATAAAGATGGAGGTATAATATTTTTAAAATGTTAAAATTAGTTTAATTTGATTAGTAAGGAGGCTCACTACAATCCATGATGTGGTTCATTTACATAGGTTGTGCATTTATTTTTATTAGCGGATTAATGGTTGGAGCATGGACAACGGCTGATCAGCAAAGGGCGAATTTCAATACAGAGGTGCCGTCCGAGAGAAAAATTAAGAGAAAGATTGCAACTATTTCAGCTGGTCTAGGAGTAATCTGTTTTGCAATAGCAGCAGCTATATATTTATTATAAGTCGTGTAAACCGCGGCTTTTTTATTTTTATATTGATAAAAAGATACTCGTCCGATATGATTCACAAAATACTTAATTGTGGTAGAAATATCAAAAGAAGGAGTGGTCGCTAGATGAACAATGTATCTGATTATTACGAGTTAATAGACGAGGATGCTAGATTCTCCAGAAACTCAAGAAAGATTGAATTTTACACAACCAATCATGTCATGGAGAGTATGCTGCCGGGACGTTCAACGATATTGGATGTTGGTGCAGGCACTGGTGCCTACTCTTTCCATTATGCAGAGCGTGGTCATGAGGTTGTTGCCGTGGATCTTACTCCGAAGCATATCCAATATATTTCGCAGAAGTGTCAAGACACAGGCGTTCCTATACATGCACATTTAGCCAATGCGACCGATTTAAGCAGGTTTGATACATCCCTTTTTGATGTTGTTTTCTGTTTTGGACCGATGTACCATTTGACGAGTGAAAATGACCGCAATAGCTGCATTAGCGAATGTCTCAGGGTTCTGAAGCCAGGTGGGATTCTTGCTATCGCCTATATTAACAAGTTCTCTGTCCTGCCAATGCTGGCTACAAGAGATAAGAAATTTATTAGAGACAGCGTTATTCATAAGGTTATAAATGAAGGAGTAATTCATGCTGGAGACGAGGACTGTTTTTGGACGGATGCCTATTTCACCTCGCCACCAGAGATTGAAGCGCTCATGCAAGATTACGATGTTTCACTAGTGGATCATGTTGGCACCAATGGAATAAGCCATACCATACAAGAACACGTAGATGGATTGAGTGATGCAGAGTTTCATTCCTGGATGAATTATCATTATCAGACATGCAGAGAGAGCAGTATTCTTGGCATGAGTACTCATGGTCTAATCATCTGTAGAAAAAACTAATCCCCACGTATAGCTTCACGATATTGCCGGGGGGTAACCCCGGTTTTTTTCTTGAACAGCCGGTAGAAAAACTTCATGTCAGCATATCCAACCGCAGAAGAAATTTCCTCCACTTGACTTTGACTGCCTGCAAGCAATCGGCATGCAGCATCCATTCGGATCCCTTGAACATATTCGATAAAGCTCATACCTGTCTGATGACGAAATAGGCGGCTGAATTGCCGCTCACTAAGCCTCGCTTGGGCAGCGAGTTCGGTAAGTCTAAGCTCAGAAGCATAATTACGGTCAATATAAGTAATCGCTTCATCAACGCTAATCCACTGCGGCCGCTCGCTTACCGGTGATTCGATCTGCAGCTTGTGCCTATACAAGCCAGTTAATATCCGTATGACGATAGTGGTGAGAACAGCTAAGTAACCTGGAGGTCTAGCTGCGAATTCTTGATAGAGCTCACGAAACATCGCATGAAATTCTCCTGTAGGATCTTTTATGGAAAACCAGGTTAGCTTCTCGTCTGCAAAACAATTAAAAATCTCTGCAGCATAGGGGAAACCGTTACGCAGCTCGGTTAAATACGCAGCTGGAAGTAAGCAGTTATAGACGATAAGAGGGCGGTCCTTTTTAGGCGTCTTGGGTCGAAACACATGACTTTGCCCAACGGGGATGAAAAACAAAGTGCCATGCTCGACCGGGACGGTTTCACCGGCAATATAGTGAACGCCAGCTCCTTCGCTGACATACGTTATCTCGACAAATTCATGCGAATGCTCATCCATATCGAAGCTTTCATAAGCGCGGTTTATATAGAGTGGTACACCGGGTTCGAAAAAGGAATCCGCAGACATGACATAAGTGCTTCGTTTGATGCTCATCGGTATACCTCCTTCTATAACATCACATAAATATCTGTATCTATCGTACGAAACCGTTTGCAATATGTCTAGATCAACCTATAAAAATGTCCGGATCGTCCCCTGAATGTCATTCTCATTTGCCATACAATCTAGGTAAGATGCCAACGATCGTTCGGCATATATGAGAAGCTGGAAGGGGCATTCAAATATGACATTATTACAAGTAACACACTTGCGGTGCGAGTACCAAAACAATCCAATTGGCTTAGGTGTCACTACACCAAGACTCAGTTGGCAGCTTCACTCAGATGATGTTCATGTGAATCAGCTTGCTTATCAGATTCAAGTGTCATGCAGTCTTGAAGGGTTCGATGAAACAAAGCTTGTATGGGATACTGGTCGGATCGAATCAGATCAATCTGTACTCGTGGAATTTGGTGGTCAGCCGCTTCAGGCAAGAGGCCGGTACTACTATCAGATTAAAGTGTGGGACAACAAAGGTCGTGAATCAGACTGGAGCGAAGCAGCATACTGGGAGATGGGCTTGTTAAGTCCTGCGGATTGGACTGCAGCATGGATTACACCGGATAGCCATGCCATCGATTCACAAGCTGAGCCTATTTTCCTACTAAGAACAACCTTCAATACTTGCGAAAGCATTAGCCGGGCGACCGTCTATGCGACATCGCTTGGTTTATATGAATTGGAATTATACGGACAGCGAGTAGGCGATTGGCAGTTCACTCCGGGCTGGACGAGCTACAAAAATAGACTCCAAGTACAGGCTTATGATGTGACACAACAGCTCCTTGCCGGAAAGAGTAATGCAATAGGAGCAGCGCTTGCAAACGGATGGTACAAGGGCGATTTGGCCTGGAATAATCAAAAGAGTATTTATGGCGATACACGTGCCTTACTGCTGCAGCTGCATATTGATTATGCAGATGGGACTACAGAAGTTGTCAGAAGTGACAGCTCATGGCGTGCTTCGACGGGGCCAATCTTAATGTCCGAGTTGTATCATGGCGAGACGTATGATGCCCGTTTGGAAAAAACAGATTGGGCAACTGCCGCATTCCATGATCAGGACTGGAGCAGTGTAAGCGAATTGCCTCATTCGAAGGACATTCTTATTATGCAGGAGAATGAACCGGTTCGTATAACGGAGAAGTTGAAGCCAAACGAGCTTATCAAGACGCCTTCAGGCGAAACCGTAATGGATATGGGTCAAAATATGGTTGGACGTTTGCATTTCCAAGTTGATCTTCCAGCGGGTACAACTCTCACACTCCAACATGCGGAAGTTCTGGACCGCGAAGGAAACTTCTACATCGGTAACTTGCGCAAAGCAAAGCAGACCGTCCACTATGTATGTAAGGGGGGAGGAGAAGCATATGAACCACATTTCTCATTCCAAGGCTTCCGCTATGTGAAGCTCGAAGGCTGGCCTGAGGATGTTGCACTGGACCTCAATTTGTTCACGGGGCACGTGATTCATTCCGATATGGAACCGTCAGGTACCTTTGAATGCTCGAATCCTCTGCTGAACAAGCTGCAGCAAAATATTACTTGGGGACAAAGAGGCAACTTCCTTGATGTGCCTACGGATTGTCCGCAGCGGGATGAGCGGCTTGGCTGGACCGGCGATGCTCAAGTATTTATTCGGACAGCTGCGTTTAACTACGATGTTGCACCATTTTTCGCCAAATGGCTTCGAGACCTGAAGGCCGATCAGCGCAGCGACGGAGGAGTTCCGTTCGTTATTCCACATGTTCTGGATGAGGGTTCCTATTCATCCGCTGCATGGGGTGATGCAGCTGTAATCTGTCCGTGGGTTGTATATTTAAGTTACGGAGATAAACGGGTGCTTGAGGAGCAGTATGACAGCATGAAAGCATGGGTAGAGTACATGCGCCAACAAGGGGAAAATGAGCATTTGTGGAATACGGGCTTCCACTTTGGCGATTGGCTAGGCCTTGATGCCAAGGAAGGCGATTACGTAGGCGCAACTCCTCGTGATTTGATCGCAACCTGCTTCTATGCTTACTCTACCAAGCTATTCGTAAGAACAGCTGAGGTACTTGGCCGCATAGAAGACGCGAACTCTTACCGCGAGTTATATGAACAAATCATCACGGCATTCGAGCAGGAGTTTATAACTGCTAATGGACGGCTTGCGGCTCACACCCAAACCGCACATGTGCTGCCGCTGATGTTTGATCTTGTGGAAGGACCGGTACGTGAACGGATGGCAAAAACGCTCGCCGAGTATGTGACGGAGCAGAAGTTCCACTTGACGACTGGCTTTGTAGGTACGCCGTATTTGTGTCATGTGCTGTCGGAGAACGGTTATCATGACGTGGCTGTTAAGCTCGTACAGCAGGAAGATTACCCGTCTTGGCTGTACTCGATTCATCAAGGAGCAACAACCATTTGGGAGCATTGGGATGGTATCAAAGCCGACGGCAGCTTCTGGAGCGACGACATGAATTCATACAATCATTATGCTTACGGCTCCATAGGGGAGTGGCTGTATAGAGTTGTTGCTGGACTTGATCTGGATGAGTCTCAGCCAGGCTACAAACATATTGTTTTCCGTCCACGTACGGATTCGGGACTTTCCTATGCCAAAGCATCGTATAAGTCAGCATACGGCTTGATCCGCAGTGAATGGAGCACCGGTGAAGAGGGAGCGGCGACATATGAATTCGAGGTTCCAACAAATACAACAGCAGAAGTAAACCTGCCTGGAGTAACTCTTGCAGCAATTTCAATTAATGGCTCTACCATCGGTCAAACGCCAGGTGTGCTTGCTTCACAAGAACAGGATGGAAAGCTTGTGCTCACGCTTGGATCTGGGATTTATACCGTTCATGCTGAAGCAAAAGTGACCGCGTAATCAAAAAGATCCGTTCCCTCATCGGGAACGGATCTTTTTAGTTTGGCTATGCTTTCTTAGAATGAATGTGATGAGCGACTCGTTCAGCCAATTCAGTTGACGCATTGTTCAGATAAGTAAGGACAATGCTTTGTGTCTCTTGAGACACTGCGGCAAGGTCAATGGCAAGATTTTCGACCAAATGGTCTTTTTGCACATGCGGCAGTCTATCATAGAACTCACCAGCTTGCGAGAAGTTATCCGGCTTCGGAATCTCGGACCTTACGAGATGGCCTTCAACGTATCTGCCATTCCCACTAGTCTGCATGGAGCCGGGAGTCCAATTCGCCTGATGGTTGATAGGCAATTTACGGAAATCTGATCCAATCCGATGACGCTGAGAATCCGTATAAATATTGGCACGTCCTTGAAGCATTTTATCATCAGATAACTCTGCGCCCTCCAGTAAATTCGAAGGCGAGAACGCCAGCTTCTCAACCTGTTCCATATAATTGTCCGGATTTTTGTTTAAGACCATACGCCCAACTGGTATTAGCGGGAATTGATCTTCATCCCAAATCTTCGTGTCATCCAGCGGGTCATAAGAAAGACTCGCCTCATCAGCAGGGTCCATAAGCTGGACATAAAGTCCATACTCGACGGTTTTTCCAGCAGCGAGAGTATCATACAGATCTTGACCAGCGTAATCCGGGTTCTGACAACTCAGCTCATTCGACTCATGGCGATCAATGTACTGGACGCCGGCATAAGGAATCCAGTGGTATTTGACATACGAACGAACACCCTGCGTATTTCTCCAAACATACGTATTAACACTATGACCTGGAATGTGGCGGAGGCTCTTAATGGTTCCCGCATCGGAATACAGCCAAAGTATAAAATTAGTTGATTCAGGTGCTCTTGCGATAAAGCTCCAGAATCTTTCGGGATCAATCAAGTTGTTGATTGGAGAAGGCTCGAATGCCCTAATCGACTCTGGAAAGCGCATGGGATCTCTGACTAGGAAGACAGGGATGTGATTGAAGACCATATCAAATACGCCTTCATCTGTGTAAAACTTGGTGGCGAATCCGCGTACATTACGGGATGTATCCGGAGTTCCTTTATTGCTTACCGCCAGTGAGAATCTTACCGTTACTGGAACCTGACACCCGGGCTGTTGTAAAAAGCATAGCTTCGTATGGGCAGCCATGGAATGTACGGTTTCGAAATAACCAAATGCCCCGTTGCCCTTCACATGGACAGGTCTTTCCAAAATTTTAGTATGTATAAAGGTTTCCATGGTCTCATGTAAAACACTATCCTGTTCGAGTATCGGGCCGCGTGCGCCAACGGTTTGCGAATGAAGAGCGGCAGGATGGTCAATTGCTTCCCATTGCGATGGTGAAAGTCCATGAGAAGGCTCTTGTTTGCTAGGCTTCTTGTTAGGCATTGGGGCATTATTTTCAGAAAAATCTTGATTATTGTCCATCGTTTAACCTCCGAATCAGAATTTATCCACCTTTATGTTTATTCTGTCAGCTGGAGTAAAATGCTTGAGGGGCACTTGCATTCAATGGGTATAACCAAATATTAAGGAACATACGATCTAATTGAATGTAATGGGGGGATTTTTTGTGAGGGATAAAAAAACCTTTTATTTGCTGGCACCATGCTTCACAGATGCACTCTTAACGAAGGATGTAGGCATTATCCCTTATATCATGCAGAAGTATTATGGATATAAAGCGGTATATGTCACCTATAGAACTAGCGATGGATACATGGACTGGCCTTCCCTTGGCATGTTCGAAGAGGAGATGGAATTTGATTATCTGGAGGCAGCATTCACTTATCATCCGGATCACGCCATTGAGACGATATTTGGCGCCAATGTTCAGGATTGCAGCGACGACTTGGTTCAATACATAGAGGATCATGCAGTACATATCGATGTCTTATTCTTATTTGGGTTTTACCCGTTTTATTATGAGGCGGTTGATCGATACAAGAAGCTTAATTCTGCCGGTAAAGTTTACTTAAAGCTCGACGCCAATATTCATTGGATTAATCGGACTCCATTAAGTGATTATTTTCTGCATTTCCTTCGCAACTGCAATTTGATTAGTACCGAATCCATGGTCGAATATATCAGACAGAAGTGGTATGTTCCTATTTGCTATATTCCGAATGGGTATTATTCGTTTGGCCCAGAATCCGAAACCATTATTCCATTTGAGCATAAAGAGGATCTGATTCTCACTGTTGGTCGTATTGGAAATCATGCAAAGGCTAGCGATCAATTATTAGAAGCATTTAAGATGGCTGTTCCTTTTATTCCTGTTAGCTGGAAACTTGCTCTGGTGGGGAAGGTGGATGAGTTATTTCGACCTTATTTGAATGATTTTTTACTAGCTAATCCTGAACTGGAGGGCAGGATCATTCAAACCGGATTTATTCAAGATAAAGTACAGCTTCAGAGTTGGTATCGAAGAGCGAAAATTTTTGTGCTTCCCTCCTTATATGAAGCTTCTGCCCATGTCGTCTCTGAGGCAAAAACCTTTGGTTGTTATCTCATTACCTCCGATATAGAGTCCAGCCGGGAAGCCATAACCAAGCATGAACGAAGATTTGATCTCGTGGATGAATCATTTAAAATCGCAAATCGTCATTTGGACTATGGATCGGTTCATGAAGTTGGTGATTATATGGAATTAGCACATCGAATGATCGAAACATGCAACAATCAGGAACGGCTTAAAGACGTATGTTACAGCACGCAGCAAGATGCCAGGGAGCACTTCGACTGGGTGAAGTTATGCGGCGAAATAAATACTTTATTATGAACACGTGGTAAGATAGGTAGAAATATTGCGGGATATACAAAGGAGTATGTTTAATCTTGGATGATAAGGACGCGGCAATCTTGCAGTATGTGGCCGAAGAGCAAAGCTTGACCAAGGCAGCAGAGAGGCTGTATATGACGCAGCCGGCGTTATCTTACCGCATTCAACAAATGGAGCGGGAGTTTGGTGTTCCGATCATTGTGAAGCATACGAAAGGAACGTACTTGACGCCGGAGGGCGAGGCGCTTGCCGCTTATGCCAGAAAAATGCGAGATGAGCTTAACGCGATGAAAGATTATCTTGTCAATATGCGGAGTAGTGTGAAAGGAACGCTGAGACTTGGCGTAGCCAGCTATTATGGGCTTTATAAGCTGCCGCCACTGCTCCGGAAATTCAGAGATCTGTATCCTGAGGTACAATTCAGTGTGACCTGTGCGCTTAGCTCCGAAATTATCGAACTGTTGTCTGAGCAGGAGATCCACGTCGGTATCGTCCGAGGAGATTATCATTGGCTGGAAGCGCAGCATCTGCTGCATGATGAGCCGATCTGCCTCATTTCCCGAGAGCCGATTCAATTGGAGGAGCTGCCAAGGCTGCCTCAAATTCATTACAGTGCACCAAAGGCGAAAGCCGTTCGCCAAGCGGCGACAACATTTGATCATACGATTCAAGGCTGGTGGCATGAGCATTACAGCACACCTCCCGTGATCGCGATGCAGGTGGACGCTTATGAGACTTGTAAGGAAATGGTGAAGCAAGGGCTCGGATATTCGATTATTCCCGGGGTATTCGTTACACCGGAGGATGAGCTGTATACATTGGAGCTTAAATTGAAAAATGGAGAAGCAATCCGCCGGAATACGTGGATGTTGTACCGGGAACATTCCCGTGAGCTTGCAATCGTGGATCGATTCGTGGCGTTTATGGAGACGGAACAACCAGGAAGTCCTGCAGAAGCCTAATGCAGGGCTTCTTTTTTTGTTTGAAATTCATATACAAGGGCCATAAAAAATCTTATGGAGCACCCCAAAAAACAATTAATTGTACTTATCGGGACTAATTCCTTATTATTTGATACATATTGATGCATAAATATACGGGTTGAAACGAATAGGTGGGATATTCATGAACAAGCAACAAGAAAAAGAAATGAAACTTCAAATCGCGCAAGCAGTTGACGCACGTGACAGGCAGCTGCGAGAGCTTTCACTAAACATACATGCAAATCCGGAGCTTAGCTTTCACGAACATAAAGCACAACAATGGCTGACCGAGCCGCTGATTGAAGCTGGTTTTACGGTAGAGAAGGGGATCTCTGGATTAGAAACCTCCTTCCGTGCAACCTGGGAAGGAACGGCTGGTGGACCAACAATCGCACTGCTAGCAGAATATGATGCACTTCCGGGACTTGGTCATGGATGCGGGCATAGCCTCATTGGTACAGCGGCAGTTGGAGCGGCTTTGGCACTGAAGGATACTTATCCTGAGCTGCCGGGCAAAATCATCGTTCTGGGTACGCCTGCTGAAGAAGAGGGTGGCGGCAAAATCATCATGTGCAATGATGGCGTCTTTGACGAGATTGACGCAGCTATGATGGTCCATCCTCAAAACAAAACGATGGTGCTTCGAGGGGCTTTGGCATGTGTAGATGCCACGTTTACGTTCCACGGAAGACAAGCCCATGCTTCTTCTTCGCCGGAAAAAGGAATCAGTGCACTCGACGCACTTGTTAATGCTTATGTGGGGATCAATTCGCTGCGGCAGTTTATGAAGGAAGACGTACGGATCCATGGCATTATTACGAAAGGTGGAGATGCGCCTAATGTTGTGCCGGAGCTAACAGAAGCGGTGTTTATTTTGAGAGCATCTACCGTAGATGATCTTGAGGTCGTTAGAGAAAAGGTATATCGTGCGGTTCGTTGTGCGGCAGAAGGCGTAGGCGCAACCGTTGATATTAACGAAGGGTTGATCTATGCGGAGCGGAACAATAATAAAGAGTTAGCTGGTCTTTTCGCTCGCAATCTGGAAGAAGAGCTTGGTCTTGAAGTCTGTGATCCGCCGCAAAAGGGCGGGGTTGGATCGTCGGACATTGGCAATGTCAGTCAAGTGACGGCAATCATCCATCCCTACATCAGACTTGGGGACGCGACTACGCATACGCCGGAATTCGCAGCATTGGCAGGTTCAGAGGAAGGTATGACTCAGATGAATTATGCGGCCAAAGCGCTGGCAATGACCGTTTATGACCTTTGCGCTGACCGCGATGCGATGAAGCTCGTGCGAGATGAATTCGAAGAGTGGAAGAAACAAAAAGATGGGGGATAAGGCAATGAACGACTCGACTCAATCAACATCCCGCAAGTGGTTTAAGATGCCTCATACGTATGTTATTCTTATTTTCCTTGTTCTAGTGGCAGCAGCTCTGACTTATGTTGTCCCTGCAGGTGAATTTGATCGGGTAGAGGACGCTGCGACTGGTAAAACGTTAGTTGTACCTAATTCTTATCATGAGGTAGATTCTAGTCCTGTTGGTATCTTCAGTATTCCGAAGTTAATCGTGCACGGACTGATTGACTCCGCGGACGTTGTATTTTTCATCCTGATTATCGGGGGAACATTTGAGATTATCTCTTCCACGGGGACAATCGAAGCAATCACAGGGCGAGTAGCTCGAAACTTCTCCAATAAAGGCAGATGGGTCATCCCGATCTTTATCATGCTGTTCTCTGTCGCCGGGTTCACGATGGGCATGTCAACGGAAGTAATGGTATTCGTACCAATCGGGATCGCAGTAGCAAGGGCACTTGGATTCGATGCTCTCACAGGTACTGCAATGGTGTCACTTGGTGCCTCATGTGGCTTTACGGCCGGCATACTGAATCCGTTCAACGTAGGACTTGCCCAATCCATTGCTGAGGTTCCTATGTTCTCCGGGGCATGGTTGAGAGTCATATTGCTCATCTGCCTTATCGCGGTTACAAGCTTGTATATCGTTCGTTATGCGGGCAAGGTGCGCGCGAATCCTGAAAAAAGTCTTGTAATCGATCTCGAACGTGAAGTGGAATCAAAGGAACTGGATTTGACTAAGCTGCCACGTATGCAGGTGAAGCATTATTTGACGATTATCGTCATCATTGCAGGCTTTGCAACACTTGTCTGGGGTGTATCCAAGAAAGACTGGTGGATGGAAGAGCTGGCCGCGTTATTCTTGACGATGGGCATCGTGAGTGGTTTTTGTGCCGGTTATGGGCCAAGCCGAGTTGCTACGGAATTCGTTAAGGGAGCCAAAGCGATTACTTACGGAGCGTTGATTATTGGCTTTGCACGCGGAATCATGGTCGTTCTGGATCAAGGCAACGTCATCGATTCCATTGTAAATGGCTTATCTGTCTTGGTTGGCGAGCTTCCAGGACCGGTGCAAGTGCTTGGGATGTACCTGTTCCAAAACGTCATGAACATCTTCATTACATCAGGTACAGGTATGGCAGTAACAACGATGCCAATCATGGTACCGCTGGCAGATATTATTGGCGTTACACGTCAAACAACTGTATTAGCCTTCCAATTAGGTGATGGCTTCTCGAATATGATTCTGCCGACGTCCTCGGCGCTGATGGGCAGTCTGGCTGTATCTGGCATTCCGTATCAGAAGTGGGTCAAGTTTTTCTGGCCGCTCATGTTGATGTGGATTGTGATCGGAGCTGTTCTGATGGTTGTAGCTCATATGATTAACTATTAGTTCGATGTTTCTAACAAAACGTGCCGTCCTGCTGGATGGCGCGTTTTTTGATTGTGGCATGTTCCGTGGACATGATATGCTTTTCTAGGAGTCTATGATTTTAATGTGGGAATAAGATGCTGTGCATGATTTGAATAATTCATTTTCCTGGAGGCTATTATGAAAATTCAAAGCTATGAATTGTTCCAAGTACCGCCGCGTTGGCTGTTTCTGAAAATTCAAACGGACGATGGAATTGTAGGCTGGGGTGAGCCAATCGTAGAAGGACGCGCAGAAACGGTAAAGGCTTGTGTTCATGAATTAATGGAGAATTTGATCGGCAAAGATCCCCTGCGGATTGAAGATCATTGGTCAATGATGTATCGATCAGGGTTTTATCGGGGTGGTCCGATTATAATGAGTGCAATTGCTGGCATAGACCAGGCACTTTGGGATATTAAAGGGAAGTTTTATAATGCACCAATCTATCAACTGTTAGGTGGAGCCTGCCGAGATTCTATGCGAGTTTACTCCTGGATTGGGGGAGACCGGCCGACCGAAGTGGCGGAAGAAGCGAGAAAAGTTGTAGCAGCTGGATTTACCGCCGTTAAGATGAACGGGACGGAAGAGCTGCAGTATATCGATTCTTATGACAAGATTGACGCAGCCGTCGCTCGGATTGCAGCTGTTCGGGAAGCTTGCGGTTCCTCGATTGGGATCGGCATCGATTTCCACGGTCGTGTACATAAGCCAATGGCCAAGATTCTAGCCAAGGAGTTGGAGCCGTTCCGTCCGATGTTCATCGAAGAACCGGTTCTATCCGAGAACAATGAAGCCTTGAAGGAGCTTGCTAAGCATACCTCGATTCCTATTGCTACCGGTGAACGAATGTTCTCGCGCTGGGATTTCAAGCAGCTTCTTAGCGATGGGGCGGTCGATATTATTCAGCCAGACTTATCACATGCAGGCGGCATAACCGAGTGCAAGAAAATAGCATCGATGGCAGAAGCCTACGATGTTGCGTTAGCGCCTCATTGTCCATTAGGTCCGATTGCCCTTGCAGCTTGCCTGCAGGTTGATGCGACAGCACATAATGCGTTTATTCAAGAGCAAAGCCTTGGTATTCACTACAATGAAACCAGTGATTTGCTTGATTATATAACGGATGCAACAGTTTTCGACTATAAAGACGGTCATGTTGCAATTCCTCAGGGACCAGGTCTAGGTATTGAAATTAACGAAGAGTATGTGAGGAAGATGGCGGCAGTTGGACATAACTGGAGAAATCCCGTTTGGCGCCATAAAGATGGCAGCATTGCGGAATGGTAAACTGAATAGCAGCTAGAACGTGGAGGAGGCCCCAATGTATGATTGGGGCCTCCACTTTTTGCATGTGAAATTGGGGAAGTTAATAAATCTTCTTTAAAAGCTCTACGACTTCATCAATCGTGAGGCCAAAGGATTTGTAGTAAGAAGCGTCGCTAACCATTTGCTTTAAGATCGTTTCGTTACGAATTTGCAATATCTCATCGGGTGAGAATTCGGCTACAAAACAGCCTTTCCCCGTAACGGTATTGATTAAGCCGCATCTTTCAAGTTCTTCCCAAGCTTTCTTTACGGTAATAATACTCACGCGCAGCTCTTGGGCAGCTTGACGAATCGGGGGGAGACAATAGCCGCTTTCTAACTCGCCTTTTAGAATTTGAGCACTGATTTGTTCGAAAAGCTGCTGATAGATCGGTTTATCAGACGAATTCGAAATAGCTACATTCATTATATCTCCACTTTCGGTAATCGTTTAATCGCAACTCGGTAAGCTATCATGGTGAATGCAACAAATATTGCAATTCCAACAATGAGGATGGATGCTTGAAGGGCCATATTGTCCAGACCATCACCGTAAAAAATATCATGCAAAAATGGACTCTGGATTCCTAGCCATTGTGCAACTCCGGCAAAAAGCATAGCGGCCGTAACTGCCACATATGTCGCCTCACCAAATTTATAAGCTGTTTTATAATACTTGGATATAAAGATAATGTTGAAGATCGCAAGCATAACAAAACATAAGCCCCAAAATCCCATATGAGGTGCAAAGAAATAGTAGGTTATATGGGAATACAAGTGGTTACTAATTATACCAAAGATCATTGCAATGATGATATGCAATAATTCAAGGATGACGATAACGGACACCTTGGCTTTTACAATGTCCGTTTTGGTAACAGGCAGCATGGAGGTGAACATCAAATCGTTCTGCGTTCGAAATCCGCCAAACATATTCGGAATCGTGATCCAGCAAAAATATAGAAGGACCAAAAAATAGATCCATCCGGGAATGAACATTAAAGCGCCTGTCAAAAAAGGCATGATAATATACATAGGAAGTACGCCTAATTTAAACTCTTTCATCAATAAATTATACATACATATCCTCCTTTTTCGCGAAATAAATCATAATTTCCTCGAGACTCGGCAGGGCTGTATTAACTTCGGAAGATGGATTAAAGTCTTTAGAGTGGATTAAGCCTGTAAAGCCAAATGAATTTTTCTTATAGGAAATCAACTGATCTTTCACTTGATCCAGCTGACTTTCTTTTCCGTTTACCAGGCGATAGGATTCAATAAATTCATCCTTCTCAGCACTTTTGATAATCTGTCCGTTTGCGATAAAGGTAATATAATCTGCGCATTTCTCCAAGTCAGACGTAATGTGAGTCGAGAATAGAATGCTGACTTCACCATCTACAATGAGCTCTTGGAAAATCTCCAGCAGATTATCTCTTGCGACCGGATCAAGTCCACTTGTTGGTTCGTCGAGGATAAGAAGCTTCGCCCCGTGAGATAAGGCTAAAGCCAAGTTGTACTTCACTTTCATCCCCGTCGACAATTCAGCAATTTTTTTGTTTTCATCCAATTTGAATCTTCTCAGGTAGTTGTAGTAGGTTTCATCATTCCAATTCTTATAAAACTTCTTAATCACATCGGTCAAGGTTTTGATTTTGCTGCGAGTATAAAAATCGATATCGCCAAATGCATATCCGATTTCTTGTTTTAGCTCGATTTCGTGTTCGGCAATATTCTTGCCCAATATAAAAATCTCTCCGCTATCGATATGAAGCATATTTAAGATCGATTTGATTGTCGTTGTTTTACCTGCGCCATTGGCACCGATAAAACCCATGATATAACCCTGTTCTAGTTGGAACGAAACATTTTTTAGCTGGAAATTTGGATAAGCTTTATTTAAATTTCGAATGTCTAATGCCAGCATAACGTACCTCCTCAATAAATTGTGTATGTTGTATATGCACAATATATCACGTGAAGACTTTGGAGTCAATGTCTCAAGTGAAATGGTTTCAAAAAAATGGAAACTTTATCAACATCATGTGCGTCTAACTGTTTGAAGACATATGGATGAAGAAAAGGTGTAAATGATGAAGCTTAAAATGACACTGATCCTCACATTATTAGCCTTATTTACAGCGTGTACTAATCAGGGTGAGAGGAACGCGGGCAGCAATTTTTCGGAAGCAGTAGACTTTAGTAAAGAAGACCGTTCGGTTAGAGCCATTGCTGTGAGTCAAGACGGCAAAATCATTATTAAGCCTGAAAGTCAGGAAAGCTCAGAAGCTCCAGGGGCTCCAAGCTGTTATGGACTAGAGACTGACCTCAAGTGGACAGGGGACTATGAAGTATTATGGGAGCCAATATCCGGAAAGGGCTCTAGCAAAATCATGAGTTTTCCAGACGAGTTCGAGATCATACAACCAAATGACAAAGCTGTTCAGATGGAGAAGATCACGATAGGTGATACGGATCTGTTTGCTTATTTTCCGAGTTATACGGATTGTCATGCACTTGAAACTTATTTATTCGGAGTGAAAGATGGGGAAGCTTTCCCGATAACCATAGCAATGAATCCGGAAGAGCAGCCCCTAACTCATATCGGTAAACATCCGAATTATCCTCTTCAGGTAACGAGTGGTGATCTAGAGATCATTGGCGGCGAAGGTGGAGGGCGTGAATTTGTGGATGTGTATCATTTCAGTTACGATTCGGAGAAGCATGCATTGATTCTGCAAAAGACCGATCAAGTAAATGGAAATGATCTGAGGAATGAACTCTTGAAACCACAAAATGACATAGTTCCTTACAAGGGTGTTAGAAAACATGCATGAAAAAGATGAGACACGGCCTATCGAGGAAAAAACAGAATCTACGGTAACTTCATTTAATGATGTCACCGATCACTATCAGAAGATAATGGGCGTTCCTACCCAAAGAGCAGATTTAAACAGTATGCCAAAGGTTCTGCGTTGGTTTGCGTATTTCTTCTACACCGTCTTGATCCTAGGTGCTTTGTTATTCCTCATATCCTGGTTGATTCAATAATGAAAGGAGCAAACATGAAACACTTCATTATCACAGGGACTTCTAGAGGAATTGGGGAAGCTATCGCTTATCAACTGCGTTCATCAGGTCATTTTCTACATTGTATCTCTCGAGAGAGGAATACAACTCTAATAAGCAATAGCGAGAATATGGCTTATTATGAGTTCGATCTGGGTCAAACCGATGCGATTGAAACCCTAATGGAGAGGATATTCAGTCAAATTGATCAGTCCCAAGTAGAAGGGCTTTATCTCATCAACAACGCTTCGATGATCGTGCCAGTGGCCCCAATAGATGCAGCAGATATCAGTGAAATAACACGTAATATACAGGTGAATCTGATCGCTCCAATTCTTCTAACCTCTCTTTTTATTAAATATACAAGGGAATTAGCTGCTGAGAAGAGGGTTCTTAATATCTCTTCTGCATCTGCAAAAAATCTTCATCCAGGGATGAGTTTGTACTCTGCGGCTAAGGCTGGATTAGATGTTTTCACCCAATGTGTGGCGCTTGAACAAAATAACTCAAATGCTCCAGTTAAGATTGTATCCATCTGGCCAGGTATGATTGACACCAGCTTGCAAAGTGAAGCTAGAAGCATGGATCGAGCTATGCTCCCGACAGTAGAGTTGTTTAATCAAGTCATGGAATCAGGAATGCTAACTACACCTGAAGAAACGGCGAAACAGATCGTTGCATTTTTGTTTAAAGAAGATATAGAGCATGGAGAAGTTGTCGACATCTACGATTATTCAACATGACATAAGAATTACAGCTAGCTATTGAATTACGGAATAGTTTCTGGCAAAATGAAATCAAACGTTCAGTATGTGTAACTGGCGAGACGTGGAGTACCACGGTGGAGCACATACTTCATATGGCCGTTCGCCTGGGCAGAGGTAAGGAGATTTCTCCTTGCCTCTTTCTGTTTTTTTATAACAAGTGGAGAGGATGACAGCTAATGAATTCAAGTCCATTATTGCTTGACGGAAACCGGGTTGCCACAGATATTAAGAACCAATTAGTTAATCGTGTATCTAAGCTCAGTGAGAGAGGTATCGTTCCGTGTCTGGCAACGATCCTTGTAGGTGATGATCCCTCCTCAGCAACGTACGTGCGGATGAAAGGGAATGCATGCTCAAGGATCGGTATCCGATCTATTCGGATCGAACTTCCTGAAGAAACAACTACGGAACAATTGATACAAGCAATCAAGCAGCTAAATGATGATCAATCCGTTCATGGCATACTTTTGCAGCATCCAGTTCCACATCAGATCGACGAGCGAGCGGCGTTTGAAGCTATTTCTATAGACAAAGATGTAGACGGAGTAACAATGCAAGGCTTTGCTCAAAATGCGTTTGGTATTGCAGCATTCCCTTCCTGTACACCAGCAGCAATTATGGAAATTCTGGCATACTACGAGCTGCCTGTGGCAGGCAAGCATGCCGTCGTAATCGGCCGAAGCCCCATTTTAGGAAAACCAGTCTCAGCTATGCTTTTAAACAAAGATGCTACAGTAACAACATGCCATTCCAGAACGACAGACTTGGAACAACATGTCCGATCTGCGGACATTGTTGTAGCTGCCGTAGGTAAGCCTAAATTTGTTCAAGGGGATTGGGTCAAGCCTGGTGCAGTTGTATTGGATGCCGGTTATAATCCAGGTAACGTGGGGGATGTTGACTTTGAGGCATGTACACCTCATGTATCTGCTATCACACCAGTTCCTGCTGGAGTAGGGCCAGTGACCATCGCCATGTTGTTGAAGCATACTGTTGAGGCTGCGGAGAGAAGCAAACGGTTATAAACTCCAAAGGGCTATACCTTTAGTCATTAAACTGACGATGGTATAGCTCTTTTTTTTCGAATATCACTTGGACGGAGCCGCGATAAGGCCCTCGCAGGGTCTTATGATCACTAAATTCACAAAACTACCACTGCTTAAGACCCTCGTGGGGTCTTATAGAACCTTCGAGTGGACAGGGCAGCTTGTTATTTCACCAATATTAAGAAAATAAGACCCTCACAGGGTCTTATGATTATTAGTTTCGCATAATGAGCACAGTATAAGACCCCAGCAGGGTCTTATTGGACGAAACTTGTTTTGCCAAGATAGACTTTGATGCGCCACAATTGTTTTAGTAATTGAATGATATGGTAGAATTTCCTAATAAGCGAATGTCTTGAGAGGAGCTTGCTTATAATGCGGTTGACTATATGTTTGTTCTTTATTTTACTCGTTATATCTGGGTGTACTAATAGAAGTCAAAATACAGTGACTGAGATCAAATCTGAAACAACTTCCGAGCAGACACAAAAAACGAAAGAAAACAAAATCACTTTGACCCCAATTGATGTGTTTGCAGGGGATGCGGGGAAATTCAAGCCTTTCCTTGGTACAATGTCAGGGGCTTTCAAATTATCCTATGAAGGAAGTAAGCCAAACGTATGGTTGGATCTGGACGTTTGGGAGAGTGGAAAGAAGGCAGCGACGAAGGGTTCGATAGGTCAATTGTTTTACAGTACGGAGGAGAATCCGAGCAGCGGTGAAGTCGAAGTTATTATGTCGGTTGAAACGGTACCCATTGAGGGAAATGATAATATAAGACTGATTAAAGTGGCTGCAGGTTCAGGACTTTATACGACGACGATCCCTTGGAATAAAAAGCTGACTTTGCAGGGATTGCTTCAGAATAATGAGGAGCAATCGTTTACTTACGATCAGTCTATTTATGCCTTTGGAGTACAGGCTACTAGTGCAAACAGCATGATAACAGCAGAACCTACGGCTGAATCGTTAAGTAAGGCGGAGTGGGCTCTCGTATTTACGGTACGGTTTGAGAAGGAATAGGAACTCCCTTCAGCAAGTTCACGGTTTATCAGAATCTTTGAAGTACCCCATCAATTACTCCCTATAATGCCGCTATTGGCTAGATGGTATGATGAATTAAATCATCAAGGGAGTGAATTGAGTTGGTCATGTACACTGTCGCGCAGCTTGAGAAACTAGTTAAGGCAATACCAGATAAGCTCATAGCATGGCCTGAAGTAAAGATGCTAACTCCGCGTGCCATCGGAAAGTGGTCTAACCTTCAAATTCTTGGTCATCTCTGTGATTCGGCTATTAATAATCTGACAAGAATAATTCAAGCTCAGTCCGCTTCAGAGCCCTTCGTCATAAACCCGTACAATCAAGATAAATGGGTAGAAGCGCAGCGGTATACGGATGCTTCTGTAGAAGAAATCGTCACCCTATGGGAAAGTTTAAATGGTGCGATGTTACGAGTCATTACGGCAATGCCAGAGGATCTGATTAAGTCAAAAGAAATCAGGCTTACAAGTGGAGAACAGCACACTCTGGAATGGCTCTTTAACGATTATTTGGAGCATATGAAGCATCACCTGCATCAAATCTCCCCAGAACTATTGGAAGACTAGACAATCAATAAATATTCAAGAAGCTGCAGCTACTAGCCGCAGCTTTTTTGGTTTTCTAACAGTTAATCTGACATGGAAATTTGGTTGATGTGCACCATGCACAAATGAATCTCTACTTTTTAGTGACTAAACTATATTTCGTGTCAGCAATATTGACGTATAACTAACAATGACCTATATTTTCTCTAAGCTTTCGAAAGATAGGGTTCGGCAAATAGGGGAGGGTCTCGTATGAAGAAGCTCATAATGGTTGTTGCGGCAGTTCTGCTTGTCTTCACTGCTGCATGCTCAAAGGAAACGACGAACACCAATTCAGCAGAAACGGGAGCAACAGATTCGAAAAAGCTGCGTGTAGCATTCGTTTACCTAGGTGTACCAGGTGATGGGGGTTGGACATACGAGCATGATCAAGGACGTAAGATGATGGAAAAAGAACTTGGCATTACCGCAACGACAGTAGAGAACGTTCCTGAAGGAGCGGACGCCGAACGCGTATTTGAAGAGCTTGCTGAAAAGAATGATATTATTTTTGGCACTAGCTTTGGTTATATGGATGCCATGTATGCTGTGGCACAGAAGCATCCCAATGTGAAGTTCCTTCACGCGAGTGGATATAAGACTCTGGATAATCTCGGCACTTATCTGGGCAAGGAATATGAAAGTGCTTATCTCGTTGGGATGGCAGCAGGCAAAATGACGAAAAACAATCATCTGGGCTATGTCGGTGCTTATCCGATTCCGGAAGTTATCTATACGATTAACGCGTTTACTCTAGGTGTACAAAGCGTTAATCCGGAAGCGAAGGTAGATGTAGTATGGAGCAATACGTGGTTTGACCCGACTGCTGAACGTCAAGCAGCAACAAGCTTGCTGGATAAAGGTGTCGATGTGCTTGCAGCTTATCAAGATTCGCCAGCCAGCATTCAAGCTGCTGCGGAACGAGGAGTCTGGGGAATCGGGAATGATTCGGATATGAGCAAATATGCGCCAGACAATTACATTTCGAATCCGAAGTGGAATTGGGGTCCTTATTATGTGCAGACGGTGAAGGCGATCATGGATGGCACTTGGAAGACGGAAAGCTATTTTGGTTCCATGAAGGATGGTATTACAGACATCGCGCCATTTGGTAAGAACGTTCCACAGGATGTAAAAGATTTGGTAGAAGCGAAGAAAAAAGAAATCCTGGACGGCAAATTTGATGTCTTTACCGGACCAATTGCCGATCAGACCGGTGCGGAAAAAGTAGCACAAGGCAAAGCGATGACAGTTGATGAGATTTTGAACATGAACTGGTTCGTAAAAGGGATTGTAGGTACGACTCCTCAGTAAAAGCATTCATTCAATTTCATCTAAGTGAAATCAACAACGATAAGAGAAGAGTGGTGACTGGCATGATACTTAATGATCCTGTACTTCTTCATGAATGGCATCCGGTTGCTATCGCAGCCGATATTACAGATACCCCTAAACAGGTTATTGTAATTGGGGAGAAGGTTGTCTTGTTCCGTACGAAGCAAGGGATTCGGGCGATGAAAGATCTTTGTATCCATCGCGGTGTTCCGTTGTCGCTTGGGCGAGTGGAGAATGATGAGATCGTCTGCGCCTATCACGGCTGGCGTTATGATGGCGATGGCCGGTGTGTCTGTATTCCATCCCTGCCTGCGACCCAAGCGATCCCGCTCAAAGCAAAAACACATACGTATCTATGCCAAGAGCAGCACGGGTTTGTGTGGGTATGTCTCGGTGAACCAAAGGAGGAATTCCCGCCGCTGAAAGGCAAAGTGGATGAAGAGCTGCTGCCGATCTGGATGGGGCCTTATCCGGTAACGGCGTCAGCGCCCCGCGTGGTTGAGAATTTCCTGGATGTCTCCCACTTGATGTTTGTACATGAAGGACTGCTGGGTGACAGTGCATTTGCCGAAATTAACGACTATAGCGTGCATGATGTTAATGGAGCGCTTATCACAGACGAAATCGTTGTGTATCAGCCGGACCCGGATGGCCGTGGTGTTGGCGTCGATAATCGGTATATTTATGAGATTTACACCCCATGCTGTGTGAAGCTGGTTAAACGTAGTGAAGGCTCGGATGAAATATTCCATCTGTTCCTAATCGTGCTGCCGGAGACGGAGACGACCTGTACGGCGTTTATGCTGCAGCTTCGCAATTACGCACCTGATGTACCGGATCAAGTCTTTATCGACTTCCAGAACACTTTACTTGAACAGGATAAGCGAATTGTTGAGGAGCAAAAGCCGGAGCTGCTGCCACTGGATCTGCAAGCGGAGCTGCATCTCAAATGTGATCGCGTCAGTATCGCCTACAGGCGTAGACTGAAAGAGCTTGGTGTTACAATTGGAACAGAGTAAATAGTAAACAAACGAAAAGCCGTGGCCACGCGGCTTTTTTTATGTTGACTTATGGGTAATGGAACCGTATACTCCCATTATTAAAATAGTTTTAAAAAGTGTCGTAATAAAGGAGTCGGAACATGTCGTCTCACACACATAACACGGTTCATATCAAAAAAATGAATGTTGAGCTGGTTAAGAATGTATTAAAAGCACAAGGAGTCGGAACTAAGGCTTCGATTGCCAATCTAACCAAACTTAGCGTAGCCACATGCGGCACGATTCTGAATGAGCTTCTCGCTATAGGCGAAGTGATTGAATTGGATTCAGATAAGCCAAATGGAGGGAGGCCAGCCAAGCAATATAGGTATAATGAGGATTTCGGCTGTGTGATCTGTCTGCTTGTCAAAACAGAAGGAGGCATTCACTCCATCAGTTGCAGTATCGTGAATCTGATCGGTGAAACAGTCCATGAATCCACCGTTGAACTGCCCCATATTGACGTGAAAACGATTGACCAATTCATTGAAACCTTGATCAATGGCAATGAGAATGTCCAGGCCATTGGGATCGGAATACCTGGCGTTGTCCATCAAGGTGTGATCGGCGTATGTGATGTACCGGATCTGGCCGGACAGGCGCTAGGGCCATATTTGGAAGATAAATATGAGATCCCTATTACGATAGAAAACGATATGAATATGACAGTATACGGCTTCTATCATCTTCAAGATTTTGAGGAAGAAAAAACGTTTGCAGTTGTTACCTTTCCTCGGAACCATTTTCCTGGTGCAGGCTTCATCGTAGATGGACGGATCATAACTGGTAATACGACCTTTGCCGGAGAGGTCTCCTTTTTGCCATTTGGTATGACTCGAGAAGAGCAGCTGCGACAACTACATACGGATGATGGTTTTATCCAGCTGGCAGTTCAGACATTAACCTCAATCATTGCGATCATTAACCCGGTTACCATTGCGATTACAGGCGATTTGCCTCGCGACTCACAGCTGGAGAAGCTCTATAAGGGCTGCTTGATGAATTTTCCGGAAGAGCATATGCCTCAGCTTATGCTGCAGAACAACATACACAAGGAATATATGAAAGGTATGGTGACAGCAACCTTGGAAAGCTTAACCTACCGACTGTAGGATGTTTGGAGAAGATAACGAGTTAGGAGCACACTTAAAGTGGAGAACACAAAAAGCAAGATTAACAAGATTTACTTGATGCAGCTGGCCACCATCTTTATTGGATTTATTATCTTTGGATTTTCGGAAAATATTAAAGGACCGGCCATCCCACGTATTCAGTACGACTTTATGCTAGATGAATCACAGCTTGGCACCTTATTATCGTTGAATGCCCTTGGCTATTTAATTGCTTGTTCCTTTACCGCGTATCTGACTAGAATATGGGGAATAAAGTGGGTGACCGTTACTGCATTTGCTTCAATGGCAGGTTCGGGGGTTCTTATTTTCTTCTCCCATTATTACACGATGTTTTCCGCTTCTTATTTCCTTATGTATATCGGGAACGGGATGCTGGAGATAGGCTTAGCCATTCTAAGCGCAAGGATCTTTGTGAGAAATACAGGAACGATGATGAATATGACGCACGGCTTTTATGGTCTTAGCTCTACGGTTGCGCCGCTTATTGCTACTGGACTAATGAAGGTTACGATCGGTGGGCATACCCTCGATTGGCGCGGCATGTATCTCATTATACTTTTATTATCCGTTATTCCGATTGTCTTCGCTTTGCTAAGTAAGTTTCCCGGAGATGACTTTTCACATGAAGAACGAATTCCACTCAAAACATTGCTGAAAGATAAAGTGTTGTGGTTAATGATTCTTGTTCTAACATTTGGTGTTGTATCCGAATTAGCAGTTGGAGGGTGGCTGGTCAACTTTCTGGAGAAAGCTTATGACTGGGATACCGTTAATGCTTCGGGGATGTTATCCATATTCTTCTTATGCTTTGCGATTGCGCGACTTGTGCTTGGTCCTCTGACTGATAAAATCGGATTCGTATTATCGCTAATCATATTCTCCGCATTCTCTGCAATCTGTACCTTTGCTGCAATTGCTGGAGGCGAGCGAACAGCGTTCCTCTTTGCTGCATCCGGCATTGGGATTGCTATGATTTATCCGACCGTAATGGCGTTCATCGCCAAGCGATATCCGAAAGAAAGCGACACAGCAATAACCTTCACTGTTACTTTAATGGGACTCGGCAGCGTGATTGGTAACTATCTCATCGGAGGAGTTATTGAAGTTGTGAAACATATGGTTGGCGAAGATACCGAGATCGGTCTGCTTCGTGGACTTCAAGCGGGTTATGGCTTTATCGGCCTATGCGCGGCGTTATGTGCAGTATCTGGACTTATCCTCTATATTTATTTATCCAAACGAAAAGAAATCATCTAACCGAAAAAGCCACTATTCAAGCCGACAAGCTGGATAGTGGCTTTTTTATTTAATGTACCTCATGAGTGATGAACTGAATGGCGCAAGCAGTAACCCGCAACATTTCGACAAGCTCCTTCGTTTACATATAAAGGAATATACTGATGATAATGGAGGAGAACATTGGAATTACTGTTACATAGTCTCATTCATCTTGCAGCAGGCGCCAGCACAGCATATGTGCTCTGTAGGAAAGAACAGGCATCTATCCTAAAGCGATGTTGGCTGCTGCTCATTGGCGGGCTTGCGGGATTATTTCCTGATTTTACGAAGTTTTTCGGAGATATTTTCTTTCATTCTGTATTACTGATACCATTAGCAGGCCTGCTCTGCGCCTTTGTCTATCGGATCTTTCAGAAAGACATCTCTTTCAAGCAGCAATGGCTCATCTTTTCTGTCTGCGTTTGTACTCATCTCTTCATTGATTACATAGGCAATGGGGTAGCGTTCCTGTATCCGATCATTGAGCATGAATATGAGTTCAGTATCGTTCAGCGTGATGATGTTATGGTTTTATCTCCGCTGATACTAGCCCTGATTATTGGAGTTTGGTTTCGAAACGGGAAAAAGGTGGTATGGGCAGGGGTTATCATCTCGATTCTTTATATTGGCGCTTTGGCCGGATTTAAAATCAAGCTGGAGAATGCCTTGGAGCAAAGGTATCAAATGGAGCATGTGCAGTCGTTGACCACGTATCCAAATGAGTTCAAGAGAGAATGGAGATTCATGCTTACTACGGATCAAACGGGTGTTTTTGGCCATTCGAACTTATTCGCTACGGATATTCAGATTGATGATGAGAATACATTTCCAACTTCATTTGATACTGCGCTGCCTGTCGAGCCCATCACGGTTATAGGGGCGAAGATGGGAATGTTGATTTTACGATTGGGCAATACGGGACCAGTAACGGAAATTATTATAAGCTGTTTACCTTAACGGCAAGCAATGAGATCAAAGAACTGAAAGTAAGGGGTATGAACGAATTATTCATTGGGGCAAGTGTTTCGAGGTATTCCACTCATTTGGAAAAGGTAGATGCGACCACATTTAAGAGGTCCTATTACGATAATGCAACAGGCAGTAATGTCGAGGATCTGTTTAGTTGGAATGGACAAGAATTTGTGAAAAGTAAATGATAAAACACAATAATAGGGTGATACAAAGCTGTCGGAAAATCCGGCGGCTTTTTGTGTTAACGCTCGGATTTGATCATGAATACCCTTACAGTTTCATAAATATAGATGGTGATTTTTTACAGCGAGAGGAGATAACTCATAATTTGTTGAAGTTAATATGACTCCTTACAGACAGAGAGGTAGATTATGACGTCCTTAACGGAAGCTTACATTGATAGTTTGGCTCCTAATGCAGGAGCAATGAAGAATGGCCGGGATCTTGTCAAAAAGAACAGCTTCCCTGTACTTCGTATTACGGCAGACGGAACTTTGCTGTTTGGGGAATGCAAAGGCAGCGGCAAGGAGCCGTACCGTTGTTCTGTTGATTTTGTACAACCAGATAGTCCTCTGTCACGCTGTTCATGTCCAAGCAGGCAATTCCCTTGCAAACACACGCTTGGCTTGATGTATGCCTATGCACTTGGCAAGCCATTCGAGCAAGCGGAGATTCCACCCGATATCGCTGAGAAGCGGGAGAAGGCGGACAAACGCGAAGAGAAAAAGAAAGAAGCCGAAACTGCTGAAGCAAATGGGGCGGCTCCTGTTAAACGAAAGGTTAATAAGTCGGCCTTAACGAAGAAAATGAATACTCAGCTTGAAGGTCTAAGTCTACTAGAAAAGCTAGTCCTTCAAACGGTGCAGGCTGGACTTGGAGGCTTAAATAAAAAGTCTGTTCAGCTTATCGAGGAACAAGCGAAGGAACTGGGCAATTATTATATTCCAGGTGTGCAAGCCGAGTTGAAAGGGCTGCTCTTGCTTTTGGAAGAGGAAGGCAACCGGGAAGCTGTCTATTCACAGGCGATTGAGCAGTTGATCCGTCTTCATTCTCTGGTGAAAAAGGGTAGAAGCTATTTGGAGCAGCGAATTGCTAATCCGGATTTGCCGATGGATACCGAGACAACGCTTGAGGAGCTTCTTGGACACGCTTGGCAGCTAGCTGAGCTCAAAGAATATGGCCGAACTAGACAGTCGTCAGAGTTGTTGCAGCTTTCGTTCTTATCCTATACCGATCAGGCAAAAGGAGAATATGTGGATGCCGGATGGTGGGTTAATCTGCAGGATGGTACCATCCATGCAACCCGTAATCTGCGTCCTTTCCGAGCGGCGAAGGTGATTAAAGAGGAAGACACCGTCCATGCGGTTGTTCAAACCGAGGAACTTTTTCAATATCCAGGCGAAGTAAATGCTAGAGTTCGCTGGGAAAAAGGTACGTTCCGCGATGCAAGCGGCCTGGATTATAAAGCAGCGAAAGCATTCGCGACAGCTTCGTTCCCGGATGTGGTCAAACAGGTGAAAAATGTGATCAAAAATCCACTCGCTGACCGGAATCCCGTTATGCTCATCGCTTTTCACTCTCTAGAGAAAGTTGGAGACAGCTTTGTATTCAAGGACGCACAGGGTAAGCCGCTTCCTGTAAATACCGAAATGATCGAAACACCTGCCAAAGTGGAGACGATCTTGACGATGCTTCAAGCAGAGGATCTGCAGGAGCAAGCTGCTCTTGTTATGTTCCGCCATGATGTGGACAGCGGTCGACTGACAGCGCAGCCAATGAGTATCATCACAGATAGCCGAATTATTCGGCTGTTGTATTAGAGGGAGGACCATCATGAGCGTAAATGTATTACTAGACTTGCAGCAGGAGGTCCGCCGGTTGTTCGTTGCCGGAAGTGCCTTGGCAGAAGGGGATTTGCGGCTGTCGAAGCTCCTCCCATCCTTGCGAAAAGCCGGAGAAGCTGCGCCGGTCTTTAATCGTTTGGCTGATTCGGCAGAAGCTCTCTTAACGGCACCTCGCACAGAAAGTGCTTCAAAGCTTCTGGAGCTTGCATCACTTCTTAGTGCCATATTACATACGCAGGGAAAAACAGATGTTTCTGGTGAGCTGCAGCCTTTGGAAACTCTTGGAATTGGTTTGTCAACGGACATAACCTTCCGGAGATTGCATCCGCTGCTGGAAGCTTTAACGACCAAAGGCTCCGGCCGGCTGGAGCAGCTCAGGCAAGCTTATGAAGACAGAAGCTACCTCGACCTGCGAGCGCTGCCTGCAATTTGCCGTGCACTTGATGACGTGTATGCGGAAATTCCTGATTTTTTGCAACTGAAGTTAATTCCTGAATTTGGTTCGTCAGCTGTACCCGTTCTGCGAAACCAGCTTGACCTGCAAGGAGGTAAGGGGGATGCCAGACGTCTGCAGCTTCTTCACAGCAGCTTGGGGGAAGAGTCGCTCGAGCTCGTTAAGGAAGCAGGTTCTTCTGGATCGCCAGAGCTTAAAGTGGCTGCGATCGGACTGCTGAGTGGATATGACGGGCAAGAATCGTTCCTGCTCGAGCAAAGCCGCGAGAAAAGAAAGGAAGTCCGCGAGGCTGCCTATTTTGCTTTATCCCAGATTGGTTCGCTGCCAAGTCAGGATCGTTTATTCGAGGCTGTGAAGTCCAAGGATGCTGAACTGGTTGTTGATCCAATACGAAAGTGCAAGGCACTTGATCTTCATAAACGGATAATTGATCACGCCGATATACAGTTTGACCGTTATTTGAATAGTGAGGGCAAGGACAAGAGTAATGCGCTTCAGCAGCTGCATATTAATCTCCGTTGCTTGAACGGAAATGGTCATGCACTCGCGAATGAGGCTTTCCCTTTACTTGGCAAGCTTCTAGCGACAGACGAATTTATTACAGCGGAATCCGAGGCAGTGCAAGAGTGCGCTGCAGAGCTGCTGCTTGAGCTGAATGTTGAGCCTGCCGATCGGTTTGCAATTGGTCTACACTCGGCTTATAAAGGCAAATTTATCGGCTACAGCTTCCGCGCTGCTTATAGGCAATTGTCCAAGGCCGAGCTTTACGATCGTTATGCTGATGCGATCAAGGGGCGGTCAGCTTCGGCAAAGCTCCTTCAGGCTGCCTTGCAGGAAGTAGCACACGGTCAACTAGCAGATGAAGATTATGAAAGTGCGGCGGCTGTACCTATAGATGCTTGGGATCCTCGGTGGGCGAAAACGTTAGCCGCACAGGATCTGACCGAGCTTGTATGCATGTTCACTCATAAAGATGATCGTGAGGTAACGACTTATCTGTTGTCTAAGCTGAAGGACGGCTCACGGGTGAATGATTATCGAACGCAAAATGTACTGCTCACCTTATTCCGAATCGGTTATAAAGAGGCACCTGAGTTGTTCATGGGTCTCTTGGGAAATAAGTCTTCACGCAGCTTTTATTACATCGATTGGCGGATGAAGCTTCTCTTCTCATCGATGCCCAAAAGCTATGTACTGCGCCTGCGCGCATTCACAGAAGTGCTCACTTATGCAGCAGTTAAAAATGAATTGCTGGAAATCATTGAGGCCATGGAAGCATTGCCTGATGAACCGGCAGGGGAGAGTGGAAAAGGAGTATGGGCATGGATCAAAAACAAAATGTATTAAGATTGCCTGCAGAACAGTTGTATGCACTCGAGCTTGAAGCACTGAAAGCAGTTGATAAGGATAATGTCAAACCAACTGGCTGGCAGTTATCGCCTAAAGCAGTGCTTACATTTATCACTGGAGGAGAGGCCGGTAAGACGGTCATTACTCCCAAATATATCGGGAACAAACGATTAGTGGAGATGGCCATTGCCACTTTGCTGACTGATCGCGCATTACTCTTGATTGGCGAACCTGGTACGGCAAAATCTTGGCTGTCTGAGAATTTGACCGCAGCTATTCACGGCGATTCGTCCAAGGTTGTCCAAGGGACTGCTGGTACAAGCGAAGAGCATGTCCGTTACTCCTGGAACTATGCGCTTCTTCTGGCGCAGGGGCCATCCGATCAAGCGCTGATTCGCAGTCCGATTCTTCGTGCCATGGAGGGCGGGGGTATTGCGCGATTCGAGGAAATCTCTCGCTGTGCTTCCGAGGTGCAGGATGCGCTGATCTCCATTTTGTCCGAGAAGACAATTTCGATTCCAGAGCTGGGACGTGAAGTGCCGGCTGAGCGCGGATTCTCGATTATCGCTACGGCCAACACACGTGACCGTGGGGTTAATGAAATGTCTGCTGCATTAAAGCGCAGGTTCAACATTCTTGTACTTCCGGCTCCATCAAGCCTCGATACCGAGATTGATATCGTTCGCCGCCGCGTCAACGAAATATCTGCCAGCTATGAACTTCGTTCTGCGCAGCCGGATGACGAGTCGATTCGCAAGGTTGTTACGATATTCCGAGAGCTGCGGAATGGCTTGACGCTGGATGGCAAAGAGAAGGTGAAAGCACCAAGCGGTGTCATCTCAACGGCTGAAGCCATCTCACTGCTGACTGGCAGTATGGCACTTGCCGGAAGCTTTGGTACCGGTGAATTGTCCGATGACGATATTGCAGCTGGCCTGCAGGGAGCAATCGTCAAGGATGATACGAAGGATCAGCAGGTGTGGAAGGAATATCTCGACAATATTATGAAAAAACGGGGGGCGTCATGGCGAAGCCTATACAACGCTTGCACGGAGATGAACGGTTGAGTGATGGACCCCATTATTTTGGCGTAAGGCATTTGTCTCCTGCCGGGTCTTATCATCTTCTCGCCCTCCTTCAGGAGGTAAAGCCGACGGCCGTATTAATTGAAGGTCCTAGTGACGCGGGAATATTGGCTGAACAGCTGACAGCTCGAGGCGTTATACCACCTGTTGCGATGCTTGCATATACCGATCGGCTGCCCGTTCGCACGCTCTTGTATCCATTTGCCGAGTATTCGCCGGAATATCAGGCGCTGCAATGGGCCAGATGGAATGATTGCCAAGCGGAGTTTATCGATTTGCCGACTGAAGTCTCGCTTGCGCTCGCTGACGTGAAATATGACTGGAAACCTGTCAATGATGAGAGCAGCCAGGAGCAGCCAGAACGGTCTGTCGACCTATACTCTCGGATAGCTGAGTTATCTGGAGAACCGGACTATGAAGCTTATTGGGAGAGGCATTTCGAGCATCACTTACAGCCGGATACGTATCGCAGCGGTATTAGGCATTATGCAGAAGAGATGAGAGCCTTAACGGAAGGCGATGAGCAGCGACTGACGCCTAATGCTTATGCGTATAACGAAATACGCGAAGCCTACATGCGTAGAAAAATACAAGAGACGATTGCCGCCGGACATAAGCCTGACCGAATTGTTGTCGTTAGCGGTGCTCATCACACATCAGCACTCTCTCTAGAGCTTCCTGCTATGACAGATGCTGAGCTGAAGAAGCTGCCACGTGTACCTTCAAAAATGACACTGATGCCTTATTCCTATTATAAATTGTCATCGCATTCTGGTTACGGAGCCGGCAATCAGGCTCCTGCTTATTTCACTTTGCTGTGGCATTGTATGAAGCAAGGGAAGATGGATGAATTGCCTGCCCTATACTTGTCCTCGGTCGCTGCGCAAATGCGTGAGCAGGGAACCTGGCGTTCAACCGCATCTGTCATTGAAGCCGTTAGACTAGCCGATGCGCTCGCTTCCATGCATGTTGGTGTACAGCCAACATGGAAGGATCTGCGGGATGCGGCAACGGTACTCTTTGGATTCGGAGAATTTTCGGTCGTTGCAGAGGCACTTGCTAGGGTGGATATCGGTACCACGATCGGCAGTCTCCCAGAAGGAGTCAGCCAAACCCCTGTTCAGGATGATTTGAACCGTGAGCTTAAAAGGCTCAAGCTGGAAAAGTATAAGACGCTAGTTGCAGCAGGATTGGAACTCGATCTTCGGGAGAACAGGCGAGTGAAATCCGAAGAAGCCGCTTATCTGGATTTGAATCGTTCTGTATTTCTACATCGTTTGGAGGCGCTGGGCATTAGGTTCGCCCATAAGCAGCGTGTCAGCCAGACGGATGCGACTTGGGCAGAGCATTGGGTACTGCAATGGTCACCGGAAGCTGAGATTGAGACCGTAGAGTCGACCTTAAAAGGGGAAACCGTGGAGCTTGCAGCCGCTTATGTCATTCATGAGGAGCTGCTCGCATGCAGCAATATCGCGGACGCGGCCAAGCTGATCCGCAAGTCCTGCGAATGTGGTCTTCCGCAAGTCATGGGGCAGGCAACTAGCTCCCTTCAAGCTCTAGCAGTTGATGCTGGCAGCTTCGAGCAGATTGCGGAAACCGTGCACGAGCTGTCCGTTCTGTTGCAATACGGTTCGATCCGGAGAATCGAGACGGAAACACTGGTACCCATCCTGCAGCAATTGTTTTTGCGTGGAACCCTTATGCTGCAGGATGCCGCTGGCTGTAACGACGATGCCGCGGCTGGAATGCTTACGGCCATTCATGCGATGGATGCAGCAGCAGGCGAGCATCACCAGGAGTTGGATGGTCAGTTATGGATGACTAAGCTGAAGGAACTCGCGGAGCGCGACGACCGCAATGCGAAGCTGTCAGGCTATGCATTCTCCATTGTACTGGAGCGGAATGAAGCTGGCGAAGAAGACTGCGCAAGGGAAGTGTCGCGGCGGCTGTCGCCCGGCATTCCGGCAGATATCGGCTCTGGCTGGTTTGAAGGAATGTCCATGCGAAACCGATATGCCCTGTTATCCAGAGATTACTTATGGCGGCAGCTTGACGCTTATGTTCAATCGCTCGAAGCGGAGCCGTTCAAACGGTCGCTCGTTTTTCTCCGTCGGGCATTCGGCGGGTTTGAGCCTCGGGAGAAAGCGGCGATTGCGGAGCTGCTCGGTGATCTATGGGGCACTGGCGCTGAGGATACGGGAGCAGCACTGCAGCAACCGCTTAACGAAGAAGAAAAGGAGCAGCTGGATGAACTTAATGACTTCGACTTTGGAGATTTATAGCCTATGACAACGATCGATCAGGATCAGATCAGACGTTGGAGACTTATATTGGGAGCTGCAGCAGAGCAAAATTTACAGGGAGCAGGCGGTCTTCCAGGAGGGTTTCAATTAAGCGATGAGGACCTGCTGATGGATGAAGCGCTGGCGGCTATTTATGATGGAACGCCGGATGGCAGCACAGGTACAGATCTTGGGGGAAATGGTGCTGGAAGTCGATCAAAAGCACGCTTAGCTGGACTTGGATCATCTTCACCAAAGCTAGCCAAGTGGCTTGGCGATGTAAGAAGCTTTTTCCCGCCGGATATTGTATCTGTCATTCAAGCCGATGCAGTGGAACGGAAAGGGCTAACCCAGCTGTTATTTGAGCCGGAGCTGTTGTCTCAGGTGAAGCCTGATATTGGAATGGTCGCTACCTTGATGACGCTGCGCGGACAGATTCCGGAACGTACGAAAGAGACGGCAAGAGCGCTCGTTGGTGAAGTGGTTGATGACATTATGAAGCGGCTTGAGCAGGACCTAACTCGGGCCGTGACAGGTGCACTCAACCGAAGGCAGCATTCTCCACTTCCTTCAATAAGCGGTCTAGACTTCCGTACAACTATCCGCAAAAACTTGAAGCATTACGACCGAGAGCGTCAACTGATGATTCCGGAGAAAGTATACTTCTTCGACCGTGCCCGCAAGAGTAAGGAATGGACGGTTATTCTTGATATCGATCAAAGTGGATCCATGGCCAACTCCGTTATTTACGCTTCTCTCGTTGGCTCGATCTTTGCAAGTATGCCATCGCTGGATACGAGAGTTGTCGCGTTTGATACGGAGGTTGTGGATTTGAGCGAGCAATGTGCAGACGATCCGGTTGATATGTTGTTTGGCATTCAGCTTGGCGGCGGCACTGATATCAACAAATCTCTTATCTATTGCGAGCCTTTCATTACGGAGCCGAAGAAAACCATCTTTATCCTCGTCTCCGACCTCTATGAAGGCGGAAATCGAACAGAGATGATCCGTCGACTAAGAGAAATGCACGAGTCAGGGGTCAAGACGATATGTCTGCTGGCTCTGTCGGATGACGGTGTCCCTTCCTACGACGAATCGGTAGCGAAGAAGCTTGCCCAATACGGCATTCCTTGCTTTGGCTGTACGCCAGACAGATTGCCCGAACTGATCGAAGGCGCGCTAAAAGGGATGGATTTGCAGCAGCTTGCACAGCGGATGGGGGAAAAGGGGAAAGGCTAGCAGAATAGTTAGTAATTAAAGAGGGACTGCCCACCACTAGTCGATGACTAATGGAGCAGTCCCCCTTTTTTCTAACGAATCGTCATAATCTCATGGCAGCGGAATAACCCGCCGGAAGCTTTTCCAATTAATTGTATTGGTCAGCATGAGGGTGAAGAAATAGAATAGCATGGATGCGACAATTGATGCGACAGTACTCCATACCATCGTCCAGCCTTGATAGGTGAAATAATGCATGGTCCATCGTCCGCAGAGTGCCATCATGACCATACATAATCCAACCTTGATGTAAGGATCTACTCGCCAATAAAATCCGATTGAGCTTGATATGGAGAAGAAATTAAGCATCATTTGGAGGACCATACCAATCCCGATACCAAATGCGACACCTACGATTCCGAATTGGCTGCCAAATACAAAGATCGAGACTGCCTTAAAGGCAGTGGATATAACAAAATTCCATAGTGCAGCATTGGTGCGGCCAAGTCCAAGCAGGATTGCATGAAGCGGTGCATCGAAATAATGAAAGAAAAACATCGGAGCTAAGATTTGAAGCAGCAGACCGGCATCTGGAGCATTGTAAATGATCGTGGTCAACGGAGTAGCCCATTGAAATAAGATAACGGTAGCCGGAGCGCCTACTAAAAGCCCAACAATCATGGCTTGATTCATGCGTTCATGGATAAGTAGACTGTTCTTACTGACGGCAGCTTCGCTGATGGCAGGTACGAGTGCCGTGGACAAGGAATTCGTAATAAAGCTTGGCATAAATAGAAGCGGAAATGCGTATCCCGCCAGCAGGCCAAACTGTTTCGTTGCTAAGGCCGTACTGATGCCGGCAAGAGCTAGGCTGGTTGTAATGAGTAACGGCTGAAAAGCGCTGTATATCGAGTGAATCGCACCTTGACCAGCCGTTGGTAAACCAAGATGAAGCAGCTCGGATAGTGTGCTTCTTCCATGCTTGATGTGACTTTTCCACGTTTCACCCGCTTCTTTCTTCTCGCCATAAAGCTTGTAACTGGCCGCGAGGAAGAGAAGACTGATCATTTCACTAACGACAGAGGCGGCCATAGCGCCTGCAGCTGCATAAGCTACACCGTAAGGCAGGAGCAGGTGGACTAATGCCAGAACGCATGCGATTTGCACCGTATGTTCTAGAACATCGGATGCGGCGATTGCCTTCATCTGCTGCATGCCACGGAAGTAGCCTTTGAGTACCGCCGAGACGGCCACAATTGGCGCTATTGGAGTAATGGCAAGCATCGCATAATAAGCCCGTTGATCACTCAGTAAGATGGAGGCGATCCATTCAGAGCCAAGCAGTGAGAATGTGGTGAGCGTTACGCTTAATACGGAAGTAATGACGAGAGATATATGTAGAATCCGTCTGATTTTCGCGCGGTCGCCTTGTTCATTCGCTTCAGCCACTAATTTGGAAATCGCTACAGGCAGTCCAAGTTCTGTTATGGTAATAACTAACGGAACAAGCGGATGTGCCATCATTAACAGACCAATGCCTTCCGCACCAAGAGCACGGGCAATGTACATTCCGCTAATAAAACCGAGAATTCGGTTAATGAAAGCGGCAGCCGACAGAACTAACGTACCTTTTACAAATGAAGATTTGGGTTGTGCCATGCGATCCTCCTGAGAAACAATCGAATACTTAAGTGTATTCATCGATTGGAAAAGCATGCGAACAAGCTGATTGGTTAGCTTCACTAGTATAATTTAGTAGATGACATCTCTACGGAGGTAACGTTTAATAGGAAGGACTACTTATTAGAAATGAGGACTACTAAACTTGAATCAGGCTAGAATGTACAAAATCATTTCAATTATATTGGCATTAGGTTTGATAGGTTTCATGATGTATGGACATTCGTTACATAAACAATTAAACGAATACGAGAAAGAAAAACTCCAAGATACACGCACTTGGGTACATATGCAAATGATGTATACAGAAGTGTTGGATCGTGAACTGGCCAACGTTCTAGCCTCCAATTCTTCTTCCTATTACAAAAAATATTTGAAATCTGCTTATGACACAGCTTCATATATGACAAAATCGTCCTCGTTTAATCCACCATCAGCTGTATTTAGTGATTTTCAGTTTAATTATGCTGAGTCATTTTGGAGAGAAGCAGCAAGTTATTTAGGCTATTTGGCAGATGATGAAGCAGATACTCTAACGGAGGTTCAGCGGCAGAATTTGCTAGAGATGCGGAACTACACACTGAAAACAATTCCGGTGATGCATCAAATGTTCAAGGATGTGTTATTTGCTCCGCATGTAACAGAAGTTCCTTCTGAGGAGCTGAGTCAAATCCTAACCCCTTTAACAAATGACATTAAACCTTATCTCTCATTTGGTGATGAGGAACCTTTGTTTAATGAGTATCTTTACCGATTACATCCTTACCAGCCTCATGATAAGACTCTTCTGTTTGAAAAAGAAAAACGAATCCATAAAGAAGAATTACAGACTAAAGTGGTCTCTTTTATGGAATTACTGTGGAAAGATAAACGTGATAATCAAATTACCTCTAGCGGTGGAGGTTCAGCTCCCGACTTTGGAGACAGTCTCAAGTTTTGGTCAGGTAACAGTAAGAAAATGTTCTACGAAGTTGAAATCAGCGTTGCAGGCGGACATATCTTACGTATTTATCCAGCTGAAGATGGACCTAAGAAGCTTGATAATGGAAAATTGACTTCGAGCGAGGCTAAGCAGCTGGCCCAATCTCTCGTCACTGGCTGGGGAGAGGCTCCACTTGTTGTCGATCATACTTCAACAAAAGGATCTATTCTATATGTAACCTTTGTTCCTGAAATTGGAGGGGTTCATAATACGGACGCACACCTGGATGTTTCCATTGATATGGAAAAAGGGATCTTGAACTATTTTGATACGACAATGTATTATTTGAATAAAGATAGAAGTGATCAAGTAGTAGCAGCAGTGTCACCAGAGGAAGCGTTAAAACAAGTTAATGACAAAATGGAAGTTACCGGTGATCCAACATTGATGAAACGTGATGGGAAATTGGTTTACTCTATTGCTGTAAAAGGTTATGAGAAGGTTACAAAGGTCTATATTAACGCAAATACCGGAAAACAAGTTGATATTGAGTATGAAAGTGAATGGTCGAATTAATCAGATCACAAAAAAACCTGCGTGCCCAAAATGGCATGCAGGTTTTTTGCGCTTACGCTTGGTTATCTAGGCGTGAACCCTTTGATCTAATATCTCCTTCAGCCTTTTGATATCTTCCCTAGGTGGAAAGCCAAACATACGGGAATATTCACGGCTGAACTGGGATGCACTTTCATAACCTACTCGGAACGCCACTTCAGCAGCATCTGCTAATTCGGTTAATAGGAGGTGCCGGGCCTCCTGTAGACGCAGCCTTTTCTGAAATTGAATGGGGCTCATCGCTGTTATCTCTTTGAAATGCCGGTGAAAGGTTGAAACACTCATGCTCGCTGTGTCTGCAAGTTCTTCAATTCGTAAGGACTGATCAAAGTGTTGAATGATTTGCTCGATGGCGTCTTTGATTCGATAGGTGCTGCTACCCTCCATGGCAATTTGTGCCAACGCAACTCCATTTGGCCCTTGCAGCAGTTTATATAAAATTTCTTTGGTGTAGATCGGTCCGAGGTAAGCAATATCCTCTGGTTGTTCAAGCAATCGAACGAGTCTAAGGACTGCATCAAGTAAAGTTGACTCAATTTGGCCGACGAACATAGCTCGGGAAGCATTTTCTTTTGAGGTGATTTGAATATCCGAGTCCTTCAGTACCTCTAAAATTTGATTTTGCGTAAAATCTAATCTCAAACTCAAATATGGAGCCTCGGAGGACGCTTCGATAATCTGGCCCATCACCGGCAAGTTCATAGAGGTAATCAGGTAGTCGGCAGGACCATACTCGTATCGTTCCTGTCCCAGTAATAACTCTTTCTTCCCTTGCGCCAAGAAACAGAAGGCAGGTTTGTATATTCTATGGAGCTGCTCCGTTACAGTCGAACGTTGAACAAAATAAAGGGACGGAACAGCTGTCTCGTAAACGCCGTCCTTATCGGAAAAACTTCTGATTCGCTGGGCAATTTCATTTCGCTTTTGATCAATGGTTTCAGACATAAATTCACTCCGTTCCACAACTTCATTACTCGTTACATTATAAGGCAAAATTCACCTAATGAGAAAGTGCAGTGAGAGAATTAGGCAATCATATGGGAAGATAGGGATATTGCTCTCTATTTCATTTGGTGCATAATAGGAGAAGCTCAAAAAAATTGAAAGAGGGCATATAACTTGTACTTCCGTATTAAAAACTTGTTTGCGATCAAAGGCTACCGTTTATTTGTCTTATGTATGCTGCTGCTCGGAATTGGTATATCGATAACATCACCTTATCTATCCCTTTACGGTACGGAAGTATTGGGGATGAGTACAGGAGCATTTGGTGTATTTATGGCTATTAGTTCCTTAAGTGGCGTTATAGTCAATTCACTGATTGCAAGGCGCTCGGAAAGAGGAATGGATCGAAAAAGAATTATTATTCTAGCTACAGTCTCTTCCGCATTAGCTTACATTTCGTACTTATTGTTTCATAATTATTTTGTTCTCATCATCATCGTTACCTTATTTAATGGTGTGGGGGCTTCTACCATTCCGCAGCTGTACGCCAGTGCGCATGAAGCGGCATCAGACAGTAAATCGGATGATAAGACGTTCGCGATCTCTACCATGCGTTCGTTGTTTTCACTCGGATTCCTAATTGGACCATTAGGCGGGGCAATTCTGTTAGGTGCTCAGGATTACAAGGGACTTTTCTGGGGGACAGCTATTATCTACTTGATTATTGCATCACTTGTACTCTTGTTTCTGCAAAAACGAGTATATAGTAATACGAAGAAAATTAAATTAAAAAATGTTTCCTTTTTTAATAACAAAGGGGCCAGTTCAACCTGTTATTGCTTTTATTTTTCTGTTTGCTATTAATGCCATTAACAGTATCAACACGCCATTATTTATTGTGAATGAATTGAAGGGTTCACATACCGAAGTGGGGCTAGTGGCAAGTATTTGTGCCGGTCTGGAGATCCCGATTATGATCGTACTGGGAGCTTTGAATCGCAAAATATCTAACAAAGTGCTGATGATCAGCGGCTGCATAATAGCAGTCTTATATTATGTGATTCTAAGTGTATCCAGCCATTCCTGGCAGTTAATCGCAGCACAACTCCTGCAGGCGACGTTTGTCGCTATTGTTATGGGCAATGGGCTCAGTTATTTTACAAGCATGCTGCCAGATTCTCCGGGGCTTGCAACCACGTTTTATGCTAACAGTTCCACCATCGGACGATTAGTAGGGAGTCTAGGAGGCGGCTTCCTTGCTCAGTTTATCGGGTTTCGTTATGTAAACTTGGTATGTCTCGCGATGGCTGTCCTGACCTTCTTTATCTTTTGGAAAATAAGACGCCAGGAAGAACTCGTCCAATAATAGGACTTGACCTGGAGTTAACTCCAAATGAGATAATACAAAATGATGAACCAATATCAATCAGAAAGCAGGGATACATATGGAATATGTGAAATTAGGAAATACGGGGCTGGATGTTTCCAGACTATGTCTTGGATGTATGAGCTTTGGTGATGTCGATAGATGGAATCATCCGTGGATACTTGATGAAGAGAATAGCCGTCCTATCATTAAAAGAGCATTGGATCTAGGAATCAATTTCTTTGATACGGCGAATATTTACTCCACTGGAGCAAGTGAAGAAATTGTTGGTCGAGCGCTCAAGGATTACGCTAATCGGGATGAAGTCGTCATCGCTACTAAAGTGTTCTTCCGTATGCAAGAAGGACCTAATGGCGCGGGTCTTTCCCGTAAATCCATTATGACTGAAATTGACAATAGTCTTAAACGGCTTGGAACAGATTATGTAGATCTGTATCAAATTCATCGTTGGGATTACAATACACCGATTGAAGAGACGATGGAAGCTCTGCATGATGTCGTTAAGGCAGGTAAAGCAAGATACATCGGGGCATCTGCTATGTATGCTTGGCAATTCCAGAAGGCACTGCATGTTGCCGAGCAGAACGGCTGGACGCGGTTTGTTGCGATGCAGAATCACCTCAATCTCATGTACCGGGAAGAGGAGAGAGAGATGATGCCGCTTTGCAAAGAAGAGAAAATCGGTGTCATTCCATACAGTCCGCTCGGATCTGGACGATTGGTCCGTGAATGGGATACTGTTACGCATCGTTCACAAACCGACGCAGCGCAAAAAATGAAGTATGACTCATCGGCAGACGTAGATCGGTTGGTAGCGGATCGAGTTTCCATAATCGCAGAGAAGCGTGGCATTCCTCGTGTACAAGTTGCTCTTGCTTGGCTGTTGCAAAAGGAACCAGTGACGTCTCCGATTATTGGTGTAACGAGCAATGCACAGCTTGAGGAGACAATTGGCTCAATTAAGATTACGTTAACACCGGATGAGATTAAATTCCTTGAGGAGCTGTATATTCCTCATCGCGTAGTAGGCGCATTGTAAAAATAAAAAGCTGGTTCCTTATCGGAGCCAGCTTTTTGTGTGTAATTAATTGGTTGCCAGTAATTTAGCATTAGCTTCTGCATCAAACAGGGTGCTTTTCCCATCCTCGATAATGATTGCTGACTTTGCTTTCACGGATTGACCATCCGCATCGACGGCATCCTTGTCAGAGAAATTGACAATCACCTTTAAATGATCACCATACTGCGCGCTTTGCACCAATCGGTCATCAGAGAGGACCGAGAAATTTGTCATCTCCTGTGTAACAGCCTTGCTGTGGAAAGGGGACCATATCTTCAGAAAACCCGTAATGCTTGCTTGCTGCTTGTCCCAAGCTTCTGAATCTAGATGGTACAATGGGGGTGCGTTATACAGCAGCTCATACAACATTCGCTCTGCCTCTGCACCTTTGATTTTGTAGCTTCCCCATTCCCAATGATTAGTTGTAATGATGGAATCATTGTAGACCAGCTTGTATAGGGGAAGAGAGTAAGTGGGGTCTAGGTACACTTTATCGTACAACGGTTTAATTGGCACCGCTTTGCTATAACGTTCCGGAACACCTATCATGGCATAATAACCGCCAACATAATAGGAGCTGTCTTTATTTTTACGCATATCGGCGTCTCCCCAGGCAATAATCGGGCTTTCTATCCCTTGAGCATAGGCGATTACGCTGCTTGCATAATCATTGCCGCCTTCAGATCCAACGACCATCTGTTTATCCTTCGCAAAATAACTAAGACGCTGGAGCCTTGCCTTCAGATCCTCCGCTTGTGTGGTGGTATGATTTTGCGAGTAATCATCGAAAATCTCCCCAGTAGCATCACAGTCTACAAACCAAGAATTGAATGCAATTCCTTCCTGCAGAATGCTTTCGGCTCGCTGCTTGACGCTTGCCATTGCGAGTGTTGGGTTCAGCTTGCGCCCACGGTTTAGAAAACCAGCAACTTTCGAACCGTCCTTGCGGGTAATAGTTGCTTGAACATACAGGGTTGAATCCGCGAAGGACGCGGTGTTCCAGGATGGATCCGGGTTCTCCTGAATGGAGTGGTATGAGTCATAGGGTGCGATGAGATAACCATCTTTCACCGCTTCATCAACCATCTCTGGATTTATTAAGCCGTCCGCCCAATTGGAGAGACCAATCCATGCTTTATCAATACCAGCTTCATGCATGTCTTGGATCAGCCCAGTTGAACCGGCTTGACCCCAGCTTTTCAGATCAGTGGCAGCATCACCTAAAGCATCTTTTAGAAGAAGCTTGTTCAATTCGTACAGCTTTTGTTCACTGAGGCTGGACACACCTTCTTGAATTAGGGCAGTGGCCTCTTTTCCTGGATCAGGGAACATGTCAACCGAGTAGAAATCCTTCATTCTGACAGCCTGATTAATCGCGTTCAAAATAACCTTCTTCTGATACTTATCCAGATAATCCTGTTTTGAAATCTGCTCAAGCGTATCGGCAAGCTCGCTGCTGCCATCGGTTGTTTCATCCATAAGATGCTTGAGCCATATGCCAAATTTGCCGGCCAGCACAGTTCTCATATTTGGCCAATTTACGTTCTCATCTGTCAGAATAGACGGGCTCCACAGATAAATTTGCGGTGCTCCATACAGCTTTTGAATATTAGGGTTTTGCAAAGCTTTTTCTTCCAAAGTGACGAAGTTGCCACTCTCAATGACGTAATTTTTGTAGGGCTGAACGACCTGCTGAGGATCATTGCCCGTTACGTACAGGCGGAAGCCATAGCTTTTGTCCGGATTAATGGTTGGAAAATCGTGAGTGAACTGCATTTGTACATATGGCTCTGTATCGAAATGGACCTCGTCGTTATATTTGTTGGTGACCAGATAAACCATGGAGAATGACTTATTGTTCAAGGCGAAGAAATCCATGGAAAATGATTCGCTGAACGTATAGCTCTGATCCTTCAGAAATGTTCTCCAATCCTTGTCATCTGCCGGGATCTGCTTTCCTTCTCCCAGCGGAAGCATGTAGCTGTCAGCTTGTACAACTGGCCATTGGAACGAATCAGCTCCGATAGATTCCAGCTTAATATCGAGGTAATTATTTTTCTTGGCAATCGTAACCTTCATCTGCCCCGGGTAAGTCCAGGATACAGAATCATCGGTCTTAACCAGGTTGCTTACGTTGGCTTTCGGCAGAGGCAGGGATGCTTGTTCTCGTACACCATCTTTGATAATGGTTAGTGCGAAGGTTTCTGGATCTACCTCGAACTCAAATGGTTCACCTGCCAGTATTACGGGATCTTCGACGGGTATGACAGTGGCCCCTGTCTCATTAGGCGGGGTAGAATTGTTTCCACTATTCGTACACCCGGATAACCCGGATAATAAAGCGGCAAGCAGAGTAGATGTGACCATCCACGTGAAGTTAAGCAAGTTTTGGTTAACGGAGGAAAATCTTAATTTACTTAGAGAAGGCAAGCGGGTAAATAAGCTTTTTGATCAAGCTAAATTAAAGTCCAGCTTCCTGGTTAATTTTTTGCCATCAGGTGGGAATGTGCTTGCTGTTGGAGAATCGATATCCTATTCAACCGAAACCATTGGCATCGTAAATCGGTTTAATCTATATATTTGGTCAGGTATGTTGCTGTTATTGATTCTTCTGTCAGTTTTGTACACGACAAGGATCGTGAAACCGCTGGCCAAGCTGAATGAAACAGCCAAATCGATCGCCGAATTATCCTTCATTCATGCAAATATACGTACAGGTGATGAGATTGAATCTCTTGCCGACAGCATCAATAAGATGAGTGATAAATTGAAAGCATCTCAGCAATCGCTGGAAGTAAGAAATACGAATTTGCGAACCTTTATTGCCGATGTATCACATGAGCTGAAGACACCTCTGTCTCTGATCAGGGCTTACGCTGCTGGAATACAGGATGGACTGGATGATGGCACATTTGCGGAAGTGATCAAGCGTCAATCGGAAGAGATGGGGAGTATGATTAATCAGTTGTTAGAGCTGTCTAAGCTGCAGACGGAATCGTATGAGCTGGAACCAACCGACTTCCACCAGCATCTAATCTCAACCTTAGAGGAGTATCATATTGTTTTCGGTCAGAGGAACTTGAAGTTAATTGTGGAAGATGAGCTCCCTCCTGAAGTTTGGGTCATGGCAGATCGCCGCAAGCTTGAATCCGTGCTTCGTAACTTATTGACTAATGCGATGAAATATACGGAAGGTAATTGGGTTGCTGTATCTGCAAAAGTGGGATCTAATGCTGTTCATTTTCGGATTGCAAACGAAGCGGATACAAGCAATAAAGCTAAATGGGAACGGGTGTGGGAACCCTTTTTCGTTATGGAAGAATCCCGAAGTAAACAGCTAAGCGGGACAGGACTAGGACTATCCATTTCCGACACGATTCTGCAGAAGCATAAAGCGTCTTACGGACATGAGGTGAGGGAAGACAGAGTGGAATTTTATTTTTCCATTGATCTCATTAAGAGATGAAAATACAGACGTCTTTTACCCAAATTGTACGAGAATTAGTGTATACTTTGTAAAAGAAATAAATTATTGGAGGAATAACGGAATGGCTAAAACAAAAGTCCCAAAACGACCTACTCGCGATGAGTTTGTATTAGAGGAGATAGGGAACCAACTGTCTGAAGCCTTCCATGAAGGATCTACAATCGTTCTGACGATTTGGGGCCGAGAAGAGCCCGTTCAAGGCATCATTAATCATATGGATTCCCGTACAGGTAAAGTTCATGTCGAGACTGCTGCAGGAACTGATAAGGTTCCTTTCATGGATATTATGAAGGTTGATTACCCAAGGTATTGATGTGAAAGTCGCTTCTTAAAAGCGGCTTTTTTCTTTGTTAACCTAAAATGCAGGAGGGATTCCATGAGAATCAAAGCCATCTTCTTCGACTTGTTTGAAACACTTATCTCCGAATTTGAGAATGGCAGCAGGAAAGCACCGCGTTCTACATTATTGGAAGAACAGCTGCAGGTGGATGCCAAAAGGTATAGAGAGGAATGGAACTCCCGGCAAGGAAAAAGAATGGATGGCACCTACACAGATTTCCCTTCCGTTGTAAAAGAAATACTAGATGTACTCGATCATCGTGTTGATGATGAAATCATTGAAACCTTACACAAAGAGCGCATAACAGTGAAAGCAATTCCGTTCAGCAATATAGATAAGAACATCATTCTTATGCTCGAAGAGCTAAAGCAGCTTGGCCTGAAAATTTGTCTTATAAGTAACTGTACGCCAGAAGAAGTAACCGCATGGCATACCTCAGAGCTGGCCAAATACTTCGATGATGCTTTGTTCTCTTACGAAGTTAAACTTGCTAAACCAAATCCACAAATTTATCAGCTTGCGTGCGACAGATTGAGAATTTCTCCTGAAGAATCGTTATTCATTGGGGATGGAGGTTCGAATGAGCTGAATGGTGCCTCTAAAGTTGGAATGAATGCCTATCATGCTACATGGTTTATACCACCATATATCAGTGAGCGAATAACGGATTATCCGAAGCTGATGAAACCAGCTGAATTGATTGATTTATCCCGCAAGTTGGTGCTTTGACAAGAGTGCCTTCTTGCGGGTTTTGCATTGTCCGTAAATGGTGATATTGTTAATACAAGGAATAGGATGATTCCGTGTGTCACTGAAATGTCAGTGTGACGTCAGTACAAAATAGTGTTAATCATCCACCGTTTGAGTTACGATACAGATTGAAGTGAATTCCGAACACCGATGGCAGGAGTCATCGCAAACGGAGGGGACAAGACTTGGAAAATTATGCATGCTTATATATCATTCGAGGCGAACCCTACCGAACGGGCACCTGTGTGAATCTAACCGCGGATGAAACGCAGATTGGAAGACAATCCAATCTGTTGACTCCGGATCTAGCCTTTACGAATCCATTTATCTCAAGGCAGCATGTTGTTATTCGCAAAGAACAGGACAAAGCGGTATTGTATGATCTGGGCAGCCGCCATGGAACGGAAATTAACGGAGTACGGGTAACGCCGCACACTCCATATATCTTGAACAATTTTGACATAATCAGACTCGCCAACGGGATGAGCGTTATTCACTTTTCCTATATGTTCGCCGATCAGACTCTTGAGATAGAACCGCTCAGCATCACGATGCAGCTCAATGTTTCGGACCTTCTGCCAACGATTCATTGGGAAAAACGAGAATGTGTGGTTGAAGGCAAGCGGATACCGATGTCTGAGAAAGAGTATTTGCTGCTTCGCATCCTGAACGAGAGTATAAACAAGCTCGTTCCACTTGAAGATATTAAATCTCAAGTATGGCCGGAACGTCCTGCAGGAGAAGAAGGTATCCCGGACGTTACGCTTGATGAAATTAATACACTCATCTACCGGGTGCGGAAAAAATTCGGCAAAGATACCTTTCTTATTAGCGCAGTGCGCGGCAGCGGTTATGTGCTGGAATCAGAATTAAATTCGTTATAACGAAAGTGGGGATAACCTCATGAAATATATTCAAGCAGAGTACTCAGGACCGTTAAACGGAACGGTGCAAATACCAGGTGCGAAGAACAGCTCTTTGGCGCTGCTCGCCGCTGCTTGCCTGGCCGACGATATTGTAACACTCGAGGGCATACCTCGTATTGATGATGTTCGAATTATTTCAGAGATTTGCCAGGATATCGGCATGGAGATGAAGATGGAAGGCGGATCGGTTACCATTGACCCTCGCTGGATACATAGTGCCGTCATTGACCCGGGCAAGGCATCGAGCTATCGTGCTTCTTATTATTTTGCAGGTGCGCTTCTGTCGAAGTTCGGAAGTGTGACGATTGGCATGCCGGGCGGAGACAATTTTGTCTCACGGCCTATTGACCAGCATATCAAAGCGTTTCAAGCGCTTGGAGCGCAGGTTCAAATTTTCGAGGACTATTATGTCGTTGAAGCTTCTGAGCTGAATGGTGCAGAGATTTATTTCGATACGATTACTTCGGGAGCGACGATCAACGCCATGCTGGCAGCTGTACGTGCCAAAGGGCGGACGCTGCTGTGCAATGCGGCGGTTGATCCAGAAGTCGTCGATACGGCAAATTTCTTGAATCGGCTTGGTGCTCGAATCTATGGGGCAGGAACGGACCGAATTCGCATTGAAGGTGTCTCTTATTTGAACGGTGGAACACATACGGTGATTCCGGATCGTCTTATTGCGGGGGCTTTTCTAATGTCGGCGGGGATCAACGGTGGTCAGGTTACCGTTATGGATGTCATTCCTGAGCATCTAGGCTCATGCCTATACAAGCTGCAAGAGATAGGAATTCATATCGAAACCGGTGAGAACCATATTACCGCTTACGGATCGGGTACTTTAAGGGCTACACGGATTCGTACAGGCATGTATCCAGGTTTTGCAACCGACTTACAGCAGCCTATGACTGCTCTGCTCCTGCAGGCGAAGGGCAAAAGTATTGTGACGGAACGAGTCTATCCGAAGAGATTCGCCCATGTACCGCAGTTGCGGCGGCTTGGCGCAGAGATAGAACTGCGGAAAGAAAGTGCCTTTATCCGAGGCGGACTTCCACTGCAGGGTGGTTGGGTCCATGCAACGGATGTACGCGCAGGTACCAGCTTACTATTAGCTGGTTTAGCCGCAGAAGGCAATACATGTATTACAGGGCTCGAGCATATTGAACGGGGATATGAGGACGTTATTGGCAACTTCCGATCCATCGGTGCTAAGCTCTCTATCCGAGAACTGGATAGTCAGGAGATGCCAGATATAATCAATCTGCAAGGCTAAAATAGGGCGGGCATTCGGTTAATAGCATATTAACTGAATGCTCTTTTTTTGTTTACGTAATTTTCATTATGTAAACTATTTAGCAATACATATTGCCCATAGGCATCTAAATTAGCCGTATTGAATATCTTAGTCAACAATCATGGTGTTCAGTATCATCAAAAAAGAATTATGGATATTACGAGAGAACAGTTGATTAATACCTTTCAAACGAATATAATATCATTCTTTGATATGACTAAAGCCGCTTTGCCACATCTCTGCGCTGGAAGTACGATTATCAATACGACCTCAGATACAGCCTTCTCCGGCATGGCCAATATGATCGATTACACGGCAACGAAAGGCGCTATCGTCTCTTTCACACGTTCATTATCCCTGCAACTTGCTGATCAAGGCATTCGAGTAAACGCGGTAGCGCCTGGACCCACATGGACGCCATTAATCCCAACCGCTTTTACGGCAGAAGAAGTGACGACATTTGGCACGGATGTACCATTGAAACGGCCGGGGCAGCCTTTCGAGTTAGCGCCAACTTATGTGTTACTTGCATCAGACGACTCTTCTTACATATCGGGGCAAATTTTCTTTGTAAATGGCGGCACGATCGTTACTTGATCCTAGTACGAAGGTGTCGTGCGGGGTTAAAGTTCCTTAAGTGACGATTAGGAGAAACTTGATTGACGATGTACCAATAATTTGCTAATATTTGAAGGTGAAGAACATATGTTCTTATCTGTTGGGTCCAAATGGAAGCGATAGGGCTATGAATTCTAGACTATACAACAGAACAATGTTATGTTACGATGACATACGAAGCTTACAGTTATTGAAAGTTTAGATCGTTACGAATCTCGAAGGTGAACGTTACCTTGTTCTTCGGGCTTTGTGGCGGTTTTTTTCGGGTGAGGTGCTAGGAAACCTGATTTGCTAAACTCTCAATCAACAGAATCGAGTTTGTTATTAGTAACGCTGAGAGTAGGGAAATGGTGTGCGTAACATTGTTTCGAGACGTTTGCAGTGTGTTTACTATCTAGCAAAGCTCGTAAGACATTCCTGAAGGAATTCAAGCTTCAAAGGGTAACTTACTAACACTTATGTTAATGAAGAAAGGTTGCGTGCAAATTGATCGCAAATAAGAAAAGCAACGTTGGACTAGTAATCGCAGGTCTGTTGCTAAGCATTCTGATGGCCTCGATGGACAACACCATTGTCGCTACAGCAATGGGCAATATTGTCGCAGAACTTGGCGGCATGGACAAATTTGTGTGGGTCACATCTGCCTACATGGTAGCGGAAATGGCGGGCATGCCGATCTTCGGAAAGTTGTCCGATATGTATGGCCGTAAGAGGTTCTTCCTATTTGGTATCATCATGTTTATGGCTGGTTCCGTGTTATGCGGTACCGCAGGTTCGATTACTGAGCTTGCCATGTATCGTGCCGTTCAAGGCATCGGGGCAGGGGCGATGATGCCAGTAGCGTTCACCATTATGTTTGATGCTGTTCCACTGGAGAGCAGAGGCAAGATGGGCGGTATGTTCGGGGCAGTCTTCGGCATGTCCTCCATTTTTGGACCTTTGCTCGGAGCATATATTACAGACAATTTCGCTTGGGAATGGGTATTCTACATTAATCTCCCGCTTGGTGTCATTGCTCTTTGTATGATTGGTTTCTTCTACAAGGAATCAATGGAACACTCCAAGCAGCCTATCGACTGGTATGGTGCGGTGACCCTGATCGGAGCAATCGTCTGTCTCATGTTTGCTCTTGAGCTTGGCGGTAAGACTTATGCTTGGGATTCTGTACAAATTCTGGGGATGTTCGCGGGCTTTGCTGTCTTGCTTATCACATTCCTGTTCGTGGAAACAAAGGTCAAGGAGCCAATCATCTCTTATGCTTTATTTAAGAATCGGTTATATTCTACCAGTATTCTAAGTGCGTTGTTTAGTGGTGCGGCGTTTATTGTCGCTTCTGTATTCATTCCGATCTTCATTCAAGGTGTGCTTGGTGGGTCAGCGACTAATTCCGGCCTCGTGCTGTTGCCGATGATGTTAGGCACGGTTGTTACAGCGACTTCAGGCGGTTTCCTGATGACAAAAATCCCTTACCGGAACATCATGGTCGTTACGTTCATCATCCTTGTCATTGGATCTATTCTGACTACAACTCTTACGGCTGATTCATCCAGATTAGTCGTGACAATTTATATGATCCTGATCGGTCTTGGTATCGGAGCATCCTTCTCCGTACTTGGAAACACAGCTATCCATGGTCTGCCTGCAAGGCAGCGTGGTACCGCAAGTTCGACACTTAACTTTATCCGGTCGCTTGGTATGACGATTGGTATTACGATCTATGGTATTGTACAAAGTAATCTCTTCTCCAGTAAATTAACCGATGCCTTTATCGCAAGCGGTCAAACTGCGCCAGAAGGCGGTATGGAATTCAAAGATCCACGTGAAATACTGACTCCGGAGGCAAGGGAGCATATCCCAGCTGATGTATTAGATAAGATTGTTCACTCGTTGTCCGATTCAATCGTTGGTACTTTCGCTTGGGCCATTATTCCTGCGGTTCTTGCCCTGTTTGTTTCGTTCTTCATGGGCCGAAGCAAGCTTGACCCAACAACGGAGATGGAAGAGCAAAGCTTCAGCGGACACTAACTAATAGCTAAAGGTTATGAAAAATGCAGCCGTTCAAACGGCTGCATTTTTTTGTATAAAAGGATCAAATAGTTAGCTTTAGTCGATGTTTTTTTCGTCATAAGGATGGTGAGCGAAAAGGAATGGCTTAAATTCCCAAATCAAAGTAAAATGGTACATATTAATTGGAGGAGGCGGGTTGACGTATGTATGAATACATTTTTGTTGAAACCTCATTAGGTGGTGTTTGGTCTAGACCACAGCATCAAGAAACTATTCAAGAGTATGCCGCTGAAGGCTGGCGATTCGTACAAGTGGTTCCACTAAATTATGATGGGCACGGGAAACCGGGCTCATTTGAGATCGTTTTTGAAAGACCAGTAAAGAAGGAATAGTGGATTAGGAAGTAGAGGAGGATCAAATTGAAAGCGATTCTACTTACGGTATTTTTTCTATTGGAACTAGCTGCGATTGCTGTATTTAGCTTTTGGGGGTATCAGATTAATGCAGGGATGGCAGTCAAAATCATCGTAGCTGTCGCAGCACCGTTGGTTACAATCATACTATGGGGGATGTTCCTCTCACCAAAAGCATCGGTTCCAATCTTCTCCTATCAAGTAAGAACAGCGTTTAAATTATTCGTATTTATTGTGGCATCTGCTGCAATATGGGCAGTTGGACAATTTATGCTTGCGATTATCTTTCTGCTGTTATCTCTTATTGTCATTGCATCGGTCTTCTTATTAAATTTACATGAAGTGAACAAAGTGAATTAGAGGGCCGGTCAAAAGAAACATAGGCTTTATCACAAAGTTATAATACATAAGGAGGTTCATATTTATGGATGTGAATACAACTGTTTCGGTTTTCTCGGCTTTTTCTATAATCATGATCATTGTATACGGATTGTTTATTTTACTTGGGATATACGCTCTTTATCTATTTATTAAACTGATGATTCGAGGAATTGCGGCGCTGGATATTTATCTGGATGAGAAGAGAAACAGAATGTTGTAGACAGTATTATCAAGGAAGCTGCCGCTTAAATGCCGGCAGCTTCCTTACATTTTCAATGAATTCAGGCATTCTGTACGACTTGATCGATGATGCCGTACTCGAGTGCTTCCTGGGCAGAGAGAAAGTAGTCACGGTCCATATCCTTCTCGATTTTGTCGAGTGGCTGTCCGGTTCGATCAGCAGCAATTTGGTTCAGCCGTGACCGAGTATCCAGAATACGCTTGGCGCTGATCGCAATGTCGCTCGCTTGTCCCTGCGCGCCGCCATGCGGCTGGTGAATCATAATTTCGCTGCTTGGCAGCGCGAATCGTTTACCCTTAGCTCCTGACATTAGTAGGATAGCCGCGAACGAGGCGGCCATACCGACACAAATCGTATGAACTTCTGGCTTAATGTACTGCATCGTGTCATAGATCGCAAACCCAGCTGTGGTCGAACCTCCAGGTGAGTTGATATAGAGGCTGATTTCTTTGTCAGGGTCTTCGGCCGCAAGGAACAGTAATTGTGCGATAATGCTGTTCGCGACCTGATCATCAATGGCTGAACCGAGGAAGATGATTCGATCCTTCAGTAACCGGGAGTAAATGTCGTAAGAACGCTCCCCGCGAGTCGATTGTTCAACAACATATGGAATGAAACTGCTCATGGTAATCCCTCTTTTCTTTTGCTTTATTTGATGTGACTTACAATTCGTAAACGAGAGGAGGAGCGTAAAAGATACGGTAAAAATATTTCTGAGCACCGCGTATCTTTTTCTAGGGTTCATTCGTTTACGGTAATAAGGATGCGTATAATGGTAAGTATCGGAGGTGCCTGAAATGGTGGAAGCGATTAAGAAAAACGTGGAGATTAAACGGCTTCAAGGAGTGCTTGGCCGTTATTGTCTAACATTAACGAAATCCCGCTGGGAAGCAGAGGACTTGGCACAGGAAACATGGCTGAAGGCATTGGATTCCCTGCAACCCTTGGATCATATTAACCCAGAGGCTTACTTAATGAGAATCGCGCGTAATGCGTGGATCGATCGAATAAGGAAACAATCCTCTAACGCCCGTATGATGAAGGCTGTACAAGAATCCATGGAGGTTCAGACCGTGCCGGACAACAGCCGTATCGGAACGGAGTTAGCTATGCAGGCGATTATGACTTACCTTTCACCACTTCAACAAGCAGTTTTTCTGCTAAGGGATGTTTGTGGCTATTCATCAGCAGAGACAGCTATAAGGCTTGGTTTAACGGTAGGCGCAGTTAAAGCTGCCCTGCACCGGGCTCGTACAGCACTTCCGGCTGTGAGGAAAGCCATTGATGGTGGCACATTAAAAGCTTCGAAGGACGAAGGACTGCTTGATGTCTTACGCTCGCTCGCTATTGCTTACGAAGTCGGTGATACAGAAGCGATGCTTGCTCTAGTACAGCAAGGGGAGATGGAACCGGCATCGGCGATCGCAGTGCTGCAAAGTAGAAGACTGCGTGCTTCCGGTACGGCAACTCGTCGCAGCAGTTCGTCACCGCTTATGAGTCTCGCAGCTTAATTATAGAGAGAACGAAAAAGGCAACCGGTTTGTACACCGATTGCCTTTTTTAATTTAGATACTCTCAATAGATTTCGTCATTAGAATATGTGGGATACCGTCCTCCATAAAAACATCCGATGAAGTTTGATAGCCAAGTTTTAAATAAAAACCCTCAGCTTGTGTTTGCCCGTGTAATTTAACCTTGGACACTCCCGTTTCTAAAGCGATATCTTCCAACGCTTTAATGATGGTTTTACCTAGGCCAAATTTCCTGTAAGGCTCTAAAATGCAAATGCGCTCCAACTTGCCTAAACCATCATGAATTCGAAGTCTTCCAGTTCCTACTGGCTGCTCATTATAATGTACGAGTACATGTTCACAACGTCCATCTAGTGTATCAAACTCATCTAGTTCATCCTCAAGCGGTACGCCTTGTTCTTCTACAAAAACTTTTATCCTAATATCAAAGGCTGCCTTTAAATCCTCAGTCTTTGTGATTCTAGTTGTGTTCATTTATTCTCAGCCTTTCTGGAGTTAGTGTAGGAATATATAATGAAATCAGGAACTATTTGAGTATATAGCAAACTCTAATTGTTGTAAATGCAACAAAAGACAGTATTATGGGATATTTCAATCAAACTATTGGGATAAAGCCTTATGGAAAGAAAGTTGTCCCGTTAAGTTTTTGTTTCAGGTTTAAGGGCTATATGGATATCGCAAATTGGGCAGAAACGAACAATGTGAAGATTGTCAATAAAGATTTTATGAGGTGGATATAAATCGGATACATAATAATTGTTATGTTAACTATGATGGATTACCAACGCAACTATAGTTAACAGTCATTAAAATGTGAGTGCACGATCAGTGGAAAAAGGATGTTAAATAACCTTTGTTTCAGTTACGATAAATAAGGAAATCACAAATGAAATGCAATGCACCCAAGAAGCCTCTGACAAATCAAATGTCAGGGGCTTTTTTTCGAAAGGAGAAGAGATAGATGGGCTCACGGATGATGCATTACTGTATCACAACCGAGATAAACAAACATTTCTATCAATCGAAAGAAATCAAAATTCATTTAGGGGGACTTGCTCCTGACTTAACACATCCCATTTATGCGCCGAAAGCACTTACTCACTTTGTACAAGTCAGCGAGGATGGCAGGAAGCGAACCGATTACAATCTATTTATCCAAAAGCACAAGGAGTATTTTGATGATTCCTTTTACGTTGGTTATTTAAGCCATCTTGTTGCAGATTCCCTGTGGTATGACATGATTTATTTGAAACAAATAAAATGTCTTCCAGAAAGCGAAAAACAAAGTGCGATCGAAAAAGGCTATCGTGATTTTAGACGATTGAACAAAATGCTGTTAGACTATTATCCATTAATCCCAATAGGGGACATACCTCTAGTAGAGAACAGTAATATTGAAGGACTGTATACAGAATATCTTCCAGTTATTGTGAAGCAGTTAAATGATGATTTTCAGGTTGAGCAGCCAACGGAACCGTTAGAGATATATAACTTGGAAAATATGCTATCCTACCTACGATTATCGATTTCAGAAACCATTAAATTACTGAATCTAATACTTAGGTAGTCTGAATGCCATGAAAGGTTACAAAATATATATTATGTTAACTATTAAACAGATCCAGCACCAATAGGAGTTGGATCTGTTTTTATGCTATAATAAAGTGCGCAAAATCAGAGTTTTGCGCACTTTCATATGAGATCGATTTTTTTATACATAAGGTGGGGATTGAGTTGAAGCGGCAGCAAGAATTAGAGGAACATTATGGAAAAATGACTCAGGCCTTTCGCATTTGGATGAAGCAAGCCGGCTATACAGAAACAACTCAGAAGGAATATATGAGAGAAGCATATGGCTACTTAGAATCGCTGGAAGGGGCGGAGGTAGAGCAAGCCGCAAAAATGCATGTTATTTCGTTTCTTGTATCCAAACAGCGCGGAGCAGGAGATCGGGCAAGGAATCGGACATTATCGGCGATTCGATCTTTCTATACAGCGCTGATTGATTTCGAGCTCGCCGCACGTAATCCAGCTATGGAAGTGAAGAAGTCAAAGACCGAGAAAAATAAGAAGCCGGTATATCTGGAAGAGGATGAGCTGGCGGCAAGTCTCGCTTTCATAGATGGGCGTTACCGAGCCCGCAATATCGCTATTTTCCTACTGATGAGTTATTGCGGTCTGCGGGTCGGCGAGGTGCATCGGTTGAACCGGAGCGATTTCAATTCGGTAAGAGGGACAATCGAGGTGTTTGGTAAAGGGCGCAAATGGAATGAAATCCCTGTGCCGGAAGAGCTGGCGTCGGTGCTAACCGAAGTAGCTCAAGATCGTATTACCCCTTACAAGGAACAAGAAGATGCTTTATTCGTGTCGCAGAAAGGCAGGAGGCTATCCATCCGGCAAATTCAGAAAATCGCCAGCCAAACCTTTGAAGCATTCAAGAGTGAATATCCGAATGCCGCGAACAAGAAGCTTTCCTGCCATAAGCTGCGTCATACGTTTGCTACGATTTTGCTCAAAAACGGGGTAGATATCCGTGTGGTCAAGGAACTGCTTGGTCATGCTTCTATCGAGACAACAATGATCTATACCCACGTTAATAACGAGCAGAAGAAGGAAGCGATGGCAACCATCCGACTTCCTATAAACATCTAGTCTTGGAGTTGTGGTGAACGCTTCGCCTGGTGCTGCCAGAAGGAAATCACATCTTTTGTATCAGTGGCCATCCCAAAATAAGTATCAATGGTCTTAATCGTCATATCATGTTCTTCCTGCGAAAATGCAGCACAGGAATCTTTCAAGAAAACAATACGATAATCCATCATAAAACCGTCTCTAGCCGTTGATTCTACACATAGATTGGTGCTCACACCAGTCATGACTAGGGTTTCAATCTTTAAGGTCTGAAGAACAGACTCCAGTCTTGTATGAATAAAACCACTATATCTATGTTTCTTAACAACTATATCGGTAGAGAGTGGGGCCACCACGAAAAATTCAGCTCCCCAGCTTCCGGTATGACAAATCGGGTTGACCCCATCCTTGAAGCGAGATAGCCAAACTTCAGAATCGGTAGCCTTCTCATGATTGGTCTGCAGGAAAATAACAGGAATCTCATGCTCCCGAGCTGACTCTAACAAGGCCTGCAAATTCGGCATCATTTTATTGACAGCACTAACATCAATGCCGGTTTTGGCGATTGCACCTTCCGGATGGCAGTAATCATTTTGAACGTCTACAACAATGACAGCTGTGTTCTTCTGGTCCAAATTCTGTTTCAACTTTTCCATGGTTTTTCACCCTCATGTTTTTGACACTTATTTTTCCATATTGAGAAATAATTATTACAAGAATTCAGAATAAATAATGGGATTTTAATAGTTTTATAATATAAAAAGCTGGTGAGCCTTTAGAAGGGAGCACCAGCTTTCACATTGATCACGGTGACTTGACGGCACCATTTTTCAATATAGACAAGACGTTATGAAGCCATTGTTCCGATGCAACGGCTTCAGGTCGAAACAGTAAACAATAAAAATAAGCACCGCTAATTAAGTCAATGAGGTGTTCCTCATCTGTAGCTTCACGAATATCGCCTCGCAGTTTACCTCGCTGAATAATCTTCATATACGCCTGTCGTCGTGGTGTAATAAAGTTCTCTGTATACTCAGCTATTAACTGCTGCGAATCGATCATACCCGCCATCATTTTATTGGCTCCCGAGGAAAGATTGCCAAATCTGTTGCTGATTGCACTAAGCATATTCGTTAACAAGACATGCAAGTCAGTCCATGCATCGCCTGTATCAGGGATATCCGTTTGCTCCGCCGTGAAACCAAAAGCATCGGAGATGAGATCTTCCTTGGTAGGCCATCTGCGGTAAATGGTTGGTTTACTAACACCTGCCCGGACAGCGAGGGCATCCATGCTGAAGTTTTGTAAGCCGAACTCCATCATTAGCATGCGGGCTGATTCTAGAATATTGTTATCTGTTTGTTTGTTACGAGGCCTTCCCGGTTTTCGCTTTGGCAGATCTGCGCTCACCTTTTATTCTCCTTATGAGATAATACCTAATTAGATTGAAATCGTATCATGAGTTTTCAATAGTACAATTGATAATTGCTCTGGTGCTGCTGTCAGCAAACGTTGTTGAATATTAGGAGTTTCTCGATAAAGTGGGGGAGAATGAATGGCACGATGATGGATAGGGACCAGCACTTTGGCTTCCAAGAGGGTTGCAGCCGCAATCGCTTGTTCGGGAGATAATGTAATCGGTTGACCACTTGGGGTGAGTCCAGGAAACTCTACGACGGCAGCATTAACAGGCAGGCAAACCGCATCGAAGGGGCCATATTCCCGTACCATTTTCCACCAGTATCCGTGCCACAACGTATCGCCGCAGTGAATAATTGTTTTATCCTCGCTTTGTACAATCCATGATATTTGCGGATCACCAACGCCATCCACAGAGTAGGAGGCGGTTGCTGTAAGGGCACCGATCTGCAGCTTTTGTCCTAGTGATACACCCTCAAGATTCGTCGAATCTCCTGCAAATTTTAAGGATTCGTTGAACATGTAGACAGGAATATCTGTGCCGTAGAATAGAGCAATGGCTTCAGGATCATAGTGATCGCCATGATGATGGGTAATGAGTACGGCATCAACTGGGCCAAACTCGTTCAAAGGAATAAGGGGTTCATGTGATTGACCAAATTTGGCGGGAAAATGGAATAACGGATCAATAACAACGCTTGTGTCTCCAACTTGCACGCGTATGCCAGCCCATGGAAGCTTTTGAATGATCATTTCTAATCAACCCTCTCCAATTATGTTACTACACCGTTTCGTAAATATAATATGAGGAAATGGTTATTTATGTCAATAGATCAATTTCAATATTTAAGTAACATAATTAATGTTATGTAAACTAAATTAAATGATATCGATGTATAGCATAAAAAGGCAACAGCCATAGGGAGAGGAAATAAACCCTGGACTGCTGCTTTTTATTTGGTGTCTCATTCTACTTTTGTGGTGTCAACTTGTAAGCAACTTTTTCTTCGTCGCTTAGAGTGACAAAAGTTGTTGCACTGCGAAGGAAGGTTGTACCATCAGCAATACGGACGATATCATCGTTGTATGCAATGATAGGCAATGGTGGTCTCAATCTCATTCGATCCTGATAAACCATAATAGGTTCTTTTGCAGACATTGCACTACGAATTTCGGCGTCCGTTTTCAACTCTCTTACAGTTGAGGACTGAGGTGTTTCAATCATATACAAACCTCCATCAATTTTTTAAGGCAAACGGTAGCAACAGGTGAATCGTGCAGCAACTTGAGAAAGCCAGCATTAGAGTTACTAGGATGCCCCAACTATGTAGAGATCATTCAATAAAAGGAAATAGGGTACTACATAAGTTAGAACTTACAGACCGTTCCTCCGCGCAGTATGATGCAAGTAATTCAATACTGTGGTAGGGAGGAACTTTCTATGCAAATCCCATTCAGTCAGCTGTTTATGAGAAAAATCATCAGCGCGTCAATAGCAAGCTTCTTATTCTCCATCATCTATGCATGGCTGGAACCCGATCTATTCGATATTAAGAATATTCAATCTATCGGTGTCCATATTCACGAAGCATTAAGCGTAACTTGTGTATACTTGATGTATGCCGCACCAGCTATTTACACCTACGGAACAGCGACCTCTCTACTTAGTGAATGGATTGCATGTGCAGTTACTCACCGCCAATGGCTACGACTGATTATCACGACCTTATTGCATGGTATATTCGGGTTAATAGTAATGTATATCAGCCTCTTAGCAGCCGTCATTTTCTTAATCTCCGATACTCTCATTGCATTAATTCGAAAAAAACCACTCACCAAAGAAATTACTCTTACAAGTTTAATTCTACCTCTTGCCTTATGGATTGCGACCCTTATTTATAGCAATATTACGGGATAAAGTCAACCTCGACGAATAGAAGACAGGAGGAGCTCGCCATAAGCGGCTCTTTTTTCTGTTCGTAGCCAGAGTTAACCTATCCCGCAACCTTTCTTATAAACAACGTCTTATTATTGTGTGTAAGGGAAAAAAAGGAAAACAAAAGTGAGGGTTAAATATAAATATGATTCGAATTAATCGTTTGTTCATGATAGTAAGAAGAACACTTCTCGTTATCCTACTCCTCATTCTGCTGCTGTATTATATCCAGGATTGGCTGTCGAGTAGTCGGGAAATTAATGATCCGATAAAAGCAGTTAGTGCAGATGGTGAGTTTACGAAATTGGAGATTGGCAAGACGATGAAAATCGATAATAGTAAATTCACTGTTGATGAGGTTTACGTTACAACGGAGCACATCCTACTGACTTATACGTATCGTTCTAATCCAAGGAATTCATGGTCCTTTCCATCGATGACCCTTAAGCTTGAGACTCCTGATGGTCAAGATTTAGAAAGTCATAGCGCTGGCTCCCACGGTACCAGTTGGGGGGGACGAGGATATATCTGGTTCGACGTACCGGAGCACACAGTTGAGTCAGCAACGATAATATACGATCATTATGATCGGCATTTCACCTTAGAGATCCCTCTTGTGAAGGGGGTGGAGTAAGATGAAGAAGCAAACGATCATTGCAATGATAGAATGGATATTGGTTGTTTTCTTACTATGGTTGTTTATCCATGCTGACATCTTACCGACTGGCAGCCGTACCCCTGAAAAAGCACATCAACTCTCGGAACAAGGCTTTCATTATGGCCCCTCGATTGTTGTACGAAAGGTAACGGTTCCTTTCGATAAGGATCAAGTCATCTTCCTTGGAATATACAAAGATTGGTTCTCAGCGGACACGGTCCAAAAGAAAAGGGGAGGATGGTTCCCTGGTGGAGGTGTTGCTGGTATTAAAATTGATCGCAGCAAAGCGTTCTCCTATAGCTGGGAAGGCGTCAATTCTAGGAGCGGTTCTTTTATGACCTATAAAATTTTTGGGTATGTGATCGATGACAAAATTACTCGAATTGAACTAACAATGAAGGAAAAAGATATGGACAATCTGACGACAATTGCTCAAGATATAAAGAGTGATAGAATGTTTTTATTTATTTTCAAAGGGGATTACACAGGCAATCCAATGAAATCACTTAGAGGTATGGATCAAGCAGGCAAGGTTCGTTATGAGGAACAGCTCTATTAATAGAATCAGATAACTTCGTTTTTATCAGAGCGTGTTTGTTCGCCATAGGCGTTCGAATGCGCTTTTTGTTGTTTTTAGGGTGCAAAAAGAGTCAAAAAGTATGGTATCACTTGTTTATGGGGTGATAATCTTTGCTTTATTAGGTTGTGATAACCGCCCTGATCGAAGAGAATGGGAACCATCAACCGTTGAAGGGAGGTTAATCGTTCAATCAATAGCGAAGTAACTTTGACAGGCATCCCAGAATCCAGCCACCCATGCATTCACGCTACCCAATCGAGAAGGAGAAGTGAACATTCATGCGCAGTACGGGAATAATAAACAAACCGCTATTTATCCTCTTCATGAGCTTTATACTGGCTCTTGGTAGTATGCCGCTTGCAAACCATTCGGTTGCGGCTGCAACGGCATTCAGCAATGTCTCTATGAACACCTCGACACCAGCTTTGTACGACAAATTGGAAATATCCTTTAACTTAAGCACCACTTATACAAACCCCTTCAATCCGGATGAGGTCAATGTAACCGCGACGTTCACGACGCCTTCGGGAGCAGTGGAGTCTGTACCAGGCTTCTATAAGTCGGACTCATCGCCCAAATGGGCTGTCCGTTATTCCCCGCGCCAGGCAGGCTTACATAGTGTTGTGCTGAGCGTCACTGACGCAAGCGGGACGGGGACATCCTCGACGTACACCTTTACAGCAGGTGGGGCAGGCAACAATCGCGGCTTCATGACAGCACAAGGTGATCGATTTATGGACAGCTACGGCTCCCAGCTTACACTTCTCGGAACAAACTTCGCCTGGAATAATACATCGGACTCGACAGCAGTCACGACTGAGATTCCAAATTTGCTGCCAGCTAAAATGAATTTCCTCCGTGTCTGGTATTCATGCTGGTGGAGCAGCTTTGCGGCAGAGTGGGGACCCATCACGGCTAATGAAGCTGGTCTGTCAATCAACTATGCCGGTATTGGTAAGTATCAGCTGGATAATCAGGCTCGTATGGATCAGATGCTCGACACTGCAGCAGCTAATAACGTGTATATCATGCTGACGATGAACAGCTTTGGCGATATGTATTACCAATGGAACGTTAATGCTTATAACCAAGTGAATGGTGGACCGTCCACCTACTCGGAGAACAACGCCGACTTCTGGACCAATCCAACAGCGATCTCCTATCAGAAAAAGCTTCTCCGGTATATGTTCGCCCGCTTCGGCTACAGCCGAGCACTTGGCATGCTGGAGTACTGGAATGAGTCCGACAACCGCGTCGATACAACGCCTGCAATCCGTGCCAGCTGGCATGCGACTATGGATAACTACTGGAAGAGCTTAGACTTCTACCATCACCCGACAACGACAAGCTTCGCCTGGAAGGACCATGCCGGTTCGGGGCAGCAATCGTGGGAGACACTCACAACACTAAGCGCTACGAACGTCCATCGTTACGATTCCAGCGCAGGTGTAGTGGATGCTTGGGAAGAACAGATTGATAATCTGCATACTCTAGCACCTGGCAAACCAGCTTTCATCGGGGAAGTCGGCAAAGCAGATACCGATCAAACGACGGATCCAACCATAGACGAATACATGCATAACTCGCTTTGGGGTCCAATATTCCGCGCAGGAGCAGCAGGCGGCAGTTTGTGGTGGACATTTGAAAGCGGTTTCGCACTTCCGTCGAATTTTAAAGCCATCTATACGCAGCTCGCGAACTTCATACAACCAGAGGAAGATCATTTGATCAACATGCCGTTCGTGGACTACGGTCTGCAGTCGAACAACACGAAGATTGGAGGATTTAAGGACAATTCCCGCGCATACCTTTGGATTAATGATACACAAGCTAATCACACCGTAACGAATCCAAGAACAGTAAGCGGTATGAGCTTTACCATTCCTATGCCTAACAATTACTACAATGTCTCTTACTACAATACGTATACGGGCACATATGGTACAACAAGCAGCGTTCAAGCGACTGGCGGCAATCTCGTATTGAACAATGTACCATCCTTCAGCCGTGATATTGCGGTGAAGATCGAATGTGAAGGGTGCAACGCACCAGATACGACAGTACCGTCGGCACCAACGAACCTGACTTCACCTTCTAAGACTGATACGACAGTGAATCTGTCCTGGTCGCCTTCTACAGACAATGTTCGTGTAACGGATTATGATGTTTATCGCGGTTCGACGAAGATCGGCTCAACTGGAGGCGCGACAACGTACACAGCGACTGGCCTAACAGCTAACACGGCATACAGCTTCACTGTAAAAGCCAAGGACAATGCTGGGAACGAATCCTCGGCAAGCAGCACACTTAACGTGACAACCAATCCGCCAGATACGACCGCTCCATCGGCACCTTCAGGATTGACTTCACCGTCCAAACTGGACATCTCAGTGAATCTCTCCTGGACAGCATCGACTGACAATGTGGGTGTAACTGCCTATGATATTTACCGGAATGGCAATATAGCGGGTACGGTAAGCGGTACATCAACAACGTATACCGATATAGGCCTGACACCGCTCACAACTTATTCTTATTCTGTGAAAGCAAGGGATGCGCGCAATAACACCTCCTCGGCAAGCAGCACGATTAGTGTAACGACTTTAGCACCGATTCCAGTCAACAAGCTGCAGAATCCAAGCTTTGATACAAGTAACAGCAACAACAAGCCGGATCAATGGACTTGCGAAAATGATTATTTCTGCTCACGTGACACTTCAGTCAAGCGCAGCGGCACGGCTTCGATGAAGATGTCGGGTGATACAGGACCATGGCTTGGCTTCTATCAGGATGCTGCAGCAACAACAGGTACGGCTTATACCTTCGATGGCTACTATAATGCAGCAGCCAATAACGGTACAACTATCGAGTTCAGACTTCGATTCCTGGATGCTTCGAACAACATCCTGCAGGATAACCTGCTGTATACGCATACGGGTACAAATACGGGCTTTGCCAATGTAAATGGATCGCGTACAGCGCCAGCAAACACGGTAAAAGCTCGTGTATATATTTACATGAAGGATCTCAAAGGCTCATTATACTTCGATGACTTCTCGCTGACGGATGGAAGCGGTGGCACAGCCGATACAACAGCACCTACAGCGCCTACTGGATTAACATCGCCATCGAAAACATCAACAACCGTTAACTTGTCATGGACAGCATCGACAGACAATGTAGGTGTAACTGGCTATGATATCTATCAAGGTACGACGCTTATTGGTTCCACGACAGGAGCAACAACTTACCAAGCAACAGCTCTGACAGCTTCAACAGCTTATAGCTTTACGGTTAAAGCGAAGGATGCTGCAGGCAATACCTCTGCAGCTAGCAGTGCGCTGAACGTAACAACGAATGCGATGGCAGACACTACAGCACCAATAACGCCAATGGGATTAACATCGCCATCGAAAACATCAACAACCGTTAACTTGTCTTGGACAGCATCGACAGACAATGTAGGGGTAACCGGCTATGATATCTACAGAGGTACGACACTGGCTGGGTCCACAACAGGTGCAACATCCTACCAAGTAACAGGCCTTACGGCAAATACAGCGTACAGCTTCACTGTTAAAGCGAAGGACGCGGCAGGAAACGTCTCAGCAGCAAGCACTGCACTGAACGTCACTACTGATGCTGCTTCGGGAGGCAGCAACCTGCTGACAAACGCCGGCTTCGAGACGGACAATGGCAGCAATCGTCCAGCCTCATGGACATACGAGCAGGATTATTACGTATCCCGTAATACATCAACTTATCGTTCGGGCTACGCGTCTATTCGGATCAACGGCGATACGGGTCCTTGGTTCGGCTGGTATCAGGATGTGAATGCAACGGCAGGCACATCCTATACCTTTGACGGGTATGTGAATATCACGTCCAACACGGGCAGCACACTGCAGTTCAAAGTGCAATTCCTTGATGCATCGGGCAATGTATTAGCGGACAATACAGTTTCAACTTACAGCGGAACAACAACTTCCGGCTTCGAGAATGTGCATGGTACGTATACAGCACCGGCCAATACGGCTAAGGTTCGCGTCTATACGTATTTCAAAGACATGCGCGGCACGTTCTTCTTCGACGATTATTCGTTGACGAGCAACTAAATAGGTGGTTAGAAGGAAGAAGCGGTCCCGTTGTGGGGCTGCTTTTTTATATACGATCAGATTAGCATAACTATAATTATTTTTTATTCTCTATGATCTGGCTATAAATGGTAAGATGGTAATAAAGTGTTATTACAAGAGGAGAGTAAGTCTAATGGACAATACAATAGATCTAAATTTAATAGAAGTAGACATCGTTTCTTTACAAGCAGCTATGGAGACAGGTGCGTTATCGTCGGAATCTTGCGTTCGCTGGTATTTGGACCGCATCGAGCAGTTAAATCCGATGCTGAAAGCGGTTCTAGAAGTTAACCCGGATGCAATAGAGGTAGCGAGGGCGCTAGACGTTGAGCGGGAGAAACAGGGAACCCGTGGACCACTACACGGCATCCCGATCTTGCTTAAAGACAATATCGATACAGGTGACCGTATGCATACCAGTGCAGGTTCGGTCGCTCTTGCGGAACATTACGCTCCGAAAGATTCGGGTGTAGCAGCACAACTAAGAGCTGCGGGAGCCGTGTTCCTTGGGAAGGCAAACATGACGGAATGGGCAAATTATATGTCCTATATGATGTGGGCAGGGTATAGCTCTAGGGGAGGCCTGACGCTGAATCCATATGGTCCTGGTGAGTTGTTCGTGGGTGGCTCAAGTTCTGGATCTGGTGCAGCAGTTGCCGCGAATTTGTGCGCCGCTTCTATCGGAACAGAGACCTCTGGTTCAATTATCAACCCATCCTCACAAAACAACATTGTTGGTATAAAGCCGACAATTGGGCTTGTAAGTCGAACAGGTATTATCCCGATTACGCAAAGTCAAGATTCAGCTGGTCCAATGACACGGTCGGTCAGGGATGCTGCAATCTTACTCGGAGCCATGACGGAGGTTGATTCAGAAGATGCTGCCATGCAAGATAGCAGGCGAATAGCGTATAAGGATTATACCCCTTTCTTGGATGCAAAAGGTTTGGAAGGCGCGAGAATTGGCATTCCGCGTTTCTATTATCAAGGACTGGACGATGCTAGGGCCGAGATTATTGAGCGAGCGATCGCCTTGTTCAAGGAACGTGGTGCTATCGTGATCGACCCGGTGACATTACCTTGCGAAAGTGCAAAGTGGGACTGGGATATCATGCAGTTCGAGTTCAAAAAAGGGTTGAATGATTATTTAGCTAACGCTGGACCCGGCGCATCTGTACGAACATTAGATGAACTTATCGCCTATAACGAAGCAAATAGCGATATCGCGTTGAAATATGGTCAAGGCACACTGATTTTCTCGAATAGGACAAGTGGTACATTGTCAGAACCGGAGTACTTCGAGAGTTTAAGACTTAACCACGAGTTCTCAAGGGATCAAGGTATTGATCACGCGATAAGGGAATATCAGCTGGACGCACTACTTTTTCTGGGTAATGAGGAAGGGCTCGATTTGTCTGCACGCGCAGGATATCCTGCCATTACCGTGCCGGGCGGGTACGCAGAAACAGGCATCATAGCCGCAGGTGGCTACACTACAAAAGGACCGCAAGGTATCACATTCGTCGGAACCGCCTATAGTGAGCCTGTGCTTTTCCGATTAGCCTATGCCTACGAACAAGCGAGTAAATACCGTTATGCACCGGCTGATCCGATAACTAATTGATTGATTTATCTGGAAGTACTTAGTATGATGTGAAGTAATTTAAAACTTGTATGTGACTGGCGAACATGGAGATCCATGAGGAAGCATATAAGCTACGGCCGTACGCCTGGGCAGAGGTAAGGGGATTATCCCCTTACCTCTTTATGTTTACCCGAGAGGAGCAAGCGAAGTGAAAACAGCACAAACCGAATTATTTGATAAACCATATCCCGGCAGGACGCTTATAGCGGGGATGACTCCTTCTGGAACACATTATGTACAGGTGTATTGGATTATGGGCAGAAGCGCGAACAGTCGTAACCGTGTTTTTGAACGAGAGGGAAGCAGCGTCAAGAACCGAGCATTTGATCCCGCACAAATGGAAGATCCATCACTCATTATTTATTACCCTGTTCGTCATTGGAGGAACATTCATATTGTCTCGAATGGTGATCAAACGGATACGATCTATGAGGGGCTGCAGCATAATCGGACCTTCGAACAATCGTTAGTGCTCAGAGAGTTTGAGCCAGATGCGCCTCATTTTACCCCAAGAATTTCAGCTGTGATAAACACAGATCTTAAACAGTACGCTTTGTCGATATTAAAAACACATGATAATGACCCCTCCGTTTGCTTACGACATAGTTATTCATACAATAATTTCAAAAGAGGCATTGGTCACTGCATTCACACCTACAACGGTGAGCAGGATGGTGTACTAAAACCATTCGAAGGGGAACCTTTCGAGGTGCCATTATTCGATTCTATTAATGAGATAGCAGACTATTACTGGGAACGTATTAATAAGGAAAACAAAATCTCGTTATTGGTAAAGTTTATTGATGTTACCAATCAAGATATTCAATTTCAGTTTCGAAATAAGCTTTCATGAGTAGGAGATGGCAGATGAAGAAAAAGGAAATTAGAGATTTAATCTATGTAAGCAAAAGTCAGCGTGAGGCGAATTGTTTTTATTCTTTTGGGATTGAATTCTATGAATTTATGAATGGGGTATCGAATAGACCGGAGAATCTTATTTTACTGAAGCATGATTTTCATAACGAAAACTGGAATCAGCATTCCAGATTTGATTATGTGATGAAGGAAGAAATTAATGAACTGATTGAAGATGACGTTTATCGCTATGGAGATTTTGTTTGGGTGGACTTCTCGAAAGAAGAGGATTTAGATACATTAAGCAGCAATGACATTGCGGAGTTATTATTTTTCAGTCACCTTGCCAGACCACTTACTCGGATACCTAAAATTAGATTTGCCTATCATGCACATGATGATGGCTGGTTTAACAAGCTTTATGTGACCGACTTACAAGATTACGAGATTCTATTAGCCAATGTAATTCCTTTGAAACTTCGTAAGATAACGGGAAGAAAAATAAATGATATCCCTAAGGATGTTGCATCGGCGCTGTTGGAAATCACAAATGAGGGGTTATTCATTGATTTATCAAGGGCTATAAAGAGCAGGGCTGAGTTGAAAATACCTATAACGACGATCGGTCATTTCACAAATATGGATAAGGTTTATGATTTTAGGGAAGAGGTTAGGAATTACAAGCTCTGGTTAGTCTACTCACAGAAATTATGGAAGCTATAAAGGAAGATTAAGTTGAACTTTTTTTAATCCATTACGTCTAATTTTTATAAAGGAATTTGTGGAAAGTATTGGATTATTGGGAAAGGAGAGTAGTAAGGTGAGAATGTATACAGATGCTAGAGGCGAAGCCTACGAGCAGCTCATTGATTTGGCAATACGTAATTCGGAATGTTTTGTACTGGGGGAAAAGATTCCTGCTAATATCGCTGAGTGTAGGTACATAAAGGTATTAGAGGCGTTGGAGCCGTATCTGATGAAAACGATCGTTATCCAAAACGGAAATATGGACGAAGTAATACGAATAAAAAATAGTTATAAAAGTCATGCCTTTTATTCTGCGGGAACTTATTATTTCTATAGATGCTGTGAAGGAAGCGGGAACCTGCTCAAGCAATTAGCAAACCGTCTTTCGGATTGGATTTATCCTAACCTGCCGGAGAACTTGTGTTTCTTGAAAGATGGCGGGGGAGATTACCTCTATTCGGTTGTGCATGAAGATATGTATGGTTTGGATGTAACGGAGCAAGAAGCAATCGAATTGATGGAACGAATGACAGGACTCTTTTTGAAAATAGAGGCTCATAAGGATCTGAATCGATTGCTGGATGATGCCATTAAGCATCAGACTGATAAGCTGTATATCTGTGGATATAGACTATCAGAGCTGCCTGAGAGAATTCGGGAGCTTACAGAGCTGCGTGAACTGGAGATTTTTGAACAGGATCTTTATCGTCTGCCAGAAGGGCTGTTCGACTTAAGTAAGCTTGAGCATTTGAGAATTCTGAGTGCTGATTTGGAGAGTATTCCCGCTTCTATAGCCAAGCTGAAGAACCTGAGACAGCTTTCCATCCAATGTGCAAGCTCGGATCGGCCGACTCCCGGCTATCAGGCGAAGCCTAAGGAAGAGATCGGCATAAACCACATTCCACCGGAGATTGGTCAGCTGGAACAACTGGAACAGCTTACGATTCAATACACGTCGATCCATGAGCTGCCGCTTGAACTAGCGAAGCTGGAGAGCCTGCAAGTCTTGGACATTGGAATGAGCTTGATCAAGAAGAAGCCGGATTTCCTAAAGGGAATGAAGCAGCTGAAATACATTAATGTGTCTCAGGATTTGTTTGGAGAACTGATAGAATCAGAATGAAGGTAATTACACTCTAATTTTCTTTGACTCTGGAGGGGGAGTTCTTGAAAAAGATACTATTCGTCTATACTATTGTTACTTTTCTATTCTTAGTCGCTTGTTCACAAGAAGAGTATAACAACAGCAGCAGTATCATCTTTAACTCCGAGAGTGGTCAATGGAAGGCCACAATTCAGAACGATGAAATTATGCGAGATGGGAAGAGATATTTTAATATTATTTACCAGTATAAGGGTGACTTAAAGGACCTTGATGAAGTGCAGAGAATCACGTTTGCACAAGGTACAGAATTCGGAACACAAGTCATAAACGTATATGACCCATCCTACAAAGAAAAATTAATGGCCGTAGGCAACTACCAGGAAGAATACGAAGATCAATACGGGATTATTATTGATCATATTCAAAAGCGAGAATCGAAAGATTTTATTATAGAGTATGGTTTGATGGAAGCAGAGAAGGGTTATACAACATTATCATCCATAAAAAAGAATGGAATCTTGATCATTATTAAATGGCAAACTCAAGGGGAAGAGTACGAAGATCATTTAAAGTAATGTAGTTACAATGTCTCAAAAGAGGTTTCATAAAGATCGCGCTACTGCGCGGTCTTTTTTTAATTCCACATCTAACTTCAGGCGATGTAAATCTAGCATGAAAAAGTGACTGATTTTTGCGGTATTTTGAGCCACCCGGTTATGCTATAGTTGTCGCAATCAAGCTGAAATCTATAGAGGACGTGATATTTTTGATCGCAACAATCAATTTAGAGGGCATTTGGGAGTTCCAACTGGATGGAGAGAAACAGGGCTTCCAAAAGCCGTTGAACGATACAATCGCATTGCCTGGCACAACCTCGTATGCAAGGAAAGGTAAGCGCAACCAAGCCGCACATGAAGGCTCGCTTACGGATGAGTATGAATTTGAAGGTTGGGCTTGGTTTTCTCGTACTGTCGATATTCCTGAAGAGCACGCAAGCTCAAATGTGATGCTGTACCTAGAGCGGACGCGTGTCACAACGGTATGGATCGATGGGGTAGAGCTTGGCACTCAAAATAGCCTATGCGCGCCGCATCTATATAACGTAACGGGCCATTTGACGAAAGGTGTCCATACGATCACTATCCGGGTCGATAATACAAATTACCCGACAAAAGGTGGACATATGACATCGCGGGATACCCAGACCAATTGGAATGGTATTACAGGCCGCATGGAGCTGCAATTTTATGGAGCTGCCTATTTGGATGACGTACGGACATTCCCTAATATCGCAGACCGGTCAGTCACCGTTAAAGCAAAGCTTATTGGAGCGTCTGAGGGTGTACTCAGCGTCTCGGCGGCTAGTGTGAACAGTACAAGCCAGCATGAGGCGGCAATGAGAACATATCCGGTCTCAGGCGGTGAGTTCGAATTCATCTATCCACTTGGAGAAGATGCGCTGCTTTGGAGCGAATGGGCGCCTAATCTGTATGAGCTGAAGCTTGAGCTTAAGCAGGCGGATGCAGTGACTGACGTTCACGAATCCCTATTGGGACTGCGCCAATTCAAAGCAGAAGGCGGAGACTTTACGATAAATGGTGCGAAAACGTTCCTGCGTGGAAAACATGATGGACTAATCTTCCCGTTAACAGGCTTTGCTCCAACCACAGTAGAAGAATGGCTTGAGGTTCTGGGTACTGCGAAGTCTTTTGGTATTAATCACTACCGGTTCCATACCTGCTGCCCGCCTGAGACCGCCTTTGAAGCCGCAGATCGGCTTGGTATTTATATGGAGCCCGAACTGCCGTTTTGGGGAACGGTAACGGATGAAACCTACGAGAATCATAACGAGACGGAACAGCAATATTTGATTCAGGAAGGCTATCGAATGCTGCAGGCGTTCGCTAACCATCCATCCTTTGTCATGATATCACTTGGCAACGAATTGTGGGGAAGCAAGGAACGGATTGACGATATTCTAAAAGGCTACAAAGCTTACGATAATCGTCCATTGTATACGCAAGGCTCAAATAATTTTCAGTTTGTACCAGTCATTCTGGAGCATGAAGATTTCTATTGCGGCGTCCGGTTCTCGCGAGACCGGTTGATTCGGGGTTCCTATGCGATGTGTGATGCACCACTTGGTCATGTGCAGACAGGGCCGCAGGGCACTATGAAGGATTACGATGATGCAATCATTCCTCAGAGCTTGAATAGTGTTGACTCAGTAAATAAAGAAACAGACGGCGGCACCATCCAGATCCAATATGGCACAGAAGCTAAAACAGTGAAGGCCGATGCAGCAGAAGGAGAGTTAGTGCCACACATTCCTGTTGTCTCTCACGAGATCGGGCAGTTCCAAACCTACCCTGACTTCAATGAGATTACGAAGTATACCGGACCACTTAAAGCCCGCAACTTTGAGATGTTTAAGCAGCGTCTTGAGGAGAAAGGACTTGACCATTTGGCGGAAAAATATCATATCAGCTCTGGTCATCTGGCAGTCGAAAGCTATAAGGAGGAGCTCGAAGCGGCGTTCCGCTCGAAGCATTTGGCTGGCTTCCAACTGCTCGACCTCCAGGACTTCAGCGGTCAGGGGACAGCGCTCGTAGGCGTTCTGGATGCCTTTATGGATTCAAAGGGTCTGATCTCGGCAGAGGAATGGCGTACGTTCTGTTCAGATGCGGTGCTGCTCGCAAGATTTCCAAAGTACAATTACTTGGCAGAAGAGCGATTCGAGGCGTCCGTCCAGCTCCGCTACCTGAGACCGGAGTCACTCAGCGGATTTAAGCTGCAATGGGAATTAAAAGCAGGAGACTCACCACTCGCAAGTGGTGAAGCAATTGCTTCCGTGTCTGGCTCGGGTGAATTTTTGGACATCTGCCAAATTGAATTCTCCATGCCGAGTGTATCCTCGATGACGAAGACATCGCTCCACTTGCGAATCGCTGGGACAGATATCCGGAAATCGTATGATCTTTGGATTTACCCTAACCACATAGAAGTTGATAAGAGCGGTGTATCGTTGTTCGAGGAACTGACAGATGAAGCTGCCGCATTACTTGAGCAGGGCGAACGTGTTGTCATCATGCCAAAGCTGAACCAGCTTCAGAACACTATCGAAGGTACTTATTGCGTTGACTTCTGGTGTTATCCGATGTTCCGGTCCATCTCGGAAAGTATGAATAAGCCAGTACCTGTTGGTACGATGGGGCTCCTGATCGATCATGAGCATCCGCTGTTTAAGCACTTCCCAAGCGAAATGCATTCCACAGAGCCATGGCGTCAGATTGTGGAGAACTCGCGCTCGATTATTCTCGACGGAACGGATAAAGAGCTTCAGCCAATGGTGCAAACCATCGATAATTTCGAACGAAACCATAAACTTGGTATGGTGTTCGAATGTCGCGTTGGAAACGGCAGCTTGCTTGTCTGCGTTCTCGATGCTGAGCAAGCGGGTGAGACGGTAGAAGGACGACAATTCCTGCACAGCATGTTCCATTATGTAAGATCGGATGATTTCCATCCGCAGGCAAACCTCGAGTTGTCCAAAGTACGGGAATTGCTCGCATAAACGATTATTATATAGGAAAGACGCCTGTATCGGACAAGTCCGGAACAGGCGTCTTTTTGTAGCAATTCTAGTTCAATCGAATTGGGAACAAAGTCCAGTTTTTAGAAATCTTTTCATATTTATGCTTCAACTCACGGATTATCGAGTATTATCTTTGGAAAGAGGGTTTGTCGGCTTTCAAATGGGAAGCGGGTAAGGAGGGATAGACACGGATACGATATGGCGGATTCGAAGCGGGGTTAGAGACTACGCGGAAGCTATTTACCAATTCGTACGAGAAATACCGAAGCGTTATCCTTGGCTCAAAACGATCTATTCAGTATGGTGCTGGTTGTCGCTGCTGTTGTTTCTTGTAGGCCTGTTCTTTTATCGTGATTCGCGAACGATGCTGGTGCAGTATCTGTGGTCATTCTACGTCATGCTGCAGTTCTGGCTGTTATGCCGTAGTAAAACCTTTACCTGGAAGAAGACAGCGATGTTCATGCTGCTTGGTATCTTTCTTGTAATCCCGATTACCGCCTGGACGCTGATGGCGGTACACGGTTTGGTTGGCGGCAGGACGTCGGACACCTGGTCAACCGCGGTGGTCACCCCAATCGTAGAGGAAGTATGTAAGCTGCTTCCGCTTGGCTTATATTTGTTCTTCTCACGCCGGGCATCTTCAATGAGCCTCGGTGACTTTACACTGGCGGGAGCAGCTTCTGGCGTTGGCTTTCAGCTCATGGAGGAGCTAAGCCGCAGATGGCTTAACTCCGGGATCATTGGCCGAACGTACGGTTACAGTACGACCATGCTGGGAGGAGAGACGATCCACTGGGATTTCTGGACACTATTTCCCGGCCGGTTCGAAGAAAGCTTTTTCCCAACCCTCATGACCGTCAGTCATCCCGTACATACAGCGATGGTAGCTTTAGGAATTGGGCTCGCTATACGCTTCCGCAAGCGGCTGACGAATGCGATTTATTTCTTGCCTGCGCTGCTGCTCGCTTGGTCGATTCTAGAACATGCCGCATATAACGGTCAGAACACGTTGCCGAATTGGGTCATGAAGATCAATGATTGGACAGGGAGCGGGTATCAGACAAAGGATGTTTTTCTGCTGATGCTGATCCTAGGATTAATACTGGATTATATTGCGCTCAATCGGGTAAGGAGTCAGCTTCCGATGATGGCAGGCGATCGGATCATAGACCCGCTCTCTGAGCTATGGCATATCTCTGTGGCCTTCTTTCAGAAAAGGGAGAGGTTCTCCAGTGTGTTATCCTGGACGAGAGAACGCCGAGAAATGGGATTTTCTTTGCTTTACGGCAATTCCGAGGCTGCTTCTGTTCAAGAAGAGCTTAAGGGCCGGATGCAGCTTCATTATCGGAAGGCGGCAGGCTTGGCAGTGCTGTTAATTGGAGCAGGTCTGCTTGCTGGCTTAGCAGCTTCTTGGCAGATGCCTGTACAGCCTGACGACACAGCGTGTTTCTCCTGCATGTTCGACTCGCTGCAAAATTGGTGGGATCGCCTCAGCTTCCGAGAACAGGCGGTTATCGTGCTTGGTGCATTTGCTCTCGCTTTGTTATTTGTTGGTTTCTGGCCTGCGCTTGGATTCGCACTGACAGCAGCGAGTTTCCCAGGCAGCAGCCATGAAATTGCGAAGAACATCAGGGATCCCAAGAGACTACTTACACCTGAGAACGCAGCGGCAGTTTTAATCGGAATCGCATTAAGTCGTATTCCGTTTGGCCGCTTCGCCAAGAAAGGCGGGGAGAGGCTCAAGGACTGGCTGGAGAAGCTGCTTCGACGTCGGAACAAGCCTGATCTTGATATTCCCCGCAAGCCGGATATGGATGGGCCAAAAGAGAAGCCAGATGTCGATGAGCCAGATCAGACCACTCCCAAAGACTCGGATGATTATGTACACTGGAGTAAGGCGAAGTACAAAGGCGTTGAGCTGTACGACAGCCGTCACGGGGCGCTTGGAGAATTCGATGGTATTGACGTCGAGAATGGCATCTTCTATGAAGCCAAATCAGCCAAGGGCTTGGATAAAATTCACCCCAAAACGGGAAAACCGCAACAGACACCCCAGCAGTTTACTGATAAACAGCTTTATCAGAAAACACGGACACGGATCAACAACCTGATGGAGAAGGCAGTTGGTACGCGAACAACACCGGGAGGAACATCCGAAATTCCGAACTTGGAGGACATTAAGAGCATCCACAACTTCCAGTTTCAGCTTGACGGAGATTCGCCAGAGCTGCGTGCCGCAGCTGAGAACAGCCTGAATCGATTGCGGCAGGAATTCCCGGATTACACATTTACAATTAGATTTGGAGTGAAGTAAACATGTCGATCAGCGCTATTATCATTGATCCTGAAGATGAATTCGAACGCTCGTTTATGCTGCCGGTTGCGACGGAAGACTTCTTTACAAAGTACTGGGAGCCGGCAGCGGAAGAACTAGGTCTCCAATGGACTGTTTTATTCCAAGGGGGCACGGATGTAGAGCAAGAGGATGTGCCAACGATTTTGGCCGAAATCGCACTTTTGAAGGATTGGGTAACGGCTAAGATGAGCGGTGACGCCCAGGAGCACATGCTGCGCAGGCTGAAGCTGCTGGAAATTGGGCTGCCAGCCGCCTTTCGACGTGGCGGAGCAGTTGTGTATATCGGGTAACACTTGTGTGTATGTCTCGACCTATAACGAAGGTCAAAGCCAAGACGGTCAAGGTGTTCATCTCTTAGTTTGTTTAGGAGTTGACATGCCTTGTTCTGAATCTGAGCTTCGGCCTTTTTTTTGGCGTCTAAAATGATCTTCTGTAATGGCCCCTGAATCCTCTCCTCCGTAAGACGGATGCCATAGAGACCTCCGATGGATGAAGGTAACCGCCTCAAGTCAAGCTGAATTCCAGTCATTGGACCGATACGGACTTACAGTCCCTTCCAGTAAAGTTAAAGTACCAATTAACGGGAAGGGAGCGGTACTATGCAAAGGATTACGAATCATGCAGCAATACGTAAGGTGAGGTTATTTGAAGGGGAGAAATGGCTTGTTTGGACCGGACTACTCGGATTTGCTCTAGCCATCGTTTGTGGAGGTTGGACATTGATCAATGGAGGGGAAGTCGCTCCGGGAGGTGATGTCTCGAAAGCATTCTCCTTCGATGCGGCTCTTGGCATCTTCCTACTGTCAACGGCAGCGATTGTACCGTTCTCGGGATTGGGGAAGCGGGGCAGGAATTGGTTCCGGAGCGTCTATATTGGCCTTGCACTGTACTCTTATGGGGCAGAGACGATCCAGAATTTCCGCGGCGTCAATCCAAGGTTTGTTGATAGTGACGCCGCGTTCGATCAGGCGGTGGGGAACATTTTTACCTTCGTCGCCTTATTTCTCGTACTGTTCTATGTCTACTTAGGCGTGCAGTTTTTCCGTAAAAAAGCGTACAGCATACGACCGGAGATGGCTCTTAGTGTACGCTATGCCATGATCGCCGTTGTAATCTCATTTGCTGCCGGTATCTGGATCTCATCCAACCAAGGCCGTTTCATTGGCGCTGAAGGAAATATCATCTGGCTTCATGGACTTGGCTTCCATGCACTCCAGGCAGTACCACTCGTTGCTTTAATCGCAGAACGCATTCATGCAAAAGTGTCTGTGCGGCATTCCTTGATTCACATGACTGGCAGCGCCTATTTGCTTGGCCTAGTTGCAATTGGCTGGCAGACGATGAACGGTCACTCCATTATGGAATGGTCTTTGCTTCCGATTGTAGCCGGCTTCTTCTTCCTAATTTCCGTTACAGCTGGAGCTGCAGCCCTACGTAAGGTTCTAGGCCAGCAACCGGAGAGCCGTAATAAAATATCAGGCTTGTAATCTTTCTTTAATTTGAGCTTGGCACCAGTTCATGATTACCAAGGATAAAGCAATTGCCGTAAGGATCATCTAAAGAGAAAAATTAAAGGAAATACTCTATTTTTGACGAATACTTTTAGAGGTTTATTTTTCTATTAATCTGTATAAAAAATAGTGCTCCTCAAGCAGACTTTAAGCTGTTTAGGGAGCATTTTTAAATTTCCGAAGAGAACATAAAAAAGGAGATACCTATGGAGAATGTGACAATTGAGTCTTATGAACCTAATAGAGATCGAACTGTGATTAGGGACATGTTGAGCAAAGATAAACCGTTTGAAGACATGTTTCAAGTAAGTGAAAGCGTTCATTCTGACGGTATCCTTGTGGCTCGGCACAATGGTGTAACGGTGGGATTTCTCTCATTCGACGGATTTCAGCGAGCAACCGATACGACCATATATGTCCGAAAGGAATTCAGAAGATCCGGGATTGGCACAAAGCTGATGCGACAGGCGGAACAGCTACTCTCACAACAGGAGGTCGTCGAACGATCGCTTGGAATTTGTATGGACGGGGATCACTCTTCACTTCAATTTGTATATAAGAACGGTTATTACATCACTCATTCCGCGTACATGATGGAGCGTGTTGGCGAGCTTCTTCCTGAGAGCAATATTGTAGTCAGGCAGTATGAAGATGTGGATTATTCCATTTGCCAAAAGATCAGTCAATTAGCATTCTTCATCATGCGTGAACAAACGGGAATACTTCCATCGTATTATCTCCCACCAAGTGAAAGTGAGCGGAAGAGCTTTATAGACAACAGACATAATAGATTCGTCATGCTTGTTGATGGAGAAATCGTTGCGGTAGGAGTTATTGGCGGCAATGAGCTGCGTCATGTCTCGGTTAGACCAGGTCTACAATCCCGTGGATACGGCAGAGCTTTTGTTGCTTATCTAGTGAATGAGATCATCAGGCGTGGTGAACCGATCGTGAAGCTTGGTGTTGGCAAAGGCAATTTCGCGAAAAAATTATATGAGAGTCTAGGTTTCAGAGATAAGTTCCTCAATCACTGGGTAACAAGATATTATAGGCTAGACAGCCGATTGAGCAGACCACCTTACGAGGGAATGAACGAAACCGACACGACAAATCGTGAAATGAAATGATACAATATCTATGCTTATATCTAACAACACACAAGCTAAAGGCAGGTACATAACATGAAGCTTAAAATTCAACCCGTGACTACAACGGAACAAATCATCGAAACGGCACAACTAGCGTCAAAAATATGGCACGAATATTATATAACTATCATTTCAAGCGATCAGATTGATTACATGGTCGATAAATTCCAAACGGTTTCGGCAATCACGGATCAGATTCATAATCAAGGATATGAGTACTATTTGATGCGTCAGGATAACTCCACTGTCGGATATTTATCTGTTAGAGAAGAAGAAGAAGGGAAGCTCTTCCTAAGTAAGTTCTATATCGCCCTGGAGTACCGAGGAAATGGTTACGCTAGTGAGTCGATGGCGTTCTTGGAGCAGTTGTGTGTAGACAGAAAACTAAGCCACATCTGGCTGACGGTCAATCGGCATAACGAATCCAGTATCGCTGTGTATGAGAAGAAAGGCTTCCGAAGTATACGAGAGCTAGCAGCGGACATCGGTAACGGTTACGTCATGGATGATTTTTTTATGGAAAAAGAAATCTAGAGTTTCTGTCCCAATAGGGAGTGAACCAACTTTGATTCAAGCTACTTTTTTCTTAGACAGCTCGACCAAAGAAGACTCTAAAGTGATTATTAAACAATTTTTATCCTCTAGAATCGATAACAAGAGCTTTACAATAGTTGCTAATGAAATGATACAAAACGAGTATGGAAAATTTGGCAAGGTAACTTGTGAATTCACGAAATTCAAAACGCCACTCGACTATTCCAGCGCAATAAGCTTTTTGAATTCTTTTACATCGGAATGGAATTGGTCGTTTCATTCTGCAAGTACGACGGCACTGGAGATTTATAATAAAACGATTGAAGTTCCTTTATTTTATTTAACGGCATTAAATGATGGTGAAGCGGGTCTAGATCTATACGTCATGGCTGACAGCGTAGGAGATCCTCCAACTGTTCTAAGAGACCTGATTGAGCTCACTGCGTATAGTGGAGAATACTCCATACTTGAGTGTACGGAATACTGGAAGATTGATGGATGCTATGAAGTTGGGGCTACACTCAAGACGAGTGGGATGGCTTTTGAAGATTACTTAACGATGTTAAATAAATGGAGTAAACAGTGGAGCTTCACGGGGCTTCAAGCAGCCACCGATCTTAATGAATAGGCAAAATCTTGGATATGACTTGTTATTTCAGATCAGGAATTGTCCTCTAATAGCTTCCTTGAGCAGGTTCCTGTTTACATACAAACATACATTCGCTATTCTATTAATAATTAGGTAAATTATTGATAATGTGGCTGATAGGATGTGAAACTCACCTTGTTTACGAAAGCCAAGATTTTTATAAGCTCGGTTGCGCAAGACTCTCTCAAACAGCTGCGAGAGAGCATGTGGGACATCCTGCGTGATCTTGGGCATGAACCGATGCTGTTTGAGCGTAACTTTGGAGCGTGGGATTCCCACACGAATCCGGTTCAGAAGTGCATCGAATGCGTACGTGAGTCGGATGCGTTGTTACTCTTTATATCCAACAAGGCAGGCACGTTTTATGAGCGATCCCAGCGTACCGTCACACATATGGAGCTCATTGAAGCCTGTGCCAAACGGAAAACCGTTCTCGTATTTGTAGATCGTATGGTGAAGGCAGAATATTTCGCTAAGGCAAAGTGGATTATTGAGGAGTATGTAGAGAGCTACAAAGCTGAAACATCCTCCTTTCCTAAGGCCTCAGACATCGTTGCGGTGCTAAGTCGTGCCGATCTGTCGCCTAACGTTGATCCTTATGTTTGGTTCTTCCTTCATGATATTGTTGGCCGAGGCATCTACTTCGAAGATTTGAACCTCGCTGTCGCGCCAGATTGGAAAATGTATTTCAGTGATCTGCTGCGAAGAGGTCTCCAGCTGATGCCGTTCAAGGACGCTATCGAAACCAATGAGCGTCAATTGGATCAATATGATCATTTCTACGATATATTGACCAGCGCCATTCCAAGTCTAGATATTACTGGTTTTCGCAATCTTAAAGCCTTATTAAAATCCTTCCAGCGCTCGGTGACTGGCGATGTCGTTGAACATGATTATGGTTACGTGAAGGAACCAGTTGGTTCTTTCGGTGATTGCTCGGCAGTTACCTTATATGAGCTGCAAGAGGATCGTTTGGTCGTAAGGGGGAAGACGGGTACTGCAATTGGAGAGGATTATTACTTACTTGATAATAAGGACTCCTTCATTGCCCTTACCTATAGTAATCCGGAGCCTAATGACCAGGTTTTCTTCAAGGAATCCAATTGTACGTTTTATTACTGCCTGAGACTTCCTAAGCATGTCATGACATTTCACTTGCCTTGTGGCCCGGATTGGAACACAGACAAGTTCATGGCTTCCAAAGACAGTGTTATACGTGTTATAATTGATAAAAATGCATTGGCGTTCGATTTCGTGCGAATGCTGATAGGAGCGATGCAGCATGGCGACTAAGGTATATGTATCGTTGAACGGAGTTGTTACGGAAGCAGTAGGCACGCAGCCTAAGGATGCGTTGTTATTTGCACCTTCCAAGAAGAGCGCGGCCCAAGTTATTGTTGAGCAGCGGGCGAATCGACGGAGAAACAGTCAGTTCATTAGAGAACGTCTGGAAGAGGCGTTCAAAAGATAAATAGAGCTCGATCATGAAACAAGCACATGCATATCATGTGCTTGTTTTTATTTTGCCTGCTTTTTGTCTCGTAGGGGAGCGGGATCGGTCAGATTTCTATTTTTCTATTCAACATTTTACATAGAGAAAATGTAGCGTTTATCTAAATCCTTAAGTCCTTTTATATACTAAAATTGCTTCATACTAGCGAATCAAAAAGGACTAGGGTGATAGATAGAATGTTAAAGAAACGTGATCTGCAAGAATGCCAATCACTATATAACTTAATGATTGATCCTGCCGTTTTCCCTTACGTTCGTTATAATTCTCAATCCTATGAAGAGTATTTGTTCACAACCAAACAGCTGATCGTGGAAGAAGAACAGAAGACCTGTATTTCCAGGACGATTCTTAATGATATCGGACATCCCATCGGCACGATTGATTTATATAATATTGTGAATAAGACTGGCTTTCTGGCCACATGGATTGGAATTCCGTATTTTGGACAAGGGTATAACAAACGAGCAAAGGAAGCCTTCTTTACTGAACTATTTCTTGAACATCCAATCGACACCATATTTCTGAAAGTCCGAATCCAGAATATCCGATCAAAGAAGGCGGTAGAAAAATTACCGTATGCTAAATTAGCAAATGAGATTAATCAGCAAATTTACCAATCCGTAAATAAGGATCAACATAAATATGACCTGTATCAAGTAGATCGGTCCGACTTTCTAGCATGCTGTCATGTCATACAGTATGAGGTTGCTACGTAGTGTTGTCGTTAAGTTGAAAGGGGCACAACGCCATGTTGTGTCCCTATTTATGTTCAACACCATTTATCGTGCCGAAGTATGTAATTGGTTACGTTGCCGAAGGCATCATGCCAGTCATTTGTCATAATGCTGCCAATATAACCATCTGGCCGGATCAACACCAATGTGTCGCCAGTGATACCGTAGGTATTGCTTAGAATTCCGGCTGTGTCATTGAGGACATTTAGTTCAATTCCGCTCCCAGATCGGATGGCGTAACGAAGCAATTTAGCTCCATCCGATGGCCAGTTAAGCGCAGGCAGTATTTTGGCAGCAGTGGGGCCGAAGGCCAGAAGAGTGAAATGAGTGCCCTGGAATATATGGAATAGACGCCTTTCTCCACTTGGTCCGATAATTGGGGCGTCTTGTGCGCGATCGCCTACTCGCAATGTCTTCATTGCTGATGCGTTGGCAGGAGCGAGTGGTCCGCCATGGTAGGAGAGGCTCAGCTGTCTCTCTTCATCACCACGTTTCATGCCGGAGATCCGACTGTTGTCTAGGCTGGAGTATAGTTCGCTGGACTTGCGGAGAACGCGGGCAGCAATTGGAAGACGTTCGGCTTCATAGCTATCGAGAAGGCTGTCAGGTGCTCCTGCAATGACTTGAGCGATTTTCCAGCCAAGATTATAGGCATCCTGCACACCTGTATTAAGTCCTTGACCACCAGCAGGTGTGTGGACATGGGCAGCATCACCAGCCAGGAATACTCGACCTGCCCGATATCTCTCTGTGAGGCGGACATTGGGACGGAACACTGAGATCCAAGTGATATTGCTAAGACGTAATCCAGTTAAGTTATAGAATTGGCAGCCAAAGCAGCCTCGTCTAGATCAGGCGTCTCATCAGGAGTCAGCCGAATCATAATCTGGAACTGATTAGAGTGGGGCAGCGGACATGCTCCAACAGCCTTGCCTTGCTTACGAGGCCATATATGCCACCGTTTTCTTGAAAGTCCGTCTATATTAGCGTCAATGAGAAGGGTACGGTCAGAGTCATTAGTTTCTCCGATGAATGGTATACCTGCAGTCTTGCGAACAGTACTTGCCCCGCCGTCTGCTCCAACTAACCTGATGGTTTCACTTGTACCGTCTTTCACCCGTTTTAGGATTAAACCACACTTGCTGCTTAATTCCTGTTGTGGGATCAATAAATACTTCTGCAGTCATCACAAATCCTTCGCTTGATGTCTGATCTTTCTGCTTGAGACGCTTTTGTCGACGCCAGAGGGAAAAGGCAACGGCACAAATGACGATTATGATTTCAAAAGCAAGATAAGAAACAATAAATTTCAGCACGACATTCTATACCTCACGCACAATGACTGCAGTTCCATAGGCGACCACTTCAGACATGGATTGACCCATTTCGCTGGAATCGAAACGCATCATGACAATGGCATTGGCGCCCATGGCATGCGCATTTTGAACCAATCGATCAATGGCTGTCTTACGGGCATCCTCAAGCATTTCTGTATACTCCTTAATTTCACCGCCTGCCAAACTGCGAAAACCGGCTACTATATTCCCTCCAAGACCTCGACTTCGCACGACTACACCAAATGAATGACCAAGCACTTTTTCGATTTCGTAACCATGGATTTTTTCAGTTGTGACGATTAGCATTTTTACATTTCTCCTTATTATCATTTTTAGTTAACCACGCTGTGCATCAGACGTCTGATGGTCTACTCCTCATGGAACCTGTGGCAATGACGAGTGCCATAGCGATAGCCACCGCTGTGACGGTTGCAGTCAACCAGACGGAGAATGGGCTGTTGTTTATATGTTGTGCTGTATCCAGACTTCCGGCCGCAAGGGTAGGGAGACGGCCGGGGTTCCATACCTGCTTGAATGGAAGGGTACTTGAAACAATTGAAAGTAAAGCGGCGGTTGCAAGTGCACTGAAGGCGGCAGCGGCAGCGCTGCGAATCAATGAACTAAACATTAACGCGAGCGTACCGACGAACCCGAGCCATAGAGCAAATAACAAAGCGCTTAGAAGAACCTCTACCCACCGGACAGAATCGAAGAGAGCAATTGTGTAATACCAAGCGGCACTATAGCCGAATAGGAAAGAAACCATGGAAAGGGAGAGGATCGCCGCCCACTTCGCTGTGACGAAGGATACGAAGGAGACAGGCTTCACTAGTATCATTGCAGCAGTGCCCGAAGACCTCTCGAGCGACAAGGCACTCATATTGGATAGAGCGATCAACAGTAACCCGATGACGCCAAACTGCTGAAGCGTGCCTGCCATCACCTCGAAGGGCTTCGGAGTTGGGAGCGAGATCATTGCAGCTTCGGGCATATTGCCGGCACTGGACAGTATGTCTGGCATGAAGTAAGTTGTGATCGGTTGAGAAGCGCCAAGCACGATAAAGCTGATAGGCAGCCACACTATTTTGTAGCTCCTAATCATCTCCAGCCACTCCTTACGGAATAAGATGAGCCATTTGGTCATGGGGCAGTCACCACCTTCAGGAATAAATCCTCCAGTGTGGAATAACCAATCTCGAGTTTAGATACGCTCACTTCAGATTCCGCGAGCTCCTTCAGAACAGCTCGGCGTGCTGTCTCAAGGTCTTGAGCGACTAGCCTGACACTTCCCCGTGCCTCAGACGTGGCCTGGATGCCGTTCGGAAGCTTGTTAATCCATCCAGCTAACCATTGCCGTGAATGATCATCTCCTTCAATTTCCAAAGACAAGACCGGCTCACGATTCATCTTGCGAATATCGGCTAGTGAGCCTCCAAGCGAGAGCCGCCCACTACGCATAATAAGAATGTCATCACATAATTCCTCCGCATCGTGGAGCACATGCGTTGAGAACAACACCGTCGTTTCATTCTTTAGTTCGCCGATCATCGCCATTACTTCGCGACGGCCGATCGGATCAAGAGCGGACACGGGCTCGTCTAACACAAGCAGCTTCGGCCGGTGAATGAGAGCTTGCGCAAGCCCAAGCCGCTGCTTCATGCCGCCCGAGTAACCAGATATCTTTCGCGTGCCAGCATTGCCAATCCCGACACGTTCCAGCAGCTCATTACTGCGGGAAGTCGCTTCCTTGGCGGATAGCCCACACAGTTGTCCAGCGTACACAAGGAATTCGCGACCAGTCATCCACCCATAGAAAGCAGGTGTCTGCGGCAAGTAACCGATCCATTCTCGACGGTCTTGGCCTTGCTTCAACCCTGAGAGGTGAATGGTTCCGGAGGTAGGCTGCAACAGGCCAGTCAGCATACGGATTGTTGTTGTCTTGCCTGCACCGTTAGGACCAAGTAGGGCAACACAACGGCCTTCGCCAATCTCAAACCCAATATTGTCGACCGCTAGGGTTTCGTCAAACCGTTTCGTCAATTGGTCCACAGAGAGTAATACCGACATTAAATCGACCTCCTTCCGAACAGGAAGAAGGCGATCGAGCCAAGTAAATTACCAAACAGAATGATAATGACCCAAAGCCATTTTGGCCCACGAGTTCGCTCCGCCTTGAATAGCACGATAAGTGCAACTACAATTAGCAATAATTGAATAAGGAAGAGTGGGGCGATTAAGGAAATCGCCTTTGTGTTTGATAGTATATCCATTAAGGAAATGACCTCCTCATTTGCGTTTCTTCATACGAACGATGAACCAATAGAAAATGAGCGGCATCGGGAATTGAATGAGACCCCAGATCGCCCAGAGCCACGGATAGCGGCTGCGGTTCCGTGAATCTGTATAGAGCCAAGTGGATTGACATAACAGCAGAAGAGCGGCTGCCGCTAATGTCACAATCTTTATGTCGTCCATTTGCCTTTCGCCTCCCGGTCTTTGCGAGATAAGGTTGTGAAGAAAAGTATGGCACCGACCACTGCGAAAATCTGTAGGACCCAGAACGCGTAGATGTTCCAATTTAACAGGAGTACCATGCCGCCGATAACGAGGATACCTAGCAGCCACAGCTTTAACAGATCGCGCCAAAGCCTGCGGCCCGTCGACTCTTTATGGCTGGTCACGAGTTGCTCCAGTTCAATCAGGTGTGGAACCGGCGGCTCGATACGTGCGTCCCAGCTCTGCAGGGAATCTCCAAGCAGCGCGATAAACTCTTCTGATTGCTCCGGCAAATCCCCGTTTTTTCCAGCAGGATTTGTTCCAGATACATGCTGATTCTCCCTTTGAGCGAATCTCTTGCTATTTCGCTCCGGAATCTGTTTCTTCATTCTCGCTCAACTCCTTCCGCAGTCGATTTAATCCGTTGTGGAGCCTAGACTTTACCGTTCCAAGCGGAATATCCAGCCATTCAGCGATCTCCTCGTAGGCATAGCCATAATAGTATTTCAATAAAATGGGGACGCGTATGTTTGGAGGCAGGCCTGCTAAGGCGTCTAATGCGTGAGGCCATTCCTCTTTGGCCATTAAAGCTTCGAATCGAATCGCCTGAAGGGCTTGCTCATCGGTACGCCATTTGCGCTCCCGTCCCTTGCGGCGCATTTCGTCCATGTAAAGCCGCGATGCTATTGCGATCAGCCAGGTTGAAAACTTCGACTTTGCTTTAAATGTGCGTATCCGTTCGATCGCTTTCAGCATCGTTTCCTGGACGAGGTCCTCCGTTAATGCTTTGTTCATTGTCACTTTGAGCAAGTATCGGTATAACATTGCGTAATTCGATTGCAGTAGTCTCGCCAGCGCACGTTCATCGCCGCGAACGGCAAGTCGTATCTGGTCCGAGTCATCGAATTCATTCGTGCTCATGGCTGACGAGGCTCCTTTCGGTCAATAGATGGTGTTATTCGCAATCGGACATATGACGCTCGAGTTTAAGGAAAAGTTCACTCGAGATAAATTTTTTTTAATAAAAATGAACTTTTATATCCTTTCATAACTCTTATCTACGAATAGGGGGAAGAACATGAATGTAAGCCGATTGGTGAAACAAGCTAAAAAAGGAAATAAAGAATCTTTATTACAACTCATCTTAAACGATCAGGATGCTTACTATCGACTTGCCTTCACGTATATGGGCAATAAGCATGATGCACTGGATGCAATGGAAGACATGATTGTTATGTTATACGAAAAAATTGATCAATTGCAAAAGGGAGAGGCCTTCTACGGGTGGAGTAAAACCATTCTCGTTAATCGGTGTAAAACCTTGCTCCGTAAAAAGGAGCGATACCTACCATTGGAAGAAGAGAGCGAAGTAGTAGTTGAAGCATTAACGGAAGATAATCCATATCGTACAACAGAGTCTGAAATGGACATGCAGGTGCTGCTCTCACATCTCAATGCACAGCAGCGGGAAGCGATTGAGCTTCGTTATGTACATGATCTACCATATCAGACGATTGCAGACATCACTGGTGCACCACTTGGGACAATTAAATCAAGAATTTCGCAAGGTATTCAAAAACTAAAAGTCACGATCGGAGGTGATCGTTATGACAACGATCGAGGAGAAATTAGAGGAGAATAAGCGGACTTTGAATAAAGTACAGACTCCACCAGAGCTTGAGGATCGACTTCGAAAAGCACTTCAGAAGGTTCCAGCTAAGAAAAGAAACACGAATCGAGCGAAGACCTGGATTGTTTCTGCTGCAGCAGCAATTGTTCTTATTGTAGGGACCTATCAATATCCTGCATTTGCTTATTTTGGCGGAAAGCTTTTTAATAAAGTCGAATTGAACTCTCTAGCCTTTTCGGAGGTAGCAGAGCAAGGATACGGACAAGCGGTCAACAAAAGCAAAACGTTTGATGATGGCACGGTCATTACCATTAACGGAGTTATAGCGGACGATAATGCATTACTCATGTATTACACAATTGATCGACCCGAAGGCAATGTATTTACCGACGACGATTATTTCCGTTACAACGCATATAAAATAAAAGGGTTTTTGACTAATTCATCTATGTTGGGAGGAGGAGGGGGTTTTAGTAAAGACAGGACCCAGTATGTTGGCGTAGATAAATTCGAACCTATTAGTCCCTTCTCCAGAACATTAACGGTTACATTCAGTGAAAGACTGGAAAATGGGGAGCAGGCTACTTATCCGATCTCCTTCAAGTTTAAAGCGAATAAAGCAATGAAAAGCTTACTTAAAGAGGACATTTCTAAATCCGTTTCCGTTGATCAGGGGACAATCCGTTATGACTCGATTACCGCATCACCAACTTCAACAATTGTGAAGGGACATTATGAAATGGGGGAGCTCCCGCGATTTAGTGGTAAAACAAAGCTTTATGTCAATGGAACAGAAGTGAAATTATGGGGTGGTAACGCGCACATTTCTCAGGACACAGGTATCTTGGAATTTGAAAATGAATATGATGTGCTTCCAACAGACAAGTTGGAGAGTGTAGAACTCGTTCTAGAGAATTTTTCGGGTTATCAGAAGGTAGATAAACCGATCTCACTCGCTTCACCATCAGATCAATCGATCAAGGTCGGTACTGAAAAGCTGTGGATACGAAGCGTCACAAAAACAGGTACAGGTTATGATATCGTAATCGCGAGAAAAGAGTTTACTTACTTGAAGAAAGAAAGTATATCCGTTCAGGCCAATGGTAAAACCGTTCCTGTGTCCTCCATTTCTGTGTCAAATCCTTGGGATCTGAAGAACGGTAACATCTTGTGGGAGCAGACGTATTCATTTAACACAACGGATAAACCAGAACTTCTGCTGCTAGAAGGATTTGAATACATTAAAACTTACGATAAGACCATTACTATTCCTTTGGAAAAGTCATAAATAAGTTAAACAAATCAAGGAGCAGTCTGCCGGTGGCAGCTGCTCTTTTTTATACAATCAGTTGAGAATTGTACTTGTGATAAAAAAGCTTGTTTGGAGAACAATAGAGGAAATGATTACTAACGGCAGGTGATGGTTGCATGAATCACTTCAAGACTAAGAAATCAAATCGAATAGAATTGCATGCTGGTGATCTCGATCAAAAGATTGTTCAGATAGAGCAGTACTTCTCACATACAGAAGATCTCAACATTCAAAAACTTGTCTGTTCCGATCAAGCATGTGCGTTATTTTATATAGATGCCCTTGTTAATATAGAGCTCATTCAATCCACTGTAATAAAGCCAATGATGGACTCGAGTGAGAAAGGAATTAAACAGAGTTTGACTGCGGTCGAAGTGAGAAAATCTTCTGATCTTATTCTAATCGGCCAATGTTTACTTGAAGGGTATTGCATAATTGTTACGGAGATGAATTGTGACGCCATCATGCTGCCAGCCGCTCAAACATATAGCCGGTCCATTCAAGAGCCAACAGGTGAACAAGTCGTTAAGGGGCCGCATGACGGTTTTATCGAAAGTTTAAACACGAATCTTTATTTGCTCCGTCATCGAATGAAAAACCCCAAAATGAAAGTGAAATATTTCAAGCTTGGCCACGTTACGAATACGAAAGTAGCAATGGTCTACATGAACAATATAGCGAATCCCAAAATCGTCGCGGAATGTGAGAAAAGGCTCTGTGCTATCGATCTGGATTATTTGTATACCGTAGGCAATCTCGATGAAATGCTTGAAGAGCATCCCTTATCTCCATTCCCACAGACGTTACAGACCGAGAGACCGGATCGGGCCGTTTCCTATCTAATGGAAGGGAAAATAACGATATTTGTTGATGGTAATCCAAGTGTGCTTATTCTTCCCATCACGTTTTTTTCGTTTTATCAATCATCAGATGATTATAACAGCCGCTGGATAACGGGATCCTTTTTCCGGTTCATTCGATTGATTAGTTTTATTATGGCTATTTGCTTGCCTGCGATCTATATTGCAACCGTAACTTATCATTCTGAAGTGCTTCCAATTGGCATTTTGTACTCCGTAAAGGTTTCTTTAACCTATGTTCCATTACCGCCGATTCTTGAAGCATTCTTCATGCAAATTATTCTTGAACTGCTCAAGGAAGCTGCGATCAGGCTGCCTACATCTATCTCGCAAACGATTGGTATTGTTGGAGGTCTAGTCATAGGTACGGCTGTCGTACAAGCCCAATTGGTGTCCAATACCATGATTGTTATCATCGGTTTAACCGCAATTGCTTCCTTCGTGACTCCAATTAATGAATTTGGAACTAGCCTAAGGATATTAGGGTTTCCAATGATGATTGCTGCGGCGTTGTTTGGCTTCTTCGGAATAGCCATTATGCTGATGCTGGTTTTCATTCACTTATGCAAGATTGAGACACTCGGAGTTCCGTATTTTGCGCCATTTGGACCCTTTCAGGGAAAAGAGAATATGAAGGATATATTTCTCAGACTTCCTATATGGGCGGTCAATAAGAATCCATGGAAGAGTTCATTGAAACAATCTGTATTCGGGAGGTGGAAGCGGCGGTGAATGTGACAATAACCAAATCCCAATTCTTTTTCCTAATCATCAAAACACAGATTGGAATAGGCTTATTATCCTTGCCTTCCGAAACAGAGCGAATAGCGAAAGGGGATTCCTGGATTTCGGTTATCTGGGCTGGGGTCATGATTCAGCTCTTGCTCGTTGTCTATTGGCAGCTGCTAAAAAAATTTCCTAATCACACCTTAAGTGAGATTATGGTGCGAATGCTTGGGCCGTATATGGGCAAAGCGATAAATTTGATTTATTTTGCTTTTTTCATTCTAATAGCTGCTTATGCAAGTATGCTTTACGTACGATTATTGAATACTTGGATGCTGAGAATAACACCGGTGTGGGTGCTGCTTCTGCTCATTATCGGCACTTGTTTATATTTGGCTATTGATAATTTGCGCGTCATCGCAAGATTTTTTGTATTATCCTCCGTATTAATCGGAGTGTTGTTGTTGATCAGTATTTTGAGCTTTTCCAATGAGGTACACATTACTAATATTTTGCCATTAGGCCAAGCAGGTGCTAAGCAAATTTTCACAGGCAGTGAAAAAACGTTCTTTGCGATGCTCGGTTTTGAGGTAACTCTTTATTTCTTCGCTCAAGTGGAAGGTAACCATAAAGGGATGTTTCGCGTAATGACCTTAGCCAATTGCTTCATTACCTTGTTTTATGCCTATTTTGTCTTCATTTGCTTGATCGGATTTAGTCCTAAAGTATTAGAAATGGTGAACGAACCCGTATTGTATATATTAAAAGGTTTATCTTATCAACTGTTTGACCGTATTGATCTAATCTTCTTGACCATTTGGATCATACCAATGTCGGTTACCATCGTTTCTTATTTATGCATGGCCGGAAAAAGCTTAAGTCGTAAACAAAGCTCTTATCAAAAGCTGGTATGGTTAAGCGGGGGATTAGTCTTCCTGGCGGGATGGTATTTATCAACAATAGAAAATGTGGATCTCTATAGTAAATGGTTAGAGTATGGATACCTGATCATGATTGCAGCTGTGCCAGTACTGTTGTGGTTGGGATCTTTTCTAATTACAAACATGAAAAAGGTTGGGTCAACATGAGAAGAAGACTTATCCTTACTGTCTGCATAGGGTTTTTGTTAACGATTCTTACTGGCTGTTGGGACGTTCAATATTTAACCAACAAAAAGATGATCAACGGAATTAGTATTGATACCACAAAAGATAAGCAAATAATGGGGACAGTTAGAGCAGTCATATTGGAGAATAAAGGAGGCGGACAATTTGATGTGAAGGATAATGTGGTGCAAGCAGTAGGTGACTCTGTGTACAATGTTGGCTTAAAAATAGACAGTATGCTCCCTGGCACTGCTGAAGCAAGCAAAACTCATATTGTGATCATCGGGGAAGATTTGGCCAAACTGGGAATACTGTCTCCATTAGAGATTTTCTACCGTGATCCGAAAGGGTATCTAAAATCAAATATTCTAATTAGTAAGGGCACAGCAGCAGATATTCTAACGTTCAAAAAGATTGAGAATACGCCTATTGCGTTTGGTATTAAGCAAATTTTGGACGGATCAAGGCTCCTTACCGTTGTTCCTGAGCTATCGCTGTATTCCTTATGGAGCCGAATCACAGATCCTGGTGAAGATGTAGTTCTGCCTATGATTCATAAAGTAGGGGACAAGGCGTTAATGGTTAATAACATCGCCTTATTCGATGGTGATCGGTATTCCGGTGTTTCACTATCCACTGAATACAGTAAACTCTTATTACTCCTAAAAGGAAAACTGGCGAGACATGCATTCTTGGTTATTCCAACTAAAGAAGGTGTAATTACATTCGAAGTCCGGAAATTAAAAAGATCTGTAATCGTATCTGTTGATAAAAAGACATCAGAAATCGATTGTTCTATTAAGGTTCACTTGTATGGTGCTATCGTCAGCAATCCGGACGGATTAAGCAGTGAAGTAGATCGAGAACAGATGAATAAGGATATAGCGGAACGGGTCAACAAGGAAGCTGCTTCCGTTGTAGATTTACTGCTTCAAGCTAATTGTGATGCGCTTGGCATTGGCAGAAATCTGAGAGCGCACCATCCAAAGCTGTGGAAGAACATCACCTGGAAGAGCGAGTATAAAGATGTAAAGATACGTCCGGAGTTTCAAATCCATGTTACCAATACAGGGATCATTAGTTGAACAGGTTCAAATAAATGCCCATATTTACATGAGGGAACATATGTTCTATTATGGAGGAGGATGATTTTTATTAGGAGGTTATCGAATGATTATCTTGAGTGATGAAACGCTTCTCCAGTACAAAGACTTTACAAGCTGGACAGATACCTTACATAATGTACAGTTAAGCTTATGGCTGCAACCCATTGCTGAAGGGAAAGCAACCATAGGAGAGATTATTTCACATCTTAAAGGTTGGGACAGTTATCTCATAACAACAGTCATCCCAGCTATTAAAAGGGGAGAGGCTGTATTTTTCCCGGAATTTGATTCATTTAATGAAATCGCATATGAATATGCCAGGTCGGGAATTTCAAAGGAGCATCTGCTTGATGAATTTCGGCAAACCCGTCATCAGTTGGTTGAGATTTTGCTAGCTGAGACGGACATTACTACTAAGCACATGACCGTGAACGGAGAGAGCAATTCCCCTAGCACAGGAACTCCATATTCACTTCTTTATATCATCCACGAATTTATCGAACACGACAATCATCATAAAGGTCAGATTTTAATGCTGCTCAATCAAGTGTGACTTTTTTCTGGACAACAAATGCGCAACCATTTCCCCCTTTTTTCGTCTATTAGTTGTAAGAAATATGGAAGGAACTAGGGTGAATGAAAAAATTATTTATGATCTCGCTTGTAGCACTAATAGGAGTAATTTTAGGTCAATAAATCAACGGAGATCACCTGCGAAATGATGCCTCGTATAGAACCGCGCTGCTGCGCGGTTTTTTTGTTTATATCGCAAAAACCAGCTTTGATGCAAAACGCCATCTCAAATACACACGAAGGACACAAGAACCTCCTATACTTCGTCTTGTAGAGCAAATGGAGGTGCAGTCACATGATAAAAAAGCCGTATTTCGGGTAAAGATGAAATAGAATAACGTTAAATCGATTCCGGAGCCGGATTTAATGGGTTCAAATCCGGACAAAGGCGGAGAATACGATATGAAGCGAAGCATTTTATTAGTTGAAGATGATATGTTAATGAGGGAATTTATAACGGATTATTTCAAAAAAGAGCAATGGGATGTACATGAGGCGGAGAACGGCAGAGTTGCTCTCGACTTGTTCGAACAGCTTTCCGTCGATTTGGTTGTCCTAGATATCATGATGCCGGAGATGGACGGATGGTCGGTGTGCAGACGTATTAGAGAAAAATCCGACGTTCCGATCATCATGATTACAGCAAGGTCTGAAGATGAGGATCAATTGATGGGCTTCGAGCTTGGTGCAGATGAATACGTGACGAAGCCGCTAAGTCCGAGGGTGCTCGTTGCCCGCGCAACCGCCTTAATGAAGAGGACAGAGGGAACCGTCGGGCGGGAAGCTGAAACGCTTCTTTACGGCGAGTTGTCGGTGAATCGAGAGGCACATACGGTCACAGTGGCAGGGCAACTGGTCACTCTGTCACCAAAGGAGTACGATCTGCTTCTATTCCTGATCAAACATTACGGCAAGGTGTTGGCACGTGAATATATATTGAACGCGGTTTGGGGATTCGATTACTTGGGAGACGAACGAACGGTCGACACTCATATCAAAAAATTAAGAGCTAAGCTCGGAGATGCCGGCAGGCTTATTGCTACCGTCATCCGTTCGGGCTACAAGTTCGAATCCGAAGCATGAGAAGACATGGTGTCGTACTCAAGCTGTTTGTCGTCACGTCCGTTCTGATTTTATTCATTTTTTCTCTGGTCATGCTGGCGGAAGGACTGTTCTTTGACCGGTTCTACCGAATGTCACGAATTGATACACTCGAGTCAGCTATGAGCAAGTTCACGGAGCAATATAAGGAAATAGAGACAGATGAACACGAGCTCTCTAAGCTGCTCGGGTCGTTCATGAATCGGAATGATACCAGCACCGCCGTGTTAAATAAAAGCTTCGTTCGCGCTAACATTAATCCTTACTATGTGAAGATACAGTCTAATGACAGGCTCGTTACAGCTCCTATTCCGACCGACGGAACAACAATTAACACGATCCCAAGAGGGATTGCGGTGGGAGACAAACTGGTCGTTGACGGCATTTTCATGGACGAAAAGGACACTGTCCTGCATCCGATTACTTTTTGGTCGGACGACACCGCTCCACTTGAAGATGGCTTGGTACGTTTGAGTGGAACTGTGACCGAATATATGCTGCCGGAGCAGCGGTCTTTCAACCCTCTTTATCAGGATGCACTTGTAGACGATGCACTCCGGGAATGGACAGCAATGGCGGAATCGCATCTGTCCCGCTTGCGGGAGGGATCGACCGTCCAGAGCGAATGGAAGGATCCATGGAGCGGAGTCGAATACGCCGTTTTAGTCAGATCGCTTGATGGAGGGGCAGAGGACGGACATTATATGTTCGTTATGGCTTCGCTCCAACCCGTAGGAGAAGCGGTCGACATTTTGAAAAAGTATGTCATTTATTTGGCACCGGTAATCCTGGCGCTCATACTCGCACTGTCGCTGGTTTATTCGAGAATTGTCTCACGTCCACTGGTGACACTCAGCCGCTCAGCGGCACGACTTGCAAAGCTGGATTTCACCGAGCAGCCTGAGATTCGCTCGAAGGATGAATTCGGCGAGTTATCCCGAAGTATGATCGCATTATCGCAAAACTTGGATTCAGCGCTGAAGGAACTCCAGCTTGCAAATGAGCAGCTTCAGGAGGATGTACGGGAGAAGCAGCGGTCCGAGCAGCTTCGCAAAGAGCTTGTCGCGAATATTTCCCATGAGCTGAAAACCCCACTTGGCATTGTGAAGGGATTTGCGGAAGGGCTTCAAGACGGGGTGGCAGACGATAAGAAAGAACGTTACCTGGCCTTAATCGTCAACGAGACGGACCGGATGAACGCCCTCATCATGGATATGCTGGAGCTGTCCAAATTCGAGGTGAAGGCAGTCTATCTGCACAAAGTCAGCTTCCCCCTTACAGATCTGATACGGGAAGTTGCTGACTCGTTCACGCAGCAGCTAGAGAGCAAACGTCTGCGGATGAGGATACAGCAGAACAGAGAACAAGAGCTATTCGTAGAGGCAGATCGCAGGCGAATTGAGCAAGTGGTACTCAATTTGTTGAGTAACGCCGTTCGGCATGCAGAGGAAGACAGTATCATTACAGTAGATATACTACGCTTAGAAAATGGAACGATCAAGACCGTAGTCGAGAACGCCGGGCCTCCTATTGCGGAGAATGATCTGAATCGGTTATGGGATCAGTTCTACCGGGCAGAGCGCTCGAGGGATCGCAAATCTGGTGGTACTGGCTTAGGGCTCGCTATCGTTAAACATATTTTGGAGCTCCACGGAAGTGAATATCATGTGACGAATACAGAGAAAGGCGTCGCTTTCTCATTCACCTTACAAGAAAATAAAGGAGAGATTCTATAATGAAAAAAACAATAAGTTACCTGGTTGCTGCATTAATTATTCTGGCTGTCATCAGCGCATGCGGTAATAAAGGGGAAGTGGGAGCCCCAAATAATACGGAAGCACCTGCGTCGAATCAGGCAAGCCATGATCCCGGAAATGCGCAGAAATCAGATGCGCCCACCGATCAGCCAGCTTCCGAACAACCTGCTGCTACTCCGGAGGCTACAACATCAGACGATGCATCAGCAAGTGGCTCAGAAGAAATCCTAATCATTATCGATCAAACAGAAAAACCAATCGAGGGGAACAGCTTCGACTTTGTCGTTAATAAAATTCCAGAAGGCTACATGTTATCTAAAATGTATTGGAAATCCGAGAAAAACAATATCGTCAACTCCACGCAAGAAGCGATTGAGCATGGCGGTAGTGGTGGAAATGGGTTTTACATCAGCGGTGATGGTCAGTTTATGGGCTTCTTCTATCCCGATGAAATGAAAGGTGAGAAGGGCGAGGTTGGTTTCACATTCGTCAATGACCAAGGTAAAGAGCTCACTTGGAAGAAGAACGTCACTTTGAAATAAGATAGCAACTGTTTCACACTAGAAAGCCGCGAAATAATCTTCGCGGCTTTTTAATATGCGTGCAGGAGAAGCTATTGCTTCCATGTTAGTCAATTAGCCTAAAAAGGGCATACTATTCACCGTTGTCCTACATAGTTATCTAAATTTTATTTTGTGAAGAGCTGCTGTTGACACGACACCAAACGGTGTCTTATAATAAAAATGTCACCAAACGGTGTCCCATTAAGGGGAGATTCACACAATTAGGAGAGGGTGTTGTGAGCGACAACAACCAAGAGCGGGATGTGTTTGACGCGATTGCAGACCCGACAAGACGCCGGCTGATTCAACTGTTAGCTCAGACAGAGGAGTTACCTCTCCATGAATTAACAGCACAATTTCAGATGGGGCGTACAGCGGTATCTAAGCATTTGACCATCCTGAAAGAAGCCGGACTCGTACTTGACCGTAAAGTAGGCAGAGAAACGTTGTTTAGGTTAAACGCTACTCCACTTCGAGAGGTGCAGGATTGGGTAGCTTTCTACAGCAAGTTCTGGAGTATGAATATGCTGCGTTTAAACCAACTAATCGAGGAGGATGAAATATGAGTTTAGAATTAACATTGGATTTTCAGTACAAGACAACAATCGAGAAGCTTTGGTCCGCATTAACCGATTCAAGCAAGCTTGCCAAATGGGTGTTGGAAAATGATTTTGAGCCTACTGTTGGACATCAATTTCAATTCCGTGCTCAGCCAAACGAGTGGTGGGATGGCATCATTAACTGCGAAGTTTTGGTCGTGGACGAAACAAACCGAGTATTGTCTTATACAGCAGCTACAGGTGCAGAAAAGCATACCGTGGTCTGGTCGCTGCAGGATTTAGGAGACGGGAAGGTTAACCTTCATCTTGAACAAACGGGCTTCTCCAATGTTCAAGGACTGGAAGGCGCTAGATATGGCGTTACACAATGGTGCGGTCAGCTTGAGAAGCTGCTTGCAGCCTAACCACTTCACCTTAGTCAAACCTAAACCGGCTGTAAGATGTTTTGCAGCCGGTTTAGGTTGAACAGTGGTAATACAGAAAGGGAGTATTCCATTATGACCAATAAAACTTTATTTACTAAAGCTGATGCTTTCTTTAGTAAGGCTAAGACTTGGAAAGAAGAATACGAGAAGCTCAGATCGATTATTCTTTCGTTTGAGCTGACCGAAGATTATAAATGGATGCATCCTTGTTATACTTTAAATGATAAAAACATCTTATTAATTCATGGTTTCAAAGAATATTGTGCGATTCTATTTCACAAAGGGGTTTTAATGAAAGATCCCAATGGCATTCTAATCCAACAGACGGAGAATGTGCAGGCAGGGCGCCAGATCCGGTTCACCAGTGCCAGGCAAATCGAAGAGATGGAAGACATCTTGAAAGCTTATATTCAGAATGCTATTGAAGTTGAGAAATCCGGCCTGGAGATAGAGTATAAGAAGAACGATGAATATGTGATTCCTGAAGAGTTCCAGATGAAATTAGATGAAGTCGATGGCTTAAAAACAGCGTTCGAATCCTTAACTCCTGGTCGTCAAAGAGCATACCTGCTTCATTTCTCACAACCGAAGCAATCCAAAACACGAGAATCAAGAGTTGAAAAGTATATGCAGCAAATTCTCGATGGAAAAGGATTAAATGATTAGAGCCGCAAAGCTGCGGCTTTTTATTTTGACTATTTTACAAACCTAGCATAGTCGGAGTCAGAAGGTATGGCTTCGATTATTTTGTTCAAGCAATCTGTCAATCGCTTAAGTATTTCACGGGCTCTCCAATTAGCAGGAAGCAACTTAGAGGGAAGCATGGGGTCAATGAGATAGAGCTCATTGATAGTTTCTCCTAAAATTAAGAATAGGATAAAAAGCTCCAAAGGTTGATCGTTTAGTGAAGAAGTAAGCAGGGGCTCAAATTGCTCCTCGTACCAGCGCAATTTCTCCTCATAGATCCGAGTGATATCACTCAAAGGCCAAATTTCCTCTGCCTGATTCGTAGTAATTTCCCCATGTTCCATCTTTCCAGAAAATACAGATACATATTGCTCGGCTTGATGCTTATGAATCAACTCTATGACTTCTTCCCGGTAGGGCCATGGTGAAACATACACTCCACTGTACAGCAGCCCTAATCCCGTTTGGAGCAAATCAGCGCGTAATTGATCACGGCGTTTACGCTCCGACTCCGGGAATGAAATCAGAACTAGATGCCAGGTCCCATCCCAAGCAGCAGAATAAAGCCCCGGTTTGCGATTAATGGAGCGGATATACATCCGTCCAGCTTCCGTAATGCTGTAAGTAGAGCGAGAAGGGGTATCGACGTAATGCTCCTTTTTCAGCTTAGATAATCCATTACGTATATAAGGGGCAGAGTACCCTCGCTTCTCATAGATCCGAATAAGTTCTTGTGACTGCAGCTGATCGGCTTTGGATAATAAGAAGAGCATTTGCTTTTCTACAGACAACATATTTTTTCACTCCTATTGACAAATCTGCATAAGTAAATATAACATAAAAAGCGTCGACAACACAAATTTTTGTTACAAATCAGCGCTGCTTCGTTTACACATATTCTAATCCTATCGAAGGAGATTTGAAACTTATGAAAAAAGCTGCCTTGAAAACTGGAAAATACACTTTGATTACCGGGTTATTGTTAAGCTTGTCCGTGCCGAATATATATGCAGCTGAGGATGTTACTTCATCTTCGTCAACTATTCAAAAAGATGTCGCTAGCAATGTAGCAAGCTATAGCCAATGGAATACGCCGTTCAGCCTGACTGTGAATGGCAAGAAGCTCGAAGCTAAGGGCGAAATGGAGAATACACGAATGCTTATTCCTCTTCGCGCGGTGTTTGAAGCAGCTGGAGCGATTGTGAAATGGAATAATACCACGCAATCGTGGTTGGCTGAAGGAGATGGTTTCAAAGCCAGAGAGAAACTAGGAGAGTCGAAAGTTACGGTTAATGGTGTTGAATACGAACTAGATCATGAAGCTGTTCTTGAACACGGGAATGTAATGGTATCCTCCAGAATAATCGAAGCAGCCTTAGGTCTAGAGTTGCGCTGGGACTCAGCAAACCGAATGTTGACCGCTTCAACCGTATCTACAGAATCTGACTTCCGAGCATGGTCAGATGCATTCACGGCGTACGATAGCATCCCAGACAAATATGCACACGGCTACGGGCAAAATATCAGCCTGCCGGTCAGTTGGAAAGACGTGCCCAAAGGTACGAAATCAATTGCCGTGGTGATGTATGATGTTCACCCGATTGCAGATAACTTCATTCATTGGAGCGTACTTAACATACCTGTATCAGTTGGAGGAATCGACGAGGGTGCCTCAGGCCATTTCTCAGACGGTTCTGTAGAATTAAATCATTATTATGGAGTAGAACCTCCACGTTATTCCGGTGATCATCTCTATCGTCTTGCCGTCTATGCACTTGACACCACCAAGCTTGAACTGCCAGCTACAGCACCTGTATTCTTCGAACAATTAGAACCGCTTCTTCTGGCACATTCGCTTGGCTATTCCAAGCAAGACGGATTTGTTCATCAAAATTAGTATTTTATAAGGGGGGAGCAAGTCCATGCACAGTTATATCTCATTATTCGGAACGGTTAGTGTACCGATCTTACTAGCTTGCTTTCTCGGATATGTCTATCAGAAGTATAAGTCACCTGACTCGAAAGTACTCGCGGATTTGAGCTTGTTCGTACTCTCGCCTTGCCTCATCGTGAGCGCTGTATCGGGCAGCGATCTGAATAGCTCAGCTTTTGCCCACATAGCCTTATTTACTGTGATACAGACTATTCTCTGCTGGGTGGCTTCAGGGGGTGTTGGGAAATTATTTCGATTTGATATGCCATCTTCACGGGCAATGGAACTAACAACGATTTTTGCCAACTCTAATAATTACGGATTGCCTTTGTTACTCCTAGCATTCGGTAATGCTGGCTTTGCCATTGGAGTTACGAATGTAGTCCTTCACATCGTACTAGTGAATACGCTTGGATTATATATTGCCTCACGCAGTTCATTCAGCCCTAAACAAGCTGCTGCTAAAATGGTACGTAACCCTCTAATCTATGCTGCAGCAATAGGTCTGGTCTTATATTTGTTCCAAATCCCATTGCCAACAAGCTTAAATGCAGGACTCTCGCTAATTGGTGGAGCGTATGCTGCTATCGTTCTACTCATGTTAGGTATGCAGCTCAAAAAAACAAATTGGCGTGCCAGCATGCGCCGTGAACTTTGGATATCTATAGTAATGCGAATTGTAGGTGTACCCGCACTTTCTTTTCTGACCATTCAACTGATTGGACTTCACGGACTTGAAGCTTCTGTATTATTCGTACAATCATCTATGCCTTCTGCTATTAATTCTGTTGTGCTTATGGAGAAGTATGGGGGAGACAAGGAACTGGTGTCGGTCAACGTAGCAATGACGACAGCTGCAAGCTTTCTTTATCTTCCCGTTCTTATTTATTGGTCTGGCGGGTTTTGAAGCAAAAAAGTAGCTGCCGATATTCGGCAGCTACTTCATTTTATCTATTTCCGCCAAAAAGTAGTGCAGTCTGCTTTATCTACCATATTGAACTCAATCATTTTCTTGAGTAAGGAGAAATCAACCGGACTCTTCCAAGGGATACGAACCAACAGCTTGGTGTGGTCATAACCAGACTTCTCGATTTCATCAGAGAGAAAAATCATTCCTGCCCGCTCAGGCGCAACTGCCAAATGCTGCTTAGATACGCTAAAGCCAATGATAAACGTATCATGATCGGTGAACATAGGCTGATTCCAAGCGATCTTTGGTACTAGAGTTGGGAATGTGCTAGCTACCCAATTAAAAACTTCCTCCGCTCGGGCTCGTTGGTCCGGATTATCCATCTTTCCTAAAAACTCTTCAAATACTTCCAAGTCGTTCCCTCCTGAAGGACAATGTTTATTTCATGATAGCAGGATGTCTTTAGGCAAACAACATGGTTAATAGGTAGACTATGTTCTATATTAATTTAGAACAGCTTTACATAGTAATGGAAAGGCGGGTTTTCTATGTCCGAAGAAATTATTACGTTTGGAGAGTGTATGTTCATTTACAGATCTAATAAATTTATCTGATCCAATACCGCATCAAATCCTACAATTATCTGATGTACCATTATTAAATGTTTCCGAGAGACGAAAGATATACAGTAATAAACTGATCCTTTAACGGATTGTTATAGCTTTTGAATATAACCAGCTATAGGTTATTCGTATTCCTTTATAACCACGCGGATATGTTATCTTACTTCTATAATGAATTCACGGTAGAAGGAGATTAACTATGATTACACAAACTTACCCTAAACAACGATCCGTTACTCCATTTCGATATGATATCGTGGGCAGCTTCCTGCGGCCACGCGCGTTGAAAGATGCTAGATTGCAATTCCAAAACGGTGAGATTGCCGCTGAGCAGCTTAAAGCAGTGGAAGACGCCGAAATCGTTAAGCTTGTACAAAAGCAAAAAGAGGTTGGACTTCTTGCCGTAACCGACGGAGAATTCCGCCGCTCCTGGTGGCATCTGGACTTCTTCTGGGGATTTGATGGCGTAGAGCGCACCATAATTGATCAAGGCTACCAATTCAACGGTGCAGAGTCCAGACCCGAAACAGCCCGCCTGACAGGTAGAATAGGTTATAGCCGGCATCCGTTTGTTTCGCATTATGCTTTCTTGAAAGGAATTGCCGGAGAGGACGTTGTTGCACGCCAATCGATTCCTGCAGCTGCGCAATTCTTGTTCGAGCTGGATCGAGCAGAAAATCAAGAAAGCACGAAAACGATTTATCCGAACCGGGAAGAACTTCTCTCCGATATTACGAAAGCATACAAGGCTTCTATACTTGCTCTCTATGAAGCCGGCTGTCGCAGTATCCAAATCGACGATTGTACTTGGGGAGCGCTTTGCGATGAACAGTTTAGTGCCTTCATGGAGCAGATTGGTATGAATGTTGTCGAATATGCGAACGAATTCGCGAGATTGAACGAAGAGGTTGTTGCCGGCCTTCCTGATGATCTTGTTATAACGACACATGTATGCCGTGGTAATTATGTTTCGACTTATGCAGGAGTAGGTGGAGGTTATGAACCAATCGCTCAAACTTTGCTTAGTATCGATAACTATTCCGGCTATTATCTGGAGTTTGATACCGAACGTGCAGGTGATTTCAAACCTCTTCGTTTCCTAAAAGAGAATCAGCAGGTCGTGCTTGGTCTGTTCTCTTCTAAATTTGGTGAGCTTGAGAGCAAGGCAGATATTCTGAACCGTATCGAGGAAGCAAAGCAATATGTTGATCTCGACCGGATCTGTTTAAGCCCGCAATGTGGTTTTGCTTCAACAGAGGAAGGCAATCATCTGACAGAGGAGCAGCAATGGCGTAAGCTAGCTTTTATTAAGGAAATTGCTGAAGAGATTTGGAAATAAGCCTTTTACAATACTCTAAAGCCGCGAATTTTCCGCGGCTTTTTTTTTATATACGATGCAGCTTTTCAACTTACTTGCAGGATAGTTTATTAGCCTAGTGGAATATACAGGAAGGACTCCCTATAACGTTGTTCGAAAGGAAGAATGGATGATGTTGAAACTTTTCGAGTATAACTGGCAGGTTCGTAACGATTGGTTTGACTGGTGTGGGAAGGTGAATGAGGAAGAATTGGTAAAGAAACGTACCGGCGGTTTAGGATACATTCTTCCCACGTTGTATCATATTGTGGCTGTTGAATATGGCTGGATCATCGGAGGTATTCAAGGAAAGGAGATTGAAATCCCTCCATTCGAGGAAGTTGCAAGCTTACAGCATATCATCGATTTATCCGCGCGTTGCCATGAGGAGCTCGCACCATTTGTCTATGCGTGGAATGACAACCTGGAGAACCAAATTATGATTGATATCACGGACGAAGGGGAACGAGTACCCCATAAATACGGTGAAGTGATGCGGCATGTAATTGCTCATGAGATCCATCACATGGGTCAATTGTCTGTTTGGTCCCGAGAAATCGGACTAAAGCCGGTTACGGCTAACTTGATTGGCAGAGGATTATTTGATACGGTAAAAATCCACCAGTAAAGGAGTGTTTGAACAGTATGGAATTAGGGATTAAAGGAAAACGAGCCATCATTACGGGTGGCAGTAAAGGTATCGGCTTCCAGACGGCGATGCTTCTTGCATCCGAAGGAGCTCAAGTAGCTCTTGTTGCTAGGAGTGAGGGACCGCTAAAGGAAGCTGCAGAGCTAATCGCGGCGAAGACTGGTATAGAGCCGTTGATCATCGTGGCTGACGTATCCGTTGAAGAAGAAGTGTACAGCGCGGTAAAGGTGATTGCCGAACGATTTGGCGGTATCGACATACTGGTGAACAACGCAGGCACTTCGGCAGCAAAGCCGTTTGAAGCAGTAGATGCTGCTGCATGGTCTGCGGATTTGGATTTGAAGTTATTCGGCGCGGTGCATTTTACACGTGCAGCACTGCCGTTTTTACGTCAGGACGGTGGAGGCGCGATAGTCAATGTCACAGCGATCGGCGGGAAGACACCTTCGGGCTCATCGCTGCCAACTTCGGTAAGTCGTGCAGCCGGACTCGCGCTGACCAAAGCAATGAGCAAGGATCTAGCACCTGATGGTATACGCGTGAACGCGGTTTGCATCGGTTTGATCCGAAGCGACCAGATAGAGCGAATGTGGCAGGTAACGGCACCTCATCTGACATGGGATGAATTCGCTGCCGATCCACGTCACGACATTCCGCTCGGACGAATCGGACGTACAGAGGAAGCTGCAAAAGTCATCACCTTCCTCGTGTCCGAAGCAGCTTCTTACGTAACAGGTACATCGGTCAATATCGATGGCGGCAAGGCAGCAGTTCTTTAATAAAAGTACATATAATAAGGGGAAAGATGGTTCCAATAAGGTTGAAAAGAAGTACCGGGTAGACTATTTTATGAGGGGGAATTAATAAGTGGCACATATGGAGAATGAACAAATTGATTTTTCAGTGGAATATCACGATCCCAATGGAGTGGTGTTTTACAGAAATGTTAGAGCAGTGGATATTGCTGAAGCGAAGCAGATCATCAGTCTGCTCCACCCCGAAGCTGTAATAAGGGCTGTATCACTTGTACCAGCTGAGGTAATTGGTAATAATTAAATAACAATACAACCATACCGCCAACCTATGGCGGTTTTCTTATTTCCACCAAGAGGTACCTAATCAGGCATTTAATGAAACATTTCGCTGCTTTTTACAGTATGTAAGGCTAAAGGGAAAATAATAGCGAGGAGTCCGTCCATCATGACAAGAACAGAAGACGTATCCTATTTAAAAGAGGAATTGAGACAGATCAAGCAATGGGAACAGGATCAGAAGGATCTTTTTTTCTGGGAAAAACTCGGCAGACTGCCCTTTGCCATTCTTGACCGCCTCACTCCAAAGTTTATTCAGGATAAAATAGGATTGGCGCTGGATGAGCTCGGAAGCTACGTACAAAGTGGCGGTCGTTATCTGATCAGTAAGGAGCAGATGTACCGCAAATTTTTCCCGAATGAAGATCGGGATTCTGAGTTGGACTTAAGCCGGATCGGACAGCTGCCGCTTATCCGAATGGATGAGATAGCCGACAGCATTACGAAATCAAGCAGCAACACAGCGACTATGCAAGGTGCTACTACGGGAATAGGAGGTATTTTCACACTTGCCATCGACATTCCACTCCTGCTGGGCATCTCAATTAAAGCATTACAGGAAATTGCGATTAGCTACGGTTATGACCCGACAGAAAAATCCGAACGTATCTTTATTGTGAAGTGCCTGCAGTTTTCCTCCTCCGACATCGTTGGCAAGAAAGCCATTCTGGAGGATATTGCAGCATTCCATTCAAGTGAGCAAAGCGCACAGGTTATGTCTCAGCTCCAAGGCTGGCGAGAGGTCATGCTTACTTACAGGGATAACTTTGGATGGAAAAAGATAGCTCAGTTGATTCCGATCGCGGGCATCCTATTCGGTGCTTATCTGAATCGTTCAACCCTTCAAGATGTCACTGAAACGGGTAGAATGATGTACCGAAAGCGTAGAATTCTTGAGAAATTGAATGCTGCCGAGGTTGACGAACAGGGGAGAGGGACATCGTAATCTCACTCGGCTGATAACAGAATATGAGGATGGAACAAACAGATTTGATAAGGATGGGGAAGCACTCTTTATCGCTATAAATAGTAATGAAATCGTAGGAGTGTGCGGCTTGAATCAAGATCCTTATTCTGATAGCCAAGAAATTGGGCGAGTTCGTAGACTGTATATTTCGCCAAGTGTACGACGATTTGGAATGGAATAGGGAGGATGCTAATGGAATTCGTTATTGCTGAAGCAAGAAATCACTTTTCAAATGCTTGTATTAAAGACAGACAATCCTATAGCCCATTTATTTTATCAGTCAGTCCATAGGATTTTCAGTTCTAACTCGTTCTGAAAAGAACAGCCATTTTCTTAAGTTGGGTTGAGCTTAGGAATGGTTAAATGAAGATTCGATTAAAGGAAGATGTCACGCAGTGACAGTCTCGAATTTGGTATGATCCGACATTCATATCGCGGTGTAGTTAGCTTTATACTCCAAATATTTTTGCATAATTTAGTTTATTATGGAGAAATTAATTTCAGCAACACAAATCACTTCACATCAGGAGGGCTTATCAATGGCTAAGAATTCGTTACTTGTACCACAAGCATCCGCGGCATTAGATCGTTTGAAATTCGAAGTGGCTTCTGAACTTGGTATTCAGTTCTCGCAAGATGGTTATAACGGAGATTTAACAACGTATAATGCAGGGAAGATTGGCGGTTCAATTACTCGACGTTTAGTTGAGATTGCCGAACAAAGCCTGGGTGGAGCTCAGACTTTTCGTTAATAAACAATAAACATAGATTAATTAACAGGCTGCCGCTCATAATGAACGGCAGCCTGTTTGATTTTCACAACCTATATTATTTCAATTCCGCTATATCGAGCTGACGAATACGCGATTGCTCGGCAATCATTTCAATCTCGATAATTTTGCCTTCTTCGATTTTAATTTCGAGTACAAAGAGCATTTTACCTCGAGGAGCGACGACTGCGCCAACAGAGCCATTTATGAGCACCAACCGTGCACCTTGAGCACGACCGGCAAAGCCCTTGGCCACAGCTTCCGCACCATGCACAATTGGCCATGCTGCAACCGGAGGAAATGCTGGATCCTGTCGGAGTACAACATCGGGATCCAAGACCATTATAAGCTTCTCAAAATCCCCCGAACGTGAAGCAGTCAGAAAAGCATCTACAAGCTCCCGTTTTCGCTTAAACTCCTCGGAATCGGCTGTCGTTTTAGCCCCCTGAATACGACGACGTGCACGGCTCGCAAGCTGTCGAGCTGCAATTTCATTACGCCCGATAATTGGTGCGATTTCCGAGTAAGACAAGGCAAAAATATCATGTAGCACAAATGCAATTCGTTCGGCGGGATTTAAGTTGCCAAGGACCATAAGCATTGCAATACCAACAGAATCAGCCAACAATGTCTCGTGTTCGGGATCGCTGCCGTCATGTTGGTTATTCACCAGCTCAGGCATATCAACTAGCATAAGCTGTTCGCGCCGAGATTTGCGAGCGCGCAGCATATCTAGACAAACCCTGGATACTATAGTCGTCAGCCATCCACCCATATTATTCACCTTGCTGTTATCGGTTCGGCTCAGTCGAATCCATGACTCCTGAAGCGCATCATCCGCCTCGTTTGTAGATCCGAGCATCCTGTAAGCCACCGCATGCAGGTGATTCCGATGCTTCTCGAATTGTTCAACAAGCCCACTTGGATCATTCATCTATCCTATACCTTCCTTCGTTCTTTTTATTTATATGTCGGATCAAACTGTTCAAACGTGACAAAGAGTAAGGAAAGAAATATCTTAAAAATAAATTTCAGTGTATCTGTCACGTTCTCATGTTGCCTTACGACATAGTTAGTGACAAGGAAAGAACATTAAATCTGAGGGGATGATTAAGCTAATCAATATTTTGAAGCAATAAAACATTATAGTAAAGCGAGGATACTCTAAATGACAATTCTTTCGATTGTACTTCAAAGTTTGTTGATTTTATACTATGCCTTTTCAGGTGGTGCAAAAATAGCAGGGGCCAAATACTGGGTTGATATATTCAAGAATCTTGACATTCCCCAGTGGTTCCGTGTCGTCACAGGTATTGTCCAGTTAGTCGGTAGTGCAGCACTCATCATTGGATATTGGTATGATTGGATGATCGCATGGGCAGGTATTTGGCTTGGAATCACGATGTTACTAGCATGCCTAGCACATCTAAGGGTAAAAGATCCGATTAATAAAACGGCTCCAGCTATCGTTTTCGCAGTGTTAATCATCATTCTAACTGCCATTAATTCGGATGGTCTGATTATTTAATGAATCTCAATTATTACGTCGGCAGCCGGTCTAATAGATCGGCTGCCGTTTCATGACAAGATGGAATGAGCTCGGAACACTGAAGTAGTACAAAGGGATAGTTTTGTTAAAACCGTTTTTCTACAGATCAATAATGCTATACTTTTGATAATAATGAGTGAGATGATACCGAATCATTTGGAGAACGGGAGCTGGAACGATGACGGCTTATATGAAACCAAGTTTGGCAGTGAGTGAAATCGAGAACGTGTTGCAGAAGCATCTTGGACCTGGTGCAGCCGAGATTACACCTCTGACAGGCGGAAACTTGAGCAATGTGTTTTCCTTCACCCTTGAAGGCAAAGGTTATATCGTGAAGTTCAGTGACCTAGAGGGCGCGTATGAGACAGAATTTTTTGTTTCGAATTTGTTGTCTAGTCATGGCATCCCTTTTCCTAAATGTTTGGCGCTGGGGAAAATCGACCGATTAGCATACGTAATCATGGAGCGGATGGACGGGCGCAACCTTGCCGAATGCACGGTTGATGGACAAATTCATCAGTTACCGGAGCTTATAGGCATCTTGACGAAAATGGAAAATGTGAATGTCCGGGTAACAAAAGGGTACGGATGGATCGGGCCAGACGGCAACGGAGCCTACACATCTTGGAAGGATTTTGTAGTTGCTGTTAATGCGGAGGATCAGAAGGGTACGTTCTGGGAGAACTGGTATGAACTCTTTCGAACATCTTGTTTGGAAAAAGACGTATATCAAGAGATCTATAATCGTTTAACGGCATACATTCCATATAATGAACCGCATAGGAACTTTGTACACGGGGATTTTCACCAGTGGAACATTTTATCGGATGGCAAACGAATTACTGGTATCATAGACGGCAATTGCATGTACGGCGATTACCTTGTAGACCTTGCCATTCTCGATCGGCATATGCCCTGGAATGATATCATTAAGGCTTACCAAGACGAACAAGAGAAAGCCAATATCGTAATTCCTAACTTCAAGGAGCGCTTAACCGGCGCTTATTATTTCAAGGGACTTGATGGACTACGTTTCTACGCAAAAATGGGATGGACCGATGCGTATCAAGTTACAAGGGATTTTTTATTGAACTTGAAACAACCATAAACAATATAATCAGCTTTCAGAACCGAATCGAAAATCTAGGATTGTAATTGCTGCACGATAGGCCTTGTAGAGATAACGGCTTCTTTTGGGTATACTAGGAGGCAATAAAGGCTTGGAGGGATATTATGGATCGAGGCGTCCGTAAAGTGCCGTTTGGTTACGTTGAGGAAAAGGACTCCCATTCAGGGAAAGGAACGCTGGTGTATTACGATACGTTCCAGGATGTAACGGAGCAACAGCTGACACATACAGCGGCATTGGCAAAAGCACGGTCGTTCGCCAAGCTTGTTCTATATCCCTTACATGAGGAAACGGCAAGACGAATGTGGAAACGTCCAATTGAGCCTTACTACATACGAGAAGATCGTTTGTTTGATTGGCGTCGGGAAAGTGGAGAAGATGGCACGATAACCGTAGAGAATTGGGAGGGTAAGCGGAAGAAGTACACACCTATTGAAGCAGCTATCCGTCATTTGATGGATGTCTATCCGCAGCCACTGTTCCTATATGTATCGCCAGAAACGGCAAACGCATTTGCCTCGTTTAATTCCTTCGAGGAGTGGATCGGAAAGCTTCGTCTAATCATAACCGAGCCGCCACCGGACGCTCATCCCAATCTCACGAAGTACAGACATCGATGGGATGCAGACGAGAAAAGCTGATCTGATATAACAATGAATTAAAGTCGCGTAAATCGCGGCTTTTTTTGTCTTCAAATAGAACCAATGATTGCAGTTTCGTTGTCCATCATATGATCTTGAAATTGGGGCAATATGGTATAATGGGCTTGAAATTCGGGAGACAAGGGAGAAATAAATGATGAAGCTGATCGACTTAAGCGTACCTATTAGTCCACGTATTCAAGAACCACTACCGGCAAAGATCGAGTATTCGAGCCATGAAGCAGGGGCACTGCAAGCCGCGGCGATCCTCGGACTTAAGCAGGAGGATTTTCCAGAAAGCAAAGCATGGGCAACAGAAACCGTGACCCTTAATACACATGCCGGTACTCATATCGACGCACCATGGCACTACTGGCCAACATCGGAAGGGAAGCAAGCAAGAACGATTGACGAAATGCCCCTCGAATGGTTTTATTCTGATGGTGTAGTGCTTGATTTCAGCACTAAGCCGCCGGGATACGAGATTACGACGGACGATCTGAAAGCCGAGTTACAACGAATAAACTACACATTGAAACCTTTTGATATTGTTCTCATTCGCAGTGATGCGGACAAGCGCTTATACAACGAACATTACGCATTCCTTCATGCCGGTGTATCAGCTGAAGCAACGGTTTGGCTGCTAGATCAAGGCATCAAGGTAGTTGGAACTGATGGCTGGGGCTGGGATATCCCTCTCAATCTGCAAGCTGAAGCCTACAAAAAGCAGCCTCAGGAAGGCGTCCTATGGGCCGCGCATTATGTCGGCAAGGATCGGGAATATTGCCAGATCGAGAAGCTGGCCAATTTGGATCAGATCCCAAAACCGTTTGGGTTCAAGGTATCCTGCTTCCCGATTAAAGTGGAAAAGGCGAGTGCAGGCTGGGCACGTCCTGTCGCAATCGTGGAGGAATAAGACTGACAAAATGGGAGGAAACGATCTTTGATTCATACAACAAAACAAGTTCTCAGACGTTTTCTATTAGAAAAACAGCTGCTGCTGCAACCACGACTCAACGAAACGACAAGTAGGGAGCAGGTTCTAGACGTTATACGACAATTAGAATGCGTACAAATCGATCCAGTGGCTGCCGTACGAGCCAATCAGCATTTGGTGTTGTCTGCCCGAGTTGCCAACTATGAGCCCGGCCTAATGAATGAATTACTCAGTAATCATGAAGTGTTCGAATACTTTGCTAATGCAGCATGCATGATTCCGATGGAGCATTATCCTATATTTCAGCCTACCAGGACCCGAATCCGTGAGCATACGTTATCCGCGTTAGAAGCTTTGCAGCCTGTACCGGAGCAGGTAATGGACAAGCTTCAGGATGAGGGGCCATTGCCAGCCAGGGCTTTTGAATCAGAAGTACGGGTTCATGGTTATTGGGAAAATACAAATGCAAAAGCAAAAACGAAAGCGACCTCCCATGCGATAAACCTATTGACTGATGCGGCTCACGTTCGCATTGTCGGCAGGGAAGGCAATCAAAGGCTATTTGATCTGGTAAGCCGAAGCGTTCCAGATGAGCTGCTCAAGACAGCTGAAGACCTGGATATGGAGGAAGCAGAGCGGTTAATGCTGCTTAAATATTTCCGTGCTTACCGCGTATTCGAGCCATCCGACTCTCGGTTTGGCTGGCTGAAGCTGAGTGCTGCAGAGCGCCGTGAAGCGATCAAGCAATTCATTCAATGCGGCATCATCACGGAGGTGGCGGTAGAAGATCTTAAGCACCCTTATTATGTATTATCTTCAGATGTGGAACGGGTAATGGCACACTGTGATGAAACTGCTGACAAGGATAGCAGCTATTTAGAAGCGAAAGCTGAACAGATTACTTTTTTACCACCATTAGATAATATGCTTTGGAGCCGTAAACGGCTTGAGGATTTATTTCATTTTGAATACCGTTGGGAGATCTACACGCCTGCGGACAAAAGAAAATACGGCTATTATGCAATGCCAATTCTAGCTGGGGACAGACTGATCGGCAGAATGGACCCGCGCCTCAACCGGAAAGAAAATTTGCTTAAGGTGGAACTGCTGCAGTTTGAACCTGAAGCTCGTGTTTCAGCACAGCTGCGCAAAAACGTGAAGAAGGCCATTCAATTGTTTGCAAAAGCTAATGGTGCGGATCATGTTCATTATTCTTAAGGCTAACATAGAAAAGGCTGCAGATTAATGGATCTGCAGCCTTTTTGCATTATACAAGCCTTTTGGTACGGTGTGGTGGAAGATGAACCGCAACACCAATTACGATTACTTTGCTGCCTTTTGGGTACGTTTGGATAACGACCGGAAAAGTTCTACCGCTTGGCTTGGTGTTTGTCAGTGTTATGACGGAATGATGGGAGATGGCTGTGTAAATAGCTTTTGAACCTGAGAAAGACCTTCTCCAATATTTGTCAAAGTAGAGGATCTCGTCCCGCATATCATGTACCGTGTAATTTCGTTCCAACCTAGCAGCCATAATCGAACACTTCCTTGTCCTAATATGAAATGGATTCTCTTAAGGATATGCAAGATTAATAGATTGGATTGTTCTGCTGCCTAAGGGCAGTAAGATACTGTCAGCCCAACATAAATAAAGGTCTCGCCTGGAAAGAAACTTAACGGAAAATGGAGGTTATTTTGGTAGTTCTAGAGACTCATTTCATATATCAATAGCATGGACTACAATATGCATGTTGGTAACTGGATAATGTTACCAAACATTTTATCTTGAAAGGGGTAATTTATGTTACTTAGCCAACCGTCAGTCAGAAATCTTAATGTACATTACGATCTCCGATTTCTGGGTGACACGGGACAGGATGAACCGCTCATTCTAAGAGCAGGAGGCGTATCGTATCCACTTGTAAGACATAATTTCGATTCATTAAGCGCCAATGGTTTTGAGTACGAGTCCGAAGTCCTGCATCCCACTCATTATGGTGTCTCCATACCCCACGACACTTCCAAGGTTCAATTCATTCGCGTCTACGGTCCACCAGACCATCAAGGTATCCCCACGCTGAAGGCAGCAGCGATCTCGACATCTACAATCGGGAAAGTATTTTCTGCGGCCGATACGGCCAAAGCCATCCTATTTCTCAATCCGAGTATAACGGTCCTAACGCCTGACCACTCAGACACCGTGTTAAATCATATGGATGATACCGACGAGCTCCGCCAAATGGTCTTTATGCTCGAGCAGTTGAAGGACAGCTGGAATACACCAACGGTTATAACGGACGATAAAGGTCAACCAGTTAGGGATAAGGCAGGAAAGCCGTTCTACTCCTATGAGCTTCACCCGTACTTGTTGAATCTTACCGCAGGTGCTTCAGCTAGCACCAAAAGCAAGATTTATAGTGATCCTAGCTTGCGTGGTATCCGTTGGAATGTACAGGCCGGAATCAGCCACATCGCTGAAAATCAGGAGAATCCAACTGCCTTAGCTGCAAGTCAGAGCGGATATCACTACAATTTAAAGGATGGCGGACCGCAATACGGCATTTCAGTAGCGGTTGAGAAACTGACCAATTCGTTCGAGCTTGATCTGAAGGTGACTAATTCGTTCATCCGGCATATGTCAGTCTACGCGACATTCTATAAGGGGGATGGTATTACTCCCATTGAGATGAATAGCGAAGCTTTGCTTGCTCTGCTGAGGGGAGAAAATCTTCTCGAAGTACAGGAATGGATGGATGCACTTGGTGAGGCGGAGAGCTTCTTCTTGGTACCAAGTCGCTCAAGTTCATCGGCAACGTCAGCCCGGAGGGAACTTTCCTTGGCATACCTGTGACAGAATCTTCTTCGCTGTTCTCGTTCCAATTGCCATCCGCTGACCCTATTGGCAAGCTCCGTCTATCCATTGGAAGTCTCGGTAACGGCAATTCCCATTCCGATGCGGTTCCGAGCGCGGCGTGGATTGGAATCGGGGCAACTTCCCTGATGGAATTGGTCATCCCAACCGTATCCTTGATCATGACGGTAGGTACTGAGAGCAGCAAGATGTTCGATACGCTCTTCAAAAAAGTTAAATTTATTGCTCCAACCGTCTATTCCATCTATACGGTCGTCAAAGATATCATCAACGACTCAAGTAATACAGGCAACGATGTGAAAAACATGATTGCCTCGCTTGCGGACAGGATTGTCTCCACGATTCTCACTGGTTCAGAATTTGCAGCAGAGCTAGCTGCGATATTATCCACCGAGGAGCTCGAAGAAGCTATTCCCGTCGTAGGTTGGGGACTGAAGGCTTTGGCACTGGAGGGGACAGTCGCTCAATTGGCTCAAACCGTTGGAGAAGTTATTGCTTCTCCGCGAGTGGTCGATTTTGAACTAACCGTAACGATGGATGCATCGATATCTCTCATTGCCGAAGCAGATGACGGACAGCAGCCGGAATTCGCAGCTACCGCAGCCTATTACATCGTCACAGCGCAATATAGTGACAATACAACCCGTACATACAGAGGTGTAATTCCAGATCCGAAGGCAGCAAGTTTATCATTCGAGCTAAAGAACGTCCCAGTCGGCGGAAAAGCAACTTTCCTGGCTGCTGTATATTCCAAGGAAGGATGGCTTGTTGGCGGAGGTAAATCTGACTTATTGGATAATCTGCTTACACCAGGCAAAGACCAACTGGTCACCTCGGTTAATGTAAAGCAGATGTTGTATCCGCTCAATGAACAGACGACCTACTTGCATAACCAGCTGCTGGTTCAGCAGGATGGCCAATATTCATGGAAGGAGACTGTCGAGTCTCCAACAGAAACTGCTGAAAACCTTGGAACAGGAGGGAGCGGACATGTTCTTGAGAATCTGGCAGGGTTAACGTTGAATTCTAATATGGGGCTGCTGGGCTATGCTTGGCAAGCATCTGGCATGAATATTCCGCCAGTCGATGGTGACAACGGGGACAATCTGCAGCTGTATGCTTTTAAAAATATTGCATATGGTCCGAATCCTAATGCAGGCGTAATGAATACGCCGAAGGGCTTCAATAAAGCTCCGTTGCTTGCTTATCCTCAGTTGGGAGCGGAAACAGGAGCTGCCGAATATTTTTATCTGGATCCAACAGGTGACTCAGAGCACGGTTATCACCTGAGACGGATCAAACCAATCAATGACCCTTCGGTCCCACAGAGCAGTCCTGATCGAGAATTCGACCTTTCGGCAGGAGAGAGCTGGGGACGATTCAATCTGCTCCCCGCATCCATGGCCTATCATTCTAATGGTTATGTTGTTGGCGTCAATCCCGCGTATCCCGTTTTACAGATTCTTCGAATCCCTTCCAGTGGCCAGCTGGACGACCAAGCACCATGGGCGATGATCACGCTTGGGCCAGGCACGAGGGAGGGACTGCTGCTTCAGCCAGAACTGGTAGCGATAGCTCCAAATCAGACCGTGTATGTATTGGAGAAAGGCAACCAGCGAATTCAGGCTTTCAGCCGCGGTGGTCATCCAGTAGCCGCTTTTGCCGATCCCGTGTATCCGTATTGGATCAGCTTGGTGAACCACGATGCTGCTCAGGATGTGAAGTATCTCGCTATGAGCGTAGAAATTCAAGGCCACATCTATGTACTAAGCCAATATGGAAATGGTTATGAGGCAGATCAGTACTATCTGGATATTTACACGCCTGCCGGCAGCCATTTAGTTACACAGAGAGGATTGGTGGCTGCGTCGATGGCCGTTGATCTCTGGCGGAATCTGTATACCTTGAACTTCCAACAAATCAGCTCTCCAACAGGCCGTACGGAGCCTTCGGTCAGCGAATGGACGCCAAGCACGCCAAGAAAGGATGGGATCCAATGAATCCTATTACAAAGTGGACATTCAACACAGACTCGCTTGGATATGTAGAATCCTTTTATGAAGAATATTACTATGCAGGTGGATTTGCTATCGTTGGTATAGGTGGCGGTGGAACGACTAGTGAATTTAACATTTATAACTTGGGCGGCAGCCTGGTTGCCATCCAGGACCCTTTCGCGAACTGGTATTGGAACAGCCACTACAATGACGAGATGATGCTGTGGAATAATATCGATCACAATTTTACGTCCGACCATATCGGGGATGAACAAAAGTTTAAGCTTATCAATCGTGGTCACGGACAGATATCCTTACAATCCACAACGGGACCAAATGCCGGGAAATATTTGCAATCCTCCAATGGCGGATGGTACCCAGCCAACTTTGGATTTGGGGATGGCACTTTAGTATTGAAGGAAGAAGGATCTCTATTCAAGGTAGGGGGAAGTCTCTTGCCTATCTTGATCATTACGAACTCTGCACGAGATTTGGATCTGTCCGGTGCAGATTTATCCGGATTGAACTTGGATAATGCAGATCTTACTAATGCTAATTTCAGCAGGGCAAACTTCAGCAAAGTGCAATCCTTTCATGATGCTCAATTCGTCAATGCCAATCTACAGCTCGCCAATTTCGATGGTCTATGCTTGAACGGTGCCAATTTCTCGTATGCCGATTTCAGTGGAACGGATTTATCGAAGATATTACCTTCACCATCCCAGCTATCCCATGCCAAGCTGATCAAAGCCAATTTGAGGGGAGTAGATTTGTCCAAGTCTAACCTGACCTACGCGAACCTGAGCGGCGCGATATTGGACGGTGCAAACCTGAACGGAGCGGACTTGACAGGCGCAGACTTAACCGGTGCATCCCTTGTGAACACAAAGCTGGACGGCGCGATTATGCATAATACTCGGTTTGACCATTGTGATCTCTCGCAAGTATCTTTCCAGTATCCGCCTGACTTCACCAGATCCGAGAAGGATCGCACCTCATTTATCCAAGCAGTCGTACCGTATAAGCTTCTCGGCAGCGACTGGTCTTACCTGGATCTTTCCGAAGCCAACATCACAGATATCCCCGAAACCTTGGCCGATTTGAATGCAAACTATGCGCTGCTGCCGGATGGATTAGATTTTAGCAAAAAAGATCTACACAGCGCTTCTTTCAATGGAAGCCGAATGTATGAGATTCAGCTTCAGAATGCCAACTTGGAGAAGGCACAGCTCACCCATGCACGGCTGAAAGGGGCCAAATTAACTGGCGCTAATCTATCGATGGCTAATTTGGACAGTGCCTACCTGATTTCAGAGAATGCCTCGTCTCCAGGAGACCCAGTTAAGCATGAAGCGGCGGTTGTAGATGATGCTTTCCTCATCAACACGAATCTGACTGGTTCTTTCTGCGATGGGGTAGACTTCTCGGGCTCGCTGTTTATGACCTATGCTGCTCTGGATCCAGATGGTATTGCGAGCGCAAAGAGTGCAACGATGAATCTTGCCAAATTCAATAAAGCCATATTGATTCAAGCTGAATTCGACAACGCGCAACTAGCTGGCAGTGATTTTAGCAATGCTGTATTGGTCGGAGCAAGCTTCAAGCAAGCGCAATTGATTCCCGCTACACAGCCTCCTAACCCTGATGCCAGCTTCTACGAAGCGGATTTGCGTGGTGCAGACTGTACCGGCGCCAATATGGATGGACTTGATATGCGGTCAGCGCAAATATCGACCGGGCAGGGTGAATTTAATCAGGTGTACAAGGATTACTACGGGGTTCCAATACCTGTAATACTGTCGTATTCCGCTACAGTGCTAGGAAACACAACTTCCGGCACAACATGCCCGGATGGCTCCAGGGGGCCTTGCCATTTGAAGCTGATGACAACAGTCTTTTCCAGTGATGAGCAGTAAATATAAACAAGAACAGGCAAATTAGGATGGACTTATCTTAATTTGCCTGTTCTTTTTAATTGGATTATTGAGGTAGATCATTTAGTGGGAAATATGGTCAGTGGGCGAAGATGAACATTACCTCAAACCAGGAAAATTTCCTTTTGAATGAAAATGATTGTTTAGTCCACCCTAAGGATGAATGTGAAGTGATCTTTGAGGGGGATTCGCTTTGTCAAATTCATCAGGGTTAGTGTTAACTCCACCAGCACGTGATACCAAGGTATTCGTTCCGGAGCTCGTATATTTTGAACCGGATGCGCTAAACTATCCGAAAGGCCAAAGAATACATGATTGGGCAGTAGAACAAGGACTTCCAATTCGTATGACGACCTCTCATAATCGAATAACCAATTTACCGGGAGAAAGTGATCTTGAGAAATATAGGATAGCCAAAAGAACACTTGTTGTTGGCATTCGAAAAACGTTGAAATTCGACCAGTCCAAGCCTTCAGCGGAATATGCCATTCCTATAGCTACAGGATGTATGGGCCATTGCCATTATTGTTATCTTCAGACTACTCTTGGGGCAAAGCCTTATATACGCGTCTACGTTAATACCGGAGATATTCTAGAGCAAGCTGAAAAGTATATCCAGGAACGCGCGCCAGAGATTACCCGATTCGAAGCGGCGTGTACTTCTGATCCAGTAGGTCTAGAGCATATCTCTGGTTCGCTGAAGGAATATATCGAATTTATGGGGCAGCAGACGCTTGGCCGGCTTCGTTTTGTCACGAAATATCACCATGTAGAGCCGCTGCTTGATGCGAAGCATAACAAACACACTCGTTTTCGTTTCAGTGTCAATGCTGACTACGTCATTAAGCACTTCGAGCCGGGAACCTCGAACTTTTACGAACGAATTACCGCAGCCGGTAAGGTTGCTCACGCTGGTTATCCGCTTGGATTTATTATTGCCCCTATTATTTGGCATGAAGGTTGGGAAGATGGGTATGCCGAGCTTATAAGTCAATTAAGAAAAGCTCTTCCACCCGAAGCAAGATCGGATTTAACGTTCGAATTAATTCAGCACCGGTTTACGAAAACGGCAAAAAACATTATTCAGCAACGATATCCAAAATCCAAGCTGGAAATGGACGAAGAGAACCGCAAGTACAAGTGGGGTCGTTGGGGTCAAGGCAAATACGTTTATCCTGATGATCAGGCAACCGCACTTAAACAATTTTTATACAAACAGATCAATGATCATTTTCCAGAAGCGAAAATCGAATATTTTACGTGATTTAGTTCACAAGACATTAGTCCGCAGGGTAAACCTGCGGGCTTTTCGTTTTTTGTACAGTATATACAAAACGATTAATACAGTAATTAACTCGAATCACACCATCGTTGTGCTGTTATTCGAGAATTGAACAGTTTCCATGATCCGTGGCTTCGTGCACGATGGTAGAGCGGAGACGGAATGACCGAATCCGCTCCCATTCCAAGCACAAAGGAGAGATAACAGTGATGAAATCCAAACGGACGGTGACCGGATTGATCTTGTCGCTGGTTCTGTTGACCGCAGCATTCCCGTTGCCGGCAGCAGCAACAGCAGCGGTGCCAGCTGGAGGAAACATGATCTCAGCAGCAGATTACGGCGCAAACGGCCAGGATGGTCTGGACGATAGAGCAGCAATTCAAGCGGCTGTGGATGCAGCTTCAGCTGGCGATACCGTTCTTATTCCGACGGGTACGTATCAGTTGTCAGGCACGGTGATGGGAAAGTCGGACGTTTCCATTAGAGGCGAGAAACGAGATAAGACGATCATTCAGTTCACCTCAGAAGCAGATACATACATGTTCTACCTGCATAATGTAACGAACGCTTCGGTATCAGACTTGACGTTGGATGCAGAGCAAAGCCAGATTGCAATGTCGGCTGTCGTGTCCGAAGGCGGAAGCAAAAACAAGATGAATAATCTTAAAGTTCAGAACTTTATCGCGACGGAAGGCTTTGGCCCGCATGCCTTGTACGTTGTAGGTTCGACTCATGTGAGCATTACGAATAATAAGATCACTAATATTGGAACCGCTTCCATTTGGGGCGCAGGCGTTCGTGCAGGCTGGGGTTCGTCGGATGTGCTGGTCGAGAACAACGTCATCGCGGATACAGGCCGAGGCGGCATTCTTGTCAACGATGACAGTCCAGGTGCTGTCATTCGTTCCAACAAAATAACTGGCTCGGGATTGAAGGAGCACGGCTTATCTATTGAACTGCATACGAACGTGGATAACTCCATCATTGAGGACAATGTAGTTGATTTCTGGATCAGCGCAGTTCGTTCCGACACAGTGGCGATTCGCCGAAACGTCGTGAAGCCGACAGACGGCAGGGTTGGCAGTATCGGCCTTGAAGTAATGGCGGACAACGCTGTCACGACAGACAATATTGTAGACGGCGGCCAGCAGGTAGGTATTCAGCAATCTCCGGGTACCGGTCATCAGCTGTGGGGCTATAACGTTGTCAAAAATATGGTCATGTGGGGGATGCAGCTGCAGGGCGAAGGAACAGGAGAAATCGAGCAATTCCAATATTTCTACAAGAACAGCTTTATTAACACGCAGGAGGGCAACCCTGCCGCGGCGTATCCGGGTTATGACGGGAACGGTGTGCGGATTCACGGCAGCTCGCAAAACCTGACGTTCGACAGCAATATAATCTCAGGCAATGGGCGTAAAGGCATCGAATTCACAGGAGCGGCGGGCGTCGACCGGCTGAGCTTCATCAACAATATAGTTACGGGCAACAAAGGCGTCGCTGTTGATCCATATCCATCTGCGGCTGGACACCTGGAATGGAAAGGGAATATCGTACTCCGGAACGGCAGCAACGAGCAGCCGGTATCGCGGGGCTTTACCAATCCTAAGCCGACGGCGGATTTCGAAACTCCAACCCTCGTACGTGTCGGCGAACCGGTTACGTTCGTGAACAAATCGAAGGACAACGGCTCCATATCGCATCAGTTGTGGGATTTTGGTGCTGGATTGCCGAGTGCAAGCAAACAACCGACCTATGTATACGACCGGCTTGGTGCGTATCGGGTAACACTGGTTGTCTGGGATAACGAAGGACGCTCCAGCCTTAAGGAATGTATCGTACTCGTGCGTCCAGGTAAACCGGATACGCAAGCGCCGTCAGTTCCAAGCAATCTTGTCTCGCCGTTGCAAACTGATGAAACGATTGCTCTGAGCTGGAATTCGGCAGCGGATAATGTCGGGGTTGTCAGCTACGATGTGTACGTGAATGGGTCGCTTGCTGGATCTACTGCTCCGGGAGAATTGACCTATCTCGTAAACGGGCTTTCTCCTCTGACAACGTACAGCATTACGCTCTGTGCCAAAGATGCTGCGGGCAACATATCTTCTCCAAGTGCAGCGCTAGCGGTTACGACCGAGGCACCCGATGCAGAGCCTCCAAGCAAACCAGCTGGTCTGACTGCTGCAGTAAGCGGCGCGACTAGCGTCAGCTTGAGCTGGATGGCGTCAACTGATAATAAGGAGGTTACGGGTTATGAGGTCTATCGAGGCGGCAATCTGATTGGGAAGACAACGGGTTTAACATACGAGGCAACAGGCTTGATGCCAGGAACATCGAATACGTTTGTGGTCAAAGCGAAGGACGCCGCGGGTAACACTTCCGAAGTAAGTGATCCGGCTGTGGCCGTTCAAGCCGCGCCTCTTGGCGACGTGTATTTAAGCGATTATAACTGGGACAGCGGAACGGCGGGCTGGGGCAGCATCATGCGAGACAAATCCTCTGACGGCAGGCCAATTACACTTAATGGTGTCGAATACCCTAAAGGGCTTGGCACGCATGCCGCTTCGGAAATCGTCTATACGTTAGATGGAGCATACAGCCGTTTCCTCGCTAAGGTAGGAGTGGATGACGAGACGTATGGCAACGGCGCAGTATCCTTTGAGGTATGGCTGGATGGCGTACTTGCTTACAATAGCGGCGTCATGACCGCGGATTCCGATACAGCGTCAATTGACCTGGATATTAGCGGCGCACAAGTTCTTAAACTGGTCGTTACAGATGGCAGCAACGGCACCGATTGGGATCATGCGGATTGGGGAGATGCCCACATCGTATATTACAGCGGCGAATAGAGACGCGGAGCGCAAATTTTTGAAGGAATGAAACAAGGAGGCCGTACCAAACGGACGGCTCCTTGGATCCATTTTATTGAATGAAGGGAGGTGAGTAATGAATCATAATGTTAAGCACGGGTAAGCCGTAAATGTCTGCATGTCATTATTCTTATGTAGAAAGCGAGAGTGAACTCATGAAACAAGCGAAGTCATTAAGGAGATCTAAGACGAATAAAAGAATCTTAAGTCTTTTATGCTCGGCGGCCTTACTGCTTCCCCTCATACCAGCGACCACTGTTTACGCGGCATCTCTAGATGTCACGGCTTATGGCGCTAACGGCACCGACACAGGTGACGACAGCGCGGCCTTCCAAGCAGCCGTCAATGCGGCGTCCAGCGGAGACACGGTATTTATCCCGAACGGCACCTACTACCTGGGCAGTTCTGTGAGCGGAAAGTCAGGCGTCAAAATTACAGGCCAAAGCCGTGATAATACGATTATCGAATACTCTTCTTCAACGGCTAATACGTTCTTCTCGCTCTACAACTTGTCCGGCGCCGAAGTGTCTTCAATGACACTCGACGCTAACAACAGCACAGTACCACAATCTGCGGTTGTTTCGGAGAATGGCAGCGGCAACAAAATATTGAATCTCAAGGTAAAAGATTTTGGTATGTCCTCAGGCTTTGGCCCGTTCGCGTTGTTCGGGAACAACACGGACAATCTGACAATCAAAGACAACGTTGTCACGAACATTGGAGTTAATTCGGACTGGGGCGGCGGCGTACGCGTAGGTTGGGGCTCGGATCACGCTCTGATCGAAAATAACTACGTCGCAGACACGGGCCGCGGCGGTATCTTCGTCAATGACGACAGCCCTTATGCCATCGTTCGTGGTAATACGGTCACCGGCACAGGCCAGCAGATGGAAGGTCTCGGCATCGAACTACATACCAACGTCGATTATTCCCTGGTCGAGAACAATACGGTCGACCACTGGATCAGTACGGTACGCTCCGCCTATATCGCGGTCCGCAACAACTATGTAGGGTCGAGCACGACGGTGGGCAACATGGGTCTCGAAGTAATGGTTGATCACGGCGTCACATCCGGCAACCTTGTCGACGGGGGCCAGCAGGTTGGCATGCAACAATCACCGGGTACGGGATATCAGCTCTGGAACTATAACACAGTTCAGAACATGGTTATGTGGGGGATGCAGCTGCAGGGTGAAGGAACGGGGCAGACGGAGCAGTTCCAATATTTCTACAAAAACACGTTCAAAGACGGTGCGTCCGGAAATCCTGCTGCTGCCTATCAGGGGTATGACGGAAACGCAATCCGCATTCATGGCAATACGCAAAATATTACGTTTGACAGCAACACAATTACGAACAACGGACGCAAAGCGATTGAAATTACGACCGCCGGCGGAACCGATCGCCTCAGCTTCATTAACAACACGATTACGAATAACGGCGGTCCGTCGATTGACCAATATCCGTCCTCCGCATCGAATTTGGAGTGGAGTAACAATACCGTCAGCGGTAACGGCACGGATACGCAGCTTACAAGTAGAGGCTTCAGCGATCCGAAGCCAGTCGCGAACTTCACAGCTCCTCTGACTGTGCAGCTTGGTCAATCCGTGACCTTTACGAACACATCGACCGATAACGGCACAATCGTCGAGAATTTATGGGATCTAGGCGAAGGCCTGCCCGTTACAACTGCCAATCCAACGTATACGTACCAGAAGCCTGGAACGTACCAAGTTATTCTCGGCGTTTGGGATAACGGTGGTCGTGCCAGCGTGAAGGAACAGACGATTACGGTAAACGCAGGACCACCAGATACGACGGCGCCAACAACACCAACGAATTTGACTTCCCCATCGAAAACAGATACGACCGTTACATTGACGTGGACGGCTTCAACGGACAATATCGGCATTGCCGGTTATGACGTTTACAAAGATGGTGTATTGGCTGGTTCAACGGTAGGTTCGACTACAACTTCGTTTACAGTGAGCGGCTTAACCTCGAATACGGCTTACAGCTTCAAAGTGAGAGCGAAGGACGCCTCCGGCAATACATCGGCGCAGAGCAGCGCGATCAGCGTGACGACTAGCTCGATTCCGACACCAGTATGGGTACCTTGCGCAGGCGAGAATAATCAATGCAGCTTCACCGGAACGAAAGACGTACGCTACGGTGCAGCAGGCAGCTACCATTACGGCACTTATACGAATGGGGTAATGTGCAGCAACAACACTTTTGGTGATCCGGCGCCGGGTCAATATAAATCATGTGATGTGAACATGGCGGTAGGTGGTGGAGGCGGTGATACGCAGGCTCCTACGGCTCCAACAGCTCTTACTTCTCCATCAAAAACATCAACCAGCGTCAATCTATCATGGGGTACTTCGACGGACGATTTCGGAGTGACGGGCTATGAGATTTACAATGGAGGGACACTTGCTGGTTCGACTACTGGCGCGACTTCGTTCAACGTAATAGGTCTGTCTCCAAACACGGCATATAACTTCACGGTGAAAGCGAAAGACGCTGCAGGTAATGTTTCGGCGGCTAGCTCGGCGCTTAATGTAACGACGAATGCAACTGCGGGCGATACGCAGGCACCGACGGCTCCTACGGGACTTTCTTCGCCATCCAAAACAACATCCAGCGTCAGCCTGTCATGGACGGCCTCGACGGACAATGTAGGAGTAACAGGCTATGATGTATATAACGGATCAACGCTTGCAGGCACTACAACCAGCACGACGTCGTTCAACGTAACAGGACTGTCGCCGAGTACGGCGTACAGCTTCACCGTGAAGGCAAAGGACGCTGCAGGCAATGTTTCATCTGCTAGCTCCGCGCTGAACGTGACGACGAACGCGTCTGGCGGTACAACGTCTACCGGTTCCATTACGCGCGAATACTGGACGAATATTACGGGCAGCACAATTGCCAGCATCCCAACTAGCACAGCTCCAACAGGCACCAGCTCGCTGACTAGCTTCCAAGCGCCTACGAACTGGGGCGACAATTACGGCACGCGCATCCGTGGCTATATCGTTCCAACAGTAACGGGCACGTACCAATTCTCGATCGCTGGGGATAACAACAGCGTGCTGTACCTCAGCACGAATGACAATCCGGCGAACAAAGCGCAAATAGGGGAAGTCGTCGATTGGGTGAATGAGCTGAGCTGGACGCAAAATTCTGGCCAGCAGTCTGGTCAGATCACATTAACAGCTGGTCAGCGCTACTACGTTGAAGTCCTGCATAAAGAAGAGGGCGGCGGGGACCATCTTGCGGTCGGCTGGAAGACCCCTGGCAGTTCGACCTACTCCGTCATCGACGGGGCTTATCTTGCTCCAATTCAATAAGAAGTTGAGAGAAGATCGCAAGCGATAGAGATCGCTTGCGATCTTCTTTTTGTGCTTGTGCCTGGTGCGATTAAATCTACTGATTATCTGTTTTTACCAGCTTTCTTTTCGCGGATGTTACGATCCACAGGCATAATGGAATGGCCACCGCGCAAACGGGAATAACGATGGTTTCCCACAATTTCTGAAGTAGGATAATCGTTGTTTCATTCGGTATGCTGAGCGCAATGATAAAGATGATCGGAGCATTGAACCAGATCATGCGTTTCCATGACTTGATCCGAAACCACTGAGCCATTTCATAACTGGTCATAAACAAATACAAGGAGATTTTCGCGAATACGCCAAATATCCAAATAAAGATGACGAGAATATCCAGGTTCTGAATGAAATTTAAAATGTTGATCGACCGAACCAGCATAAAATAGGGAAATCTGAGCTCCTGTGCAACCGCCGTGCCAAACACCATCAGCACCGTAACCGTTGCAATTGTGAGCAAGATTCCCGTTAAACAGACGCTCGCCATTGACTTCGCTAGGATATGCCGGGAATTGGAGACAAATGACAATAAGACCAGCAGCATAAATGATTCACCAAGAAATGAAGATGGGGCGAAGGAGGCACTCACTATTTCTTTCAGGCTTGCATCGCCAATGACCGGCAGCAAATTTCTCCATTTCGCGTTGGATATATTAAGCAGGAAGCTGACCAGCAGCGTGATGATCGTCACAGGACCCGCTATTTCGCAAAAGCGTCCGATTCCCGTAATCCCGCTGGTACCTGTTAAATAAATGGCTGCTCCCAAAATCATCATCATCAGCACCCATACTGGCGTTTGGTCCAGCAGGACAAGATGAATGAAGTCTGCAAAGGAACGAAGCACATCCCCAGAAAGAATAAACCACGCTGTAAAATAGGGGATGGTGATTATTTTGCCAAGCCAAGACCCTAGCAGCTCTTGACTGAATTGGGTTAGGCTTTGGCCGGGATGCTGCATCCCTACTTTGACTACCAGATAGGTGATAGCCCCGCCAAGGACACATGACAAGAGCATGGACATCCAAGCATCTTGTTTGGCTATTTCCACAGCAGGCGAGATGCGCAGCCAAACTGCCATCACCACCTCAGCAGTTCCAACGATCCAGAATATTTGCCACCCCGTTAATTTCATATCCTCGGTCCTTTCCTATGTACCTGCTGAATCTCACATCGAAGCGTTCGTTTGTCCCGGATCTTGGTACCGAAGGTGTACCTCCGCTGTAATCGGCATTCTGCTGAAAGTATCATTCCAATTTTTCTGTAAAGATTTCCATTCACGAGGATACTTCTGGTGTACAAGCTCACCGAGCCCAAGAATATCTACCTTATATTGCTTCTGGGCTTTCTGAATTAACTTGACGACCTCCTGCTCCGCTTCTTGGCTCAACTTCTTTTGAATGGTTTTGAGATCCTGAGCTTGTGAAGGGTCAAGAGAAGAATTGTTTTCCACAATGTTTCCTGATCCTTGTAATTGGATATGCACGCGCATGCCTGTTGCGTCCTTATCCACTCGAACGTGCCTTTTGAGCGACTTGACCCTTAAGCTGATGCTGCCATCCTTTTGACTTTTAGAGGTTGTCACGGTAAGTGTGCTTTGTCTGCCCTTAATCCAGTTCGCATAATAGGATTCCTCAGGTTTCAAGAAACCGATTAAATGAAGTGCATGCTCTTTATCCAGTATCGCTGCCCCTGAGTAGATGAATTTCTTTTTAGAAGAGTTAGCACTAATAGCTGGAAGCAATAGAGCTCCTCCTTTCGGTAACGATTCACACAAAAATTCCCTATAGTAATAAGGCTTCATCCCGAGCGCCATTTGAACGCTGTACAGAGTCGTACTAATCAAAGCATCGAAGGTAGGCTCAGTAGCAAGGATATCCTTTGCCGTACCATCTTTCACGATCCAAATCACGGATCTCATCTCTGATTTCGGGTTGCGTACGATCATATCTAGATATTTAAGAAATCCCTGTCCCGCTACACCTTGTTCTGCTATTCTCTGTCCGACCAGAATCGTTTGGCGATGGGCATAAAATAAGGTGCGAGAGAGCTGCATTTGCAGATTCTGGCCCGCATCCATAAAATTTTTCCCTGTGGCGTTGACAACCACAAAGCTTCTTTTTTTACTGGCACCATTATTCTCACCGCCTAAAGCAGCTGGAACTGCAATCTGGGAGCTTACTTCGAGCTGGCCATCCTGGCTCAAGTCGAGCCCTCCGCCGATAACAATTGCTAGTTGGTTAGGCTCCTTGAGATTCCAACAGCTGCTGGTTACGGCAGAGAAGACGAATAAGCAAATGATAATTAGTGTTTTCTTCATCAATGGATCCCCCTAACAATCAGGTGTTTCTGCTAGCTCATACCTTTACGAGGCCGTCTCCAAAAAACATCCTTCAACTTGCTCTTCTTCGTCGGCGCGATCGGCTGAAGATATGGTGTTCCTAGCGGAGTCAAATGGATGAGGTGGATCATGATCAAAATCAAGCCAAGAGCCACACCAAACAGACCAAATACTCCAGATAGAATCAGCAGAGGAAATCTCAGCATTCTTAAGGGGTAACCGAAACGGTAACGCGGTATAACAAACGAGGAAATACCCGCCGCCGATACGACGATCACGATAGGGGCCGAAATAATCCCTGCCTGGACAGCAGCTTGACCGATTACCAATGCTCCCACGATGCTGACGAGCGGACCAATTTGCTGCGGAAGACGAATCCCGGCTTCCCTCAATCCTTCAAACATAAACTCCATCAAAAACACCTCAATGACCGTCGGAAAAGGGGATTGCTCCCTTAAGCCCGTGATGCTCATCATAAGTTTAGGCGGCATCATTTCGGGATGATACGTGGTCAGCGCGATATAAATGGAAGGGAATAGGATCGAAAAAAGGGCGAACAAATAACGGATCCAACGGTTCATGGTTACATACAAAAAGCGTTCGTAGTAATCGTCCGGGGCTTGAAGTCCATCCCAGAACGTCATCGGTACGACCAGAACGATAGGTGAGCCGTTAACGAAGACGGCGATTCTTCCTTCCATAAGTCCTGCGGATACGACATCTGCACGCTCGGTACTCATCATTTGCGGAAAAGGTGAATAGTTGGTGTCTTCAATATATTCTTCGATATAACCGGATTCCAAGACACCTTGGATATCAATCGTCTCGATTCTTGATCGTACTTCATCGAGCAAAGTGTCTGATGCAAGACCTTGGATATAAGCGAGAACAACGTCGGTTTTCGTTAATTTTCCAACTTGAAAAGTTTCCATTTTAAGATCCGGCGTCACGATAATCCGTCTGAGCATTGTCGTATTCGTTCGCAGCTGCTCGGTGAAGCTTTCACGGGTGCCGCGCAAGGAAGCCTCTGTTGAAGGCTCTTCAATAGATCTGGTTTCGAATTGCGCAACATCAGTTAGAAGGATGGCAGTCTCACCATCAGCCAGGAACGCTACACTGCCTTTTAAAATACGATCTGCGGCTTCTTCGAAGGAGGTAACTCTTTTGGTCTGGAGAGCCGCAACAAGTTCTTGATCACACATTTGGGTAAGACTGTCTAAAGCTCCAAGTCCTTGAGGAACTCCTTCATATATTAACGGTTTAAGGATACTGGACTGAACAAAATCTTTATCGATCATGCCGTCGATGTACACGAGCAGAAGTTTGGCATCATTGTGCAGAGTTAATCGGCGGAAGACCACATCCGAGCAGTGTTCAAATATGGAAATGAGTGTTTGTTCGTTCTCTTTGAGGTTAGAACTGACCGTCCGAACAGTTTTCACTTGTGAAGGGATGCCTTCATTTGATGGCGTTGGCAATTATGGCACCTACCACTGGAAATGTTTTGTGTTTCTAGATACTATACCCAAACGTTGAAGAAGCATACTTTGCCGGGTATAGTAGAGCTATCACAGCGCATATGTACTTGCAATTAGGAGGTTTATTCATGCGATTAGAAGTCATTGCAACCTGTATGGACGATGCTTTAACGGCAGAGGCGAATGGGGCGGACCGTCTTGAGCTTATCACGGCGATTACGGAAGGCGGCTTAACGCCTGGAATCGGCCTGGTCGAGCAAGTCGTTCGTGCAGTCCGTATTCCAGTTTTTGTAATGGTGCGTCCACACAGCCGTTCATTCGTGTATGCAGAGCATGATGTCGATACAATGGCTTTGGAAATTAAGGCGATTGTAAAAGCTGGCGCGGCAGGCATTGTGCTTGGTGCTTTAACACCGGAAGGGAATATTGACGAGCGTGCGCTTGAGCGGCTGCTGCCGCTTACCAAAGGGCTGCAAGTAACATTCCACCGTGCTTTCGATGAGCTGGAAGACCAACTTGAAGGGGTACATACGCTGATGAAGTATCCACAAATCACTCGTGTACTGACTTCTGCCGGGCAGCTGCCGGCGATCGAATCGGCTCAGGAGATGGCACGGCTTATTGCCGCAGCAAGCGAAAGCAAACTGACGATTTTGGCTGGCAACGGTCTTACAACGGAAGACATCACGGGTTTTATTCAGGAGACTGGAGTAAAGGAAGTGCATTTCGGGTCGGCGATTCGTTATGGTAAATCCAACTTATCTCCGATTGATCCGTTGGTGCTTCGGATGCTTGCAGACAACGTACACGCTTTTAAATGAAACACAGGAAGCAAATTAATATGCTATTATCGAGGCAGCAAGCAAGTAGGATTTCTTATGTAATTGATTCTTTAGGATGGTGATGACATGTCAACAGAACGTAGCCTTACGAACTCACAGATCATGGCCTATCAGTATATCAGTCAATATGCTAGTTCCAGGAAAGCAGCTGCACAAGAATCAATCCAAGAAATTCTCCAGTTGTCGAATATCCCCTTCGAGCTATTTGAAGCTTATGTCTCGAAATTGCATTCGCAAGCCAGAGTGGCGATGCATTTCCATCCAGACCGTCCAATTGCAGACATGAGAAGTGTTGCGGAAGCATTACTTGAGCAAGGAATTTATAAAAGTCAGTTTGAAACGCAGATTTCTAATGGCAGCGTGTCTGCCTATCCTGGTGGCGCTCGGGATGTCTGGGAGAGGGACTTGTTTGGAGGAGCCTATCAACTGGCGGGCGCAACCCACAGTGAAAGGCCAAAATATGGAGCGTTAGATGTAATGTTTCATTCTGATGGTCCATCTCCGAGATTTGGGTCGTGTTATTTCCTTCTGGCTCCACAGGTATCTTCTCGTACTACTTATACTTATGGGGGTTCCCAGGATTATCCTGATGTACAAGGAACCTATCAAGAATTCGATGATCTTATAGCTGCTGTCCTTAAAGACGCATTTTTCCGAGAATATACCCTTGGAGAGAGCAATCTCTCACCAAGAAAAGTACTCGACCGACTATTGAACGCCTCAGAATCACTGATCACTACTCGCCTAGAACAGATGCCTAGTCGAAATCTTAATCATTTTATTGAAGCTCAGGTTCACGGTGATATTACTTTGCAAGATGACGTGGACATCCTTGTGGCAGACCCATCATTTCAAGGAACTGCTGTAGGGAGAGCTTTGGAGAAACTGTGTATGAATTACTCAATAGAGCTTCATTGGCATAAGGGATTTACTATTCAAGCTGATGAAGTGCCATCAGATTTCAGGGGTCCAGCTATGCCGTCATTGGCACGAAGAATTGCGAGGGGAAATCTTATTGATGCTAGTATCGTAGGAGCTGCTGTTAATGATTTGAAACGGAATGCGGATCATTGGAACGATAGGGGAACCTATGAGGAGGTGCTTCAGGAATTAAAATACATGTGGCACGTGTTAGTGCGGTATGGTAAAGCTGATTTGCAACAGAAAGGCGCAACAAACTAGATCGTTACACGTCTAAAATACTAGCAGGATTTGAAGAATAAAAAACTTTTAGTTCGTAACGACAAGGATTTCGAGATTAAACATAGTATTCATATACGCAGAAGGATTAAACGCAACAGGTTAAGTCAACGGCGCTATAGCCAGACTACGAGGCGTAGGTGATATTTTTTGTTTCTTTTTGATTACATCGTGAATCTGGCGATTTTTTCTCTCTTGGTTAGTACACCATTAGTAATCCGTTCGTTTATCAATCTCAGGCCGTTAAAGCATCCGCTGATTTGGAGCGGTCTCTATGCTGGCGTCGTTTCGATTGTTCTCGTTCTATTAGCCGTGAAACAACAAGGCTATGTTTATGATATCCGCTATGCCCCCGTCATTTTGACATTTGCGTATCTTGGCTCCGTTCCGGGCATAATTACAGGCTTATTCGCCTTGTCTATCCGATTGCTTTCAAGCGGAAATTGGTTCCCCGCCATAGGCGGCTGGGTATTCATCATGGTCGTCTTTTCCAGCTTGCATGCTTACTTTTCCCGCTGGAAGCTGCCGCCCTTTAAGAGAAGCCTAGCGTTGTCAGGCGCTTATATCGTGCTTTACATGACTATTGTGTTTATATTCCGTATTTTAGTACACGAGCCATTATTTCATTTTCAGTATTTATTGTTCGTCATATTAGGAGTCCTATTAGGCGGTCTGCTGATTGAATCCCATGAACGTTTGCGTCGTACCATTGTCGAACGTAATGAAATGGAATTGTCACTTAACGCAAGCGAGTATCAGTATCGCCTTATCGCCGAAAATACGTCCGACCTTATCGTGGTGATGGATCCAGATCACTCAATAAGGTATTTTTCTCCTTCTCATACGTTCGTGTTAGGATATCCCGGTCTAGCACAGGATCGCGAAGAACTGGACCGAATCATAAGCCCCGATGATGCGATGGTGTTTAACCAAACTGTAAGAAAGATACTGGAGCGGAAGACAACACAATCGATGGAAATTCGATTCCGGCATCAAGACGGGCGATTAATACCATTTGATTCACTATGCAAGCCGGTCGAGGGGAAGGGTGGCCAAATCGAGCATATCGTCATCATCAGCCGAGACATCAGCGAGCGTAAAAAAGCGGAGGAATTTCTTTTACAGTCCGAGAAGCTGTCCATTGTTGGGGAATTAGCGGCAGGCGTAGCCCATGAAATCCGGAATCCACTGACTACCATCAAAGGGTTTCTCCAATTGTATAACCTTGAGAACCCCACAATGAAGTACGGCGATTTGCTCCAAGACGAATTGGAACGCATCGAGATCATTACGAGCGAGCTTCTTTCGATGGCCAAGCCGCAAGCCATAGCGTTTACCATCACGAATGTTAAAGAGGTCATCGAACAAACACTCGATTTTTTGACTCCGCAGACGTTATTAAACAATATTGAATTCAAACGCGAATACCAAGGGGAGTATTTCCCGGTTACATGTGTGAAAAATCAATTAAAGCAGGTGTTTCTTAATGTATTTAAGAACGCGATCGAATCCATGCCACACGGCGGAGAAATTCATATCGGCCTGCAAATAGATACGAACGGGGATTGTCTCATCTCGATTCAAGATCAAGGCTGTGGTATTCCAGAGGAGCATCTTCACCGATTGGGACAACCATTCTATAGCTTGAAAGAGAAGGGGACGGGACTTGGTCTCATGATCAGTCATAAAATCATTAAACAGTATCATGGCCGCATTACCTATCAAAGCAAGGTCAACGAAGGCACACGGATTGAGATCAGATTGCCCATCCACGAATGATGCAAGGAAACAATCAAAAAAAGAACCTGGGCAGCTGCCCAGGTTCTTTTATATTGCCTATATGTAGACGTAATGTTATAATCAGATCAACTCTGTCAAAGTGTGTCAGAATAAAGTTAGTTCATCTTACAATTTTATTGTAGCACGCCGTTAAAACTTTTGTCAAATGGTTTTTCTCAATTTACTAATAGTTAGGAGAGATTGAATGACCTCATTCGTTCTTGGTTTTCAGGAAATGGAAAACACACAGCTTTTACTCGTTGGAGGAAAAGGGTTAAATTTAGGGGAGTTATCAAAAATTAAAGGAATCCAAGTGCCAGATGGATTTTGCGTAACAACAGAGGGATATCAAAACGCTATTCGACAAAACGAAACGTATCAGGCTTTACTGAATCGACTAACAGGGCTAAAAGCAGAAGATCGAGCTCAAATTGCTGAGATCAGCAAGGAGATTCGACAAATCATTATGGAAGTGGAAATCCCTTTTGACGTTATGGAAGCCGTTACTCACTATCTCTCCGAGTTTGGAGAGGAACATGCTTATGCCGTTCGTTCTAGTGCGACTGCTGAAGATTTGCCACATGCTTCTTTTGCTGGTCAACAAGACACCTATTTGAATATCATCGGCAAAGAAGCAATCCTGCGGCATATCAGCAAATGCTGGGCATCACTATTTACGGATCGAGCAGTCATTTACCGTATGCAAAATGGATTTGATCACAATCAAGTTTATTTAGCCGTTGTCATTCAAAGGATGGTTTTTCCGCAAGCCTCAGGCATTTTATTTACCGCCGATCCAATTACTTCTAATCGTAAGGTGCTATCCATCGATGCTAGTTTTGGACTTGGGGAAGCACTGGTCTCTGGCTTGGTATCGGCTGATAGTTATAAAGTACGCGATGGAGAAATCGTCGATAAGAGGATAGCAGCCAAAAAATTAGCTATTTATGGACGAAAAGAAGGCGGAACAGAGACCATACAGCTCGATCCCGATCAGCAGCTGACTCAAACCCTTTCTGAGCAACAAATTTTACAGCTGGCAAGCATCGGAAGACAGATCGAAGAACATTTCGGCCGTCCCCAAGACATCGAATGGTGTTTGGTTGATGATACCTTCTACATTGTCCAAAGCCGGCCAATCACTACATTATTCCCGATCCCTGAAGCAAATGATCAGGAAAATCACGTCTACCTATCGGTTGGTCATCAACAAATGATGACAGATCCCATAAAACCATTGGGATTGTCTTTTTACCTGTTAATTACTCCTGCACCTATGCGCAAAGCCGGTGGGAGATTGTTTATTGATGTTGCACCTAGGCTGGCTACACCTGTCAGCCGGGAAACATTATTAAATACCGTTGGACCCGATCCGCTCACAAAAGGCGCACTCATGACCATAATAGAGCGAGATTATATAAAATTGTTACCACCAAATGATCAAACAGCACCGATTCTAGGCAGAAGTAATATAGATATGCAGGCACAAATGGATAACAATCCGAACATCGTTTCTGAATTGATTCAGAGTAATCGCGCATCGGTAGAAGAGTTAAAACAGAACATACAGACGAAATCAGGCTCGGATTTACTTGATTTTATTCTGGAAGATATCCAGCAATTAAAAAAGATCTTATTTGACCCACGAAGTACGGCAGTGTTTATGTCTGCTATAAATGCTTCATTATGGATCAATGAAAAAATGAACGAGTGGTTAGGTGAAAAAAACGCAGCCGATGCGCTGTCTCAATCTGTACCAAACAATATTACGTCGGAGATGGGTCTGGCGTTAATGGACGTTGCCGATGTCATTCGTCCTTATCCGGAAGTCATTCATTATTTACAACAAGTCAAAGATGATGACTTTTTGGATGAACTGGTTAAGTTCGAGGGTGGAGAGGAGGCTCATTCGGCAATCTACGCTTATCTCAATAAATATGGAATGCGATGCGCCGGAGAAATTGATATTTCTAAAACGCGTTGGAGTGAAAAGCCAATTACACTGGTTCCCATGATTCTGGGTAACATCAAAGCCTTTGAGCCTAATGCCGGCCATCTAAAATTTGAACAAGGGCGCCAGGAAGCTTTGGAAAAAGAACAAGAGTTATTAGAACGATTGAAGCAATTACCGGATGGTGAACAGAAAGCTGCAGAAACAAAACAAAAGATCGACCTCATCCGGAACTTCATTGGTTATCGGGAATATCCAAAATACGGATGGATTAGCCGCTATTTCGTTTATAAACAGGCTTTACTGAAAGAAGCGGAACAGCTCGTACAAGCGTGTGTCATTCTTGAAAAAGAAGATATATTCTATCTCTCTTTTGAAGAGCTTCACGAAGTCGTACGAACAAACAAACTGGATTATCAAATCATCAGTGAGCGAAAAGGTGATTATATATTTTTTGAAAAACTAACTCCCCCACGTGTTATCACATCTGATGGTGAGATTATTACAGGTGAATACAAGCGAGAGGATCTCCCTGCTAATGCGATTGCAGGTCTGCCCGTTTCTTCAGGAGTGATTGAGGGACGAGCACGAGTAATCTTAAATATGGAAGATGCATATCTAGAAGATGGAGATATTCTTGTCACCAAATTCACTGATCCCGGCTGGACGCCATTGTTTGTATCCATCCGTGGTCTCGTAACAGAAGTTGGTGGATTGATGACCCATGGAGCTGTTATCGCACGTGAATATGGCTTGCCAGCTGTTGTCGGAGTGGAGAATGCTACCAAACTAATACAAGATGGTCAACGAATTCGTGTACATGGCACAGAAGGGTATATTGAAATTTTGTAGTCGTTGAAATGGAATGGATGATAGTTGCATCTAGAAACAAAGGCAGCTGGCCATAGCGACCGGTTGCCTTTGTTTTTTTTATGAATCACAAAATCGCAAGAAAGTGATACAATTTGGTGTGTCATTTTGAAATTTCTCATACTAGGGGTGATAATAGGTTGCTTAGTTTTAAAAATACAACGATTGAGCTAGAGAATTGTATAGAAGGATTCTTTCTAAGTTCTAAGAAACATTATGACTTCCTAATTCGTTATTATTAGTAATCTGTTTGAGACTGTATAAAAAGGTTAAACTTGAATGTGTGTTCTTCTATAAGACATGGCACGGGACTAACCAAATAGTAGCTTAGACAGGAGGTTCAAATGCGATTTCATCGATTCTCTTTTGTGTACGCAGCTGCATTGTTCCTCATATTACTTGCCGGATGCAGTACTAATCACTCAGATTCCAATGCTTCAGCGGCGCCGCCTTCATCAACACATAGTTCGGTATCAACAGCTCCGCAGCCTGTAGTCCACGAACAGCCAGCTGTCGATCAAATAGCCGACCTGGTTGCATCTATGAGCTTGACTGAGAAGATAGGGCAAATGGTGTTGGTTGGCATGGACGGCACGGAAGTACAGCCGGAAATCAGTTCGTTAATCAAGGAACGCCAAGTAGGCGGGATCATTTTATATAGCAATAATATCGTATCCGCTTCACAAACGAATAAGCTTGTAAATGGACTTAAGCAAATCAATCATGATGCTGGCGGAAAGCTGCCGCTTCTCTTGAGCGCGGATCAGGAGGGAGGGCGTGTTTCTCGTTTACCAAAGGAAATAACGTCGTTCCCGGCGAGTAAGACCGTTGGGAGTACGAATGACACAAAATATGCTTATCAAGTTGGTACTGCATTAGGTGAAGCGATGAATGCCGTTGGCCTAAATACCGATTTTGCACCGGTACTTGATGTGAATACAAATCCTAAAAATCCAGTCATCGGCGACCGCGCTTTTGGTGCCACCGCAAAAGTGGTCAGCAGCATGGGTGTGAATGAGATGCTTGGAATAATGTCGCAAGGAGTTATACCCGCTGTAAAGCATTTTCCTGGCCATGGCGACACTTCCGTTGACTCCCATTTCGGGTTGCCAGTTGTAAATCACGATCTTCAGCGGCTTCGCTCTATTGAATTCATGCCATTCAGTTCGGCAATAAAGGAAGGCGTTCCTATAGTGATGGTCGGTCACATCTTAATGTCTAAGCTTGATTCAAACACACCGGCTTCGATGTCCCGCATTGTCATTCAAAACTACCTTAGAAGCGAGCTGAAGTTTGACGGTGTTGTCATCACTGATGACATGACGATGGGGGCTGTAGAAAAGTTTAAGGCGATAGGCCCCGCTTCGGTGCAAGCTGTGTTGGCAGGTTCAGATATTATTCTTGTTGGGCATGATTTAACACAGCAACAAGCCGTACTAAATGCTCTAATGACTGCAGCGAAAAGCGGTAAAATTCCACAATCGGTTATTGATGCCAGCGTATATCGCATTGCAAAGCTTAAGGAAAGCTTCAACTTATCGGATCAACCTACTCCCCTTGCCAATGTGTCTACGCTGAATCACCATATTCAAACTGCCCTAAAAAGATAAAGTGATGGTACCAAATAAGTGAATACCTGAAGGTGCTCGTTATTTGTGAGCAAGATGGTATTCACTTTTTTAATAATATTATGGACCGATCGTTCCAAAACAAATATAATACACCAGAGAGGTGAACATGAAGCGGTTGCGATTCCGGATCTACTGAAGCAGACTGGTCTTAGCAGATCTAGTCTTTTTAAATTTTTCGGCGATAAGCAATCGCTTTTCGAAAGGAAGTAGAATGACTTATGAAAGTACTTGTTATTGCATCGCACCCGAACTTGGCGTCATCTCGTGCCAACGAACGAAGATTGACCGAGTTACTGAAGGTTCCTGACATCACGGTTCGGCACTTGGACACTGAATATCCGGATTACCAGATTGATGTCGCGAAGGAGCAAAGCCTGTTACTTGAACACGACCGTATCATTTTACAATTTCCGTTCTATTGGTACAGTTGTCCAGCTTTGCTGAAAAAATGGCTCGAGGACGTGTTGATGCGGGGATGGGCCTACGGTCCCGGTGGCGATAAGCTCAAAGGCAAGACGTTCGTGCTTGCCATTACGACAGGCGGTACGGAAGCAGGATATCAGGCAGGTGGTTACAACTGGTCCACAATTAGTGAATATACGAAACCACTCCAAGCGACGATTACACGTTGCAATGGTATTTTTGCTCCCTCATTCGTGCTGCATGATGTGAGGAACGCTTCGGATGAAGACCTTGAACGAGATGCCCGGCAATATATTGCCTATATTACGGGGCCGCTGGACAGCGTATTTCACTAAAATGAACGTTTTTGATCAAGTGAGAAATAGAGGTGATAAGTGATTGAACTATAAAACTAAAATCCTATTAATAGTTGTACTTTTATTCGATATAATTGGTTTGGGTTGGTTTGCTCATCTTTATCTATCTAGAGAATACTCTTTTTGGCACACGAAGAATACGGATTTATCTATAGCTAAGCCATATGGATATTATTTGGGCGAAAGTCTAGATGATGTAGCTTTTAAAGGGAAACCAATGACTAATCTTAATAATGCTAAGTATGATTATTTTCAAGTAGATCAAGGCATTGTTGCGGCTTCTAATAAAGAGCATAAACTTATTCGTATCGTTCTAAATAGTGATGGTATGGAAGTTGCTAAAGGAATTAAGGTTGGTTCTCCATTATCCGATGCGATGGAAGTGTTTGGCGGATCTTATTATAAACGGGGAGAAGAGCAGATGTCTGATCCTGTAATCGGCTATGTTGATCGAAAAAAGGACATGACAATAGAGTTTTGGTCAAAGAATGGTTTAATTACCGAAATTCGAATAGATCGATCATTCGTACAATAGAGAGGTTATTATGAAGGAGAACATCATGGTTTTTAACTGGTTGCGTACGAACAGAAAAAAAACGATTGCCGGAATATTTACTGCTAGCCTCGCAGTTACAGCTTTGCTCATCTCATTACATGATTCAACAGATGCTTCTTCTATTGAAAATGTAATTGATACAAACATTGCGGATATTGAGACTAATTTAGAAAATGAACCGAATAACGGGACGAAATTGGCATTAAGCAGCAGTCCATATGACTATATAAAAGCATATAAAGAATACGATAACCTCGTTAGCCTAGGTAATGATGCTCTACCATACATAGAGGAAAGAATTGATGCTTCGCCGGGCAGCGGATTGGTTGATTATATGCTCGCTTTGGCAGCAGAAGAAATTGCTAAGGTTGATTTGAAGAAATCCAATTTTCAATGGTCTACTGGAGATAGTTTTTCCCGCAGATGGAAAAGTCACTTAAAGGAAATCCCTGCTAAAACCAAGCAAATTGCTGAATCAAACAACTCAGAAGCAGCCAAAAATGAAGAACTCAAAGAATTAGGGACTCCTGCAATACCGTTCATTCTAGATGAGATTGAAAAAGGGCATCAAGAATTATTACCTGCTGCTGTTGAATTGATTGGTGATAATAATAAGCCCGAAACATTGACCAGTCTGTCTGGTGTACAAGATTGGGTTTGGAAAGAAAAATTAACATTTAAAAAGCTAAAACAATACGTTGAGAAAAAACAAGATCTTTGAATGAGAGCTCCGTTTTAAAGTATCCTGGTCACCAGCCTTTACTGCCGAACATCTGTTTGGTATAGTCGAATTAATACTTATAATGGACCGGTTAAGGGCGAGGAGAGCGGTATGACGAAAACTGTGCATTTATCCGTGCGATCGCTGGTCGAATATGCCTATCGAAGTGGAGATATAGAATCAGGCTTCAGATCTGCCACCTCACTTCAGGAAGGGACGCGAACGCATCAGCAGATCCAACAGCAGTATGGGTTGCAGGATGCCAAAGAGGTCTACGTATCGGCGGAGATTACTTGCGAGGACTTGTTGTTTGTTATAGACGGCCGTTGCGACGGGCTGCTTCAAACGGAAGACGGGCTGACCATTGACGAAATTAAATCCTTTTCCGGGCGAGTGCCCGTCCTTATGGAGGAGACGTACCCCGTTCATTGGGCGCAGGCGCAGTGCTATGCCTATATGGTGGCAAAGGATCGAGGGCTCGAATCGTTACGCGTTCAGTTGACTTATGTACAAATAGACAGCGGGGAAAGCCATCACTTCGTTCGTACGATGACATTTATGGAACTCGAGGAGTTCCTTCACGATATGGTAAATCGATATTATCCTTATGCATCATTGAAAAGCCAGCATGCTGAGAAGCGGAATGCCAGCATTAAGGAACTGGGTTTCCCGTTTCCGTCGTACAGGGAGGGGCAGCGCAAGTTAGCGGCTTCCGTGTACCAAACGGTATCAGATGGGCGCAAGTTATTTGCAAAGGCACCAACAGGCATTGGAAAGACAATGTCGACGCTGTATCCGGCTGTAAAAGCAATTGGTGAGGGACTGCTGCAGCGGCTCTTTTATTTGACGGCCAGAACGACAACGCGGGCTGCTGCGGAAGAGGCGCTTGAGATGCTGTGCGAAGGCGGGCTTCATCTGCATACCGTTACGCTCACGGCAAAGGATAAGGTATGCTTTAAAGACGAGGTACGCTGTAGTGCCGAATATTGTGAATATTCAAAAGGGTATTATGACCGCGTTGGCCCTGCGATTCTTGACATGCTTGGCAACGAAACAGGGATGACGCGGGACGTCATCGAGCGTTATGCCCGTAAACACCAGGTCTGTCCATTCGAATTCTCGCTGGATGCTGCCTATGCGGCGGATGCGGTTGTCTGCGACTATAATTATATTTTCGATCCCCGCGTCAACCTGAAGCGGCTGTTCGAGGAGCAGAAACGGCAAACCGCACTGCTCGTAGATGAAGCACACAACCTTGTCGACCGGGCGCGCGAGATGTATTCGGCCGAGTTGAAAAAGGCGGATTTTCTCGAGCTGCAACGTGCAAGCAAAAACATCCGCCCGCTTGTGTATCAATCGGCGAAGGCAATGAACAAATACTTCATCGCGCTGCGCAAATCGATCGAAGAGAATGACGATGGCGCAGAGGGTGTAGCCGCGGAACGTGAATTTCCCGAGGAGCTGCTTGATCTGTTGGATGCTCTGGTTGGTGCTTTAGAACAACAACTGGCGGTGGGAGATACAGATCCACTGCTGTCGGACGTCTATTTCGGCTGCCAGCATTTTTTACGTATAGCCAAGCTATACGACGAGCGATATATCACCTACGCTGAAAAAGAGCGGAGCGACATCCGGATGAAGCTGTTTTGCCTCGATCCGTCGCATCTACTGCGGCAGTATGCTAAAGGCTACCGGGCACAAATTTTGTTTTCCGCGACGCTGTCGCCGCTTCATTATTTCATAGACATGCTAGGCGGAGATGCTGATACGGATTACTCTGTCGTCATCCCGTCGCCGTTCTCGCCGGAGCAGCTCGATGTCCGGATTGAACGGCTGTCGACCCGCTATCAGGACCGAGAGCGGACGATGGATCAAGTCGTCCGTTTACTGCACGAGATGGCCAGCCATCACCTGGGCAATATTCTCGTTTTCTTCCCATCTTACGCGTATTTGAACGCTGTATATGAGCGGTTTATGGATTTGTGGAAGAACGAGGATATCGATATTCGTACGATTGTCCAAAGATCGAGTATGTCTGAGGATGAGCGAGTGACTTTTTTAGCCTCCTTCGCAACGGGTAATAAAGGCACTCTTATCGGATTCGCCGTCATGGGCGGCATTTTCTCAGAAGGTATCGATTTGGTCGGGGACCGATTAACCGGCGTTGCTATCGTTGGCGTTGGGCTGCCGCAGGTTGGGCCAGAACGGAATATTATCAAGAATTACTTCGACCAGCAAGGGAAAAACGGTTTCGAATACGCCTATGTATTTCCCGGCATGAACAAGGTGCTGCAGGCGGGAGGTAGGCTTATCCGCTCAGAACAAGACTATGGAACGCTGTTGCTGATCGACGACCGGTACATGCAGCCGCAGTATGCCAGACTTTTGCCTCCTGAGTGGCGGAAAGAAATATTATAAAGTAACTTATTTAAGTTATAAAGTATTGCCGCACGAAAGTCGCATATTCAATTTAGTCCAGCGGAGGCGCTGGATTTTTTTATATCTTGCAACAAGAACGTATGTTTGGTGTATAATGAGAACAAACGTTCTTGCGAGGTGGAGCGAATGGAGAAGTTTATTGGCAAAGTTGTACAGCTTATTTATATCGATCGGAAACGTGAGGTTAGTATTCGGAATGTACGTGTTATCTCGGTTAAAGGTGGCCAGCTAAAGGCATATTGCTACCAAGCACTAGCCATTCGTATTTTTAATCTTGATCGCATTGTAGACGTTGAAATAGCACGAAGAATAGAGGGGGCTTAACATGTTAAACGACACGGAGCGTAAGCTGCTGCGGATCCTTTTCAACAGAAACGGCCATCAGAAAACTCGTATACTTATCCCTGAATTGGCACGTTTAGCTGGCCGGGAAACCGGCCAGATTCGAAAGGCGCTGGAGCGTTTACATGAGGAACGGTTTATTGAATGGGAAATTGATTATGCAAGGGTCGTACCAGGATGGCAGCTTTATGCAAAATGAGTATTAACCGTTTTCTTGATTATTCCTTTTCAATGGCGGGTATACAATAAATGATTGTACCCAACGTCGAAAGGAGAGATTCGTGATGAGTCATAGATTGGATGATGAGGAACAAGGAGGAACGCTAACCGATGGGCTTTTACTCGCGGGCAAGACTGCGCTAGTGACGGGGGCTGGTTCGGGGATCGGGCGGGCAGCCGCGCTGAAGCTTGCCCGGGCAGGTGCGAATGTATGCCTGCTTGATTTGATCGACGGGCGTACTGAGGACGTCGAGGAGGAGATTCGCGGCATGGGCCGGGAAGCCGAGTTTTATGACGTCGACGTGTCCGATCCGGTCAGAGTGGAGAACGCCATTCGCGCCGCGGCAGAGCGCTTCGGCTGTTTTGACGTCATATTCGCCAACGCTGGGGTCAACGGCACGCTCGCACCAATCGAGGATTTAACGCCTGAGTCATGGAACGAGACGCTCGGGATCAACCTGAGGGGGACGTTCCTTACGGTCAAATACGCCGTTCCTCATATGAAAACAAAGGGGGGCAGCATCGTCATAACCAGCTCAATCAATGGTAACCGGAAATTTTCTGGGTTCGGCATGTCTGCCTACAGTGCCTCCAAAGCGGGGCAAGTCGCCTTCGCCAAGATGGCAGCACTGGAGTTAGCCCGTTACCGTATTCGCGTCAACGCCATCTGCCCAGGGGCAATCGAGACGAATATCGGTGAGAACACCAATAGTACGAAGGCGGTGGACAAAATCCGAATCCCGGTTGAGTATCCGGAAGGAGCACAACCGCTGGAACACGGACCGGGACGACCAGAGCAGGTGGCCGATCTGGTTTTGTTCCTCGCTTCCTCTCAGTCCAGTCACATTACTGGCACGGAAATTTACATCGACGGAGCGGAGACACTCCTGTAGGCGTGGCGAAAACTCCGTATAACACAATGGCAGCTGATCCTTTTGATCAGCTGCCATTTTTTATTGCAGTAACGCGCAGCTATGCTCATTAATGAATACATTTTTCAAATAACTGATTGAATGATATCGGATTTAGGTTAATAATTTATATTTAACATATACAAATTTTGATGGAGGTGCTTCACAAATGAAGAGCATGATCCCAAGGAAAACCAGTATGATGAAAGGGTTAACCTTACTTATAGCTGTTCTCCTCTGCACGGCGATGCTATTTCCCCTTACAGCAAGTGCAGCCTATTACAACACCTACAGTACAGTTGCAACACTCAATAATGCAAATGGATGCTACGCCGCACAGGGATTTGCTGTGGGATCTTCATATGTCTATTCCGTAAAAGTCAACAGCAGCAATACGAAAGCGGTCATTTACCGTACCAAAATGAGTGACGGATCCACTACACTCATGAAGAACGGTGATAACGGGACGACATACGCTACATACCTCGGCCATGCTAATGATGTGGTTCTCAGTTCGATAGGCGGAAAGTTCTATATGTTTGTTGTCACCATGAACGCCGGCAGTATGAGTCTTGTGAAGCTGAAATATGTCGGCACAACCTTTTACAAAGTTGGGCAATACACGATCAAATACAATGGTGCAAACAAGGCTATGTCAGGTGTGAAAATTTCGAGCAAAGATGCGAATAAAATAAACTTTCTCTTCAAATCCAGCCTGGGACTTTATAGAGGATCGATCCCATTGACTGCAAACAGCGGTACGATTCAAGTAACCAACAGCTTTAACCTAAATATTAAAGATGCAAAGGTTAATGGAAGTACAATATCTAACATCAGCTCGTATGCATCTCAAGGCCTCGGCTATAATAACGATTCTATCTATGTTCCACTAACTTATAAAAACGTCAGCGTCGTACTCGTTTATCGAAATGTATCTAAGGCCACAGGTACGATAAAGGCAGATAGTAATCTATCATTCCGCATTACTTCAGCTGCTTATTCAGACCTGTTTGAGATCGAGGGTGTAGGTATCGCCAATGGAGATAAACTTTGGTTCAGCACCAATCGAAGAACTAAACCAGGTGATACTGCACACGATGGCGTACATTATTTTAATGGGTACAGTGTTTCCTGAGTAATTGACGTTACCACGTAACGGCAGCAGGATCATATATCTGCTGCCGTTTTTTGAATGATGAGAGTAAGTTAAATCTTGTAAGATGCCTATTAGTTTGAGATGATTGTATGAACATATAGAATTGAAAATACATATGCACAAAACGTAATAACAAGTGGCTAGTGTGGCTAAGATGGTAAGGGATAGAGGAGAAAATATGATTACAAAGGAGACTTGTCCTTATGCCGCAAGGCAAGTGGTTTCGCATTGGTTATGGTATTATCGTTGTCTTATTGATCGCTTATTTGGCATCTAAGGTCAATTTCGTGTTCGATCCGATCGGTAAAGTGCTGGCCGCATTGTTCGTGCCGCTGCTGATCTCGGGCATGTTCTATTATTTGTTCCGTCCGTTCGTAAGGGTGCTCTCGAAAAAGCTGCCGAAGACGCTCGCCATTATGCTCGTCTACATCGGTGCGATTGGTGTCTGTTACTTGTTCTTCTGGATGATCTGGCCGCCAATCCGGAACCAGTCCATTACTCTCGTAGACAACTTTCCGCAGATCGTCGACTCCGTCCGAACATGGCTCGAGTCCGTGCAGCAGCACGAGTGGATAAAAGAAATCGGGCAGAAGGATGCTCTTTCTTCTGAAAATCTGACGAACAAGCTGACCGGATCGCTGGACGAACTGCTTAATTCCGTCGTCGGCAGTGTGCGTGGTATCTTTAATCTGATTATGAACTTCTTCTTCCTGCTAGGTCTCGTTCCGTTCATGATTTATTATTTGCTGAGCGAAGGAGATAAGCTCCCCGGCCATATCCTGCGAATGCTGCCGGAACGATATCATCGTGAGGTGAGTGGCGCTCTCAAGGATATTGATGCGTCGATCGGCTCGTTCATCCTCGGCAAAGTGCTTACGTCGCTGCTTATCGGCGTACTGACCTTCATCGGGTACCTGCTGATTGATATGCCTTATCCGCTGTTGCTTGGCTTAATCGCCGCCATTACGAACTTTATTCCGTACATTGGACCATTGATCGCTTTCATTCCAACGGCTGTAGTTGCGCTTACTGTCTCTCCGATGACGGTGCTTCTGGTCGGCATTGTGCTCGTCGTCTCGAACCAGATTGAAGCGAACTTAATCGGCCCACGGATTATCGGCAAGCAAATGAACGTTCATCCGTTCACCGTCATGCTGCTCGTCATCGGTGCCAGCTCGATTATCGGCGCGTTCGGGATGATCATTGTCGTTCCCGTCTACGCCATCATCAAGATCATCGCTGTTCGGACCTACGGCTTCCGCAGGAATAACCGCATCCCGCCAAAGGACCCACTAGCGGAGGTTACCAAACATCAATAGTGGTCATACAACTGCATTTATGTATTCAGCTGTCCGCTTGCCGGACGGCTATTTTTATTTTCGGGCATGTTACTTTAGCACACCAATAGTTTCCGAGTTTCGTCAACTATAGCGGATCTATAGCAATTGGAATAGGCTGCCCGTTTCACCATGACATAAGCAGGGTATATTTCAATAAAATTGACGAGGAATGCGAGTGTGAGTATTGATGGATTACGCATTAATTTCGTTGAAGCTCATCACGGGTTTCTTCGGACTATGGTTGATGACGAAGCTGCTCGGGAAAAAGGAAATCTCCCAACTGACGCCGTTTGACTTCGTCTCATCACTTATGTTGAGTGAACTCGTCGGCAATACGATTTACGATCGCGAGACGCATTTTGTGAAGCTTGTTTACGCCCTCGTATTATGGACGGCGCTGTCGCTTGCTTTGGAAAAGGTGGTTCAGCTTATGCCGTGGCTGTCGGTGCCGCTGAGCGGCAGACCGGATATCATCATCCGCGGTGGAGAGATTGACGTTAAGGCGATGAAGCGAAATCGGCTGGATATGCATCAAGTCAGCATGCTGCTGAGAGAGCAGGGGGTATTCACCGTGCGCGAAGTCGCGTTTGCGGTACTCGAACCCAACGGCAGCCTGAGCGTGATGAAAAATCCCAGCCAAGAACCTCCAACTCGAGCTGAGCTGCAGGTGCAGGAGCCGGCAGCTGGGCTTCCACGCATTCTTATCGAGCAGGGCACGCTTCAACGTGACGAGCTCCGGGAGATCGGCCACAGCGAGAAGTGGCTGCTTTCGCAGCTCCAAGAACAAGGCGTCGATCGCATCAATGCCGTCTATTATGCGGAATGGTCGGAGGAAGACGGCCTGTATATTCAACGGAATGAGGCTACAGGTTAGGACGATATTGTCCCATCGCACACCGCCGCATATAATGTGGTGGAGGTGGAAATCGATGGAGATAAAATCGATTGCCGAAGTCGTGTTAGAGCGTCATATTGCGCGAATAATGCGCCGATGTGACTCCGAACGGGCGATGCTGACTCTAATCGATAAATTGCAGCCAAGTGAATATGTGGAGGGCTTAAGGCTTAAACATACAGAAAACCTGGTAAAACATTCAGCAGCACTTGCACAATTACAGGATGAAATGCGAGAGAAATTTGGACGCGTCCTTTAATGAGTCATTGAATAGGGAACGAACATAAAGGTTCTGATTCTCCGTTAAGGAGAGTCAGAACCTTTTTTATATGGTGTTGCCTTCCAGGCGGAGAACTTGATATATTTGATTCGTATATGAGATTGATCGATAGATTAAATCCTAAGGGACAAGGAGCACTGATATATGAAGATTGATCTTTCTGGAAAAACAGCCTTGGTGACGGGAGCAACGGGAGAGCTCGGCCGTGTCATCGCTCGTTCGCTCGCGGAAAGCGGTGCAGATATCGCTTTGCATTTCCATAACAACGAAGCCAAAGCAGCTGAATTGAAGAGCGAGATCGAGGCGTTCGGGAGACGCGCCATTGCCGTCAAAGCCGACGTAACGAAGCAGGACTCCATCGAAGCGCTGAAGCAAACCGTAGAAGCAAGCTTGGGTCATGTGGATATTGTCGTGGCGAACGCGGTCGTGCAGTACAAGTGGACTTCTGTTCTGGAGCAGCCGGCAGAAGACTACGCGAGCCAATTCGAGTCCTGCGTCATGCAGAGCGTTTATCTGGCAAAAGCCTTCATTCCGGCCATGATCGAGAAAAAGGGCGGACGCTTCATCGGAATCAACACGGAGTGCTCGATGCAGAACTTCCCGACGCAATCGGCTTACGTGGCCGGCAAAAGAGGTATGGACGGCGTATATCGAGTACTAGCGAAGGAAGTCGGCGAGCATCAAATTACGGTCAACCAGATCGCCCCAGGCTGGACGATCAGCGAACGCGAGCGCACGAATGGCATGGATGAAAGCAAAGATTATATCAAGAACGTTCCACTTAAGAGACGCGGCACCGATCAGGAGATCGCGAATGCTGTCGCTTTTCTAGCTTCGGAGTTGGCCAGCTTTATCACAGGAGCTTATATCCCGGTCAACGGTGGAAACGTCATGCCGACGATTTAATTTAACTATATAGATCCGTTTGGAATAAATGAAACAGCCGATCAATGGATCGGCTGTTTTATTTTGAGCATTTTATCGTTTAAATGAGGTCCTGGCCTTTCTCATTCTCTGTATAGATAGAGATCAGCACAATTGCCGTTTCATCGCCAATATTTCGTACTAAATGAGGCGTACAAGCATTCCAACTAAAGGAATCGCCTTCTCCGAATTCAGCTCCGTCTTCTCCTTGCTCCGCGTATATTCTCCCTTTAATAACGACATGGACTTCCTCGCCTTCATGCGCATGGGGGGAATCGCCAGTCGAGGCACCCGGAGGGAAATTTACGATATTCATCCGTACGTTCTTCGTGGAGCTTAAGTGCTCCACCCTTAGATGCTCTGAACCGCTTGTTGTAATGGTTCGTTCGTCTTTCCGAACAATTTGCATTCGCTCTTCTTTCTTTAAAAGCAAATAGGCGAGTGGTACCTTCAAGGCTTGCGCGATATTTTCCAGTGTTGCAATCGAGGGGGAGGTTTTATTCGTTTCAACCTGACTCATAAATCCTTGGGACAGGCCGGTTGTATCGCATATTTGAGCGATTGTAATATTTTTTCGTTTCCGAATCGCTCGTATCGTAGAGCCAATATCCATCCTGATCACACCTCTAAAATATTTGTAATACAAAAGTTAATTTTATATTAACAATTTTCTTGTTGACAAGTCAATGTAATTCGAGTTAAATTACACATACAGAAATTATATTCTTATTACTAATATTTTAGGAGGAGAGAAACGAATGATTAAAATGGTTTCCATTATTATGCGAGTGGTGCTGGGCATCATTTTTGTATTTCACGGTGTTGATAAGTTTCAAATGGGACTTAGTTATGTAGAAGCTTGGTTTAGCTCGATAGGTATCCCGGGCTTTTTAGCATATGTCGTAGCGCCAGTTGAACTCGTCGGTGGCATCTTGTTGATTGTGGGATTGTTTACCCGTTATGTATCGGGTTTGCTTGTCATTATTCTCATAGGTGCGATTGTGACGGCAAAATTATCGGTCGGACTTCTTGGAAACGGTCAAATGGCCGGCTATGAGCTGGATCTTGGATTTATCTTAGTTTTGCTGTATTTGGTGGTTGCTGAGACGCCGCTCTCGATCGATCGTCTATTTATGAACAAACGAAATGCCTAATTTACAAGAGACGGAGGGGTTAAAATGAGTTATTCGTATGACATTCATATGCCGTCTAACCTAGAGCCAGGCAAGAAATATCCGACCATTTTCACTTTGCACGGCAAAGGGTCGAATGAACGTAATATGTTCGGTTTAGTCGCTCCGTTAGCTGATGAGTTCATCATTATTGGGGTCAGAGGTAATTTGCCGCTTGGTGCTGGTTATCAGTATTACGATTTGAAAAGCTTAGGAAATCCGATTCGGGAGATGTTTGACCAGGCGGTTAAAGATCTCGAAACATTCATTCAATATGCGACGGAGACGTACCCGATTGATTCTGGCAAACGATATATGTTCGGCTTTAGCCAAGGGGCAATTCTATCCATCACGCTTGCGCTAACGATGGGAGAACAGTTAAAGGGCATAGTAGCGATGAACGGATATATTCCTGAGTTTGTGAAAACAGAGTATACACTTCGAAGTATAAAGGACGTTTCTGTATTTGTCTCACATGGAGAATATGACTCTGTGTTCCCGGTTCGTATCGGGCACGAGACAGCAGCCTACTTAAACAACCAAACGGATCGATTAACTTTCAAATTATATCCAACGGACCACGGCGTTTCGGAAGAGAATCAAAGTGATTTTTTACTGTGGATTAAGACCAATTCCGATTCAAGCCTAATTAAGGAGTGAGAACATATGATGCCATCCTATTTTTTCGCGCACGGAGCACCATCAATCGTACTTGAGGATAACGAATACACAAAGCTGCTTAAGCAATTTAAAGTGCATACCCCAAGACCAAAAGCGATTGTACTGTTCTCCGCTCATTGGGAGGAATCGGTACAGATGGTTAGCGCTGCAACTACGTATGAAACGATTTATGATTTTGGCGGGTTCCAAGACGAGCTTTATCAGATGACTTATCCTGCCCAAAGTGACCAATCTTTAGTGGAGCAGATTCAAAGTTTGTTTACTAAGCATGGGATTGAGAACGTTCGAAATGAACAAAGAGGCTTGGATCACGGGGCATGGGCCGTCCTGAAATTGCTATATCCTGATGCAGATATTCCGGTCGTAGCACTATCCGTAAATCGTTATCTTTCTAATGAGCAGCAGTATCAAATCGGCAAAGCCTTGGCGGAGCTTCGTGAGCAGGATGTGCTTATTATCGGAAGTGGAGGAACCGTTCATAATTTAAGAAATTTAAACTGGCGGTCCGAGGGAATAGACGAGTGGGCGGAGCAATTCGACAACTGGATTCAGAATAAGCTGGAATCTTGGGATACGGAAGCTCTGTTTAAATACCGTGATCTTGCTCCTCATGCTCAAGAGGCTGTACCAACGAGTGAACACTTCATTCCTCTTCTTCTTGCCATGGGAACAGGTGACGCCAACCGTAATGCGAAGCTTCTTCACCGAAGCTACCAATACGGTAACCTAGGCTTAAGCTGCTGGCAATTTAAATAAGATCTGAAATCAGAAGCCGCATAAATTGCGGCTTCTTTTTAAGGCTAATCACGTTGACATACCATTATCCTAGTGTTAGGATAATGGTATCCTTAATCGAGGATATTACGAAAGATCGTAAGGAGTTGATTAAATGGAGGATCAAGAGGTTCAAAGCCAATTGGACTTAAGGTTATACCGGATCTGGATGAAAGCTAATACAGCATTATCTAAAAATATTCTGAAAGATATTGAAAGTTATAACTTAAATCTTGAGTATTTTATGATTCTTGAATTTCTGTATAGCAAGGGTCCACATCCTGTTCAAAAAATCAGCGAAACCCTCTCCATACCTAGTGGAAGCATTACCTACGTGGTAAATAAGTTGGAAAGACTCGGCTTGGTGGAGAAACAACAGAACCCTAAAGATCGAAGGGCATTTCATGTGATACTAACTAAAAAAGGCGAAGAACAATTTAACGAAATCTTCCCTAAACACGTATCCACGATTTCTCATAATTTATCTTTTATCAGCAAGGAAGAAAAAATTGTGCTCATTGATTTGTTAAAGAAAATTGGCCTTGGAGCACAAGGGTTAAAGTAAACGTGAGCAGTTGGCTCTCAAAGAGGCAACAAGCTCTTTTTACAGGCCAATAATCTTAAATTAAAGATTATCAAATTAAAGATGTATAAACTAATAGTTTCGATTGAGTATGAGAAAGCTAAATTTGAATTGGAGGAATTATCAATGAATGAATTAAAAGGAATCCACCATGTAACGGCGATTACAAGCAGTGCAGAGAAAAATTATGAATTTTTCACTTATGTTTTAGGTATGCGCTTAGTTAAGAAAACAGTCAACCAAGATGACATTCAAACTTATCATTTGTTCTTCGCAGATGATAAAGGCAGCGCCGGTACGGATATGACCTTTTTCGATTTTCCGAACATACCAAAAGGTGTCCATGGCAATAATGAGATCTATAAAACTTCTTTCCGAGTACCAAATGATGCGGCACTGGACTATTGGGAAAAGCGCTTTGATCGTCTAGCTGTTAGGCATACTGGAATTCAAGAGCTGTTTGGTAAAAAAGCATTATCCTTCGTCGACTTTGATGATCAGCACTATCAGTTGATTTCCGATGAGAACAATGCAGGTGTTGCATCCGGAACACCATGGCAGAAGGGACCTATTCCATTAGAATTTGCAATTACCGGCCTAGGCCCGGTCTTTGTTCGGATCGCTCAATTCGATCACTTAAAAGAAATGTTGGAGAAAGTTCTGTTATTTAGAGAAATAGCTAAGGATGGATCATTTCATTTGTTCGAAATGGGTGAAGGCGGTAACGGAGCTCAAGTCGTGGTTGAACATAACGTTGTGCTTCCTCCTGCCAAACAAGGCTTCGGCACTGTACACCACACCGCATTCCGCGTAGCAGATCGCAGCGTGCTGGAGGAATGGATTAATCGTCTAGAAACATTCAGAATACCATCATCGGGCTATGTTGATCGCCACTTTTTCGAATCATTGTACGCCAGAGTAGCTCCTCAAATATTGTTCGAGTTTGCGACAGATGGCCCAGGGTTTATGGGAGATGAATCTTACGAAACACTTGGCGAAAAATTATCGCTGCCTCCATTCTTAGAACCGCAGCGTGAGCAAATTGAACAGTTAGTCCGCCCGATTGATACGGTAAGAAGTACACGGGATTTGGTGAAGGAATAAGATTCGGATAAAAAGAGGACAGCAGCCGCTCACTGAACGGCTGCTGTTTTCTCTGCAATAAGGAGTATAGTTGAAAAAGGAACTTATATCTAAACCTCGAATATCTAAAGTAATCGGATGCTGAAAATTTAATGAGAGATAGGAGCTAGATATGATGATTAAAGGTTTCGGAGGAATATTTTGGAGAACGAACAATCTTGAGGCTACAAAAAAATGGTACAGTGACGTGTTGAAGCTTGAAATAGACAATTGGAATGGGACTGTCATTAAACCTCAATCAGGTAATGAGACGATCTTTTCTTTCTTTACCGAGGAGGACAGTTATTTCCCAACAGATCAACAAGTGATGTTAAATTTCCAAGTACATAATCTAGATGAGACTATTCAGCATCTTGAACATATTGGTGTTCCTCTTGTAAAGAAAATGGAGATTAGTGAATTTGGTAAGTTTGTTTGGATTGAAGATCCTGACGGTCGACTGGTCGAGCTTTGGGAGAAATAAGAAATTGTCTGTCAGAACGGAGTGGAAAATTTGATTGTAACTTATGAGGAGATCACCAGGAAAGGCGTAGGGCTGCTAAATGAGGATGCTATTATTTCTCATCCCAGTGCCAATATGTATGGAGCCTTGGACGGAGTATCTTCCTTGGTTCCCTATGTTAATGCCAATAAGGAAACTGGTGGCTTCATTGCTGCTAATCTTGCCAAAAACTATTTCGAATCCCTTACTGAGCCCGGAAGTTTAAAGGATCACTTGGCTGAGGTGAATGATCTGCTAAGGGAACAAATGAAGCTCGCAAGCATTGATCTTGAGAAAAAAGAAGAACTTTGGGGAGCAGCTGCGGCAATCATTCGTATTCTGGATGATGGTGTGGAGTTTATACAGACAGGGGATTGCATGATTCTAGCGGTGTACGATAATGAGGAGGTCCGCCCATTAACTTGGAAGCAAGTTTCTCACCTAGAAGCTCCTGCATTCGCTAAATGGCAGGAAGGAATTGTTAAAGGCTTAAATAACCAGAAAGATCTTCATGAAACCGTTATTGATAGGATTAAAAAGAATCGATATCGGTCTAATACGGATGGAGGTTACGGCGTATTAAATGGGGAAAAGGCTGCCGTTCGCTTTTTCGAATACGGGAAAATAAATCTGACTTGTTTAAAACATATGATTTTATTGACGGATGGGATGTTCTTGCCAACATCTATCGTACCTGAACAAACCTCGTATTGGAGCTATGTTGCGCATACAATATTGAGTAAGGGTTTAACGCGTTATACGCAAGAGTTAATAGAACTTGAAGAAAGTGATCCCGAATGCATTGACCATGTCCGCTTTAAGAAATCGGATGACAAAACCGCAATTGTGATTCATTTTTAATAACGGAATCCTGATGAGCTTGTATTCTATTTTCTAATAAGCCTGAATAACCTTATATAGAACAGAATACTCCTCATGGGAGAGGAAGGTCCGGATGAAGAGTCATCTTATCAGGATCGGAGGAGATAGCATGAGCTTCCTGGAGATTGTTGCCTTGCTCACGCTTCTAATAAAGATCATTGAGTTGACTCAAAAAAAGGACTAATGTTTTGTTCAGAAAAATGGAGGAGCTTATTAAGCTTCCTCCTTTTTAGTTTGTTTTTTGCGATTTATCGACATATCTTGTCATCCGATTAAGCCTTTACTCACATTGCTGTATTTAGTAAATACTGCTAGCATTTTCATGGAATGGGTTTACTAAAAAGTAAAGTGAGGGAATTGACATGGAAATGAGGATAGGACAAAGCAAAAGCGGGTTCTCTGATACAGGACTGCGCAGAATACGCGACGTGCTGGAGCGACATGTCGAATCCGGGAAAATTCCTGGGCTCGTCGCCTTGGTTAGCCGTAACAATGAGACGCACGTCGAAGTAATCGGCACGATGCGCCATGACGGTGGCGCGTCGATGGAACGGGACACCATCTTTCGGATGGCCTCGACGTCCAAGCCGGTTTCAATCGCAGCTGCCATGATCCTGCTCGACGAGTGCAAGCTGCGTCTGGATGACCTGGTACAGACCTGGCTGCCGGAACTCGCTGACAGGCAGGTGCTGAAGAATATCGACGGACCGCTGGACGACACCGTGCCTGCGCGCCGGCCAATCACTGTTCGGGATATCTTGACCTCCACGTTTGGGCTTGGCATGGATATGACGTCACTGGGCACTCCGATTATGGGTAAGATCTTCGAGCAGGGGCTCACGCCTGATCTACCAACGCCGATGCCAAAGCCGGATGAGTGGATTCGTCGCCTTGGCGCACTTCCGCTGATGCACCAGCCCGGGGAGCGCTGGCAGTATCACATCAGCAACGATCTGCTCGGCGTACTCGTCACCAGAGTCACGGGTCAGTCTTTTGAGACTTTCCTGCGTGATCGCATCTTCGCCCCCCTGGGCATGAAGGACACTGGTTTTCACGTTCCTGCCAATAAGATCGACCGAATGCCGCCCCTCTATGCTCCCGACCCACAGTCAGGAGAGTTTCATGTGTGGGACGACGCCAAAGGGGGACGCTACAGCCAACCTCCGGCGTTCCAGGGTGGTGGTGGAGGGTTGGTCTCCACTGTCGATGAATACCATACTTACTTTCAAATGTTGCTGAATCAAGGGGTGCACGGAAGCGAACGCATCTTGTCCCGGCCAGCCGTCGAGCTGATGACTACTAACCGCCTAACACCTGAGCAACAAGCCGCCCGACATGCCATGGCCACGGGCAACGTCCATGTATCATTCGGCCAAGGCCAGCATGGCGGCTGGGGCATGGGGATGGCGGTGCGCACCTATCGCGGCGACTATGCGCCCATTGGCCAGTTCGGCTGGGATGGAGGAAGCGGCACTTCAACCTATGCCGACACGCACAACCAGCTCACTGGAATCTTGCTTACTCAGGTCGGGATGTCCACTCCGGACTCAGCCCGGCTTATTCACGACTTTTGGACCACGGTCTATCAGGCAATCGAAGACTGACAAACAAAAGTCTACGCCCGGTGCTCTTCACCTGTTTTTTATGAACAAAGGATTCGTATTATCAGGTCAACCAGAATGTTCTGGTTGGCCTTTTTTCATAATCTGTACAATAGCATTGTTCTTTACTATGAAGTGTAGAAGTCTATTAAGGAGGGCCAAATCAGTTCCAGGTTTTATTCTTAAAGCGATTTAATTATAACTAGTTATATCTATCTATACTCAATATCTATCCCACTCGATTTAAGTCAATAAGTCAAAGTTATTTTATCTAACACAATAACCCCATTCAGAAGATTCATGTGGAAGAATTGAAGAAAAACAGGATTACTTGTGGTTCAATTGGAGAAAAGTGGCGAAGAGTAGAGGGGTGTCACCCTTTTCAAATGTCACATAAAATAACATTAAATTATTGATTTCTATCGTAGTACAATATATATTGATTAAGTATAGTATGGTTTAGTTATAATTAGATTGTTTTAGTTCCGATAGAGAGGGGAGCACTAGATACGAGATAGGCTAATTAGCTTCTTTTTTGAGCATAACGAGCTTTTATGTGAGTTGATTTAATTTTATAAAAGAATCATTCAGGAGGGTTATATGTTTAAGAAGTTAAATAGTTATAGGTTGTTCTCAATGGTTATTGCATTAGTTTTGGTTCTGGCTGGTTGTGGTAATGCGGAGAATGATACAAATAAAAATACAAGTGCAAATACAAATATAAGCTCAAACGCTTCAACTGAAAGTACAGTAGAGCCAAGTCAAGAACCCGTTCAAACTGTTGAGCTTACGATCTCAGCTGCTGCAAGTATGACTGATGCGTTAACTGATATTCAAAAAAGCTTCGAAACTGCAAATCCATCCATTAAACTAAACTTTAATTTTGGTGCATCCGGTGCTTTGCAGCAACAAATTGAGCAGGGGGCGCCAGCTGATTTGTTTCTGTCTGCAGCTGTTAAGAATATGACTGCACTAGTAGATAAACAGTTGATTGATTCGACCCAGCAAGTCAATTTACTAAGTAACGAACTAGTTGTTGTTGTTCCAAGTGATGGAACATCGGTTATTGAAAAGATGGAAGATCTAACAAATAAAGAAGTCAAAAACATAGCAATTGGTATTCCGGAGAGCGTGCCAGCTGGTAATTACGCTAAAAAAGCACTTACGAATGTGAAGTTATGGGATGCATTGCAAAAGAAATCCGTACAAGCTAAAGATGTAAGACAAGTGCTTCAGTACGTTGAAACTGGTAATGTAGACGCAGGCTTTGTATATAAAACGGATGCATTAACTTCTGACAAGGTTAAGGTTGCTTTTTCTGTAGACCCAGCTTCTTATAAAACCATTGAATATCCAATCGGTATTGTAAAAGCAACGAAACATATGGAAGAAGCCGATAAGTTCTACACGTATTTGCAATCTCAAGAGGCACTTGACGTATTCGTTAAATATGGATTCTCTGTTTCTGAATAGTCATCTCGTCGAGCCGAGTCTTTGCAAAAGACTCGGCTTCTTCATAACTCGGTAAAGTAACACATCCGCTTCACCTACAATATGATAAGTCTAGAAATCTAAAGAGGTGAGTCAATGGCAGTCGTAAAATCCAGGAGTCAGGATATTGATATGTTGGCAAGGTTGCTTCGAGCTGAAGCTGAGACCGAAGGCGAAATGGGCATGCTCCTTGTTGGAAATGTTGGCATTAACAGAATAAGAGGGAATTGCTCCGACTTTAAAGATATCCGGACCATTCCGCAAATGATCAATCAGCCACATGCGTTCGAAGCATTGCAACATAGTTTGTACTATCAAAGCTCAAGAGAGAGGGAACGCCGTTTGGCGCAACGGGCTGTGAATGGGGAGCGGAATTGGCCAGGTGAATTCTCTCTGTGGTATTTCCGTCCAGGTTCGTTCGATAATCCCGGACCATGTCCGCCAACTTGGTATGATCAGCCGCTCGTAGGACGATGGAAGAAGCACTGTTTTTATCAACCGACCGTAAAAGAATGTGAAAATATATATAATACGTAAACAGACATTAGGCTCTCTCTTAACCAGACTAGAACATTGAAATGCCGCGATTTTTGCGGCATTTTTTATTTATAATGCAAGAGCAATCACTCTTGACAATACATCTACTACGTGATACTTTATAGCAGTAGTAAGTAATACTGCATACCAGTCGTACAGAATAGCAAGGAGTGATTGCTCTGGAAAATCTAACGGAAATGCTCAAAGGGGTGCTTGAGGGCTGTGTCCTTGAAATTATAAGCCGCAAAGAAACCTACGGCTATGAAATCACGCGGCAGCTGAACGCCCTCGGCTTCACAGATGTTGTGGAAGGAACGGTGTACACCATACTGATCCGGCTAGAAAAAAACAAGTTGGTGGAGATCACCAAGAAGCCCTCCGACATCGGACCGCCGCGAAAGTTTTTCGCGATCAACAACGCTGGGCGCGAGGAGCTGCAAAGGTTCTGGGAAAAATTCGAGTTCGTATCATCAAAAATCAACGAGTTAAAGGAGAAAAAATAATGAATTTTTGGGAGAAAATCACCGGCAGTGACTTGACTAAAGAATTAAAAAGTTTTGAATCGCGAGTCAAAAAGCTGCCTGCTGATTATCAGGCGGCATGGGGGAAAATTAATGCGAATCTTTGGCCTCATTCGGATTTCACCGGTCGCAACCTCATGCCAATTCTTGACGGTGTGCTAGGCCTGCTCGAAGAAACGGCAGCAGACGGTCAGCGTGTCCATGAGGTTTTGGGTGACGATATCAAAGGCTTCTGTTCAGCATTAGCCGGCGAAGAAGGGGCAAAGTCTTTTCGCGACAAATGGCGCGAGCAACTCAACAATAATATCGCTAAAAAATTAGGTAAGTAATAATTCTTTTTAGGAGGATGAAATGATGAGTATACAAGATATCATCAAAGGAAAAAAAGAGTGGCGAGCGCATGCGGCGCGTGTTAAAGCGCTCCCGCATGATTATCAGTTGGTTTATAAAGAGATCCAAAAATATTTCTTCAAGGTCGGCCCTGTAGTGCTAACCGAAGGGATGGGTTTACTCTCAGGGATTGTCGAGCTTTTTGAAGAAGGTGCGGCCTTGGGGAGAGGCGTGCTCGAAGTGACGGGCAGTGACGTAGCGGCTTTTTGCGATGATCTCATTAAAGATTCAAAAACTTATGCTGACATCTATCAGGAATCTATTGACCATGCAGTTAACAAGTCCATTAAAAAGGTTACGGATAAAAAAATGTAGAGAAGCAGCCGTCGTGTATGTATTAGGTGGTGCCATTGAAACCGGGACGGATAGTTATGTGAATTACCTGCTGCCCGGCATACTCCTCATGGCTATTGCCAGCGGAATATCCTACACGGCTTTCCGTTTGTTTACGGATGTACAAAAGGACATATTTTTGCGTTTTCAGACCATGCCGATTTCACTTTCCGCTTTCCTTTGGGGGCATGTCCTAACTTCGCTAGCATCTAACGCTATATCGGTTCTCGTCATCATCCTCGTAGTGCTCCTCTTGGGTTTTCGTTCGTCTGCAGGAGTCCTAACTTGGCTTGCCGGCTGGCATACTCGCACTATTTACACTTTCCTTAACATGGGTCGCAGCTATAGCCGGACTTTCCCCAAAAACGGTCGATGGCGCGAGCGCCTTTTCCTACCCTCTAATCTTCCTACCATTTATCAGTTCCGCATTTGTGCCAACCGATTCAATGCCTACCGCCGTTCGCGTCTTTGCTGAAAACCAACCAGTAACCTAGTATCAGTTCGTATAAGAAGCCCGCAGCGATGGGGGCTTTTTTGACGTTTTCATTAAGGAAAAATCGCTTTCGCCTATAAAAAAATCCTAAGTTTGATGTCGGATTCGTTAGGATTGCGTAGGTTTTCGTTATAGTTGTCTACACAGTATGTAATTTAACATAACATATCCTGTCCATCAGACAGGAGCAAGACAAGGGGAAGGGGGATTGCGGTGATTGAATTTCAGCAAGTGGAGAAGCATTATGGCGATTTTCATGTACTTAAAGGCATCGATCTTCAAATCGCGCAGGGTGAAGTCGTCGTTGTGGTCGGGCCTTCCGGCTCGGGGAAGAGCACTCTCCTCCGCTGCATCAACCGGTTGGAGGCGATTACGAGCGGCAGTCTGATTGTTAATGAAGTCGACGTCACCGATAAGAAAGCCGACATCAACAAGCTGCGGCGGGAAATCGGCATGGTGTTCCAGCACTTCAATCTCTATCCCCATATGAAAGTGATCGACAATATTACGCTCGCTCCAATGAAGGCGCTAGGCGTCCCGAAGCCGCAAGCGGCGGATACAGCCAGGATGTATTTGGACAAAGTCGGCATCGTTGACAAGGCTGGTGCATTTCCTTCGCAGCTGTCCGGCGGACAACAACAGCGCGTGGCAATAGCCAGGGCACTAGCTATGAAGCCGAAGATCATGCTCTTCGATGAGCCAACCTCCGCGCTCGATCCGGAAATGGTCGGCGAAGTGCTGGACGTCATGAAGGCCTTGGTGCACGAAGGGATGACGATGGTCGTCGTTACGCACGAGATGGGTTTCGCGCGGGAAGTCGCGGACCGAATCGTCTTTATGGACAAAGGGCAAATCGTAGAAATCTCACCACCGGAGGAATTCTTCGAGCAGCCTCGAGAAGATAGGGCACGTCTGTTTCTTAATCGCGTGCTGCGCCATTAACGGCATGCCTGCGATCAAACCATTTTACCAAACCATGCAATTCCATAATGGAGAGGGGTTTTAAGCGATGAAGAAAAGAAGTTGGATGACACTTGGTATCATACTTACGTTTCTTGCAACGGTCTTATTAACCGGTTGCGGCAACAAAGAAGAAAGTTCGAACAACGGAGCAAACGGCGGTGCAAACGGGGATTCGCCGTCCGAAGCGGCGTCGGCGCTTGACGACATTAAGAGTCGAGGAAAGCTTGTTGTCGGCGTCAAATACGACACAAAGCTATTCGGCTTGAAGGATCCGGCGAGTGGCAACGTTGAAGGCTTCGACGTCGACATTGCCAAGGCACTCGCCAAGGAAATTCTCGGCGACGAGACCAAGGTCGAGCTTAAGGAAGTCACTTCCAAAACGCGCATTCCAATGTTGAATAACAACGATATCGATATGATCGTCGCCACGATGACGATCACGGAAGAGCGCAAGAAAGAAGTCGATTTCTCCGACGTGTACTTCAAAGCTGGCCAGTCTCTTCTAGTGAAGAAGGGAAGTCCGATTAAGAGCATCGACGACATCAAGAAAGGTACGAAGGTATTGGCCGTGAAAGGCTCAACCTCGGTCGACAACATTAAAGCAAAGGTGCCAGACGTAAACGTCCTGGAATTCGACAACTACCAGGATGCGTTTAGCGCACTTAAAGCTGGTCAGGGAGATACGTTGACAACTGACAACGCGATTTTGTACGGTATGGCCGTTCAGGATCCGAACTACGAGGTTGTTGGGGAGCCATTCACCGACGAGCCGTACGGTATCGCGATCAAGAAGGGTGCTACCGATCTTCTGAGCAGTGTCAACGAAGCCTTGAAGAAGCTGCATGACAATGGCGAATACGACAAGATTTACGAGAAATGGATTGGCAAATCCCCATCCGGGGAATAGAGGTCTGCAAGTAACAGGATGGGTGGCCAAGCGCCACCCATCTTCTGCATATCGGGAATAACAGGAGGGGATAGCATGCTGGACATATCGATTTTTACGGACCATTTTGGAATCTATATGAAAGGGTTTGGCAACACGATCTGGGCGAGCGTTATTGCTTTACTCGGCAGCTTCGCTCTTGGGACGATCATCGCCGTATTCCGTATTTCGTCCGTCAAGCCATTGCGGTGGATCGGGACGGCTTACGTCGAGTTCATTCGGAATATACCGCTGCTGTTGGTCGTTTTTGTGTTTTACTTAGGCTTGCCTTCGCTCGGCGTGACGTTAAGCGGATTCATCTGCGGCACTGTTGGGCTGATGGTATATACCGCTTCCTTCGTTGCAGAAGCAATCCGGGCGGGCATCATGAGCGTTCCGTCCGGACAGACGGAAGCAGCCAGAGCGTCTGGATTAACGTACATGCAGACGATGCGCCATGTCGTACTTCCGCAGGCGATTAAAATCGTCATTCCGCCGCTCAGCAACCAATTCATCAACCTCGTGAAAAATTCATCGATTCTCGGCGTCTTCGCCGGATTCGACCTTATGTATTATGGGGATCAGGTTGCGAGCAAGACGTACGCAACCTTCGACACGTATATCTTCGTCGCTGCTTTGTATCTCGTTTTAACCCTTCCTTTAAGCTTCGCGGCGCTGCAGCTCGAACGAAGGTTGGCCAAGAATGGATAGTTAGTCAACAGAAATGACGCGAAACGCAAAATTCGCAAATAACTTTTAGGAGGATCGGCGGATGGACATTGCTGGCGCTTTCTCTTACCATAATCTCATCTTCATCATGAAAGGCTTTGGCATTACGCTCTGGATTGCTTTTGTCGCGATCGTGTTAAGCTTCGTGCTGGGCAGCGTCACCGGAACACTGCGTTATATGAGAATTCCTGTCGTATCCCAGATTCTCGGCGTGCTCGTCGAGTTTATCCGCAATTTGCCGCTGCTGCTGATCTTGTTTTTCACCTACTTCGCTATGCCGGATGTAGGACTCAAGCTGGGGGTTATGAGCTCTGCCATCGTTGGTCTGGCGGTATTCGAAGCCGCTATGATCTCGGAAATCGTACGCAGCGGACTAAGCTCCATCCCAAAAGGTCAGGTCGAAGCAGCCCGTTCGTCGGGTCTCACTTATATGCAGACGGTGTGGCATATCGTGCTCCCGCAGGGACTAAGGCGCATGGTGCCGCCGATTGTAAGCCAGTTCATTTCCCTGCTCAAGGACACGTCACTCGCCATCGTCATCTCGCTCCCTGAGCTGATGCACAATTCAAAGATCGTCATCGCACAAGATTTCAACTATACTCTTCCAATTCTTGCACTAGTAGCCGTCTTGTATTTCGTGGTCAATTACGCGCTGTCGCTTGCGGCAAGGCGCCTGGAAAATAAATGGGGCTAAGTATCTCTGACTTAGAATCCCGATAGGAGTCATTCCTATAGCCATACAAAATTGGTCCAAATCCGAAAGCATGCAAATGACCATCGTCGCAATTGTCGTAGCCGTTGCTGGGGAATTCAAGATCAACCCGTTTATCGGTGAGGTTTTTCGTATAGGTCTTGGCAGCAGCGCTTTTCTGTTTCTGCTTCTGTTGATGAGCCATCTGCCTTATTGGCGGACAGGGATTGCCGTAGGCGTAACGGTGCTGCTGTTTCGGGTATCGCTCGACGGAGCCGCCGAGGCAGGCACGTTCTATCTTATTGACAGTGTGAAGACGCACTTCTCCGCCATGCTTTATTACCTCATCTTTGGGGCTGGAATGGCCCTTATTCAACGCAGATTACATCAATTAAATCCACTTATTCTTGGCGCATGTGTGTCGCTGATCGACGTTGTCTCCAATGAAGCGGAGCTGCTGATGCGCAGCGCCACTTTCGGACTTCCGTATTTTCAACCCAATCAATGGTTCCTGATTTCGGTTATCGCCGTGGTGCGCAGTTATTTTACGACGGGAATCTACAGCAGCATCGCCGTGAACCAAATGCGTAGCGTTCATGCCGAACAGCAGAAACGGATCGAACAAATGATCAACGTAGGCAGTGGGCTCTATGGCGAGGTCTTCTATTTGCGCAAATCGATGGATGTAATCGAACAGATTACAGCGAAGAGCCACGATCTGTACGGTCAATTGAACAAGGATGGGCTTCATGACTATGGCAGGTCCGTTCTAGGGATTACTCAGCAGATACACGAGGTGAAGAAGGATTCGCAACGCATCCTGGCGGGACTGATGAAGCTTGTCGATCTGGAGAGCGCCCCAGAAATGACCTTGTCGGAGATCGTCGAGCTTGTGGGGAAATCGAATGGCGAATACAGTCAAATGCTCAAAAAAGAGGTGCGAATCGAGAAAGACGTCGATATCGATTACTCGACCGCACACTACATACCGCTTATCACCGTGCTTAATAATCTGGCAGCCAACTCAGTTGAAGCGATCGAGCGGCACGGAGTGATACACATCCATGTACGAGAACGCGAAGGTGAAACCTTTTTTATTGTCAGTGATACGGGGACGGGGATCGCCGAACAGGATCTAGATATGGTGTTCGAGCCCGGGTTTACGACCAAATTCAATCAGGAAGGTGTCGCGGCAACCGGCATTGGCCTTTCGCATGTTCGCGATATCGTCGGCTCGTTCACGGGCAGACTCCTCCTGACGAAGCCGGGGCGGGACGCTGAAACCACGTTCGCCGCGGCTTTTCCGACTGTTAAGTTGAAGAAGGGAGTGTAGGCGTAATGCTATCGTTCTGTATTGTGGATGACGATGTGGTAAGCAGGCGGATGCTGCAGACGATTATCGAGAAAGGCGGCGTAGGCGAGGTTATCGGAATGGCGGCGGGCGGCATTGAAGGGAAGCGGCTTGTACTGGACGAGAATCCCGATGTCGTGCTCATCGATCTATTGATGCCGGATCAAGATGGAATCGAAACGATCACCCGGCTGAAACAGGAAGGGTACGAGGGCAAGTATGTCATGATCTCTCAGATCGAGAACAAAGCAATGATCAGCAAAGCGTATCAAGCAGGCATTGAATTTTATATCCAGAAGCCGATTAACCGGGTAGAAGTCAAAGCCGTGCTTGGCAAAGTAAGCGAGCAATGGCGAATGGCCCGCTATCTGAAGGAAATCAAACAATCGATCGCGAAGCTGGATGACCTAAGTTCGGAGCCCACAAGCGCAAGGAAGAAGCACGATGCCAAAGAAATCATACGGATGATCTTAATGGACATGGGCATTATCGGGGAGAGTGGAAGCCATGACATCATCGAGATGATCGATCAGCTCATTGGGCGGCATCAAGGCGGAGGCTTCCCACCACTGAAAGTACTGTATGATATCGGAGCACGGGCGAGCAAGCCAGAAAGCGGCGATATGGAGAAGGAGGGTAAGGCGGTTGAGCAGCGTGTTCGCCGGACCGTCATCACGGCTTTATCCAACTTGGCGAGCATTGGGCTTACGGACTACAGCCACCCGAAGTTCGAGCATTACGCGCCGCTTTATTTCGACTTCGAGGACGTGCGACTCAAAATGCGAGAAATCGACGAGAAATGTCCGCAGGAGAAGCGAAAAGTCAATATTAAGAAGTTTCTTCAAGTGCTGTACCTGGAGACACTTGATAAAATGAAAAATCAATAAACAAAAAAGAAATCCAGGCGTCTTGTTAGGAGACCTGGATTTCTTAAGCAGTAGAATTGGTTTTACGCCCATATTTAGCTTTTGATCGCGCCGGCCGCAATATCAGAAATAAACTGCTTGCTCACGAACAGGAACAGTATGATGAGCGGAATAACCGCTAGCATTGTGCCCGCTACAACCATTGCATAATCGGTCACATAAATACCGTTCAGGGACGAGAGCGCCACCTGCAGCGTAAATTTGCTTTCATCGTTGAGGATAATCAATGGCCAGAGATAATCGTTCCAAGAACCGATGAAAGTAAATGCTCCTAGGAAAGACAACGCTGGACGAAGGATAGGGATGGCGACATTCCAGTAGAGCCGGAAGAAGCTGCAGCCATCGATACGTCCGGCATCCAGCAGCTCGGATGGAACGGATTCCTGCGCGTATTGGCGAATCCAGAAAATGCCGAATGCATTGGCCATGCCAGGAATAATAAGTGCCTTGAAGGAGCCTACCCATCCGAACTTCGCCATGATGACGAAGGAAGGAACGAGCGAAAGCTGAGAGGGCGCCATCATTGTGGCGAGCAGCAGGACAAACAGCCACTTTTTGCCTGGAAACTTGAATTTTGCGAACGTAAAGCCAGCCAGGGAATCGAAGAACAAGACCAGCAAGGTACTGCAGGAGGCCACGAACAACGAGTTAAGAAAAGCGCCGAAGAAATCGACGTTATCGAACACCCGCGTCACATTGCTAATAAGATGCGTCCCGAACCAAAACTTTGGCGGGAAGCTGTAAATTTCCGCCGTCGTACGCGTAGCCATGACGGCAAGCCAGTAAAAAGGAAAGATGGAAATGACAAGTCCGATAATCAGTCCGATATAGAGCAGGATGGCAGACTTCCTCTTAACCATGCGTATCACCCCGTTTATTCATCTTTGGCACCGCCGCCCTGAACCACCAGCCAGTTAAAGAGCGAGAAAAGAGCAATCAATATGAACATGCCCCAGCCGACAGCGGAACCGTAGCCGAAGTAATTGTTCACAAATGCCTCTCGGTACAGGTAGAGAACGATGGTCAGACCACCACCGCTGACGCCGCCGTCGTTGCCGACGAGCACCTGCGATTCAGTGAAGATCTGCATGCCTCCGATGGTAGAAGTAATGACGGTAAAAAGAATGATCGGCCTTAAATTCGGGATCGTAATGCGGAAGAAGGACTGAATGCCGGTGGCTCCGTCAATTTTGGCGGCCTCATACAGGACGGTAGGAATACTCTGGAGTCCCGCCAAATAGATGATGGCATTGTATCCGACCCAGCGCCAGATGACCATAATGGACACCGCCAGCTGGATTCCCCAGGTCTTGTTCAACCATTCCACGGGGGAAACTCCGAAGACGGACAAGAAATAGTTCAGCAGCCCATAATTGTTGGAGAATACAGTGCTGAACACAATAGCAACCGCAACGAGTGAAGTGACGTTCGGGACGAAGAAACCGATTCGGAAGAAAGTGCGGAACCTCACGAACGACGCATTCAGCAAAAACGCGATGATGAGCGCGAAGAACAGCATCGGTATGGTCGAATAAATCCAAATCAGGAGCGTATTTCTTACCGCTTTCCAAAATTCGGGATCGGTGACCATGAATTGATAATTGTTAATGCCGTTAAAGGTCATCACGCCAATGCCGTCCCATCTCTGGAAAGAAAGATACATAGAGAACAAAATGGGGAATAAGCCGAAGACGGCAAACAAGATATAAAAGGGAGAAATGGCCAGGTATTCTCTTCGGTGCTTCCATATTTCAGATGCTAATCCTCGCTTCCGCTCCGAGACTTGCATGGAGCTTCCGGGATCGAATTGCGTTCGGTTCTGTAATGGTTGTCCCATAAGTCTCTACCTCCATTGCCGGAATAGTGTGACTATTTAACGCAGCAGCTCCTTTTTCACTCTGGATAACGCATCTTTCCAAGCTTTATCCGAGTTTTTCCCTTCAAGAGCAACCGATGACAGCTCTCGGTTCACGATTCCGTTTAGGTTGGAATATTTCGTCCCGAAATAGGAAGGCTTCACGTTGCGCGCTGACTCCGTAAAAATCTCACCAGTAGCTTGGCCGCCGAAAAACTCCTCTTTCCTCTTCATGAGATCCGAATCGAGCGCCTTGGAGGCGGAAGGGAACAGATTGAGATCCTTAAAGCTGGTCACCTGGTTCTCGGAATTCAGGAGCCATTTCATCACCTCGAAGGATTCCTTCGGATATTTACTTGTTTTCATAATGGCTAGGAAAGAGCCACCGTTATTGCCGTCTCCGCCTGGAGCTCTCGCGACGCGCCACTTGCCAGCCGTATCTGGAGCCGCATCCATCAGGATTTGTTTACTCCATACGGCACCAACGAAGGATGCGATCTTACCGTTGTTCATCGCCGCGTTCCACTCGGTGGAAAACGTTCCTGCATTAGCGAGAAGGTCCATTTCCGAAGCTTTTACTGCCAGGTCCCACGCCTTCTTCATGGAAGAGGAGGGATCCTCACCAATGAAATTTTCGTTTTTATCAAAATAAACTTTATCCGACTGCGCATTGATCTGGTTATACACCTGTCCGATATTATCAAGAAGCTTCACCTTGCCGCCTAACGCCTTCTGAAGCTTCTCGCCTGCGGCGAAGTAATCTTCCCAAGTGCCCATCATAAGGTGAACCTCTTCGGGATCAGTGGGAAGCCCAGCTTGTTTGAACAAGTCCTCGCGGTAAAATAGGGCGGTCGGGCCAGTATCGATCGGCATGGCAATCATTTCATTCTTCGGCGTGACCCCAAGCTGCCATTTCCAATCGAGGTAGTCTTTCTCGATGTCCTTTGCGCCTAAGTCATATAAATTGTAGAAGCGGTCGGCGCTTGGGAACAGTTCAGTGACCCAGTCGTTAAAAGCCACGATATCCGGTCCGCCGCTGCCGGCTGCGAGCGTCGTTTTCAGCTTAGATTTGAAGTCGCCCCCGATTTTTTGGGCGTTAATGCGAATGCCCGGAAACTGCTTCTGGACCTCGTTAATTAAGTTATCGTCCAGACTCCGGTTCCAATACCAAAGGGTAAGCGTTTTCATCTCACTCTTAGATGAAGAACCGCTTGAACATCCGCTAACCATGAGAACTAAAAGCAATAGACACGTTAATAATGCTCGGTATTTTGCCATCGTTATCGGCCTCCCATCGCGGCATTTTGGCACTGCAGCAGCATCACCACCTCCTAATTTTTTGAAATTGTATTTGACCTTGAACAACATTATAGACGCAACCCGTTCATATTGAAACTCGCTTTCGTGAAATGAGGCGATGGTAGGACGTGGACCAGGATGCATTATATTACCTATGGGTTTATGGTCTTAAGGGAAGATGGAGGGTTGAGATCTGGCCCGGGTATGAAGATATGGAAGTCGAATATACCTGTCTAAAAGTTGACAGGATCTTACCTGGCATGTAATATATGTAGCGTTGTCACATGACATCTGATGCTGGAAATTCTATATTCTTATCGTATAACCTCGCAGGCCATACACAGGGCGAGGGTCTCTACAGGGAGCCTTTACTTCCTAACTACGACGCCATGAATGAGCTTAATGCTCGTTTAAGGCGACGGCGTTAGGATTTTTTTGCGTCCACGGGCTGTCATGAGACCTAGAACGTGGACGACATGCTAAACATGTCGACGTATTTCTTGCAAGCAGGGGGTTATTAAAGGAATGAAATATTATATTGCCGTGCTCATGGGAGCCATGAGCTATGGTGTATTATCAACAATTGTGGTATTGGCTTACGGAGAGGGCTATCAACTTGGAGAGGTTGTCGGAAGTCAACTTATGACGGGATTTATTCTATCTTGGTTACTTGCAATATTCACCAAATTCAAACAAAAGCGCAAGGCACTCAAAACAGACCATAGTCAAGGTTCAACTGCTTCTGCTCAGGTATTTCAAAAGCTTACGTGGAAGCAATGTCTGTTACTGATGGCTGCGGGCACACCAACGGTCATCACAGGACTCGTATATTATCAATCGCTGCGTTATATTCCCGCATCACTCGCAATTATTCTGTTATTCCAATTTACATGGATTAGTGTACTGATTCCGGCGGTAATGAAACGCCAGCGGCCCAATAAATTAATGCTGCTTACGTTGCTGATCCTGTTTTGCGGCACACTAATTGCAGCAGGTTTCCTGGAGCAAGGGCATGGCGAGATCAATGTACGTGGTATCGCATTAGGTCTGATGTCCGCAGTTAGTTACTCATTGTTCGTCCTGTTTAATGGCAAGGCGGTACCAACAGCGCATCCTGCTTACCGGAGCGCCTGGATGATAACTGGCGGCTTAATTCTGCTATGCATATTGTTCCCGCCAATGTTCCTCATTAATGGGTTGATCTGGAGCCAACTGCTTGTGTTCGGCCTACTGCTAGGCGTCTTTGGAGCATTCATTCCATCCGTACTATTTGCAGCTGGCGTACCTCATATCGGCGGGGATATGGCAGGCATCATCGGGGCGGCGGAACTACCGGTAGCGGTACTTATGTCCTCCATTGTACTCCACGAACATGTAAGCGGAATGCAGTGGATAGGTGTAATTATCGTGCTTATCGGCGTGGCGCTGCCCGAACTATACAAATACCAAATATCGCGGTCAAAATCGATTTATTCTTAATCATGCATAGAAGTCAAAAGAGGTAATGAAGGGGCTAGCCGCCTATTCATTATCTTTTTTTATGTTCAAAAATGTCCCTAGTACTATCTTTACATCGAAGTATCGATCTGCTAGTATAGCTAATTGTTAACCAAGAAACATGAAACTAGGTTAACAATTAAAAGTGGATGGTGAACATTATGCAAACAGATTACGAACGGCTTGCTAACCTTAATAAGGATTATCTATGGAATCCATTTACTCAAATGAAAGACTACATAACCTCTGATCCACTTATTATTGAACGTGGTGAAGGAATTAAACTCTATGACGTGCAAGGACGTGCTTATTATGACGGCTTCTCATCGGTGTGGCTTAATGTACATGGCCATAATGTACCGGAGTTAAATCAAGCAATTACGGATCAGTTAAGCCGAGTTGCTCATTCAACCTTACTCGGAATGGCTAATAGACCAGCGATTGAACTAGCAGAGAAGCTGGCAGGGATTACGCCGCGAGGATTAAATAAAGTATTTTACTCAGATTCAGGAGCAACCGGCGTTGAGATCGCGATCAAAATGGCGTTTCAATACTGGCAAAATAAAGGCGTTAAAAGTAAAACTTCTTTCATCACAATGAATCAAGCGTATCACGGGGATACAATCGGAGCTGTGAGCGTTGGTGCGATTCCACTCTATCACGACATTTTCCGTCCGATGTTATTCCCTTCGCACGTCATACCCTATCCTTACGCTTATCGTCATGAAGGTGGCGAGAAGTCGGCATTGGATGCAACGTTAACCGCTCTTAGTGATCTTCTTGAAACATGCGCCGAGGAAATTGCAGCACTTATCGTCGAGCCGATTGTTCAAGGTGCCAGTGGCATCGTTACGATGCCGCCAAACTGTTTGCGCGAAATGGCGGCCTTATGTCAAAAGTATGATGTGCTATTGATAGCTGACGAGGTAGCAACAGGTTTTGGCCGGACAGGCGCTATGTTTGCCTGTGATCTCGAAGAGGTAAGTCCGGACTTGATGGTAATTGGAAAAGGACTTACTGGAGGCTATTTGCCTGTGGCAGCGACGCTAGCAACGGATGAAATATATCAAGCATTTTACGCCGATTACGAAGAACAAAAGACTTTTTTCCATGGACATTCTTTTACGGGTAACCCGCTTGGTTGCGCGGTTGCTTTAGCTAGCTTAAAGCTCATGGAAGAGCGCAACATGATAGAAGGGGTAGGGGCAAAGGCAACATTTGTCGAGCAGAAGCTCTCAAACCTTAAGGACCGACCGCATGTTGGCGATATTCGGCAAAAGGGGCTAATGATCGGAATCGAACTCGTCCGAAATAAGGATTCACGTGAGCCCTATGAGTGGATAGAACGGGTAGGCGTTCGTGCAACAGAGCGAGCCAGGGAACTCGGGATGTTAACAAGGCCGCTTGGTAATGTGATGGTTTTCATTCCTCCGCTTGCTAGTACAGAAACGGAGCTAGATGCTATGACGGATATTTTGGCGAAATCCATTATTGACATCACCGAAGGCTGTTGAGGGAATGAACAACGCGATTACTAGAACAACAATACCTGGTTTATTTGTAACGGGTACGGATACGGGGATCGGAAAAACAATAGTGGCGGCCGCCATTGCCGCTGTTCTTCGCGCAGAAGGAATGAACGTTGGTGTCTGGAAGCCCGTACAATCTGGCGAAAAGATCGGCAGCGGAATGACCGATGCTGAAAGACTATTGCAACTTTCGGGGATTCAGGACCGACCCGAAGTTGTTGCTCCTTTTGCATTCGAAGCCCCGATAACTCCGATGCTCGCTGCCCAACAGTCTGGGGTAACGCTAACGTTAAAGGAGCTTATCGCTGCGGGAGCACCGCTCGTTGATCGTTACCAAGCGCTGATTGTCGAAGGTGCCGGTGGCGTCGCTGTACCGCTGACCGATGATGCCTTCGTGGCAGATTTCATTTCTGAACTCCGGATGCCTACGGTGATTGTAGCTCGATCTGGGCTAGGTACGATTAATCACACGCTTTTAACCGCTTCCTATCTTAAACAAATAGGCGTACACATTATTGGCATCATTATGAACGACATCGAACATATAGAGACAATTGACGATCCGAGTATGGCTAATAACGCGGAACTTATCGAACGATACAGCGGACTTAAGGTCCTGGGTAGATTACCCCGTTTGCATAATGCAGGTGATTCGGGAACGTTGGTACGTGCTTTCCGAGAAACAATAGAACTCGCGCCTATTAGAGACGCAATAGCAGTTCAAACCATGGGAGGATGAAGCAGATGGAAACCACTATGACAAATACGAAGTGGCAATTTCTTGCCGAGAAAGCACTGCGCGGTGAACGCCTAACTTTAGAGGAGGGGCTCTCGGTACTCGAAGCCGACAATGATGATGTGCTTCTTATCATGAATGCAGCATTTACGGTGAGAAAACATTTTTACGGCAAAAAAGTGAAGCTGAACATGATCATTAACGCTAAGAGCGGCCTTTGTCCTGAGGACTGTGGCTATTGTTCGCAATCGATCGTTTCAACTGCGCCAGTCAACAAATATACTTTGCTCGATAAAGAAACGCTGCTCGCTGGTGCTCGAGAAGCGATGGCTCGCATGGCCGGAACTTATTGCATCGTAGCAGCCGGGAAAGGACCTACGGATAAAGAGCTTAATCAAGTAATTGATGCCATTAAAGAAATTCGGGAGACAATGCCGCTGAAGATTTGTGCATGCCTGGGCATTCTCAAGGAAGATCAAGCTAAGCGACTTGCCGAGGCAGGCGTTCATCGTTATAACCACAACTTGAATACTAGCAAAGCAAACTATCCTTCCATCACGATGACCCACACCTACGATCAACGCGTTGAAACCGTAGAGAAGGTAAAGGCGCACGGCATGTCTCCTTGCTCCGGTGTTATTATCGGCATGGGCGAAACCCATCAAGAAATCGTGGAAATGGCTTTCGCACTCCACGAACTCGATGCGGATTCAATCCCGATCAATTTCCTGAACGCGATACCGGGAACACCTTTAGAGCATGCAGGTCGAACTCCATCGATGAAAGCATTAAAAGTACTAGCCTTATTCCGATTTGTTTGTCCATCTAAAGAAATTCGTGTGGCCGGCGGTCGCGAAGTTAACCTCCGTACGCTGCAGCCCTTGTCCTTATACGCCGCAAACTCATTATTCGTAGGAGATTATTTAACGACTGCTGGCCAAGATGTATCGGCCGATCATCAAATTATCGAAGATTTGGGATTCGAAATCGAGTTGAACGCACTGTAAGGCGGTGACAACATGGAATGGATGGAAAAAGAACTCGAATTATGGTCAGGAGCCTCATTGGAACGCTCTTTGCGTGAAAGTGGAGTCGCCCAAGAAACTCCTAGTTACGTCTTACGCAACGAACGAGCACTGATCAACCTTTCTTCCAATAACTATCTCGGGCTCGCCGACCATCCTGCCATCATTGAAGCGATGAGAGTCGCCCTCTTATCTGAAGGAGTCGGTTCCGGCGCTTCCCGTCTAGTCACAGGCAATCGATTCCCATACGTTCAGTTAGAGCAGGCGCTGGCCGAATGGCAAAGATGCGATGCTGCACTCGTAATCGCGAATGGTTATATGGCTAACTCAGGTGTAATTAGCGCGCTTGTTGGGAGAGGAGATGTCGTTTTTAGTGATCGTTTGAACCATGCAAGTATCGTAGACGGAGTCGTACTCAGTCGTGCGGAACATGCCAGGTACCGTCATAACGACATGGAGCATTTGCGGACATTGTTGAAGAAGTACCGCGATCATGGGCGTAAATTGATTGTAACCGATGCCGTCTTTTCCATGGATGGCGACCAAGCTCACTTACGCGAACTTGTTTCTCTCAAACAAGAGTACGGAGCGTTGCTCATGGTGGATGAAGCGCACAGCGGGGGGATTTATGGCAGGCACGGCGAGGGATTGTGCCATGACCTCGGACTGCACGATCAAGTCGATATTCATATGGGGACGTTCAGTAAATCATTCGGTGTTTATGGAGCATATATTTGCGGCAGCCATACATTGATTCGGTGGTTAGTTAATGCAGCTAGACCGCTCATTTATTCGACGGCTTTGCCGCCTTCTCTCGTCGTCGGTATTTCAAAGGCATTAGAGCTGGTTATTTCGGATCACTGGCGCCGAGAAAAATTGCTCGCAGTAAGCCAATTATTTCGTTCTTCGCTTAAACATTCGGGTTTCATAATCGGTGACGGTGACTCTCCAATCATACCGCTAATCGTGGGTAATAATGAAGCAACTTTGCGTTTTAGCCATGCCCTTGAAGAGAAAGGGATCGCAGCGGTTGCGATCCGTCCGCCGACAGTTCCTGACGGAACTGCTCGCATTCGATTTTCGTTATCAGCCTTACATTCGGACAGAGAACTGATGGATGCAGCCGATTGCATCCGTTCCATCGGACATCAAATGGGGGTGCTATGATGACTGTATCTGAAAAGAACGGCACTATCCTATGGTTGACCGGTTGGAGTATATCGGATTCCGTATTTAACAGGTTACGCGAATCGTTGCCAGACTATCGTCATATAGCCGTTGATTATAGTGAAGCTGATACGCAAGAAAAAATGATACATCTTACGGAGATAGCAGCAAAAAACATACTGTCTCCTTTGGTAATCGGGGGTTGGTCTCTCGGTGGTTTGTTGGCACTAAAACTCGCAGCCTTAGCTGACGGCCTTTTGCTATTTGCGGCGACTGCTCAATTCACGCGTTCCAAAGAGGAGTCTGATCTCGGCTGGGCAGATGCCTACGTGAGGAAGATGATTGCTGGTCTTTCGAAAGATCGAGAAGCGGTAGAAACAAAATTTCGACGAATGCTGTTTACTGAAGCAGAACGCGAGGAAGGAATAGAACAAAGCCTTCCTTTTCGCCATGATTGGACAACCCCGGCATTAATAGCAGGACTACAGATTTTACGTGGTGAGGAAGTCTTTTCTCAATTGCAACATACCCGTTGTCCGATTTTTCTAGTGCATGGCACCGATGATAAAATTTGTCCTTATGGCGCTGCATTGGAGCTTGTATCATTAATACCTCAAGCCATGCTACATACAATACCCTTTGGCGGTCATGCGCCGTTCCTGGGAAGGGAAGAGGAGATCGCAAAACGATTCAGGAGTTGGTGGCATGAACAATCGAAAAACAGCAATTAGGCGACAATTTAATCGTAGTGCTGAGGGCTTGTATGACATTCATGCTGATGTACAGCGTACGATGGCAGCGCAACTTGCTAAGTCACTCTTGAGGTGGTTTAACGCAAGAAATGCTGACCCGTTAAAAATCCTGGAAATCGGCTGTGGTACGGGTACTTTGACCGAACTTTTGATAAACCAATGGCCTCAGGCTTCGATTACGGCGTTAGATCTTGCACCCACCATGATCAAAGTTGCCGAACAACGCGTTCAATCAAGTCAAACGGTAGATTTACGTTTTATCCAATCCGACGTGGAGATATGGGCTGCCGAAGCCTCATCTGATTCCTTCGACCTCATTGTTTCCAGTGCCTGTTTTCAATGGCTAAGTCATCCGAGGCAAACGCTAAGTCATCTGAGAAGAATCCTTCGACCGGGAGGCTTGCTGGTGTTCACGACATTCGGACCGGAAACGTTTCGCGAGCTACATCAATCTTTTGATGAAGTATATGACGCAAACAAAATGGAGCCGCAACGTCACGGATTATCGGTTCTATCACCAGATCAATGGAAAGATGTTCTTATAGAAGCTGGATTTTCTGTTATCCATAGTAAACAGGAGATTCATAAGGAAACGTACGCTTCTCCAAGGGATTTCCTTCAATCGGTAAAGGCGATGGGCGCAAGTACTTCTGAAGCTGCTAAGATAGAGGGACTAGGCTCTCGGCGCCTGTTCACCGAAATGTATAAGGTATACGAGGAGAAGTACAGCATTCAGGGAGGCATCATTGCCACATACGAGTTACTTTTAATTGAAGCAGGATGGAGCGATTCCCCTTAATGTCGGATTTTGTCGCTCGCCTGTGCATCCGAAAAGTCCTGCTGCCGTGACGATCTAGGCCCTCTAAAATGGTCCCTCCATATAGGGGCATCTCCCTATATACGCTCCCCGTTTGGACAGGCATAATAGTCTTGCATAGCCAAAAGGAAATGTTTACCTGTTTTTTCAGGACTTTGTTTGCGGCGCTTTTCATGCAAGACAATATTCCGAACGACATGGAGGAGAAGTAAAGGAATGGAGAATTCGAACACTAGGATCAATCCTAGACGACAGCTCGCTAATGCGCTGATGGCCGTCATGCTGCTTCTCGGCCTCTTCAGTATTCAAGTCCAGCCCGCACGCGCCGCTTCGGTACCGCATCTGGTGGTAGCAACTCCGACGGCGAATTCCTTCGTGCCTGATCGCATCTTTGTCCGAGTTACGGTCAACTCCCAGGTGCCTATCGCTGAAACAAAGGCCGCGGCGGGCAGCATGCCGGCGGTTAACTTAACGAAACAGACCGCTATTTGCGTATCTTCTTGTGAATACACTGGCTGGGTCGATGTCTCCTTGCTCCCTTGGGGGGATTTCACCTTGACACTTGCCTCGGTTGACGTCGATGGCATCTCTAGCGCTCCTCTTGCCATCGCGCTTAAGCACAACAAGATGCCGGTGATTCATCCTGATGCGCCGCTTCCATTCGAAGTCGCTGACCCAAATCTGGCGGTCAATATTTCTTGCACCGACGATAATCCCGGCTCGGACTGCAGCAACCTAAAGCTTAGTATTAACGGAAAGCTGTTGGCATCCGGCACGAACGCTATCGTGGAGTCGGTTTCCGCGGAGCAGTGGCTTGGCCAGGCGGCAACTGTTCAGCTTAGCGCATCCGACGCAAGTGGGTTGACTAGCACGCAGTCATATCCGATCTATGTCGAGGATGTCTCGAATCTGACAACCATCTCGAAGGAAGCAGGCCTTGTGCTAGACTCTGACGATTCTCGCACACTGCTATGGAATGCTTATGATCATCGTCTGCGCATTCGCCATCAGGATACGAACGAAGTGGAGACGCTGCCACTGCTCGTACCGGAACAGACACAGCTTAACGTCCGACTCATTCCCGGCGGCGCAATGGGCAGTGCGTTCGATGCAACCGGCTTCGACTTACCCGACGGCTACTATCGGAAAGGTCTCGACCCGATGGGGAACTATTCGCGTTTCGTATGGCGGAACGGTCAGCTCCAATCTATTGCCGCGGACGATATTCGCGTGAACGGAGATTGGGCAGCCTACCATGCGCAAGGAGGAGGGCTTCGCGAACTGACGCTGGAGAACACCGTGTCAGGGGAAGCGGTCTCCGTCGGGTTCACTGACCGGTTCGATTACGCGCTGGACGATCATGGCACGCTCGTGTTCGCGCGAGACGGCAAGCTGTTCCGATTCGCGGACGGCACCGCTGTGCAAATTACGCCTAATGACAGGTTCGTCTACCACTCACCGGTCATGAACGGCGGCGTGCTGCTCTATGCAAGGGATGACCGTTCGGATAACAGCTCCACGCTCGTCGTCGAGCGGGGTGATGCTGCGGTGGATCTTGCCGGAGCATCTGCCGTGCCGGGGGATTACTTGACGGCAGGCGGCTGGATTGCCTATACGGTGTATACGGAAGTCGGTCAAAAGCAGTTGTGGCTGCGTTCGCCTTCCGGAGAGGATGTGCGGTTGACGCCGACCAGCACCGCTGACAGCCATTTTGTTGCACTTTCAGATGCAGGCGAAGCTGCTTACACCTACGACGGCGGCATCTGGCTGAGCCGTCTGCAAGAGGATGGCAGGCTGCCATCCGAGCGGATCGTCACGGATAAAGCGAAGATGTATTGGAAGGACGGGTGGCAAGTTTACCTTGGTACCACATGGTACGAGGTGCCGGGGACGGACCCTGGCACGGATCCAGGAACGGATCCAGGAACAGATCCAGGAACAGATCCAGGTACCGATCCAGGAACAGATCCAGGAACGGACCCTGGCACCGATCCAGGAACTGAACCTGTACCAACGGCTGACCTCGACGGCAATGGCCAGGTCAATCGGCTGGATGCTGTTGAATTCCTGCGCACATTCGGGACGAAACGAGGGCAGTTCCATTACGATCCGAAGGCTGATTTCGACTCGGACGGCGTTATATGGAAGCCGGATCTGATCGCATTCGTGAAAGCAGGACATTTTGGACCCGGATTGAAAATAGCCTTGAAAAAAGGCGCCGCCGACATCGCGAGCGCAATCGACCTGACTTCGATTTTTCCCCGCAAGTAGTCCGTTTACCGGGAGCAACAAAGAGCTATCCTTGAAGCGCCTGCTTCTTGGATAGCTCTTTGTTTTCTTCAAGCGTTATTCTCACGGACAGTCTTTCATTGAATATAACCTTACATTTTGTTACAATTCATCAGGATATATTTAGGAGGGGAATGTATTCCTTCTATCAACTACTAGAAGGATAATGGAGGTTTGAAATGAAGGTCAAACGAATCGTCGCAAATATAAATACGAAGGATATCACGGCAGCTAAATCCTTCTACCAGGATGTACTCGGCCTTGATTTAATGATGGATCATGGTTGGATTAGAACATATGGTTCAAACGAGGAGATGAGCATTCAAATTAGTTTCGCCTCACAGGGTGGCTCAGAAACGCCTACGCCTGATCTATCGATCGAAGTCGATGATGTTGATGCTATATTAGAAGGCATGAAGAGAGCTGGATTTCCGATAGAATATGGGCCTGTTGATGAGCCTTGGGGTGTTCGACGATTCTATGTCCTCGATCCATTTGGTAAGCTTATCAACATTCTTGCTCATTAATATGGCCAATCAACTATTAACTCCTCAAAATCTCGGCAATGGTTTTGATTCCCTGATCGATCTGAGACTCCGTTACATTCCCAAACCCCATAATTAATCGATCTTCAAACTTTCCTTTAACAATAGAGTACTTTTCAGCAGGATATATCTTAATATTCCGCTCCTCAAGCTGCGATGTCAGAAGAGGGTCAAACCGATGTCCGGATAATTCGGCGATCAAGTGTAACCCTGCAGCATCACCTGATATTTTGACTTGGTTGCCGAACGTTTCGCATAAGCTGGCTATGAGACGATTTCTTCTTTTGCCATAAATACGCTTCATTTGGGAGATGTGGCGTTCCAAGTGATGACTGGCAATAAATCTAGCAAGGATGACTTGGGACAATGTTGGGCAATGCATGTCTGTTACCCGCTTTAACTGAAGAAGAGGAGAGACTAATTCGTGTGGTACCACCATATAGCCCAGTCTTAGCGCGGGGAACATATTTTTACTAAAAGTCCCTACATAAATGACTCTCTCCGAGTCCAGCTCCCTTAGAGCATGAAGCGGCATTCCGGCGTAGCGGAATTCACTGTCGTAATCGTCCTCGATTATGTAACAGCCGGTTTGGCGGGCATAATCTAAAAGTTGTAAACGGCGTCCAATGGACAAAATACTGCCGAATGGAAATTGGTGGGATGGAGTAACAAAGATACACTTCGGATGCAAATGAGTTGGCAGATTATCAACATTCAGGCCATGATCATCTACGGAAACTGGGATTATGTTAGCGCCAGTTGATGCGAAAATATCGTGGATGAAGGTAGCGGTCGGATCTTCTGTCACTATGGCATCATTAGGTTTTAATAAAAGCTTGCACAATAAAGCGATAGCTTGAGTAGCGCCGGCCGTCACGATTACCTGCGAAGGGGCACATTGAATCCCTTTGGTGTGTAGTAAAAGCTGACATATGCTTGTGCGAAGTTCCATATTGCCTGCGGGATCATCATAACCAAAATCCCATGAATGAGCACTTTCGTATACACCAAGTGCGGTTTCTTTCCATTTTTTACGTGGAATGTGATCCAGAGCAGGGAAGCTCGGACGGAAGTCTATGCCATCGAAACGATTTGGATATTCCGCAGACTTGGATGATTCGAAAACTTCGCTTACGTGGGACTGAGTCGAAAACGAATTGCGTCCTCCCAAATCTACCACGTAAGTACCTGAGCCTTGGCGGCCTTCCAAGTAACCTTCGGCTATTAGCTGCTCATAGACTTCTACAATCAGTGCGCGAGACACTCCGAACTCACTTGCAAGATCTCGGGTGGAAGGGAGTCTGCTTCCCGATGTATAGAAGCCCTGAAACATCCGATCCCGCAGCAAAGTATAAATATGTTTGGTTTTAGTAGCAGAAACGTTTGGTTTGGAGTAGAGCGGCATTGATAGTGCCCCCTTATAATAATTGGTATGTTAATTATGAAGCCAAAGTGGTACTTATTGATACCAATCTAACATGATAACATGGGAGTTACAAATTTAAGGATTTAGTAGCAGAGAGGTGAAGCGATGAATCAAGAGATTACCCCAAAGAGAAAAACCAAATATAAGGCGGCTGGCGGCCTTATGGTCACAGCCCTTTTCTTTGCCTCTCTGAATTTGCGCCCGGCGATAAGCTCTATTTCTCCCGTACTCGAAATCATTCGTAGCGATTTGGGTATGAATGCTTCTGTAGCCAGCTTGTTAACTTCTATCCCCGTCCTATGCATGGGCTTCTTCTCGCCAATATCCGTCCGGATCGGCAGGAGATTGGGAATCGAGAGGGTCATTACCTGGTCCTTGGTTCTGCTAAGTGTAAGTACACTTTTGCGTATCGTTACTCATTCCGCTTTCTTTTTACTTCTAACCGCTCTGCTGGCCGGCATAGGCATTGCTGCAATGGGGCCATTGCTATCCGGATTTATCAAAAGGCATTTCGCAAGTAACATTCCAATGATGATCGCTGTGTACTCTATGGCTTTGTCACTCGGAGCCGCTCTAGGTTCCAGTTTATCCGCTCCCTTGCAATTCAGGGTACATTCATGGCAAACGACACTTGCTTTTTGGGCTGTACTTGCTATAGCAGCTGTTCCAATTTGGTTTAGAGTCGTCACAAGGGGGATAGACACTCCAATGGATTCAGCAACCATCTCGCAGAGCTCGAAGCTGCCGTGGGGGAATAAGAAGGTCTGGTTATTAACCGTGCATTTTGGTCTTATGGCTATGGTTTTTTATTCTTTAATGGCATGGCTGCCGCCTATAATGGAAAGCTTGGGGTATTCACGCCTCTATGCGGGGAATTTACTTACAATCTTTGCAATAGTACAAATACCAAGTGGGTTAGTGCTCCAATTCCTGTTGAAGCGGTATCCATCCCGCCTACTATGGCTGCTTGCTGCATCTTTCTTACAGCTAATTGGACTTATTCTCATCTTTTGTTCCATTCTCCCTTGGTTAGCTGCTGTCTTATGCGGATTTGGTTCAGGAATGTTGTTTGCTCTCGGAACGTTATTGCCTATTGATGCTGCTTCATCTCCGCAGGAAGCGGCTTCCTGGGCGGCAATGACGCAATCCGGAGGATACATTATCGGCGCGCTTGGTCCAATTCTTATTGGTTGGATCAATGATTTGGCCTATCAATTCAGATTGGCCATATTGGGATTGATCATCATTACACTAATGTTAATGACGGTTCAAGTGCTCATAATCCCGCGCAAAGTGAAAAAGTCATTCGAGACTACCATGTGAAATTGACACAAGATGAGAACAGTATTGGAGGTCGTTATATGAAAATATTCGTTGCTGGATCTACAGGTGTAATTGGCCGTTTGCTACTTCCCAAATTGGTGCGGGCTGGCCATGAAGTCATTGGAATGACCCATTGCGTGGAACGCAAGGCATTCATTCAAGATTTGGGGGCAAAGCCTATCGTCGTCGATGCGTTTGAACGGGACGATATCCTAGGAGCAATCGGGGAATTACGACCGGATGTAATCATTCATCAGCTTACTTCCCTTAGCAATTGGAATCTCGAGGACAATGCCAGAATCAGAATGGAAGGGACTCGGAATCTAGTAGATGCCGCCAAGGCTGCAGGTGTTAGTCGATTCATCGCACAAAGCATTTCTTGGGCTTATGAACCAGGTGATTATCCTGCGTCGGAAGAGGTTCCCTTGGATATACATGCACCCTTGCCGCGGAAATCGACTATTGATGGTATTATTGCACTGGAAGGGGCTGTAGCGGAGGTACCGAGTCACGTTATTTTACGGTATGGGATGCTCTACGGACCTGAAACCTGGTACGATAAAAGAGGGATCATGGCGGAAAAAGTGTTGCAAAGGCAGCTGCATGCAAACGACGGAATCACTTCCTTCCTTCATGTAGAGGATGCTGCAAATGCAGCTATGCTGGCATTGGATTGGCCTACGGGCTGGGTTAATATAGTAGATAACGAGCCTGCTGCTGGAACACAGTGGCTGCCTGTTTATGCTGATGCGCTGCATGCCCCTGCGCCGCAATATCAACCGGGAAGCAATAGAGGAGAGCGCGGCGCATCGAATACCAAAGCGCAAAACGAATACGGATGGGTTCCGTTGTACCCAACATGGAGATCTGGATTCGCGCAAAGCTTAAGATAAGGTCTTTACCTCTTAATAGATGCGAAGTACGCTATTAAATAGCAAGAAAAGAAGGGAGCCGCTCATTGACGGCTCCTTTCTTGATTTTATACAGAAATAAGAATATATAGTATAATTACGGATACACCAGAATTCGCAATGAGGGGGCAAGGAAAGTGGAAGAACTAACGTTCAATCAACAGAATCTATTTGCGCATGTATTCAATTTTACTCCTGTCGGAATTGTGCTGATTTCGTTAGATAGCCAATGGATCGATGTGAATCCGGCCGCTTGCCAGCTGCTCGGATACGAGAGAGACGAACTAATGAAATGCGATCCTGACAAATTGATATTTTCATCCGTAGAAAGCAATCATGACATCTACTTTAAACAATTATTGCAAGGCGATATATCAACATTCAGCTTTGAAAAAAGACATGTTCATCATAACGACACTGTCGTATGGACATCCGTACATGTTTCGCTTGTCAGAGAAGGGGCGGATGGCGAGCCTTGGTATTTAATCGCCCAAATCGTCGATATCACTTCTAATAAAATGATCGAACAAAAGCTGCAAGAAACGGTGGAAAGATACACTTCACTTAAGAAATACAATCACGACACCATTATTTCCTTTGACCTGCAGGGCAAGATTATGAACGGAAACGTGATGGCCGAGAATCTTATCGGGCAAAAGGTACGGGACCTGATTGGCACGAGTATCGCAGCCATTATCGGGGAGGATACGCTTGTGCGCATATTAGCCGACAACGAGCCTTACACCGATATCGAAGGATCTATCAATCATGTTCCCCATATCAATGGGTATCTTGTTGAAGTTCTAGTCACGATCGCGCCGATTATCGTTAACAATCGAAGCATCGGATTTTATCTGCTAATCAAGGATATTACCGAACAAAAGAAGCTTCTGATTGAAAAAGAGGCAGCAGAACGGACAAATGAAGTCAAAAGCGAATTTATGGCGATCATGAGCCATGAAATTCGTACCCCGATGAACGGCGTAATCGGCATGACCGATTTGCTGCTGGATACACCTCTGGATGAGGAGCAGCAGGAATATGTCTCCATCATCCGGAAGAGCGGGGATACTTTGCTGGCCATCATCAATGATATTCTCGACTTTTCTAAGGTGGAGTCAGGTAATACCGAACTGTCGGAGGAGCCATTCAAGCTGAGCGAAGCGATTGCAGAGACTTTTGACACGCTAATGCCTAAAGCGCTGGAGAAAAAACTGACGCTTAACGTATCCATTCATCCAGACATTCCGCATAAAGTAATCGGCGACCCTCTCAAAATCCGTCAGATTCTTATGAACCTGATCGGCAACGCCATTAAATTTACGCCGGAAGGCTCCATTACAGTTAGTATCGATAAAGCTGAAGCATCAGGAGATAAGATCCATTTCTACTTTTCTGTGGAGGATACGGGAATCGGAGTGCCGGCGGATAAAAGGGCCTATCTCTTTGAGCCATTTTATCAGGCCGATCATTTCATGGTGCGACAGGCAGGAGGTACCGGACTTGGCCTCGCTATTACGCGAAAGCTGATTGAGCTGATGGATGGTGAGATCTATTGCGAGCCAAATCCTGGAGGAGGCACAATCTTTAGATTCAACATTGCCTTACAGGTCGAATCTCTCCCGGATGTATTATTTCTGGAATCGGATTACGAGCAGCTGCCCGATACCAATGACAAGCTGAACATATTGATCGCCGAAGACAATCATATTAATCAGCTTGTCTTGATTCGAATGGTGGAAAAACTTGGTTTTCGCCCAGATGCCGTATCCAACGGATCTGAAGTCTTAGAAGCCGTTCAGAAAAAGAAATACGATATTCTATTTATGGATATTCAGATGCCGGTGATGAACGGTCTGGAAGCAACCAAACGTCTGCGGCAAATGCTGCGATCGGACGAGTTGCCACATATTGTGGCAGTTACGGCAAACGCGCTCGTCGGCGACCGTGAGCGATTCATGAGTTCGGGCATGCACGAATATATCAGCAAGCCGTTGCATAACGCAGCAGTATCAGCAGTCATACAACGATTTATAGACAGTAAAGCATTACAGCCAAAGACTCTAAGTCTAAGGCATCGAAATAACTAAGTTGCCGGAATATGAAATCTTACACGCCTTCAAGAATTACAATGAAAGTATTAAATACAACCCCAAAAAATAAAGCGCTACACAACTACGTAGATAAATAAGTTTACATTTTAAAATTTAAATCAAAAAACCATCATTCATTGAAATGATGGTTTTTTGATGTGGACATGAGATGAGGGCTAAAAGGCTTTGATGGGACGCACGGATCATCTCACTTTCATCGAGGCTCATTGATTTTTAAGACCTAAATTTCTACTAAAGCGTGTCAAGCTGGAGCCTCAGGTCAGGCTTCTTTCTCGAGATGCTTGGGTCAGGCGCGTTCGGCTCTGCCCGGTAGGCGTGTAAGACAATTGCTTAGGTGCCGATCTTTCCTGTGCGAGCCTCCTTATGTGCTGCCTGGGAAGCCCCTCCGACGCGGAAGTAACCAAAGGCCGCGGCTGACATGAGCGCAGCAACGGCTACGCCGGCGGCGCCGATCCAGGTGATTGCTGTCAACGAAGCGCCTTCCACGACCACACCGCCGATGCCCGCGCCGGCAGCCATAGCCAGCTGCACGACAGAGCTGTTAAGGCTAAGCATGATACTGGTCGCTTCGGGCGCGAGCGAGATCAGATGGTACTGTTGTGTCGGACCGGACGACCAAGCGGAGAAGGACCAGAGCATGAGCAGTGGGAACATCAGCCCCGGCGAATGGGCGAAGAACGAAATCACTACCAGCCAGACCGCGTGGAACAGCATGCCGGTCACCAGCGTGCGCTTGAATCCCCAACGGTCGGTGCCGAATCCGCCCAGCTTGGAGCCGATCAGACTAGCGATGCCAAACGCAAGTAGCGCGATGCTGACGAATTTCTCGCTCATGCCCGTAATATCGAGCAGGAAGGGGGAAATATACGTGTAGGTAATGGAATAGCCGCCGAGCCAGAAAAACGTAATGCCAAGAGCGACGACAATTTTCGGATTCTTGAGCAGCTTCAGTTGATCGCGCAGTGGTACCGGCTGCTCACCGTCCATCTTCGGAATCGCGAAGGCGATGAGCATAAGCGCCAGCAGCCCGAGCAGTCCAATACCTCCGAAAATCACATTCCAGTCATAGGCAGAAGCAACAAGCCGGCCGAGCGGTACGCCGACGATCAGCGCCGTACTGAAGCCCATGACGAGTGTGGCTATTGCACTGCCTTGCTTCTCCGCAGGTGCGAGCTTCGCGGCGACCGTGAGCGCCGTGACAACGAATACGCCGCTGCTCAGCGCTACAATAACACGGGAAACGATGAGGGAGCCGAAGCCAGAGAACAAGTAGGCCGCGACGTTGCCGACGATGAATACCGAGAGGGCATACAGCATCAGTTTTTTACGGTCGACTTTGGCTGCGGCCGCCATCAGGAAAGGCGTCCCGAACCCGTAAGCAAGGGAGAACACGGTGATCAACTGGCCTGCCGCTGCGACCGAGACGCCGATATCGTCGGATACTTTATCAAGAATGCCGGCAATAATGAATTCGGACGTGCCGACGAGAAAGCTGACTAAAGCCAGCATATAAATTTTCAAATTGTAAGACAAACGTTCCAGCTCCTTATCCATATCTCTCTTTATAATAATTTTATATTTCTAAATTTATCGAAATATAAGACGAAAAAAAAACGGCTACCCCAGCAAATACGGGGCATACTTCCGCGCGACTTCTTTATTGACACTATAATAAATGTACGTGCCGTCTTTGCGTAGCGTGAGCAGGCCACATTCCGTAAGCTGCTTCAAGTGATGCGACAGCGTGGAACCTGCTACGGACTCGAGCTTGTTGCCGATGTCGGAGCAGCAGAGATTCATCTCTTCCGTAAGAAGCATCGCTATTTTGATCCGGGTCGGCTCTCCGAGTGCTTTGTAGACTTTCACTGCCTGTTTAACTTCCTCGTTGTCCTCGACCATGGGGTCTCACCACCTTTGTTAAAATGTATTTCGAAAACTATGGAAACAAGAATAACACAACCGCCAGCCGATGTAAATGGGCGATTCGAGCAAACATTGGCAAACAGACATTGACATGACCCGTATACCTGAGCACTTATATCCAATAGCTAAATATGATCAAACAGTAATTTTCATAAATGTATGATTCGATTGATAGCGAGGCAAACAAACTATTCAAAATAAAATTAAAGATAAGTGGGGCTATCCCGCTTATCTTTAAGGTTGTCGCTAATTTTTGAGGAATTAGCGAGTTTTATTATTCTATTGCGCGGTAAGGATTTGTGGACCTTCTGCCGTGATTGCGATCGTATGCTCGTACTGGGCGGCGAGCTTGCGATCCAACGTCCGCGCGGTCCAGCCGTCCGGATCGATTGTCATGTAGTAGGTGCCTTCGGTGATCATGGGCTCGATCGTGAATACCATGCCTTCCTTGATGCGGAGGCCTTTGCCGGGCTTGCCGACATGCATATAGTTCGGCTCCTCGTGCAGGTCCCGGCCAATGCCATGCGCGAGAAGGTCGCGCACGACGCCGAAACCGTTCGATTCGGCATGCTGTTGGATGGCGCTCGTCACGTCGCCAAGCCGATTGCCTGGCTGCGCCTGTGCGATGCCGAGGTCAAAGCATTCTTTCGTGACGCGCATCAGCTTCTCGGCGGTCGGCGATATCTTCCCGACCGCATAGCTCCAGGCTGAATCGCCGAGCCAGCCGTCGAGCTCCGCGACCGTGTCGATCGTCACGATATCGCCCTCCTCAAGTGGCTTGTCGCTAGGGAAGCCATGTGCGATCACGTCGTTGACGGAGGCACAGGTCGCATATGGATAGCCCTTGTAGCCCTTCGTGTAGGGCTTGGCGCCGTGCTTCAAGATAATGTCCTCGAAGATGCGCTCAATCTCATTCGTCGTGATTCCCGGTTTGATGAGCGGGGCGATAGTGCGATGGCATTCGGCCACCACTTGGCATGCCTTGCGTATGGCTTCGATTTCATGCTTGTTTTTTAAGATAATCATGTTTGTATCAGGACTCCTTCATAATAGCTTGCATCGCGAGCTTGGCGATTCGATCGACGTCCAGCTCAGAACTACCCGCATAGTAGTACAGCCCGCAGCAGCCAACCAGCACGGCAAACATATGGTTAACGCTGTCGTCTTCGCGCAGGGCGATCGATTGGAGCGGAACGTACAGCCGTTCCATGAATCGTCGCTTGGTGTGGTGCCGATCCTTCTCAGGCAAGCCTGCATAATGTTCCGCCGCCATTTTGTAGACGAGATATGTGCGGGCGTCTGACTGCCACAGCCGGAGCAGCGCCTTGCAATACATTAACAACTGGCTGTCATCCGAGCTGCCGCCGCATATATTTGCCCATTCTGCTAGGGCTTGCTCGCATCGCTCGAAGCCGCTGCACAGCACGTCTTCTATTAATAAATGACGGTTGGGGTAATAATGGTATACCGTGCCGTATCCGAGTTTGGCCTCGCGGGCGACGTCGCGAATATCAAAGCTTCCTCCCGTGTGGAAGTAGGTGCGCGCGGCGGCGTCCAGGATCTGTTCTCTGCGCTGCATGCGGATGAGCTCATTTTGTTCTTTGGTACGGGGGCACATAGGTGTGTAAACCTCCTTATTTAGACCTGCAAATTTGTCGATATAAACAATGTAACTTATGTGGGAAGAATATGCAAATAGACAATACACTCCTGCCATTTTGTGTTTAGTATAATTACTGGAAAGACATTCACACGGAGAGTGGAATATGCAAATAATACCTGACGGATGCGCGGATATCATTATTGATATGAATCCCGCTTCTGCATCCCAGGGTGCATTTGTAACTGGGCTCATGACCTCTTTTGAAACGATAAATCTCTCATCAAAAGTTGATGCAATTTTGGATCAAGCTGTGCGGGCAGGCGCTATTCTTGCAGATCCCGCGCAGACGCTTTCTGGGGAGGTTACTCGGAACATTTTCTCGATCTGACGGAAACTTGTGGGAGGTAGTCTGGAATCCGGCATGGGATAACGCGGAGATGGGGTAGACGAAGCAAAGCACGGTCAGTTGGGTAAGTGTGGCTTTTTCACGATTATACGACTAGATGTTAATTCTAAGACGTAAATCCGCCATCATAACCTCAGCTTGTTGTGGATCTTCATTCAGCAGCTTCCTGTAAGTCAGCATCCAATTCAGCGTTACAAGCATATGATCGTATTCGTCCTTCTTACGCTCGATCTCATTGATCTTCTGGAGAATCCATTCTATTACTTCTTGGTTTGTGCGTACGTTCGTATCGTGATCCTGCAAAATCGTCTTCAGCTCAGCTAACGAACAGCCGATGCCTTGAAATTTCTTAATCAGCTTTAATCGTTCAATTGCTTCGTCTGAGTAGTTGCGGTAGTTATTCTTCTCTCGCTGAATGTGCCTGCTGTCAAGCAAGCCTTCCTTCTCATAAAAACGAATGGTGTGGGGGGTTAACCCCATCAAGTCTGCTAATTCTTGAATTTTCATATGAAATCATACCTCCAAACGCTTGCCTTAGAGTTTACTTCATAGTTTAGACTAGAGTCATATCTTCGTCAAATGCTTAAGGAGGCGTAAAAAAATTATGCGTATATTCGTTACAGGTGCAGCAGGTTATATTGGTACAGCTGTTGTCCGCGAACTCATCGGTTCGGGGCATCAGGTAATTGGTCTTACTCGTTCAGAGAGCGGTGCTCAAGTATTAGAAAGCTTGGGAGTTGAGGTGGCTCGCGGTGTTTTAGAGGATCTAGATTTACTGCGCAGTTGTGCAGCCAATTCAGACGGTGTTATTCATCTGGCATTTAACCACGATTTCTCTAATTTCGCCGCATCACTAACAACGGATCTTCGTGCCATCGAAGCAATGGGAGAGGGGCTTGCGGGCTCCGGTAAACCACTTATTATCACAGCTCATGCTAATGGCAAGGCTTCGGAGGATGCAGCGCTTGCCTTTATAGAACAAGGCGTGAGAGCATCGATCGTTTCGCTTGCACCTTCCGTTCATGGAGAAGGAGATAAGGGCTTCGTGCCTCAATTAATCCGGATCGCCCAGGAAAAAGGCTCTTCGGCTTACATTGGAGACGGCACCAACCGTTGGCCAGCGATTCATCGCTTGGATGCTGCAGTATTGTTCCGACTCGCAGTAGAATCTGCGCCTGCGGGCTCACGACTCGATGGCGTGGACGACGAAGGCATTCTGTTCAGCGACATTGCCAGCATCATCGGTCGTCACGTGGCAGTACCAGTAGTCAGCATCCCGCGTGAAGAGGCACAAGCGATTTTCGGTTTTCTAGGTATGGTCGCGTCGCTTGACTTAGCTAGATCAAGTAAAGGAACGAAGGAGCTGCTCGGCTGGAAGCCTGTCCAACATGGACTTCTCGCAGATCTAGAGCAAGGACATTATTTTACGAAATAATGTTAGCTAAATGAAGAAGGTCACCTATATACAAAGAAAGTCGCATAAACTGCGGCTTTTTTTGTATATATGCTCTTAGCGTTTGCTCAAGACAGGAACTTCTATACAAAGCCGTATGCCAAAAAGTACAATGAATGACCTGCAGACTCGACTTTGCCTCGGTTTAGTTCACCTTATAAAAGTGAATAATGATAAAACTAAACAAACCAAATCAAAGGGGGCATTCAGTTGCATGAGTATTGGGATACGATCATTCGAACCGCTTCGGCTTTTGTTGTCCTGTTGATCATATCTAGAATATTGGGAAAACAGACGATCTCCAACATGACGTTCCACGATTTCGTGAGCAGTATCACTCTCGGCGGCATTACCGCAAATCTTGCGTTCAACGAGAAGCTCAAACCTTCGTCCTTGGTACTCTCACTAGTAGTGTTCTTCTTCATTTCTTACATGGTCTCCTGGCTGGCACTTAAAAACCGGACATGGAGCAAGTGGATTTCCGGTACACCTACTGTGGTGATCGAGCATGGAAAAATCCTTGAGGACAACATGAGGAAAATTAGATATACGATGGACTCCTTGGTTCAATCTCTAAGGGAAAAGAATATTTTTAATACGGAGGAAGTTGAATACGCCGTCTTGGAGGATCATGGGAAGCTATCCATAAAAAAGAAGAGCGAGTATGAATGGGTGACCCGTAAAGATCTTAAGCTTCACGCGAACACCATCAAATCGTTTCCCGTAGAGTTGATCATCGACGGCAAGATCATGGACGACAATTTTGCTCAAAACGGATTAACCACCGAATGGCTAGAGAAGGAGCTCTCCAAGCGCAATAAAGCTTTGTCCGATGTGTTCTACGCAGTGCGAGGCACGCAGAATAATCTATATTTCGATTACTATCAAGATCAAATCAACAAACCGATCGATAATTAAGTACTTAAGTTTGAACTCCCTGTCTACGTATCAGTCCATCCGTTTTGTTTAGAAACCTACGATCCGAGCGCTGGGTGACAAGAACATAGTAACATTGAAAGCCGCATAAATTGCGGCTTTTTGTTTTATGGTATCAAGTTCTTATTAAAATGACCGGCTGCTGTATTCTCAATGATAGGCAGGAAACCTGTGTATTAATGATAGCTCAGTTATATAGATAACCATTTCTTAATAGTTTTTCTGAATAATTAGAGATATTTTATTCTATTTATTTAGCATAATAGGTAAGTTTTTAAACATGGTAGTGAATTGTTTTAAGAGGCAGAAGCTCTTAAAATTCAAATTATCAGAGAGCAAAGGGGATTCAATAGTGATGAGTACAAAACCAACATTAACGATACATACAGGTGAACGAGGTGCGGAATTAGGTGATTTGTTCGGCATTTTTTTCGAGGATTTAAATCACGCGGCGGACGGCGGGCTTTATGCAGAGCTCGTCCAGAACCGTTCCTTTGAATTTGATCCGATCGATCATCCATCTTACCACGCCTTAATGGCTTGGGAAAAGATCGAAAGAGGCGACGGCAAGACTGAAATAACGATTGAGGAAATTAATCCGTTAAACGCAAGGAACCCTCATTATGTGGCCATTGAAATCATATCGGATGGCGAAGGCGTCGGGTTAATGAACCATGGATTTAACAGCGGCATTGCTGTCAAACAGGGCGACAACTATCTGTTCTCGGTATACGCTCGGCGTGATGCCAGCTTGGACGAACCTATTATGGTAACGATCGAAGGGACGGACGGTAAAATTCATGGCGAGGCCACGATTATGGTGAATTCTATCGAGTGGACCAAATATGAAGCTGTGATTACTGCTAATGCCACCGATACGAGAAGCCGCCTTGTTCTTGTAACGAAAGGGCAGGGAAAGCTCTACCTCGATATGGTTTCCCTATTCCCGGAGAAGACATTTCTTGGCCGGAAAGGCGGATTGAGGAGTGACATCGCTGCGCTGCTCGCGGATCTAAAGCCGAAGTTTATGCGCTTTCCAGGTGGCTGCTTGGTGCATGACGGCTCTTTAAACCCGGATCATCGGAACTCAATGTACCGGTGGAAAAACACGATAGGTCCAATCGAGCAAAGACCAGCACGAAGGAATAATTGGAACTACAATCAAACACTTGGTCTCGGCTATTTCGAATATTTTCTATTCTGTGAAGATATAGGCGCCAAACCAATACCTATTTTGCCGGGTGGATATGATCCCCATCATAATCGAATCGTTCCGATTGACGAGCTGTTGCCGTGGATTCAGGACGCTCTTGATTTGATTGAGTTTGCAAACGGTGATTCGTCAACCAAGTGGGGAGCTATTCGTACGGAGCTCGGTCATCCAGAGCCATTTGGCCTGGAATATGTCGGAATTGGAAATGAAGAAGTTGGAGAACCGTTCTTTGAACGTTATCCTTATTTCCATCGAGCGATTAAGGAGAAGTATCCGAATATTAAAGTTATTAACTCTGCTGGTCCATTTGCAGCAGGAACCGAGTATGAGCGTGGATGGAATTCTGCTAGAGAGCATCAATCGGATTTGGTGGATGAGCACTACTATAGTTCTCCGGAATGGTTCCTCGCCAATGTCCACCGTTATGACAGCTTCAACGCTGAAGACCCGAAAGTATTTTTGGGAGAATATGCATCTTGGGGAAACACCTATTATAACGCACTAGCAGAAGCGGCATTCATGACGGGTCTAGAGAAAAATGCCCATGCGGTAGGACTCGCCTGTTATGCACCACTGCTATGCAATGTAGATTATATCAACTGGAAACCAGATCTCATTTGGTTCAACAATCACGAAATATATTGCACACCTAATTATTACGTGCAAAAGCTGTTTATGCATCATCAGGGAGATCAGCTCTTGCGAGTCGAAGCAAATGGATTTGAGCAGAAAGAAGTGGGTAATAAGAAACCGATTAACGGAGCGCTTGCACTTGAGACAGACCGCTGCTCCTTCCGCTATTGGGATATGCTGCTCGTTAATAGCGATACTGGTGAAGTTAACATGTTGAATGGCGGTCTGCCTGGCAAGTTGTCGGATACGGAAGAAGATAGACTGAACGGGACATCTATACAGACACTAGACTTAGGTGAGACAGATTGGGAGAACTATACGCTAACGTTAAAAACCCAAAGAGTCAGCGGTCTAAAAGGGTTTAAGCTCAAGTTTGGACAAAGCGATGAGACTAATCTGATGACCTGGGAGTTTGGCGGCTGGCAGAATCAGGACTCCTTAATAAGTTCCAGCGTGAATGGCAGAGGTTCTGTCCTGACTCAAAGCATTTTTAATGTAGAAAATGATAAGGAATATACATTGAAATTAGAAATATCCGGGAGACAGATCCGTGCTTGGATTAATGGTGAGTTATTCCATGACACGGAGGACAAAGTTCCGGTAATTGAACCGTTGTATTACTCTGCGAGTTGCGACCATTCAACAGGAGATACCATTATCAAAGTCGTTAATGTGAAGGATAGCAGCGTTAACGCACAGATTATGTTAGCGGATCTGAATAATGCAAATTTGAGCGTTCAAATATTCGAGATGTCCGGTCATTCCCTGGAGGACGAGAATACCTTCGAGTCACCTGAGCACGTATCGCCGAAACAGAAGGAATTCTTTACGGAAGACAGTAGTTTTGAGTACGAATTTCCTAAACATTCAATTACCGTGTTCCGAGTCAAATAAGATAGAAACATAAATAGAGAAATTAGATTCTCTTCAAAAAAATCGCCTTCTAAAGCGATTTTTTTGTTTTACAATGTGACCATTTCTTCGGAAGGGGATAGCAATGCTGAACCGTATATGGAAGCCCAGTCTGATGAGACAGATATTGATCTTAATAGCGTTGATGCTGGTTACTCTGCTTATTACCTACATCATTACAAACCGAATTGCTCAGCAAATTATTGAGCGTAAGGTAACGGCTTCTGTGAATACGATCTTGCTTCAGGTTAATGAGAAGATGACGAGCTTTGATAGTGATATGCAAGGGATATCGACTTTCCTGTATTACAGTCCTACCGTGCAAACCTATATCAATGCCGATGATATTCTGGACAGGGTGCTGATGAACCGTGAGCTGCTGTCCGTATTCGCGAACACGATGTCCATGAAATCGAATATACGAGGAATCCAATTATACGATCGAAATGGAAAACTTCTGACAAGGCTCGGCGAGGGACAAGATGAAACGACGACGCCCGTTAAGGCGATGACATATTCCGGTACTATTAGTTTAGATGACCGTCCAACAGAGCATTTTTACACCATTACGGCACCGATCTATGGACTAGACAGCAATAATATCGCTACAGAATACAGGGGTACGGGCCGCTATGTCATGGATGTATCCAATTTCACTCCTGTTCTCAAAAGCGCGAAAGTAACGGCCAACTCACGTGTGATGTTATTAGATCGTAATGACCAAATCTTGTCCAGTGAAGGGAACGTCACAAACCGTGATTCCGTGAATGTAGATAAGTGGAAAGCGAATCCGAAATATATCGTTCAATCAATTAATTTGGCGCCTTCTGGCTGGAAGCTGATCAGCATCATCCCCAAAAGTGAGCTGCTTGATGAGTTAGGCGCAGTCAAACGGATTAATATTGCTACGTATGCTATTATGTTCGGCATTCTTTGTATGTTCCTGCTCATTTTCTTCACACGTATTCTCAAGCCGATTAAATCCTTAATGGATTTCATTAAATCCTATCCGAAAAACGGAGAAGAGAGCCGATATAACGTCGTTCATCAAAATGAGATTGGCGTGCTGGGTCAGAAGCTGAATAAGATGCTTGACGATATCAGTGTGCTAAGCGATGAGATTCGATCCACTCAAATTCGGATGCTGGAAATCGAGCTGGCAAAAAAACAGATGGAAATATCGGCTTTCCGTAATCAGATCAATCCTCATTTCCTCTATAACACACTCGAGAGCATCCGAGCGATGGCCTTTTATCACGATGTCCGCGATATCGCGAATATATCAGAGTCCTTATCACGAATGTTCCGCTATGCGGTGAAGGGGAGCAACTTCGTTACTATTGCAGAGGAGCTTTCCCATGTGAGAGAGTATGCCAAAATCATTGAATTCCGCTTCAGAGGGAGATTTAAAATTGTGATCCGTTGTGATGATGAACTGTTGAATGAAATGATGTTGAAAATGCTGCTTCAACCGCTTGTAGAAAACGCAGTATTTCATGGGCTAGAACGCAAATTGGGCGAAGGTGAAGTACTGATCGAGATCCGTAAATCTACCGAGAATAAGATCGAACTGCTTATCCAAGACAATGGACAAGGAATGAGTGAAGGCGAGTTGAAGGAACTAAGGGAGGGGCTCCTCCGATATGATGAGCCTGTTCCTGCAGAAAGTGAACAACAGGATGGTATCGGGATTTCTAATATTTACCGACGCACGAATTTGTTCTATGGGGATGCTTCAGCTTTAAAGGTAGAGAGTGTGCTAAATGAAGGGACAAGCGTAAGAGTATCTTTCCCGGTGCGCCTCTCAGAAGGAGGGAATGAGCATGTATCGCGTTTTAATCGTGGATGACGAGCCATGGGTAGCTTACGGCATATCCAGGCTAATTGATTGGGAATTACAAGGGTTCGAAGTTATCGGCGAAGCATATGACGGATCGTCGGCATTAAGACTGATTGAGGAGCATCGCCCGGAAGTCGTAATTTCGGATATTCGGATGCCGGGACTTAACGGTATACAATTGCTTGAGGAGATTACTAGGCAGAAACTGGAGACAGAGGTCATACTTGTGAGCGGTTATTCCGAATTCGAGTATGCACAGCAAGCTTTGCGGCTTGGAGCATTTGATTATCTGCTTAAACAGATTGAGAAAGAACAGCTATTGGAAACGATTGTTCGTTTGAACAGCCGATTAGAACAGAAAAGGTTGTCCGCCAAAGATCCTAATGAACTGCTGAATGATCTATTTGAATTACTCGCTACCGACGGAAATACAACAATCAGACAGTTTTTCACAACTAGAGGAATGTTGCTTAGCTACCCGAATATTCGACTCATTAATTGTATATTCCCCTATGCTACGGTGACAGTTCCTTCTGATCAAGAGATAAGAAGGATTGGATTGGATTATATTTCCATGAGGACTGGATTCAACAAACTGTCCTATATCGTGCTTTATGATGAGGCTGGTCATGCTAGGGAATGGTTTGATTTTATTTCCGTATACCTCAAGGATGCTAGCCATATCGGGATCAGTCCACTTGCGAATTCGTCGGACTGCCTCTTCAAAATGTATCAAGCTGCAGATATAGCGTTGTTCAGTTCTATCTTTTATCCTGAATTGCGCATTGTTCATTATAAAGAGCATGAGATTATAACCGGAATTTCAGGTTTGATGCTGCAGCTTGAGCTGAGTATAAAAGAGCAAAAGTTGGCGCGTATACAGGAATGTCTTGATCAGCTTGCTGTTGTTTGCAGCAACCACCAATTGTTCGTTGATCAAATGGCGAGTGTGTACAATCAAATCATCTCACTTATCCATAAGTATTACAGCAACATAAGTACCTATCAAGAAATTGAGTTTTTAACTTACGATCTGCTGGCACGAAGTAATCCATCCATAAATGCCATGTTCGAAAGATTGAAATCTTATTTCGAGTTAGAAGTAACGCCTGATTTCCCCATTGTCCATGAGCAGGTTAAGGCTGTTATGGAATATATTGATTTCAGTTTTACAGAAGATATCCTGCTGGGTACAATTGCTAAGCGGTTCAACCTCAGCCTCAGTTATCTTAGTTTCCTGATCAAGAAGGAGACGGGAACGAACTATTCGGAGTACATTATCGGAAAACGAATTTCGCTTGCAAAAGATCTGCTGAAAGAAAGCTCATTATCTGTTCAAGAGGTGGTCGAGCGGGTAGGGTACAAAGATTACTTTCATTTCAATAAGCTGTTCAAGAAGCATGTTGGTCTGACGCCAAGCAAATTCAGAAAGATATAAAATCAGAAATCTCCTCCCTTTAAAAAGAGCGGCTTCTTCTATATTTGCTAAATGAAAGCGTTATCTATAATCCACACCAATTTGCAAAATTATAAACATATGGGTGACAAAGGATTCCATTTATCATGAATGGTGAAAGAGCCATTAATAGTCTTAAGGGGGAACAACGGTATGAGAAAGAAGTACAGCTTGTGGACGGTCATGTTATTGACTGGTTCGATAGCGCTTTCAGCCTGCAGTTCGAATCAACCGGATAATAATAAGGATGGAGCGAATAACGCAGCTACGAATTCGGCATCGGTAGAACCATCCGCTAACGGAGCACAAGAGCATATGACTCCGGTCAAGCTAACATGGTTCTCTGATGTGAGTGGTTGGAACCCACCTTCACCGTGGAATTCAGATCCCAATTCCGTAGAAGGGACAATTACAAGTAAGACAGGGCTGTCGTTCGAGTTCAACATCCCCGCTCAGGATGCAGGCACGAAATTAAGCTTGATGCTCGTATCTTCCAATAAACTTCCGGATATTATGACGCTGACAGACGGCACTATAGAGAGGAAGCTGATTCAAGCGGATAAAGTGTGGAATTTGGATGAATTCTTGAAGAAATACGACCCAACCTCACCGCTGCTCACCAATTTCCCTCAGGATCTTAAGCAAGCTTTAACCGAGCGTGATGGCGGCTGGTACGCTTATCCGAGTCATATGAGTACAACTGATGCTAGAAAAATCTATCCTCCGTCGAGCGAATTTTATTCGGATGCAGCGGAATACCGCAATAATAACGCTATTATGTTCAATCAAGAGATTATGCAGCAAGCAGGCATTACAGCAGATGACCTTAAGACCGAAGATGGTGTACTAGCGGCTTACGAGAAAGTAAAAGGAATGAAGATAGACGGAGCTCCGGTCGTTCCGCTTCTTATTGATGGCAAATCGTATCAGGGCTTGTCTGTCGGCGGAACTGGGCACGGGGGAACATTGGGCACACTGGAAGCGATGTTTGGCGCTATGCCTATCGATAAAGACGGCAATTACCGCGATGTGATTCTCGCTCCAGAAACAAAGCATTCGCTCGACTTCCTGTATAAAGCGGCACAAGCAGGTGCCTTTGATCCAAGTCAGATGACTGTGGACGATACATCGACGAAAGCGTCTGTCAAATCCGGCCGGGTATTCAGCTTTATCGGTAATACAGCCAATACTGGATTTACCGATGAGAATGCGGTTGGGACTTGGATTACCCCTGGTCCGGTGATGTCAAATGAGAATACGAAGCCAGTATCCGGACGTTCTATGAAAGCAGGCACAGGCTGGATGAATACATTTATTTCGAAGGATGCGCCTAATCCGGAGCGTATTGCCAAATGGCTGGATTTCATGACAAGTAATGAAGGACTGCTGCTCAATTATTACGGATTCGAAGGAGTAGACTATACGCTCGACGCGAATGGGCTTGTAGTGCAAAACGAGCAAGGGCTGAAAGACGCCGCGGATTATTCCAAGACAGGTGTATTCGCGTTCTGGCCTTTCCACAATATTGCTTGGCATGACCATGCGACGGTAGCTCCTACTTCAAATAAAGGGGCAGACAGCGTGATGGCGATGCAGGTACAAACATCAATTGGCAAGGCTTCCGAGACTTATGACACGTCAGCGCTTATTATGCCTAGCGACTTCATTGCAGCCGGCAGCAAGATGGCCAATGACCAGCTGCAAATTAAAACCTATCTGGAAACACAAATCTCCAAAATCATATTAGCTAAAGATGATACTTCAAAAGAAAAACTGTACGAGGATATGGTTTCTCAGGTGAAGAAGATGGGATTGGATGACATCAACGCGAAAATTAATGAACAATTCCATAAGCAGCAAGAAAGCTACGGCACTACAATTAAAGGCATCAACTCTTAATAAATGGATTCATTGAGTCGTGCCAAAGTTTCCGAGCTTTGGCACGCTCAGTCTTGATCAGGAAGGAGAGCAGCTTATGAAACAGTCACCTATGGTTTTAAAGAGGAAGAAACAAAAAGGCTTTGCGCTGCAATCCGACCTTCGAACGCAGACAGAGCTTGCCATCATGATTGGGCCTGGCGTGATTTCTATCATTCTATTTAGCTTCTTGCCGTTATTTGGTCTGCTGATGGCGTTTAAGCATTATGACCCGATAAGTGGAGTAAAAGGGATATTCACAAGTCCATGGAATCACTTTGATAATTTTAAGCTCATCTTTGATAATTTTCAATTCTGGCCAATGGTTAAGAATACACTCGGTATTAACCTGATTGGTTCACTTGTCGGCATACCTGTCACGATTATATTCGCATTACTGCTTAATGAGATCGTAGGTACAAGGTTCAAATCAATGATTCAAACGATTACTTATTTGCCGCATTTCTTATCTTGGGTTATCTACGGCGGCTTATATATTACATTGCTGAATCCGCAGGAGGGGATTATTAATTATCTGCTTGTTCACTTGCATCTGGTGAAAGACCCTGTGCAATTTCTGTCGGATCCAAGCTATTTCTGGGGTCTTGCGATTGTAACAAATCTATTGAAGGACCTCGGCTGGGGAGCTATTTTGTATCTGGCCGCAATGGCGGGCGTTGATCAATCTTTATATGAGGCTGCGTCGATTGACGGGGCGGGACGTTTCAAACGAATGTACCATATTACATTACCCGGAATCCTACCTACATTAATGATTATGATCATTTTCGCGATAAGCGGTATGCTGAACAATAATTTCACACAAATTTATGTGCTGCAGAACTCTTTGAATCTACCTGCAAGTCAGGTTATCGATACGTATGTTTATCAGACGGGACTGCTCAATTTCCAATTTGATGTCGCAACGGCAATCGGGTTGATGAAATCAGTGCTCGCGCTTGTATTGCTTGTTGGAGCTAACTTTGCTTCGAAAAAAATTACAAAATCAGGTCTGTTCTAAGGAGGCGTCCGGTATGGTAGGGGGAAAGTCTCTTGGAGACCGTACATTTTATATTACGAATGCAGTAATCATGATCATTATCATGATTGTGACCGTATATCCTTTTTGGTACGCCATTATCAGTTCCCTGAACAGCGGGATTGATCTACAGCGTGGTCCCGTTTTTGTGTGGCCGCGTATGTTTACTTGGGCAAGCTGGCGTGCTGTTCTGGCTGACCCAGGTTTGCTTAGTGCAGCCTGGATTACCGCATCACGTACCATAGTTGTGACTTTGGTATCTATAATGTATACGGCAATGTTCGCTTATGCCTTTTCGCGTCCTTATCTGAGAGGGAGAAAATGGTACATGGCCATTGGATTCACAAGTATGTATTTCAGCGGGGGACTAATTCCTTCGTTCCTGTTAATTAACTGGCTCCATCTCTATGATAACTACTGGGTATATATTATTCCCTCGTTGTTTGGCGGTTTTTGGAACGTAATTATATTGAATGCGAATTATAAAGCGATTCCCGACGCCTTATTCGAATCCGCCAAGCTGGACGGAGCTAGTGAATTCTCGATCTTTTTACGTCTTGTACTGCCGCTGTCAAAGCCGGTTCTGGCAGCGTTATCGATCTTCACTGCTGTCGGCATCTGGAATGATTACGGTACAACGCTGTATTTTACACAGTCTAATGATCTTCAAACTCTCCAGTATTTAATATTGAAACTGCTGCAGTCAAGCTCGGCGGTCGAACAGCTGTCAAGCTCGGCGTCACTGTCTAATCCTGCGGTGTCGGAACTGTTATCCCTCGCGCAAGGACAAGGTGAGATCACCTCGCAAACGATCGAATTAGCTTCCATGGTCATTGCTTCCATTCCGATGATTATTATGTATCCTTTTGCGCAACGCTTCTTTATTTCAGGGGTACTGCTTGGCTCTGTGAAAGGGTAGAAACACTGAGAGGATGATAAGAATGAAGGCACCTTTGTTTCGGGATCCGATACATGATGGCGCGGCTGATCCGGTCGTAATATGGAATAGGGAAGCACAGGAATGGTGGATGATTTACACGAACCGCCGAGCGACGGCAGAGGGAGAGGGATTCGCTTGGGTGCATGGCACTGACCTTGGTATCGCCTCCTCGCGGGATGGCGGTCGGAGCTGGCTGTACCGCGGCACGCTGCCAGGGCTGGAAATCGAATGGGGTCGCAATACATTCTGGGCACCGGAAATTTATTGGCATGACGGGCTGTACCATATGTATGTTAGCTATATTCAGGGAGTGCCGACCACTTGGGCTGGCCATAAGCGCGATATGATGCATTATACGAGTCCGAACCTGCTAAATTGGACATTCCAATCCAGACTTGAGCTGAGCTCTGATCGGGTCATCGATGCTTGCATCCATGAACTGCCAGACGGCGGCTTCCGCATGTGGTACAAAGATGAGGCGAATCAATCACACACTTATGCGGCGGACAGTAAAGACCTGTACCATTGGGAAGTTGTTGGACCGGTCATTACGGAGCGAGGACATGAAGGGCCAAACGTGTTCTGGTTCAAAGGCACCTACTGGATGATCGTAGACGAGTGGAGAGGGCAAGGTGTATTCCGATCTAATAATTTGGATGCATGGGAGCGGAATGGGCTCATTTTAGATCAGCCTGGTACTCGTAAAGACGATGGTACTATTGGCTTGCATGCCGATGTTGTTGTTCAGGGCAATCATGCCTATATTTTCTATTTTACACATCCTGGAAGGAACGAGACGCAAAACAAAGATGGAATGAAGAGCAGGTACGAAAGCCGCCGCTCATCGATTCAGGTTGCCCGATTAGATGTTGTAGATGGTATCCTTATTTGCGATCGTGATAAGCCTTTTGAACTTAAATTAGTGCCGTAAAAAATGACTTAAAAAATTCGAAGAAAATAAAGAGAGTCACTCCTAAAAGTTACAATAGAAGTCGCATATTCTGCGGCTTTTTTATTTTGTGTATAATCGTTTACTCAAGAACTTCTATACATAGCCGAGGGCCAAAAAGTACAACTTCTAATATCTTTAAACTGTATTACGAACGTAGGTTCTGATATAATGTAACAATAAATTGAAGTAGAAAGGAAGCAGCTATGAACGCTATAGAAGCCATAGTTCAGAATTTAAATGAGATTCGACGTAGAAGCATGATTATTTGGGGAAGTATTCCGCATGAGTTTTTGGACTGGAGACCGGATTCAGAAGCAATGAGCATAAAAGAGATGATCCGCCACGTCCTGGATAGTGAACATTATTACCATCTTGCCTTGTTGAATGAAGGAAGTCTAACCGCTTATGAATCCCCTTATGAGGCTCGTGCTTTTACAACGCTCAAAGAGGAACTCAACTTTTCAGAAACCTATCGGAAAGAATTTATGAATACAGTACAATCCTATACACAAGAGGATTTAACAAGAATCCAGATTGATAGAAAAGACGTAGGGTATATTCGTTCATTAGGCGACATGCTTTTGAGAATTGGTTACCATGAAGCAGTCCATTCAGGTCAACTTTTAGATTATTTAAGATTAGCCGGATTAAAGCGGCCAAAGGTATGGGATTGAAGTTTAAGAAGGATAGATTGAGCTAAACGAGGAACGTTAGTTCAGCCATCAAAGAGCAGTTGCCGCAACGGCAGCTGCTCCTTTTTTATTAAGCTGATGGACACAGGAAAATGGTTGCTGGCAGAGTTTTCGTACCAATTCGTGAAACTGGTGAGCAGTTAGGAGCTAAAATCAGCTGGAATCAGAAAACAAAGACAGCTTCTATTGAGAAAGATGGAAATAAGCTAGTTGCTAAAGTTGGTCCATAAGTCAAAACTTTCGACGAAAGAGTTTATGCTCAACTTCGTGAAGTAAACAATACATTCTATGATAATGAACCCGTGGGATTTGACACAAAAAGTCTTACGGCAGGTAATAATCACTTTTTTGTATCTGTTGCCCCATTAAAAACAAGTGTTGCATTAAAAATAGCTTCGGAAGCCATTTCTAAGAATAAAGAGGAGATCCGCCCTGAACAGGACAACGCAGGAACACAGCAGCTTCTTCATTTAGGCTTTCCAAGCCGTAATGACAACACTGCCCATCACATTGGAGAAGTTGCTCATCAGGCGTTCATTTTTCATCATCATGGCAACTACATCTGGTTTTGTGAATAGTTCGTGATCGATTACCCGTAAAGGATCGTTATCGCTCACCAGTTGTTTCATTTGCGAAAAATGAGTTGCGGAGTACTTATGAAAACTTGATTTGCTCATCAGCTTCAGCCATTCCGGAACGGTTCGCAGATGATGAAGTCCGTAAAACGACTGGAGTTTTTTCTTTTGCACCGTGGTTAATTGTATGGAAAATGCCAGCTCGCGATCGTATAGGACTCCTTTCGGCTTCAGCACTCGCCAGTATTCACGTATAGCGGAGCTTCCTTGGGTAAAAGCCGTAACCGACTCTGTAAAAACGGCATCAAACATCTCATCCGGAAAAGGCATGGAAGCGGCATCCGCCTGTACGATGCGGACGGGAAAATTGCTTATCTTCGCACGGTAAATCGCTTTTTGAATCATATCTTCATTCCGATCGATTGCTGTCACGTTACAGCCTAAGCTGGCTAAATAACACGCAGTCCGGCCAGTTCCGCAACCAACCTCCAGCACTTTTGTGCCTCCTGGAAAGCTAATTTGCCCGATTAATTCTTTGGTCGCTTGGAAACCACCCGGATGCGCACTTCCTTCGCCGAGCCGGGCTAATAATGTATGATAATCCAACGCCTTCTCACCTCTTCCGATATTCTATGCATAATCTCCTTCATGACTGCACCCATTCTTCACTGCTTTTTGATGCTCGCGCTGTCGTCTTTCTACCTTTTGTCATTACTTGAGAGAATGAAGCATATCTCGTTTTTTCTCCAAATAGAAGACAATCGTACAAACCATATAGCCGTTTTTTTCATAGTCTAGGATATACAAGCATCAGGTTAGGAGGAATGAGGTTATGCAGGAAGTTTATCCGGTTTGCCATAAAACGGTCTATCCGTACATCGGACGGAGGGTTAGTGCACTCACATATGACGGAAGTCATTTTATCGGAACAATCAAGGGAGTAAAAGACGGTAAGTTAGTGCTGGAGGATTGTATTTTTGACAAGAAACCTGTAACTCTGTCGTCCGTTCGGAATAGAAAGCATTCAAAAAAACAAACTCGCACCAAGCATAAAGCAAGACTGTCCAGTTATTATGATGGATACGGTGGAGGCTATGACGGATACGGTGGAGGTTATGGCGGTTACGGTGGAGGCTGTGGCGGATTCGGCGGCGATTGCTTCTTTTTCCCGTTTGCGATCCTTGCCTCACTTTTCATTTTGCCTTTCTTCTTTATTTAATGGTGTTGACACGATTACAAATTGTGAAAAGAGGAATCTCTATTGAAATCTAGGAAAGCTCCTAAAAAAAGAGAGCCTATGGGAAGAGTTCATGCGGTCAAGAAAGCTAAACGTTTGGTCGGGCAGCCCGTTTATGTCTTGTTAAATGACGGTAACTGTTACATCGGAACGGTTCAAGCCATTCATGACCATAAGCTAATCCTTTCCGAAACCAGAAACTGTGGGAGAGTAAATCTTTCCGATCGTTCCAAGACACCTGAAGTCCAAATATCGGGGCTGCTAGATTCCTTGATAGGGGGAATAGGCGCGCTCAATTCTTTTGGTTCAATGGCATCCGGCTTATTCAAGTTCAAGCCAATGTTTTCCGGCCCGTCAGTCCAATCTGAGGCGGGAATTCTAACAAATCAACAGGATTCGGAAGGCAAGTCAGGGCCGGGGCCGGCAGGTGGAGAACAGCAGAGCGGTTTTTTCGGATCTTTTAAACAAATGCTGCCGAAAGTCCAAGTCGGTCTTAATATGGTGAAGACGATTATGCCTTTAATGGGTATGTTCAAAATCTGACGCTTTATTCCGTTTTGCTCAGCCTGCCGGGAATCCCCGGTGGGCTGTCCTTATGATGATCTGCTGCTTTCGTTCAATGAAAAAGAGATGATGCCACAAAGACACCATCCCTACATATGATGAATCGAACAATCCCAAAATTACTTACTCCTGCGGGATAGCACTTTCATCCATAAAGCCGATTTCCCATTGATGACCGTCTAGGTCTAGGAAGCTTCTCTGATACATGAAGCCGAGATCTTGCGTTTCATTTGCAATATTGCCACCTGCTGCAATCGCGCTGTTAACTAACTTGTCCACTTTTTCGCGGCTCTCGACCATTAATGCAATTAAGACTTCGGTCGTTTTGGATGCATCAGAAATCTCTTTCTTGATGAAGGTCTTGAAGTACTCTTCAACCAACAACATGGAGTAAATGTTTTCTCCGATGACCATACAAGTTGCATTCTCATCAGTGAAGTTCGGGTTGAATTCAAAGCCTACTTTAGTGAAAAATTCCACAGATTTCTTCAGGTCTTTTACTGGTAGGTTAACAAACATACTTTTGGCTGTTTCTGCCATTCCGATCACCTCAAGTATACAGTAGCATTATGATAAATTGGATGTCAAACCATCTATATACCAAATAACCAAAAGCATTCAAATCGTTCTCCCATTGGTTCAACAAGTTCAATGTAAGACTAACTCAGTTGAGACATTATACACTTTCATATTTTGGTAAGAACGATGTAAAATATAGAGGCATTATATTAGGTTCAATGTATTATTGAAAATAATAGAAATGAGGTCTGAATAGGTATGTTGGGAATCTCTGTTATGACTTTCAATTTACGATATCCAGAAATTAAAGACGGTCCCGATTATTGGCCGGAACGAATCGACCGGGCGACTGCCGTTATCAAAAAACATCAACCTATGCTAATCGGCACTCAAGAAGGCTATCACTCGATGCTCAAAGATTTGGAGACTCGTTTGAATGAATACGATTGGGTCGGGAATGGTCGATTTGGAGAAAATGAGAATGAGCACAATGCTATTTTTTATAACCGCGACGAACTAACACTTGAAGAAGACGGGCAGTTTTGGCTGTCGGAAACACCTGAGTTGGAAGCTTCGATTAGTTGGAATAGTGCATTTCCGAGAATCTGTACGTGGGCACGTTTCCTTCATCGGCAGTCCAAAAAATCATTCTATCTTTACAACACCCATCTGGACCATCATAGCCAAGAAGCGAAAGAACGTGGAATTCAGATAATAGGGGAATATATGGCTAAACAGCGCGCTTTGGATGGACTTCCGGCTTTGCTTTCAGGAGATTTTAATTCGTTTCCTGGTGAATTCCCGATTCGTGTATTGCGTGGCGAGATTGAGGATAACGGCAAGGAAAATGTTTTGACGGACGCATACTCCCTAATCAATGGGAATCCCGGTCTGACGTTCCATAGCTTTAAAGGAGGAGATTTGGGAGAGCCGATCGACTTTATTTTTGCTACCGCGGAATTCGAAATCTTGTCTGTGGAGATTGATCGTTGCCAAATAAATGGAGGATATCCATCGGACCATTATCCGGTTGTGGCGAAAATCCAATTCTAGTAGATCAAGAGTTACATAATAGCGATATCTTAGAAGAGGCCATCCCGTAAAAATGGGATGGCCTAAAACTTTGAAATTGAAGAAAGTTATTTTTTAACCACAGGTACCCAAAATTCGCCGTAGAAAGTACCCTCGCCGTTATCTTTGCGATAGGTCGCATTTGGACCGCCGATGTAAGCATAATCAGTGATTCGGGCTAAGACCTCGCCAAAAGCAAGGTAAGTCAACTCATCAAACAAAGTTTCCTTGTCGCCATTTCCTGCGACCACAATGTACTCGCTATCTGGAAACTCGATAATACGCGTTGCGTCAGCCACTAACTTTCCAGCTTCTACCGCGAAATAATTCCACGGCTTGCCTTGATAAACCTCGTTCACTGACCATTCACGATCATCTTTTGCAGCGTCTTTGAGCTTAGCAAATCGCCCGTCAGCCTTGAGTCTGCCCCAAAACTCGGCTTTTTCCTTTTGCAAAGCTGTCATGTCTTGAAAATTGGAATGGATTGAAAAACCATATGCTGTCAATGTAAATGATTTTTTGTGTTCAATTGTGTATTCCGCCATATGAGCTCCTTTCAAATTTTACAAAGATTAGTCTTCGACTTTATTTACACGCAGCCACATTTCGCCGTAGAATTCACCGTTTTCAGCTGCTTTGACGAAGGTTGAGTTGCCAGGACCTACATATTTGTAGTCTGTAATTTCTTGCAGCATGCCGCCGAAAACTTTGCCTGTGATTTCATCAGCGAGGCTGTCTTTGTCAGAGCCTGTGCCAGCCACAACGAGATAGTCGCCAGCGAGGAATTCGAGGACGACCGCGTCTTCCACATTGAAATCACCCATAACGCCAAAGCCGCGCCAAGCCTTGCCGTCGATCACATAATTGATTTGATATTGTTGCCCGTCAGCCAGAGCGAGAAGTTCAGCAAGCTTGCCATTTTCAGTGATTTCAGCCTTTTTTGCAGCCGTTTTTGCTGCATTGCCTGCCCAGTCGTTGAAGTCCTCAAATGATACACCGAAAGCAGTCATTTTGTAGTTTTCTGAGATCGTTTTGATTGAGTAGTTAGACATTTTATTATCTCCTTTGTATGTTTACTTTTACAAGATTGATTCTATTTGCCGAATGTATCAAAAAGTGATACTTTTTTGATACAATAAAATCATGAAAAAAACAGAACGAGTAAACCTAATCATGCGCTACATCAATAACCGCGCACATTTTACGATTGCCGAGATTCAGCGGGAGTTCAAGATTTCCCGCGCGACGGCGATCCGCGACATTAATGAGATTCAAGCGATGGGTTTTCCAATGACGACCGAACTGGGGCGTGGTGGAGGCTACAATGTCCTACAAAATCAGTATTTGCCCGCAGCACGTTTCACCCCAGATGAGCTGAAGGCGATTTTTATCAGTTTTATCGCCTCGAAAAATTCACAGCTGCCTTATCTGCATAATCGCCGCTCAATCACTGAAAAGCTTATCGGCATCGCTTCGCAAACGCAGCAAGACGAGCTAATCGAGCTGAATAATATCTTGCTCTTTGAAAATACAAATCCTGCTAATCCAAATCTTTTGGAGCTCGATGATGCAGCGCCTGCGGAGCTAAACCAGTTGATTTCGCTAGCTGTGCGAGATAAGCATTTACGCGTGACGTATGAGCCAAGTCCTGGCTGGCCGCAATTGCTGGACGTTTTTTTGCTCTATATTTTTAACTCGAACGCTCAGTGGCTAGTCGAGGTTTATGATTTCGATACGGATGAGTTTCGTTATTTACCGGTTGATTTGCTGCGGGATTCAGCAATCTCTGAGCATGTGCTGAAGTACTCAGAACAAGAGATTTTAAGCAAAAAAAGGATAGGAGCACGTCAGTCCAATCTTGTTGTAAAGCTCGATACGACTGGGATTCAGCGCTTTAAACGTATGCACCCGCCGGGGATTATTTTGTCCTTTACTGGAATGTTTCAATCGAGTGGGGTTTTTAATGTTCAGTTGGATGTGACCGATGTTGAGGCACTGGCTTATTACGCGGATTGGCTTTTGTTTTTGGGGAAAGGGGTCGTGTTTGAGCGTATTCCTGAAGAGCTGCGCTTGATCTTGGAGGATCGTTTAACCAATTTAAGATTTTCTTGAATCTAAAATGATGGATTTCTATTTTCATCCTCTGTATAAAGACTAAAATTTATAAAAGAGTTATGTGGTGATAAAATTAATGACGAATAAGAATAATAAGACAATTAAATCTATAATTATTTCCTTAATTATGATTTTATTTACTTGTTGGTATCTATTTGAATCTACTTCCTTAGATAGAATTACAATCGTAGAAGCTGGTAATTACAAAATCGTTGTACAAGATAGAGATAAAAATAGGACAACAATTGAAACATATATTGGTATCTCAAAAATAATAAAAACCGATGAAGTATATGATATCAAGTATAAGAAGAGAATATTGCAACGTCCCAGACTGATTACAATTACTCCTGTTAACTAGTCGACAGAGTTCATGACGTTAACTGGGAACTATAGCTCAATAAACACAACGGCAGCCGATCAGAGGATGATCAGCTGCCGATTTATTGAAGTAAAGGATAGGTTAATTTAAAAATAACCAATATGATTAATCAAATTTGTCTCCAAACTTCTTTCCGAATTCCTCCATTAGATCAATAATTGGAATCAATTGCTCCCCTTTTGATGTTAACGAATACTCAACACGCGGGGGCACCTCGGGAAAAACTTTGCGATTAATTAAGCCATCCGCTTCTAATTCTCGAAGTTGCTTTGTTAGAGACCCTTGTGAAATTCCCCACAAAAGAGTCTTGATTTCATTGTATCGGTGTGGTTTAAACTTTAAAAACCAAAGAATTAGATACTTCCAACGTCCTGAAAGCAGGTTTTGGGTATATGCAATGCCATATATTTCTCTGTGATCCGTCTTACATTCTTCAGTAAATCCATCTTTGTTTATTCTAGACACCTTTCCACCTCATTCTGCTGTTAGGTACAAAAAAAAGTACTATGTCATAATTTATTGCCCTCTTCAAAAAAATGAGTAACGTATTTATATTAGTACATGTGTACAAATTACTCAATAAGGTCAGTTCAAATGGAAATAGGAGGATGAAAATGAGATTCGGAATTGTAGGTGCAGGACCAATTGGGTCTAATATTGCGAAGAAATTGGTCGAGAATGGACATGATGTCAAGATTGCAGATGCTCGTGGGATTGAACGCTTGGAAGGAAAAAAACTTACAGGAACACCTGTGATCGTAGAAGATGTAATTAAAGACATTGATGTTCTTATAACGTCAATTCCTTTCCACGCGCTGCCAAGCATTCGCAACATTATAGATAAAGTTGAGGAGGAAGTAGTCGTTGTAGACACTTCAAATTATTATCCACAAATAAGTAATAAAATCGAAGAAATTGAAAACGGAATGGTTGAAAGTGTTTGGGTATCCAATCATTTAGGTAGACCAATCATTAAAGCGTTCAACAATTTCTTAGCCTATACATTAGAACATCAAGGAACTCCCGAAGGGACTGATGGGCGGATTGCCATAGCGATTGCTGGTGATGATTTATCCCATAAACAAATAATCATGGGTGTAGCAAATGATCTAGGTTTTGACTCCGTGGATAGTGGTTCTTTAAGTGATTCGTGGAGACAACAGCCAGGAACCCCTGCGTACTGCACAGAACTTACAAAAGAGGAACTAGCCATAGCCTTAAGTAAAGCGAATAAAGAAAAAGCTCCATTTCTGCGTGATAAGGTAATGGAAAAGCTGTCAGCTTCTCCAGGTGCATTTTCAATTCAAGATGTTGTTAGAGCAAATAGAGAAATCTTCAATTCTTAAGTTAGAAACCCTTAGGATAACACATTTACCTACCATGTTTTATATGGGTTTTCAGTCACTCGAAAGCGATATTGACACCACTATACTTTATATTATAAGTGGCGGATTAGGGTTGTTTTCTATTGTATTTAGTGCAGTCCGACTCAATCAAAATAAGAACTGGGAAGTAGTAGACGAGTACCCTGGGCAAAATAAAACGTTGAACTAACTCGGAACATTAGTTCAGAAACACCATGAAAGCAGCCGGTCGCTAAGACCGGCTGCTTTTTCTAGACTAATGATCAGGATAGCGTAATAAATATAGTTGAATCAACAAATCAACCTTTTTGAATTACATAGGAGAGAAAAGCTGAGATCATCGGCAACGCGTTGATAAGTTCAAGGAGAGGGTGATCACTCACATGGATAAAATATTAGAAGCGCTTCTCGGAGGATTTAAGAAGCAATATTCGAAATCAAAAGCAATTATTCCGCCAAAAGTATATGATGTATCACCTCAAAGTATAAAAGAAATATTCGACATGAAGTTTCCTGGCGTTTATATTTTTTTGGGCCAGACGAGTTATTGCTCCAAAAGAAAGATACTTTATATAGGAATATCCGGACCAAATGGTGGTGTTGGGAAAAGAGTTCAAAATCAAATCAACAAACGTAAATCGGATCCTGATTTTCAAAAAAACATGAAGGAGTTGGGGTATGATGGAGTTATTCACTATGACACAGCTAGTTTTCTAGACAGTGTGAAAGCGACAGTCATGTTAGAAGAGGTACATATCGTTGAGTTTGAGGGGGAAGAAAACCTAAGGCTTGTAGAGATGTTCCTTAGTATCGAAGAAGAACCACTTTTTTGTAAAAAGCACATTACAGAACCGATGAAGGATCGGCATAAACGCTACATAGAAGAGTGTGAGGACGAGGTACTCCAGGCCGATTAAACTGAATATGAAAGATGTCGGGTGACAATACATGTACCGTTAACCAATTTGGGACAGAAAGGATACTATAGTTCTATAAATGTTCTTGCTGCATATGAAAAACACTTAAAAAAGTTATGAAATTTCTTCAAAAGAAAAGGAAATGCCCCATCGGAACATTTCCTTCTCATTATCCATATATCTTTTCCAACGCTTCTCTTTGAATGGGTTTAACATCAATGATTGAGCGCTTTTGTTTTGCTTTTGATATTGCATCATTTATGTTATCGGCAATTCCTAACTCAAGAAGGGTACCAGCTGCCACTGTACCAGTCCGACCTTTTCCTCCTCCGCAATGGAAAGCAACCTTCTTGCCATTTCGATAAGCATTAACTACTTCGTCTATTGCTTGCTTGAACGCAACATGTTGGCTTTCTGGTGAATTATCACCAAGCGAGATAGGTACATATTGTGCCTTAGATTCAGCATAGGCACATCCTTCTGCCTCTCCGCGCAAGTCAACGATTACATCAATATTTTCGTTATTCTCCATTGCTTCTACGTCTGCAGCTCCACCCATAAAGATTTTTTCTTCATGAAGTGAGTGATAGTTCTTTTCCATCGTATTAACACTCCAATACAGCATTATTTTTTTCTAAAGCTCTTAAATGATACTGAAACAGGTGCAGAAGGAGGGGCGCAGCAAAGTGAAAGATCACGAGCTTCACCAGCCGACATTTACTCACCATCTCTCACAAATTGTTCAATACGTGCTTTAATGGAATCTCTGACGTTACGGAATTGTGCGATAATTTCTTCTTCCGTACCTGTTGCCTTAGCAGGGTCATCAAATCCCCAGTGCCACTTGATTACATTAGGATTCATGATGACAGGGCAGTGTTCATCAGCATGTCCGCATAGTGTGATGACATACGTAGCACGATTCAATATCTCTGGATTAATAACGTCAGAGCTATTGCCACTAATATCAACACCAATTTCGTTCATAACTTGAACGGCTCTAGGATTCAATCCATGAGCTTCAAGACCGGCACTTTTTACCTCGAATTTATCCCCGCCAATTGCATTCAATAGACCATCAGCAATTTGGCTGCGGCAAGAATTTCCTGTACATAAGAAGTAAACGAGTGGTTTAGACATTTTAAAGATCTCCTTTGAAATTTAATTTTGATTTAACCTACAACTTTAAGCCAAAGATAGAGCCCTGATAAAGTAATAAACAGGACAGGTACCGTAAGGATTATACCCGTCTTGAAGTATGCTCCCCAGGAAATTTTAACACCTTTACTGGACAGTACATGCAGCCAGAGCAGGGTAGCGAGCGAACCAATAGGGGTGATTTTCGGACCTAAGTCAGAGCCAATCACATTCGCATACACGAATGCTTCATGAATCACGCCAGTAGAATTCGTGTTATCAATAGCAAGTGCATTTATCATTACTGTTGGCATATTGTTCATGATCGATGAGAGGATAGCAGCTATGAAACCAGATCCAACGGTGGCTACAAATAAGCCTTGATCGCCGACCCATTTAAATACATCACCTAGTTCATCTGTCAGACCAACATTTCTAAGACCATAAACGACGACATACATTCCGATGGAGAAAACGACAACAGCCCATGGCGCACCTTTTACAAGCTTCCAAGTATGGATCTCCCGGCTTTGGCGGGCAAGCAGCAAGAAGATGATAGCCGCAGCCCCAGCGATGATAGATACCGGAACATGAATGAACTCACTTGTTAAATAAGCGATTAGAAGAATGGCAAGGACAATCCAGGAGATCTTAAATAGTCGCATATCCTTGATCGCATCAACTGGTTTCTTCAATTGTGCCAAGTCATATTGCTTAGGTATGCTTTTCCGGTAGAAGAGAAAGAGAACAAGTAAACTTGCCGCAACAGAGAAGAGAGTCGGAACGATCATACGACTAGCATATTCTGCGAATCCTACGTCAAAAAAGTCTGATGACACGATATTAACCAAGTTACTAACGACAAGTGGAAGGGAAGCGGTATCGGAAATAAATCCACTTGCCATAATAAACGGAAGAATCATGCGTTCATCAAATTTCAACGCCCGGACCATGGCCAATACAATAGGCGTTAAGATGAGAGCAGCACCATCGTTTGCGAAAAAAGCAGCAACTGCCGCACCCAATAAAATGACATACACAAACATCAAATGACCGTTACCTTTGGCAACTCTAGCCATATGAAGTGCTGCCCATTCAAAGAAACCAATCTCATCAAGAATGAGTGAAATCAGAATAACCGCCACGAACGCTAGAGTAGCGTTCCAAACGATTTGAGTTACGTCCCACACATCATGAAAATTGACAACTCCAAAGAGGAGTGCGATTACAGCACCACCGCATGCAGACCAACCGATGTTAAGACCTTTTGGCTGCCAAATGACGAAAACTAACGTAACTAAAAAAATGATTGATGCAATAGCCAGCATAATGCCTCCTGATTACGAACAGCCTTTAACTACATTAATTTTCTCTTGCATAGATGGAAGTTGATCGATAAGCTGCTTCAAATAATCTTTATCCTCTAAGTTCAAAGAATAATAAATCCATTGGCTTCTGCGCTCCTCATTAATTAGACCGCCCATTCTAAGTTTTTTCAAATGTTGGCTAATATTAGGTTGAGTAGTTTCTAAAATTTCAACGATATCACAGACACACATCTCCCGATGCCGTAGCAGCGCCATAATGGTCAGCCTGGTTTTATCAGAAAGAAGCTTAAGAGTATCGGACAGTTCCTCAATTGTTTGCAAATTCTTGCCCCCTTCCAGTAACTAGCTTGCAGATCATAGCGTTATTATATACGCGATTAATTATATAAGTAAATGATTATATTAGTGATCGCTAATTTAATAATGCGTTAACAAACGTTAACATGGTGAAATCAATGAGGGAATAAAATAAAAGGCTTCTGCATTGAGCAGAAGCCTCTAAATTCTTTAACAGCCTGTATTCGATCCACTTGATGCAGATGTATTTTTAGGGCTGCAGCAGCCACTACTAACGCCTGTAACAGTGATCGGTCTAATGGTTATCTTCTTCGGGGAAGGCGTGCAGCAACTGTTGTTTTCACTCACATCTTGTGACCTGGACACGGAACAGACGCCAGTTTCCGGTAAATGAAGTTTAACTTCACGAGCAACTTCAAAATCGCCTGCTAATGCAGCCACAACACTACGAACTTGTTCGTATCCTGTAGCCAAAAGGAAGGTAGGGGCACGGCCGTAGCTTTTCGACCCGACAATATAAAAGTCTTTCTCAGGCTGACGAAGTTCTGCTTCACCATGTGGTCGAACGGTGCCACAGCTGTGAATATTGGGATCAATTAATTCAGCCAATTGCGGGACGGATTCCACAACGGTATCTGCTGCATAACGCAACTCAGAAAGGAAGCTAAAGTCTGGCCTAGCTCCTGTAGCTACAATGACCTCATCGATTTTATCAATAGCATACGCCTTATCTAATTTTGTTCCATGCAGAGACAAGGTATCCAGGTCTTTCTTTACCTGATCAATAAGAAAGGGGGTGTGTACCTGTACATTGCCTTGTTGTACATATTGTCTAGCCCGCGTGCCTAGTGCCCCGCGTGCCGGAAGACCATCGTTTTCTCCTCCACCAAAGGCATCCGCGATTTTATGCTTCCTTAGCACCCAATGTATCGTGGTTTCAGGAAGCTCCATTTTCAATTCATTCAACAAGGTGAGTGATTGTATGGCAGAGTGGCCACTGCCAACAACTACGATGTTTTTCCCTGCAAAACGTTCTTTATCTACTCCCAAAATATCCGGAATACCGTATTGAATGCGATCTTTAAAATCGATCTCTCCTTCTGCAGGATGACCACTTGTGCTCATCGGGTTAGGTGTAAGCCATGTTCCAGTGGCATCTATAACGGAAGAAGCCTCTATACGTAGTAATTTACTGTGTTGCTCATATTCGATAATAAAAGTGGCAAGCTCCCGGCCGGCTGTCTTCATTTTATCGAAGCCTTTTCGATAAATGGCTTTAACCGTTGAATTAAGATAAATATGGGGTTGTAATTGCTTCAACTGTGCTAGTGGTAACAGATACTCATTTACTAATTCTTGCCCAGTAGGCATATGATCTTTCGCAGGGGATTGCCATCCAGTCTCTAGAAGGAGCTCCTTTGCAGCTGAATCCATGTTAAACTCCCAAGGTGAAAACATTCTTACATGTTTCCAACTAAGCACAGAGGATGCGATCTGAGCTCCTCTTTCAAATAAAATAAAGGGCATGTTTCTCTTAACAAGCTGAGCAGCAGCAGCCAACGCTACTGGACCTCCACCTATAATAGCTGTTGGCAATTGTTTATTCATATTTCAATTCCTCCTCAATATATATTTGCATTTTGCAAGTATAACTCGAAATGTAAGCCTCCATTATTTTGGAGGCACACAACATTCTGGTGATTTTTGCATTGCATCATTAAACAATTGAATGGAGCGTAGTACCGTTTCTCGTTCAAATTCACTCATCGTGGAAAGGACGCCGTTAAGCTGAGCATTTACGGTAAGGTTAATAGCATTTTCAACACTTAAACCTTCAGGCGTTAGTGACAAAATATTAATACGATTATCAGAAGGATGGGGTGTTTTCTTTAATAACCCTTTATCTGATAGGGTTTTAACCTGTCTGCTGAAAGTTGTAATATCCATTCCAAGAGCTCCTGCAATTTCCTGCATGGAGGGATTATGCTGTCGATTTACTTCATATAGGATATGACTTTGTACTAGCGATACTTCTTGGCCGCAACAGGAATCGCAGCATTGTTCATTTAACAACCCAAAATTACGAGACAGGATCTGAAACATATTCCTCACATTTTCCATTTGCATGACCTCCTGAATCAGTTATAGCACCTTTATTTGCAATTTGCAAGTAATAAGGTATAATCAATCTAACCAATTACCAAAATAAGGAGTCTATAAAGAGACGATTATCCTTTCGATAGCGATACAGGAGGCAAACTAATGTCGGAAATATTCGTGAGACATGCAACTTCAATGGATATACCGGGGATTTTAACAATATATAATCAAGGTATTAGAGATCGTATTGCCACTCTAGAAGTTGAACCAAAAGATATCAGTTATATGGAAGGCTGGTTCAGAGAACACAGGGGGCAAGGCATTGGAAGCATGCTGTTAACTGAACTTGAAGAGACTGCTTCACTCATTGGTTTTTATAAAATTGTTCTTTTCACTTTTCCATTCAACAGCCTGGGTCAAAGTTTATACCGTAAAAAAGGTTATCGTGAAGTAGGAATTTTCTATAAACAGGGTATGATAGACGGCAACTTTGTCGATGTCATGGCGATGGAAAAGATACTGTGAATCGTGGAAACCAAATATTGGAATAATTTTTTTATTTCTCGAATGAACAATTTCGCTCATGCTGAAGTCCTTCCCTGTATAGACAGGAGAGGAGAAAAAGGTAGAAGGATGGGATCTGACGGAAGAACAATTAGGTAAGCTCATTACTAAAAATAAAGACGGAAATAGTGTACCTTTATCAGCCATTGCATCCGTCTATCCATCTCTAACCGATGTAAAAACTGTCTCCCGTACGAACGGGAAAGCAAATGTAATGATTGATGTAATTAAAACACCAACTGCTTCCAAGTACCGCAAGCGGGCAGGTGGCCGTCAAAGTTGAGCTTCCGAAAGGTACCCCTTTGTCCGAGGTGGATAAAGAAGTCAAGGTTGTAGAAAATATACTTCATACCAACGCTGGTATTGAGGCATATACAGCTACTTTTGGCTCCAGCTTTACGCCTACGGCCGATGATGTATTTGACCAAGGCGGAGGGTTTATACAGCAGCCGAACGTAGCCAACCTATCCATTCAGCTGAAAGACAAGAAGAGTGTTAATGCATACATTGCTTCTTTGCAGGCGGATTTGGATAAGGTATCCAACCATGCAGCCATCACGGTAACCAATAAAAATATTGCCGGTGATGACTCGACGATAAAAATTATGTTGATTGGCGCGGATCAGCTTACGTTGGAAAAGGCAGCTGAACAAGCACGCATGAAACTGGTCAATATCCAGGGACTTAGCGTGACTGGCCAAACGGATTTGACGAATGGAAACATTAAATATGAGATTGCAATTGATAAGAATAAGGCACTTGCTGCCGGAATCGATCCGGATGAGATTAATAAACTGCTGCTTCGGTATACCTCCAAAGCAAAGGACTTTGATATCTCAAGCTCTACAGGAACAGATACAATTCCTGTTGATGTATATATTGATTCCGTCAAAAAGGGAATAGTGACCGCCCAGTCAGTGCCAATGTATTCCCCTGAACAGGTACTTGCTTCATTAGCAGCAGAGATCGTTAAAGGGAACGATGGAAAGGCTTATCATCTCGATAATTTCGTAACGATGCAAAAAAGCGATGCTTTATCTTCCATCCAGGAGCGCGATGGCCAGCCTTTTTCTGTCGTTCAAGCTCAAATTACCTCCAGCAACATGAGCAAGGTGTCCAAAGAAGTGGATAAAACCTTGAAGGCCATGCAGCTTCCAGATGGAGTAAGTATTTAAAGGCTGGAAAGCACCAATTGCCGTATTGCTGAGCATTCCGCTTGCATTGTCTGGTATCGTGATCTCTTTTTATACCATTCATGGTCAGTGGAATCTTGCGGCATTTATCGGCGAGTTATTGCTCACGGGGATTGTCGTTACCAATGGCATTGTACTAATCGATAAAATCGAACGGAACCGAAGAGAAGGAATGGAGCTTAGAGATGCTGTTATTCAGGGCAGCTTGTCCAGAATCCGTTCGATACTCATGACGGCGGGCACAGCGATCTTAACCCTGATTCCACTGGCACTCTCGCATAGTGCGGATACGGTTATCTCCCAGGTGCTTGGCTAAACAGTTTTTTATTGATCCCGATTATTTACGAATGGATGCAGGACAAGGCTGTACGAAAATCCGAATCCGTCATCAGGATGAATGGCTGATTTCCTATTCGCACTAATGGAGGATGCAAGGAGGTATACATCATCGATATTGCAGCTTGGCTTGAACATTATGGTTATGGAATCATTTTTCTAGCATTATGCCTCGAAATGCTCGCCTTGCCTCTTCCTGGCGAGATCATGATGAGCTATGCAGGAATGCTTGTGTTTGAGCAAAAAATGAATTGGCTTGTCAGCATTTTGACCGCATCAGCGGGTGTAACGGCCGGAATAACACTTTCTTATTGGATCGGTTACTGGCTAGGTAAGCCGCTTCTGATGAAATACGGGCATCGGCTTCATTTGGGAGAGGAACAAATGGACCGCTTAACGGTTTGGTTTGAGAAATATGGCGATAAACTGTTGTTTATCGCCTATTTCATACCGGGCATCAGACATATTACAGGTTACTTCTGCGGAGTAACCCGTATGCCGTTTCGCCGGTATGCGCTTTATGCTTATTCCGGGGCTGTCTTTTGGGTCAGCTTATTTATCTCGCTCGGCAAAGTACTAGGGCCGAAATGGGAAGCGTACCACTCCACAGTAAACCGTTATTTAGTTATCTTTGCGATTGCCTCCGGTATGGGTTTTCTGTTATACCATCTCTTGAGAAGGTATAAGTATCGTATTCTCTCGTTCCTGCTGGATATGTTCAGCGGAGGGGTTCGTCAGTTTAAGTCGCTAGGCAAAGCTAAATATCTAGTATTAACATCCTTTGCTGCTTTGATTGTATTCCTCTCGCTTATGTTTGGTATGATTCAAGATTTTGTAGCGCGAGAGTTCGGACAATTTGATGAAGTGGCTTATTATTTGATCTTGATGATAATCGGAACGGGATGGCACGACCGGATGGAATCCTTCCTGCAAATAGGCAGCATCTATTTATATGCATCGGTTATCGGACTTACCCTGATCAGAATCCGATTTAAGGGTGATAACAAACTGCTGGAGATTTTATTCTTATGCTGGACAGTGGCTGGAGGGGTGGTCCTAAATGAAGGGCTGCGTATGGTATTTCATCGGACAGGTCCAGTATCTTCCGGCATTCAAATGATGAACACCTTTCCGAGCGAGGATACGTTTACGGCCGTTACCGTCTGTGGATTCTCTGTTTTTCTGATCCTGCGGCATTACAGTCAAGAAATCATACGTTTGGTCATGGTTGGGGCAGCTGTACTTCTATGCTTATTGTTAGGGATAAGCCTCGTCTATTTTAACTTGCAATATCCAAGCGATGTTGCCGCAGGTTATGTATTTGGCGGTGCTTGGGTAAGTCTGAACGTTCTCATACTGGAAGTGAGGAGAAAACTGCAACACAACAGAGTAAGCATGGCTTAAGTTATGATAATTCGTCAGGTTCGTTTCAGTAGGAGTTGAATGTGCAAGTGGTGAGCGAGGAACTAAATCATATCATTCTTCAAGCTAAATCCGGTGATCAAGAAGCATACGCCACACTTGTCAAACGATATAAAGGACATGTCTACAGGTATGCTTTAGGGATGCTGGGTAATCGAATGGATGCCGAGGATGTTTCACAGGAGGCATTTATTAAAGCCTTTTACTCCTTGACTTCGTTAGAGGTTGCTTATGCCTTCTCATCCTGGATCCTTCGAATTACTTCCAACCTGTGCAAAGACAGATTGAAAAAGCGTGCAAAAGTCCTTGAAGAAGAACTGAAGGAAGGTCAAAATGAAGCTATCGCCAATCATCATTTACCGGATACTTTAGAGAAAGTTACCCTTGCAGACGGACTAAGCAGAATTAGCGCGGATCATCGGGGAGTTCTTCTGCTGCATGAAGTGCAAGGGTATACCTATGAAGAAATCGCTGCTTTATTAGAGGTTCCTTTAGGAACTGTGAAGTCTCGGCTTTTTGCAGCGAGAATAAATTTAAGGAATGAGTTGCGAAGGGAGGACTGAGTGTGGAACGACATCTGAAAGAACAGCTTTCAGCCTACCTTGATGGGGAGTTGAATCAAGATGAGAGGCAAGAGGTTGAAGCGCATTTAGAAACATGTGAGACTTGCCAGGAGCTCTTGGAGGATTACCTTCATCTCAAACAAGATTTTGTGTTATCATTCAGCTCCATTGAAGCGCCAGAGGATCTCGAAGACAAGGTCATTCGTTCACTTCGAACAAAAACGTTTCCAGCGGAGAAATATATCGGTTGGTTTATTTTCCTTTGTATACTGATACCGTTTGTTATCTTTTATGCTTTAACGGGTACGGTCATCATTAAGCTTCTGCATGGATTCTCCAAGTTTATAATAATACTTGTGTACGCAGCGTCCCATTTTATTCTTAGTGTACCTGTCTTATCCGGAATGGTGATTTTCCTTTCTTTACTAGTACTTGCTGTTTCTTTTTACTCGTTAAAGCGAATGCTTCATACAACAGTAAGCTGAAAGGTCTGAATGTCTTGCGAAAATGGATATATACAATGAGCTGCATCTTACTACTTATGCTGCAAGTTCCGGGGATAGCTTCGGCAAGCAGTATATTTGGGCATCAGAATACAACCGTGCCTAAAGGGCAGACCGTTGATGACGTATATGTTGTCGGCGGTGATGTGGATGTGTTAGGTCAAGTTAATGGGATTGTTGTGGTGATCAACGGCAATCTGCACATAGGCAGTTCGGCTAAGATCAATGGAGTTGTCGTTGTAATTGGCGGGGAATTGAACCAGGATCCGGGAGCTGTTTTAGTTGACGATCTATTTGACATTTCCCTCGATAACGCCACTCAGAACAGTCTGCTGCTTGGAGGCGGTATAGTAGCCGGGTTATGGGTGGTGCAATTTGCAGGTAGTCTGCTTATTGTTCTTCTTCCGGTTATGATCTGGATCCTGGGAAAGAAAAAGATAGCTTCATTTACTGAAAAGTTTCAGAATGCCCCTCTAGGCCGTCTTCTATCTACAGGATTCCTAACCGGCTCAGCGATAACGGCACTTTGCATACTGCTGCTTGTTACTATCATTGGCATACCTGTGTTGGTCATAGTGTTAATCATAGCCTTGTTCGCTGTGGCTCTAGGAACAACAGTGTTGAGCTATCGCATCGGCCATATGGTCAAATGGTCGGAGCAGCGATCAGAATGGTTAAAGGTGTTTTGTGGTGCAGCCTTGATAGCTGCTTTTTCAAATATACCTATTATCGGATGGATCCTCTATTTCGTTATTGCTTTGCTTGCTCTTGGAATTTGTACCTTATGGATTGCAGGAAAGCTTAAGAGAAAGGCTTGAGTGATAATACCGTTATTAATTAGAAAGAAGGGTTATCAAATGAAACATAGTCGCAGTATATATATTCCCGCCGCCATTGTTACGCTTGCCAGTCTTGTTTTGATCTTGTACGCATTTCTCGGAGTAACGCATCATGGCCCTCAAGGTGGACCGGCAACAGGCGAAGGCTTATTCAAGACACTGGGGACTATTGCTGTCTGGTGCGGTGCCGTCAGCTACGCGTGGCTTCGCCTGAAGAAGAACCGCAAATCACCGTCTTCTCTTGTCAAGAAGTTGGTCAAGCTTTTCGACCGGCTGCATCAACTGGCAGGTTACGCGTCAATCGTATTAATCGCTGCTCATGGCATATATTTCCTAACGCAAACGAAGATTAAGGACGATACGTATACAGGTATCGGAGCATTTGCATTGCTGCTGTCATTGGCAGTTTACGGCTTTTTGATCCGCCGGGTGAAGAACAAGCATTTGCGCAAAATTCATTTCTTGCTTGCCACTGCGTTTGCCGTTGTTGCGTTCATTCATGCAGGCGGTTCAGCAATTATTGCGATACTCAGCACGATCGTATTCTGGGGGCTGATTTGGCTGATTGAACGGAAGGCTGCTCAGTCGGGTCAGAAGAGGGCAGCATAAATGGGATGGTGCATTCGGAATTAGCTGTGGCGTTTTTGTTCAAACGCCAAATTATTCGTTTTACAGGAATTCTAACGGGAATCATTCGTTTAAAAACAACACGACAGCAGCTGGCTTTTGCAACCGGCTGCTTTTTTGTGTGCTAGAGGAATATGTTAAAAGCAGCGGAGCGATCTATATCAACGATGAATTTCTCCATTCTCTCCAGTTGCGGGATCTCGGCTACATAATGGCGTTGTTTGGGGAGACGATATAGAAATGACCAACAATCGATTGTATTAATTACGGAGTGGGGAAGGGAGAGTTTGGGAATGAGTAGCGAGAAGATAGTGGAGCAGATCAATGAATCCGCGGTTCCACTGATAGACGCGAATAATCTGGATGCTATCATAAATGCGATTGGCGATTCCGATATTGTCCTGCTGGGAGAAGCCTCTCACGGCACTTCCGAATTCTATGCGTGGAGAGCGGAGCTGTCAAAAAAGCTGATTGCGGAGAAAGGTTTTTCCTTTATTGCCGTGGAAGGGGATTGGCCATCCTGTTACACCTTGAATCGATATATCAAGCAATATGCCGGCGCTGCGCCTAACGCCCGGGAGGCGCTGCGCGATTATAACCGCTGGCCGACTTGGATGTGGGCGAACGAAGAGATTCTGCAGTTGACGGAGTGGCTGCACGAGTATAATGCGGCGAAGGCGACGAAAGACAAGGTAGGTTTTTACGGCATAGACGTGTACAGCTTGTGGGAATCCATGGACGAGATCTTAAAGCACCTGGAAAAGACGGGCTCCCCGGAGCTGGAAACGGCACGGAAAGCTTTTGCCTGCTTTGATCCCTATAACCGCGAACCGCAAAATTATGGAGTCTCCGCCGCGTTTTTATCCGAAGGCTGCGAAGACGAAGTGGTGAAGCTGCTGCAGGACCTTCAGGCCAGCAGACACCAGAGCGACAGCAGCGATGAAGCCCTGCTGAGCGATGAGATCAACGCCCTGGTGGCCGTAAATGCCGAACGCTACTACCGGTCAATGGTGCGAGGAGGACCGGAATCGTGGAACATCCGGGATCATCATATGGTTGAAGTGCTGGATCGCATTAAAGCCTACCACGGACAATCAGCCAAAATGATCGTATGGGAGCATAATACGCATATCGGTGATGCGAGGGCAACTGACATGGCTGAGGACGGCATGGTAAACGTAGGCCAGCTGGTCCGCGAGAAATATGGCGAAGAGAAGATATTTGCGGTTGGTTTCGGTACCCATCGCGGAACCGTTATCGCTTCTAACCAATGGGGCGGTGAAATCATGTCCATGAAGGTGCCGGAGGCTATGCCTGGCTCATGGGAGGATCTTATGCACCGCGCAGGGGCTTTTGATAAAATACTGCTGTTTGACCGGAAGGAGCCTCTGTTCGCTGAAACCGTCGGGCATCGCGCCATCGGAGTCGTATACAATCCGCGTCATGAGCGGGGCAATTATGTTCCTTCCGTTATGTCCCAGCGGTACGATGCGTTTATCCATATCGATGAATCGAAGGCGCTGTCTCCTTTGAAGCAAGAGGTTTTGCATATTTGACAGGATAAAAAAAAGGATATTCCAGTTTAGCAGGAATATCCCTTTTTGCATCTTTATACGAGCGCTCCGGCTTGCTGCACAATGGCCATCGCTTTGTCAAAATCCTCTTCCTCGATAACAATGGTCAGCAGGATGTCGCGTCCCGTGATTGTATTGTCTTCTCCACCCGTGCTCATGCCGCTGGCGCTTACGCTTGTCGCAGCGAGAATGCCGGCGTCTCTGTCAGGGAAGTCCCCGCCCAGCGTCAGATAACCGAGACCGGGGAAGTCGCTTGTGATGGGATTCATAATTCGATCTACGCCGTCTCCCGGATAGCCGTCGAATCTGTCAATCGAGCTGTCAACAAGCTTTAATGCCTTGATTTGCTCAAGAGCCTCCTTGGCTTGCTCGGGACTTTTGAAGAAGGCAAGAATATTTTTTTCCGCCATTATATCCCTCAATTCTTTGATGTTTTCTTTTGCCTGCGCATGTGCAGGGAAACAGAAGTCCCATGGGCTATGTTGTACGTAACGCCCTGATTGTATGCGTGGGCACCAAGGTTAAACAATTCCACTCGTAATAGGAACGTATATTGGTATAAAAAACTCTCCTGCAGCGAGAGGACGGTCAGATCCGAAAGGCGCTGGAGCGATTGAGCGAAAGAGCGGTTTATTGAATGGGAAGAGTCCATAAACGCCATAAAGGTTGTTCCCGGATGGCAGTATGTTGCAAGATAAGCAAGCTTGAATCAACGGATGAAAATGCTGAATTAGTTCACTCTAATGATGTGAATGTGAAATCATTTATTCAGTCATTGGAGGATATCTGTTTTGTCATTGGGCGAAGCCATATCTCCACGTCCAACGATGGAGGGAGCCGTATATTCCGGTATTCTGGCCACGGCCCATATTCCTTAATTCATGTCGTCGGTGATCCAAGAATAACGAAGGAGCAGATCAAAGTGGAAAATATGCAATGGTACGAAAAACTGCATGATTATTTTCCTGAGCACGAGATGAAGGATCCTCATCAACTTGTAGACCTGCTTGAAGAGAAAGACGATGTTTACCACATTAAAGAAACCGACAACTACATTATTTTGTACGCGGAATTCACAAATTTTATTTTCATTGATTATCTGCTGGTGACTCCTCATTCCAGAAGCCGAGGGATCGGCACGAAAGTGCTCAGCACGTTGAAACAAAAAGGAAAGATGATTTTACTGGAAGCCGAGCCGGATGATCCCGATTACGAGGACACTCGCAAGAGACTGGCGTTTTATAAGAAAAACGGCTTTAAAAAAGCCGAGAGAATCAGGTATGCACCGGAGGATCTTGAAGGTCATGAGTATCCCATGCATGTGATGTATTGGTCGCCGGTCGAGCTTGAAGAAGAGATCATTATGGGGCGCATGGAGAAGGCCTGCAAAGAAATTCATAACTTTAAATCCAAGCAATATTACGGGAAGATCCTTGTCGATCCCGATACGGCGCTGAAATTAAAGCACTAAGTTGGTCCAAATCCAAAGGAAGGATGTGCTTGAGATGTTGGAAGATCGCATTATGACGTCGTTGGAGAATGTAATGGATCCCGAAGTTGGAGTTAACATTGTCGATCTTGGACTCGTCTACGATATCAAGGCAACGGATCAGGGCAAGGCCATTATCGAGATGACTCTTACCATCCCTGAATGTCCTCTGGCCGATCACATTGTAGACAGTGTCAAAAAGGCGGTCAAATCGGTTGAAGGAGTTGCGGAGGCCGAGGTAAAGCTCGTTTTCGAACCAAAGTGGACGCCGGCAAAAATGAACGACGAAGCAAGAGAGCAGATCCGCGCCCGCCAAGCATCCATGGCCTAACCCTTGTATGGATGGATTCAAAGAAGCTATGGATGGTGTTATAACATCTGACTGGTTTTAGATTATATTGATGATTACTCAAGTGAGTTTCACTAACAAGGAACATTAGTTAAAGACAACAAACAGGCAGCAGATCAATGATCCGCTGCCTGTTTGTTGTTAAGTAAAGGAATTTTAGCATAACTTTTATTGAAACTAAATCGTTTAAAAGGAGTGATGATCTGAAAAAGTACATTCTAAGCATTTTTCTATGTTTAGTTTTACTCAGCGGCTGTTCAGATGATAAATACTCAGGCATTGGAAAAAAAGATATTTCTAATATGGGAACTAACATAACTATTGTACAAATGTTTAAAGGACGCAATGAAAATTGGGCTGCGACGTACTATGTCTACAAAAATATAGATAGCGGTAGCATTTCTGATTCAAGGTTATTTTTAAAATATCTCGGTAAAAAGCCATATCCAACTGGTAAAGTAACTTTGTATTACGATATAGGGGATGGAGTTACTACAGTAACCCCGATCTATAATGATTCTGAGAGTGAAAATGGAATATATGTATTAACCGGTATAGGTAAGAGAGAGGGAGAATCTATTGATTCAAAAACCACAATAAAATTACAGGTATATATCGGTAAAGCTTCTGCAAATATTGAGTTAAAGTCCGTATCATATGTTCTGCATCCAGTAGTAAATGCGAAGTAACAGGAGCAGGCAACTGAAGGCATGAAAAAGGGTTGGGTAAGGATCCCAACCCTTTTATTTAGATTGATGGTGGTTTAGCTAACTTAGTTTGTCTTGAGGAGATATCGTTAGTCAGCTGTCATGGAGGCAAGAAGCTTGTAACGATTAGTAGTACCCATTACCTGTGCCTACACCGCCAACTTGTGGGCCGTAACCGCCGCCCCAGCCGCCAACAAAGCCACATCCGCAGACGATAATCACCAGCAAGATGAACAGTACAAGAATTCCGCCAACTTGATTTCCATGGCCAAATCCGGACATAATTCACAACACCTCCTTACGTCTGGAGTATACTTTATCATATGTGTGGGGAGGTATGATGCTTGGGTATTTGCCTCAAAGACATTCATCTAATTCCATTTGCCTCTCCGTTACAAAGGTCATGGAAGGTTGAATGTCTGGGGTAACTGTGAGAAGGTTTGGCGAAACAACTCGGAAATAAATAAGTAACGTTCAAAAGAAGACTTAACTGAAATATACATTATAAGAGTAGGGTGCATTATATAGGTGTGAATCAGACGGGCCAAACGAGTCGTTTCTACATCAAACGATTCATCTGAAAGCGAATTTCCATCTGGTTTCTTCATTTTATTTTGAAATCAACTCCATTTTATTTAGAATCTTTGACTAACTTAAATAGTTTAAACCAATTAAAGATTGCCCCATGCCATTAGAAGATAGAGACGTAGAGGCCAAAGGAAGGTAACGGAGCGGTTATCGGGCTGCTTGTTACCAGGGGATTATATTCAATTTCATGACAGATTACATTGATACATATTAAAACATTAACACTTCGTGGCTTTGATGGAGAATAGCAGCGGCAAATGGTTGTTCTCTTTCAAGCGCCATTTTCCTTGATCGTCCTGAGCCATGAAACCTGGAAACATATTGTATACGGTGTAAGGAAATTCATGCAAAAAATTTAATGTCAGTCCAGCACCGACAAGTGCGCTTATGATTTCGCCAAGCGTATGTTGCCACTGATAGGTGACGGGATGTTCCATCTTATCTTCATCACCGGTATACGTTGTAGCGGAATCATAGATCCGGACTTCGGTATCGAAATAAGGATTACTGAATTTCAGATGGTTATCTACTGCTTCATAAATAAAGGTAATAGGATGAAGTTCAGCCATATAAAATATCCCTCCCTGCTTTAAGGATGAGCTGATTAACTCTGCCCATCGTGTCAAATCAGGAAGCCAGCAAAGAACGCCATAGGACGTATATACGATGTCGAACAGCTCTCCTTGAAGCAATTCCTTGGCGTCATAAATGTCCGAGCGCAGGAAACGTGCGTGAAGCCCAAGTTTTTCGTTCAACGATTGGGCTAAAGCAATCGCTTCCTCGGAAATATCTACTCCTGTCACATGAGCGCCTGCTCTTGCCCAGGACAGCGAATCTTTTCCGAAATGGCATTGCAAGTGAAGCATCGTGCGACCGGCTACATCGCCGAGCTCAGCCTGATCCAGTCCTGACAGAGAACTCTTCCCAGCCAAAAAAGCATCGATATTATAAAATTTTGACTTGGCATGAACAGCGGTTCGATCGTTCCAATTCAATCGGTTCATATCGCGGTAATTGGTCACTGTTATACCTTCTTTCCAATATTATATTTCGCCAACTGCAAACCAAGGGACAGCCTGTATTACAAAAATAATACTTCTTGCTCTTAAACAATTAAAGAGACTTTATTACTTAATGTGTTTTTTCCTGTTTAGAGAAATGGTAACTCTATTAAGCTGCTGTTTCTCATGGTCTGGAGTGCGAGTTGAACAAGTATTCAATAATTGAGACTGCAACATTCAAGATATTTATGCGTATAACCATCATCTGTTCCAATATTTGTTGTGTGAGGAGAGGGTATGAGTCCATGGGCGGTTTTGGTAATGGCCCCAGTTTTTTTGATCTATTTGCATGTCACGAGTTGAATTAGCGGTGCGTGGCGATAAATTCGGACTTCTGGTAGTCGGTGACAAAGGTATTCTGTCCTATCAGGGAACAAGGTTTAAAAACTTTGAGCGTTGATGTCATAAGGAGGCCAAGCCGTTCCAAATAATACGGCTTATTTATGTTCGCTGCCTCCATTACACTATCGGAAAACGATACTTTAACACGATAACCAATTGATAATATGGGGGTAAAAAGCTATGTATGAACATCTCGTCGTTTTCAAATTTAATACTAATGTCACACCTGCCAAGCAACAGGAACTGCTGGGTCAATTACGCGGGTTTCGGGATCGTATCCCCGGAATTCTCGATATAAGTGCTGGCCTCAATGTAACTGAAGAAAAGGAAAATGTACACGGCTACACGCTCGGATTACGGGTTACATTCGATAGCCTTGAATCACTTCGTTCATATAGACCTCATCCTGTCCATCAGGAATTTGTAAAATCACTAGATGGTCTGCTGGAAAATGTTATAGTAGTTGATTACCCAATGGTCTAGTTCACGTTCACCAACGCCATACTCAGTCAAAAAATCGTTACGCTAACTGGGAACATTAGTTTAAAACAATAAACAGGCAGCTGATCAATGATCCGCTGTCTGTTTGTTGTTGATGTAAATGTCTCAAAAGAGATCCTCCTAGACGGGAACCTCCGTGGGGCAGCTCTTTCTTTGCGTTTTATATAATCCTCATCCAGACCGTTTGATACGATCCACAATTATCGTTTAAATGACTTCCTGCAAGGCAATAATGGCCTACATCAAAGATCATTAGAGGGGTGCGTTTGTATGGACAACAACCCTAATTTGCAAGCTTGTCTGAAAGTAAACATTGAGAGTATAAAAACCTGTATGAATGGGAGCGATGACCTCATTGTTCGTGAGTTTCGCATCGGGGCAGGCAGGACCGAGAGGGACATCGCAATCCTGTATTTTGATGGATTGACCGATGAGAGATCGATAAATCAATTTATCATGGAGCCCCTTATGCAATATGGGAATCTGCAAGGAGATATTGGCTATTCCAAAGAAAATCAACGCATATATTGTGGCTTTTTTATTTTATATATAGAAGTTCTTGTCGTTTGCTCAAGACAAGAACTTCTATACAATGCCGTATTAGGAAAAGAACTTCTATACAAAGCCACTGGCCAATAATGTAACGAGTTATTAAGCGAACGGGGAGGATATTTCAAATTTATCGATCTTCTCTGTGTTCTGGCAGGCAGCGGTGCCGGACGTGCCTCGTAATCACTTTCGTTAAATTGTGACTCGTAGCAGAATGAAACAGACTAGCGTAAAGTCGAACGCTAGTCTGTTTCTGTATGTTCATTTTTCTCCTTTTTGAGCTGCTTTCGCTCAACATGGGCCACTCCCCATTGATGTAAGGTTTCTAAAATCGGAGACAGGCTCATGCCGTATTCCGTGATGGAGTATTCCACTTTCGGCGGGATTTGCGGATAGATGACTCGTTTAACGATCTCATCCTCTTCCAATTCGCGCAGATGGAGCGTAAGCATCCTTTGAGTGATATCGGGCAGCAATCTTCTTAGCTCATTGAACCGCAAAGCTTTACCTTGAAGCAAATGATAAAGGATAATCGGCTTCCATTTGCCGACGATCGAATCCAGCGCCACAACGAATTGACATTGGAGAGGGTTCTTTTTCATACGCAGCCTCCGATACAGTACCTTTTTTAATACTATACCACATTATTGTGCCTACTTAATATATGTAAGTATATATAATATGATTATCCTTGGAAGTGTAATTATTCTGATTACAGAAGGGAAGTTTTGTTCATGGCAATCGTATTGTACATCACCGCTCATCCTCTCGATCCTCAATCATCGTATAGCCTCGCTGTAGGCAAAGAGTTTATTGAAGCGTACCGCGAGGCGAATCCAGGAGATGAAGTTGTTCATTTGGATCTGTACAAAGAGAATATTCCGCAATTTGATGCTGATGTTTTAAGAGGTTGGGAAAAGCTTAGATCGGGTTCATCTTTTGATCAACTGTCTGAAGTTGAAAAGTCAAAAGTGGCTCGTCTTGAGGCGATTGTTAATCAATTCGTGGCTGCTGATAAGTACGTATATGTTTCTCCGATGTGGAATTTCTCGATCCCACCGGTTTTGAAAACATACACTGATGCGACTTCAATTCCGGGCAAGACTTTTAGATATACTGAAAACGGCCCTGAAGGTCTGTTGAACGGTAAGAAAGTCTTACACATTCAAGCTAGTGGTTCTGTTTATTCGGAAGGTCCTTTAGCTCCTCTGGAAATGGGATACAGCTATTTGAATAAGGTTTTACAGTTCTATGGGATTCAATCTATTGAGGCAATTTTTGTTGAAGGAACGGCATTAAAATCACAAGAGCAGGCGCCAGCTATTAAAGAAAAAGCAATTGCACAAGCTAAGGAGGCTGCCAAACGTTTCTAATTGGGGGCATCGTTCTCAACCGGAATCCATAGGAGCAATCCACCAAAAGTGATGTAATGCTTCGATGCTGATTCTGATTACTTTGGGGGAGCCCCGATTGTGACTCAACCAAACGAGGAATGATAGTTAAATAGCCCAATGAATAAAGCTGCCAGGATGCGATCGGCAGCTTTATTCATTGGGCAGGATAATGGGATTGATTCTCGAATTACCTAATAATGGATGTTTTCGGAATCTCAAGTCTGGGAATCAGGAGTTATCAGTTGCAGATTTTATTATCGAGACCTTCTTAAAAACTAAATGTATTGTTTTGCAAGATGGTTTTCTTGAGTTGCAAGAAAAGAATCGTCTTTGATAGCTATTCCGAGAGACGGAGAACGATAGTTCAAAAAAAGCTACCGACATGCAATAGCCGATGATATCGCTTAAAATAAGTAGATTCTAATCCCTCTTAGTTTATTCTAATTGGCATAACGCGCCTGAATTGTCTACCATAGGTACATAACCTTTTTTTCTGCTCCTCTAAAGCTGCCGGGTAACCGCTCTTGAGGAGCTTTTTTTGTATAAGCAACTTGTGTCGTTTATGGGGTCAAGCTCTAGATTAACCTAACTGGGAATTTTAGAACTATTTAGTTTGACTAACCTAATCATTCAACTATCGGTGAACGATAGCTCAATTACGCACGATGGTAGCTGGAGATTGTAAAGTAGGCGGTGATAGTTCGTGTTAATGGGAAGAGCTCTTCCATTTATGCGACATAAATACTGTTAGGCTCCCAATCAAGGCCAGAAATCCTATGCTTATGTAAAAACCGGGCCTACTAGTTGAATGAAACAAAGTAAGGCAAAGTAAGGCATACTGCGTTTGCCTTTACTGGCCTTGGAGAACAAAGAAGGGGCATTTCCATCCTTAGCTAAAGTGACAAGAATTTTTGTAACAGCAAATAATGAAGCAATCATCGTTGAGAAACCAGCTATTATGAAAGCAACATTAAATAAATGAGGGACGAAAACAATCCCGTAGCCTTCCAAAGACGAGACGAAGGGACTTTCCTTTTTCCCAATTGAAGTCCAAGGTGCGAGACTAAGTGCTAGGGTAATCGATACAATATACAGAGCAGTCAGAGTGCTGATCATGACTCGACCGGACTTGGGTGCTTCCTTAGGATCCTTGAGCCGAATCGCCAATAACCCCATAACCTCAATTCCCACAAAAGAGTAAAAGGCATAGATCATGCTGGCCCAGCTTTCCTTAATACCTTGCGGGAATAATGGCAGCGGGCACTTCGGCTCATGTTTGCCTATACCGAAGATTCCCATTAGAGATAACACAGCAATTATGACGAATATTACAATTGCAGCAAGCTTAATAACCGCAAATAGATGTTCCACTCAATGCTCCACTTTGGTGCAGTACGCATGAGATACTGCTCACTAACAAAGTAGTCGAACCATCCTACGCATGAGTTACTACGCGGAGGCACTTATTAATGAAGCACAAATGTCATTAGCACATGGTGTGCTTACAGGTCTTAGCGAAAACAAGGTCAGCTTTGTCTCGCGTGAAGATTTAGCTGCTGCTGCAGCTGGAATGTTGGTCAATGAAGGTCATGATGGAGCAATCTACACAGGAACTGGACCAGAAAGCTTTACAGGTGCGGAGCGTGCAGAGCTCATTGCAAAAACCAGTGGAAAACCGTTGATATTCTTTACACTGCCGCTTGAGACGCTGCAAGGACAACTCGAGCAAGCAGGACTTCCGACAGCTGTCATTACAGCAATTGTAAGCATTCAACAAAACTTCTCTAATGGGGACTTCGATATCGTGACGGGGGATATTGAGAAACTGTCTGGACGTCCAGCGCGTAATCTAGAATCAATCCTGTCAGAATCATTCAAATAATATAAACGTGGTTATAGATATCATGGAACAACTCTTCTGAGTTACCCATGATTTTTTTTTCAATGAATATTACTAGATAAAGTTCTAATGACTGCGAGTTATAAGATAGAGGGGAAATTTAGTTAGATATACTTAGAGCAGTATAAATTTATAAATCCAAGCTTATGCGCACTTTTTTATTGTTATACAATATATAGATTTGGTTTGAATGACAGACTCATTCTTTAAAATAGGGCGTAATCCCTCTTGAATATAGGTTCTCCACTAACTTGAAAAACTCTTCTGACGATAAATCCTTTTGACGCTGGATCCAAAGACGAAATAAAGAAAGGGAAGTTGTCAGGTAAAACTCAATTAAGTATGGCGTTAAGGAATGGTTTTTCGGAACGTTTAATTCTAATTGATCCAAATTGATTTCTTTTTTTAAGCGTTTTAAAAAATGGATACTTCCATAATCACCCAAAAGGGCATTTAGAACCAGGAGATGTTCTCTTTTATCCAGACAATAGAACGTATCTTGAACCGTATGCATCGATAGCTCTTTATTCGCCAATTCTTTTTTTAGGTCATTCAATAAGTCATTTTCAACAGAGTCTAACAATTCGTAAATGTCAGTAAAGTATTGATAAAAGGTGCTGCGGTTAAATCCTGACTTATTCGCAATTTCCTGAACCGAAATTTTCTCAATTGGCTTTTGGCTATATAACTCACAAAAAACTTCTATAAACTTTTGTCTTGTTTTCCCCGTTATTTGGGGTTGCTTTTTCATGTTTCCCTCCTGCTAGCGAATAAGAATATCATCCGACAAATAATAAAAAACTGATGGTTGATCAAGGAATAATAAAGATTTATGATCACATCATACAACATGTTGTCTGATAATCAAAAGGGAATGTTAATAAGTAGGGGTGGTTTTAATGTCAGCAAAACAAGATAGAATTTTAATTTTTGGTGCAGGTGTCATCGGGAGCATGTACGCAATTAAGCTTATTGAAGCAGGGTTTGACGTTAGCCTGTTTGCACAATCCAATAAATTTAAATCATTAAGAGAAAATGGCCTGCAATATAAAGAAAAAGGTACAGTTAGATCGATACAAGTGAATGTCATTGATACGCTCGAAAATGACGATGTATACGATTTTATTTTCGTTACCGTTCGTTATGATCGGTCCGAATCAGCATTGTTAGCGCTAAAAGATAATCAAAGCAAAAATATAGTTACGATGACTAGTAATTCAATTGGATTTTCTTCATGGCTGGATATCGTAGGGGATAGACTTTTACCAGCTTTTCCTGGCTTCGGCGGACAGATTAAAGATGGAGTATTGCATGCTCGATTTCTACCAAAGTTTTTAGCGGCAACTGCATTTGGAGAAATTAATGGTGTAGTGACAGAACGCATAGAAAACCTCGCAAAATTATTTAAAACTGCAAAGCTTCCCTACGTTATTAGAAAGGATATGCAAGCGTATCTAATCACACATTCGGTATCAGACATTGCCATGTTGAGCATTCTGTATTCTGAGAATAATATTATTGACAAAAAAACAGCCACAACCAGAAAGACGGCACGCAAAATAACAGTCACTTTAAAAGCGTATCTGAGGGCAATACAAAAAGCTGGCGTTTCAATTGATCCACCAATGCTTAAAATGGCGCTTAAATTTCCAAACTTGTTTTTAGATCTTTTCTTTATGACATGGCTACGAACTAAAATGGTTAGGGATATGATGTTACCGGATTATGCGAATAATGCTAACAATGAGATTGTGCAGCTGAGAAATGATTTAATGGAATTTTTAAGTCAAAATGATGTCAAATCGAACGGGAAATGATAGTTAAATAGCTAAACTGATGAAGCTGCCGCCACTCAGACTCATGATTATGCGCACGTCAATTCTATTAAAAGTGCTTATCTACTAGTAATACCGCACAAACAAATCTATCAATTTTATATATACTATATTATTCCCTAATATAGGAGATGATATAGTGAAAATTAAAACATCAGCTAAGAGAGTAGTAAGGACTAGCGCGATGAAGAAAAAATTGAACACTCAGTTAAAAAAGCAAGTTCGGGTGAAAAAGACCACTTCGGGTACTGTTAGAAGCACAGGTGTTCTCAAAAAAAATCCGAGTACAACATTTGCCCATACCGAAGTCATGAATCGGAGATCTTCGCCGATAACCGCAACCGTTATGGTCTTTAATTGGGATACCAATTCACCAGTAAGAATTGGTAACAACACCGTTACTATACCAGCCAATTCCCTTAGATTTTTCAATACAAATCTCGCTGGTGTCAACGATCACTATGAAGTAGTTGTCATCCTTTCAGCTACTTCAAATGTTATTGTTAACCATTTCGGAGTGGCTGGGGATGTACCGCAAGATGGTAACATCGTTCTGGATCGTGACCTTATTTCAATTACGTTATAACATGTTATAAAAATGCGCCTATAATTGGGCGCATTTGTCATGTCGGGGAAGAAAAGCAGAAAAATGGGTACGGCATTTTACACTAATAACATCTTGTCAGAATATGATTATTTAGATAAGAACCTCCCAGGTTACGTGAGTTTATAAGGAGATGTGGTTTAATGACGCAAAGCCGAGCGAAGGTTTTCAAACCTGTGCAGTTATATTCTAGTCACGCATACCGGTTTATTGAAAAGCTTGGCTGCAAGCCAAGCGATCAATTGCATTTCTTATTAATCTATGACGCTAAAAACAAAAACAGAGGCTTTAGCTTCGCTACCGAGCTTCCCGCAATAACCTTGCATAAGCCTTTTCATACCTTAGAAAGGCTAGTTCCTCAAATTAAGCTTTTTTCAAGGAGAAACAAGCTCGTAAATGTTTCGAGGCTAAATAAAAAAGGCTATGCCGTGTTTATGGAGATTAACTGCCGGGAAACGACGAAGGATAGCCCGTTCAAAGCCATAAGAGCACAGTTCATCGATGTCGACTTAAACAAAATTTCAGCACTTCTCAAAACGAAAGATCAGGTCCAGCAGAAGATCGACTCCATCCTCTCCAACCCTTCAGAACGGATTCAATCCATTACAATTACACAAAATAAAAAAGGTCAATATCACCTTTTAGCTCAGCGGACAAAACAGAGAGTAGCCGAGTTGAAAAAACAATTTATAATCAAACATGGAGACCGCATCAAAGATACGATGATCGTGGAAACGAAAAACGGTTATCACATCTATTGGATCATGCAAGGCGGAGACATAAGCAAATTCGTTCCTATTCAAAAAGCATTAGCACAAACCTTCGATTCCGATCCGATGATCACAAACCTATCAAGAGTAATGCGTATACCAGGGTTTTACCATTTGAAAAATCCCGATAGCCCCTATATGGTCAAGGTCAAACAATGGGGTAGGGAAAAGCCGTTCACGCAAGAGGAGCTTATTGAATTGCTGGAATTAAAACCTTTAGTCACAGCGAAACTCAGGCCTAAGCGCCGCAAGCTACATGTTCGGCATGCCTCATGAGGAATTGATAGTCCTTCCCTAGCTCTTGCAGCCAGGGTTACATGCATAGTTTAACAAGTTTAGTAATCCTCTCCGGTAGATCACCGTTAGAAGTCTGAAGAAGTACCGGGAGTTGCCGTCCTCGGAGATTCAATAAGCCCCAGCTTAATTACACGGTCTACGGTTGCATGAGCCGCCAGTAACCATGACAAATGCAACTTTATTTCTCCGGCCGATCTCGGTAAAGTAGAGGGGAGAAGATTCCGGACAGAGCAATTTGATCGCCTTAAGCAAGTCGAAAGTATCAGGGAATACTAATGGAAGCGTTAACCATACTGGCAATGTAGTTGAAAACCAGACTGATAAAGCTGCCGTTGAGCAATCGGCAGCTTTGTTACGTTATGGGCAGTTTAGAGCAACAAACCTATAATCAAAAACGTCGTATAAATGTCAAGAAATTTTAATAATACAAATCGATATGGATTAAGGGGGGCATACACTTGTGATACGAATTGGAAAATCAGTGATATTGTTATTGTTTCTCGTACTTGTAACTGCGTGCCAAAAGACTGAAATTAAGACGTTCGATACCTTAATGAACGGAAACACCATTAATAAAGTTGAGTTTCGCGATGGCGGTAATGGCTACCTGTATAGGACGGAAGAAAAAACAAAGATCGATGGGTTTCTAAGGCTAATAAAATCAAAAAGCTACAAACAGGTGAAGACACCTGAGCCGTACGCTGGTTATTTATATTCGGGTAAAATTAACGGTGATCTAACGATCGGTTTTGCTAAAGATGATCTGATATTGAACAATATCTATTACAAAATAGTTGGTGGGGACGATCAGTTTTACAGTCAACTAGTTAAGGTAGTGGAAGCGTTCGGACAAGTGGAAGTGACGGATGGTAATTTGGGCATCTAAACAGGAAGACTAGGCACCAGGATGGGATGCCATCGATGGAACAACAAAATGGCTGTCGGGTGACAAAAACATAGTACCATTGAAAAAAAAGTAAAGGGCAATTATGTTGAATGATTGGTTGTGATTAAGTGGATAAAGAGGTGATTCCGTTGATGAGGAATATTACGTATTTATTCTTTCTAGTGATTGGAGTGTTAGTTCTATATATTTCTTCTATTCCGCTTTTCTATGCCTATCCATTTAGTGATGGACCGAACTCCGGCCCTTCGAACACTTGGGAACTTATGCGAATGATGGCTTACGAATCATGGGGATTATTTTTATTTATTGGATTGGCATTTATAATAATTTCAGTTATAGGGCTATCCAGAAAATTTTCCTTATATAAGTTCTTACGCTAACGGGAAACTTTAGTTCAACCTGGTAAAAGCTCTATCTACGCCAAAGTTCAATTCAACTATCGGGGAACCGAGGGAGTTGAATAGCTAAACTAGATGAGAAAGCATTTATGTATTGTCGGACGACATTTGACCACGTAGTGCAAAAATGAGAGACCTTTCAAGAGTTCATTGAACTTTTGAGAGGTCTCTCATTTTTTTGATGAAGTCGTATTAATTTCGCAAACTATTCGGCGTAAAATCTAAATGTTTGGATTCTGGAAGGGATACTTCAATCCAATTCTTGAGCTAAAACAGCATTGACTAAACGACGAACTTCATCAGTTGATTTGGTTTCCATTAATTGAATTCTTAGTTCGTTTGCGCCTCTAAAACCACGAACATAGATTTTGAAAAAACGAAGAAGCGGTTTAAATGAACGTGGCAGGATTTCTGTTGAATATTTATCGTGAAGATCCAACTGTAAAAGAAGTAGATGGAGAAAATCCTTCGCACTATGTTCTTTAGGTTCTTTTTCAAAAGCAAATGGATTGGTGAATATACCGCGGCCAATCATAACACCATCAACGCCATATTGTTCCACTAATTTCAATCCTGTTGCGCGGTCAGGAATATCTCCATTAATCGTTAATAGCGTGTTTGGAGCAATTTCATCGCGTAATTTTTTTATTTCAGGGATTAGTTCCCAGTGTGCTTCTACTTTGCTCATTTCTTTTTTTGTACGAAGATGAATGGAAAGATTTGCAATATCTTGTTTCAATATATGTGTTAACCAACCGCGCCACTCATCAACCTCAGAGTAACCCAATCTTGTTTTAACACTAACTGGTAATCCACCTGCTTTGGCTGCTTGAATAATTTCTGCCGCAACTTCAGGATGTCGTATTAATCCAGCACCTTTTCCATTGGATGCGACGTTTTGTACAGGGCATCCCATGTTTAAATCGATACCACGAAAACCAAGCTTTTTCATATCAATACTCATCTGCTCAAACAATGCTGGCTTATTGCCCCAAAGATGAGCGACGATCGGTTGCTCATCTTCTGTGAACGTTAACCGACCACGAGTACTTTCTATACCTACAGGGTTACAATAACTATCTGTACTTGTGAATTCTGTGAAAAATACGTCGGGTTTTGCAGCTGTACTAACGACGTGACGAAATACAACATCTGTGACATCTTCCATTGGAGCTAATATAAAAAATGGCTTCGGTAAATCAAGCCAAAAATTTTCGTTACTCATATAATCTCCTTCTTTTGCAGCATTTAAAATGATTAGGCTATTGTAAAGTCCTTTACCCATCATACATAGTATCATTTTTTTTCGTTTAATGCACAGAACTAAACATTTTCATCCTCTGTGGTGCAGCGCTGATCTTGCGCTGCATGTATGGCTAACAGGGAACGTTAGTTCAATTAAGCAACCAGGACGAAGCTGCCGGCACAATATCGGCAGCTTCATTGCCGACAATGAAGTGATACCTGGGATGAATATTCATTTAAATACAACACGAAATTTAAGGATGAAGTGAGATCAAAAGTGGAAGCTATTTTGTTCAAGACGAAATTCGAAGGATTGAGAGAAATACAAACTAGGAATGAGGAAAAACCTGTAACAAACATAAAGTTGACGCAAGAAAATGGCAGTTGATGTGAGAATCAACTGCCATTTTATATTAAGATTAATTATTGGACAGTAATCGTCCCTACCATATTGTCATGTCCTTGTCCGCACTGGACACTACAATGAAATTCATAGGTCCCAGCTTTGTCTAACTTAATCGTCGCTGTTTCGCCATCCTTAATATCAACCCCAAGATCATCACTCTGTAACCCATGTACACCTTTTTCGTTATGTAAGGTAAGTTTTAACGTATCACCTACATTAACTTTGATATCGGGTTCGCTGAACTGCCAGTCTACTGCATTCAATGTGATCTCCTTCGTAGCTCCTCCGCTAGCCGGCGCTGGAGAGGTTTCAGGGGAATTCTGATTATTATTATTCGAGTTGGAGCATGCGCTAAGTGCGATTAGCGTCAATAGCACAAAAATACATAATGTTACAGATTTTATTTTCACGAGCAGATTCCTCCTAGTAGTTATTCGTCACAATTATGTCCGTTATTGGTCAGAAATATTCCGGATGACTTTCCTCTCATTTCCTGTGATAAATTCACGGCATAATTGCTCTTGTCCTCAACATAAGATCCGAGTAAAGGAATCTATATATCTGCCTGCTCTAGGTTAGGTGATTGATAAGGCTTTCTCAAGAGGAGGGTGTACGATGGCTAGAATGAAATCGCAAGTAAAAGGCGTATTGATGGGGATCTCCGTAACCGGTGGTTGGCTCTTGGCAGATCTATTGCTTCCAGAGCCATGGGGAGACGTTGTATTATTTGCGGCGATGGCAGTAGTGAATATTGGAATCGGTTGGAGGCTAGGGAAGTTCTATGACGCACAGAAGGAAAAGGAACCTGTTGTCGATCTAATGACCAAGAACGCACCAACTTATGAACTGCGATCAGAGAAGGGCAGCAGCTAATTCTCCTTATCCCTCACAAGAAGTCATTTCAAAGAAGGTCTCTCGAAATATGGAGAGACCTTCTTTTTGTTGTAAGCAATTATGCCAAAGTACAGCCCTATCTACCTCTATTTGTTCCTTTACATAATTTACTTCAATTAGGAAATACCATAACTACTGAGGATTGCGTGAATCAGGATATTCCTAAGAATCAATCACGTAATCACACATACACATACTTGGAGGTTACAACCATGAAAAATATGAATGCCAAGAGCGGAGCGGCGTTGGCATTATTGCTTGTTCTTACCGCTTGTTCCGGGAACAACAATAATAATACGAACAACACTACTCCCTCGGAATCACCTTCTGAAACCAGCGCCGGGAAATCATTCGAGAATTGGGGGTCCTATGGGTATACACTTGCCAATAACCGCCATGTTCCGTTCAAGGAAATCACCGCTGACAATGTCAAGGATCTCGGCGTCATCTGGTCCGCGGACCTGAAGACGCTTGACCCGGATGTCAAAAACGGAAATCAATCGTATCCGGTTGTAATTGACGGTGTCATCTACATAACAACAGCAGGCAACCAGGTATTCGCGTTAGATGCATTAACAGGGAATACCATCTGGCATTGGAAACCGGCAGCTGAGCAAGCAGCAGGTTTCTCGAAAGCAGGGATCATAGCAAATCGCGGTGTAGCCGTAGGTGAGGGTAAAGTATTTATGCTTGCGGTCGATAATTCCCTGGTCTGTTTGGATCAGAAGACCGGCGAGCTTGTGAAAATGATCAAGCTTTCCGACTATATTGACGGGGTAACGATTGAGAACGGATACTATGAGACAACAGCTCCACAATACTACAAAGGCAATGTCTATATCGGCAGTAGTGGAAGCGACAACGGCATTCGAGGTTTCGTAGCTGCGTTCAAGGCAAGCGATTTGACGCCGGCATGGGATTCCCCATTCTGGACGGTACCGCCTAAGGGCCAAGATTGGCTAGCGAACAGCAAGTTTCAAGGAGGAGGAGCAGTGTGGGATCCCGTTGCAATTGATGAAGAAACCGATATGATGTACTTCGCGACGGGAAATCCGGCTCCGGATTTCTACGGAGCTAACCGCCCAGGAGATAATCCGAACACCGACTCGGTCGTGGCAGTTAACGCGTTAACCGGAAAGCTCATCTGGGCTAAGCAGGAAGTAAGTCATGATATGTGGGATTACGACGCTGCTGCATCACCGATGATCATCAACGCCACGGTAAAGGGTGAGAAGAAGAAACTGGTTGTACAAGGGGGCAAATCCGGATTATGGTTCGCCTGGGATGCCGCTACGGGAGATGACGTATGGAATGGTATACCTTTCGCCAAGATCGATAAAAAGGAAGTAACGCCAGAAGGCACGATCAGTTATCCTGGAGTGCTCGGCGGAGAAAATTACGCGCCTGAATCCTACGATCCCGCGACGAATTATGTCTTGATACCGGGTATTGAAGAGCCTTCCCTATACAAATCAGCGAAGTCCGAAGCAGAAGCTGGGACTCCGGACTTTCCTGGTGCGGCGGCATTCGGCACCTCGTATGAAGCAGTACCAAACGTCAAGGGATATGGAACAGTTACAGCGATCAACGTGGATACCGGCAAGCAAGCTTACCAAATTAAAACAACGGATCAACAACGTGGAGGCTTAACGAGCACAGATTCGGGAATTGCATTCTTCGGCGAGTTGGACGGCAAGATCAATGCACTCGATATTAAGGCAGGCAAGGTGATTTGGACGTTCCAAACTTCCGGTGATAACGTGCAGGCCGCTCCATCAATCTTCACAGTAGACAACAAAGAATATATGGTCTTTACAACGGGCGGAACGAAGCCGAAAGTTCATGTATTTGGGCTTGGAGGCGATAAGACGCAAGGTAAGGCTGGCCATGCCGAAACGGGCGGGGGACATTCCGCGCAATAACGGAGATTAAACTTTGGCGGTCAAGTCAGGAGGCGCAGCTCCATGGCTTGACCGCCTCCTCAATAGGAGATTACTTATATGAAAAGAATGACCAAAATATTATTGTGCATGCTCATGGCTGTCGTAACGTTGTGCTTGATCGATTTACGTTCGGACGCGTACGCTTATACAAATGACGATCAAGCTCGAATGGAGCTTGATCAGAATGCATTTGTCGTCAAGGCATGGAGAAGTGACGGTTCCCACTTGACCGCAGTCAAAGGTAAGCTGACTTTGGGCGATCGTCCCGTCGTGAATGCCCTCCTGCAATCCGGTACCCAAGGAAGAAACATACGTACTGGCCAGGACGGCTCTTTCGAGCTGCTAGTAGACCGAAGCCTGATCGCCAACATGCTCATTCAAGTTACGTCACTTCAGGGGGCTAAGGTCGATGAAAAGCCTGTCGGGAACAAAGAAGAAGATGCCATCTTATCGACATCTTCCTCGATCAGTGTTTACCATCCTATTGATGTAACGAAAGTGGAACCATCCGATACTGACCCAAACAAGGTCAAAGTACATGCTCGGATTGTAAGCGAGACCGGGGATAAGATTTCATACTTCCAAGCAGACAAGTATCGGATTTCGGGTCAAGTGGCGGATGCCGATGGCCATCCAATTAAAGACGCTATCGTATGGATCGATCGGGAAAGAGGCGAAGGCTTTGCCAAGTCTACTCCCACCAATAGGGATGGCAAATACGAGATGTATTACTGGCCGGAAGACGAGGGTACCAACCTTACTGTAATAGTTGGTACACGGCGATATGTACTGCCTGATGGCAAGGTGTTTATCCTTCCTCGGAATACCAGTGTGAGCATTAACATTCGTCTCCCTAGGGAAGGATTGGTGATAGATGACAAACCTCCTATGCTTGTCTGCACGACCACGAAGGGAGCAACGTACACCGGCCTGCTGGCCGGTATTGACGTGCCCCCCGGGACTCCGTATACCTTGACGATACCCGACCAGCATGGACGGTTCGTTGTGACGGTGCCAAAGGATGTATGGGATAAACATCCGTTCTTTTTCCAGACGAGACTGACAAAGTTCTTCGAGCAGGAAAAGATCCTGAAGGCAGGAGACGAGCTGCCCATCGATTTTGTACATCCGAACCATAATGACCCGAGAGTGGATGCCAGTGCATCCTGATCAAATGGTTAATCGTCTGGCAAATGTTCCATATAGAATCGGTACCAGTTGACGTATACGAAGAGTTCTACATCTTCCTCCCGATAATGTTTCAATAGAAGATTAACTAACTGTTCGTAGTGTCCCGCGTGCTCCAAACCGACAATCCATTCCTGAATGCCGTCGAAATCGGAACCGAAACCGATATTGTGCTTCCCGCCTAACGAGCATACGTGGTCGATATGATGCAGAATTTGATCGATCGAGACCGTTTGTTCCGGGCTCACGAATGGGGGAACAAATGTGATTCCCATGACGCCTCCAGTCTGTACGAGAGAGCTAATTTGATCGTCCGTCAGATTTCTTAAGCGAGGGCTAATCGCACTTGCATTGGAGTGGGAAGCGATAACGGGAGCACGGGACGCTTCGATAAGTTCCCAGAAGCCTTTCTCGGATAGATGTGAGACATCTATGATCAACCCCAGACGGTTGCATTCCTTAATCAGTTCCATACCCGCCGCAGTAAATCCGCCTTTTCTTGGTTCCAATATACCGTCCGCTGCCCAGTTGGCACGGTTCCAGGTTATACCGACAGTCCTTACGCCGAGATGATAAAGAATTCGGAGATATGTGAGGTTCCCATGGAGAGCATCTACACCTTCGAGAGACAGCAATGCCCCGATTCGATCTTCACTCCAAGCGTGCCGCAGCTCCGATTTGGTACGTATAAACCGCATTTGCGGAAGGGCGAGAATACGTTCATGGAACAAGTCAATGCTTTCCAAGACATACCTAAACTCACCAGACCATCGCTCTGGCAAATATACGGCAAAATTTTGAACACCGATGCCTGATGAGAGCATCCTTTCGAGTGTAACGTCCAGACCTGCCTGGCCACTGACAAAATCAAGCCCAGGATTAACCAGCAGTTTGCTGAGAACGTCACAGTGCGCATCAAATATTTTCAACTATCGATCACCTGCCGCGGTAAGCATAGTTTGGATTTTCATAGTTGCCGTTCTCGACGGATTCGACTCGATCCATAATCATTTTCCGGTGAGGAGATAGGATGCATACAGGATCCGTCGCCTGTGCATCGCCTGTTAACAAAAAGGCCTGACATCGGCACCCGCCGTAATCCAGTTCACGCCGATCACAGCTCCTGCAGGGCTCTGCCATCCAATCATAGCCTCTATAAGCATTAAAAGAAGGGGAATCATTCCAGATCCAGACCAATTCACGTTCTTTCACATTCTCGAAAGACAAGCTTTGAATTTCCGATGAGACTGTGCAGGGCAGGACCCGTCCGTCGGGAGCAACGGTTAGTGAAAGCTTAGCCCATCCGCCCATACAGGGCTTTGGGAAATCTTCGTAATAATCGGGTAAGATCCATAAAAGTTCTAATTGTTGTCCAAAACGCTCGCTTGCTCGAATATAGGCGGATTCCGCTTGCTTAAGCTGCTCGCTTAGCGGAAGCAATAGATGAAGATTACGCATAGCCCAGCCGTAATACTGGGCATTAGCCAATTCAAGCCGCTGTGCGCCCCATGACTTGCAAAGCTCAATAATCTCTTCAATCTGATGAATATTGGCACGGTGGAGGACGACGTTCATATTTAGGGTAAGACCGCTTTCTCGAATCCAATGTGCAGCTTGACGTTTCAGTTCATGAGCCTTGAAACCGGCAATCGAATCGGCAAGCTCCTCCGTCGCAGCCTGCAGACTTAACTGAATGCTGTCAATTCCAGCCTCCGATAGCTTCCGGATCCGCTCTTTGGTTAATCCAACACCACTCGTGATAAGATTTACAAAAAGGCCTAAATCTCTGGCGTGGCGGACGAGTTGTTCCAAATCTCCGCGCAGCAGCGGTTCACCGCCCGTGAAATGAACCTGTACGACACCAAGATCGCAAGCCTGTTCCAATACGCTTAGCCATTCGTTAGTGGACAGCTCGCTTTCTCTCTTTTGAAGCTCGACGGGATTCGAACAGTAGGGGCAGTGAAGAGGGCAACGATGAGTGAGTTCAGCGGTTAAGGCATAAGGGAAGTTCACCGACATAGCTCTAACCATCCTTTCTCGGCAGCCACAGCGCAAAACTCGACTATATCATCCTTTAGACCCGACTGACCGTACTTCGCTTCAAGCTCCTCGATAATTTGTTCAATTGTTCGCTGCCCGTCGCAGAGCCGGAGAATCGCCCCCGCTGCCTCGTTAAGCTCGATGATCCTCTCCGGCTGCAGCAAAAGCTCCATTTGACGGACTTTATCGTACTTGATGCGACCCGGACTACGCAGCCTTAGACGTTCCGACAGCGTCCATAAGCTCATAGATGGTTCTCTCCGTCAGGATATGCCAAGCTTAACGCGTCCAGTAGCGCCCATAAGACATTACATTTAAAGCGCAAAGCGTTTATTGCTTGTTCCTGCTCACTCCGATCCTTGCATTCACGCAAAACAATTTTCAGTCCATGATCCGCATCGCGTGGAGCTTGGTGAAGTCTTGCTTGAAAATAAGCCAGTCCCTCAGTTCGAATCCATGGATACAACTGCTCAAATACGCCAATACGCTTAGAGACGAGAGTAGGAGCGAAGAGTTCTGTCAACGAGGATGCCACCGCTATAGGCCATGGCTCCAACCGGCAAAAGTTCACATAAGCGTCTACCGCAAACCGGACAGCAGGGAGCACATGGCACTCATTCAGCATTTCTTCCCGAGGTATACCTGCAGCTTCACCTAGACGAATCCAAGCTTCAATTCCACCATCACCGTCTTCCCGGCCGTCATGGTCGATAATCCGCTGAATCCATTCGCGGCGGTCTTCTCTGAAGGGCAGCTTGGACAGGATCAGTGCATCTTTAATCGGAATATTTTTTTGATAATAGAACCGATTGGCAATCCAAGCTCGGAGTTGGACAGGGGATAGCTTCCCTTCGTGCATGGCAAGATGATAGGGGTGCTTGTCATGATAGTGTTCCTCTCCAACTTGGCGCAAACGTGCCACGAATTGTTCGTCCGACAATAAATAAGATTCAAACATTAAATCTCCAACTCCATTCCGTCAAACCCGACTTCAATCCCAAGCGCTGTCAATCTTCGTCGTTCTGGCGAAGTTTCGACCAGCATCGGATTCGTGTTATTGATGTGAATATAGATCTTATGACGCGCAGATAAATGAGCTAACTGATTAGAGCTTCCGTTAGTTCCGGCAACCGGCAGATGCCCCATATCGGATGCATCCCGTTCGGATATTCCTAATGCGCGAAGTTCGTCACCTTGCCAGAAGGTACCGTCCAAAAACAGGCAATCAGCATCTTCTAAATGCTGCTCCAGCGTTTGTGACCATGTCTCGATGCCCGGCGCGTAGACGGCGACGCCTCCAGTCGTATGATCCGTAATGCGATAGCCGATCACCCAAGCTTTTTGCTGTTCCTGATGTGAAGGCCGGTCAGCACAGATGTAGCGAGGGGGCTTGTCGCTCAAAAAAAACGGACATACCGTTAATTTTGCCCCAAATAGTGGGAAAGATTCCTCCGGTATGGTTTCAACCCATTGATATTTCGCGAAAGGTTCAACCATTCGACGAACCGGAAAATCCTCTTCAAGAGCGAAGAGAACAGGGCGGGGAGCAAATACCTTAATGGAAGCGCCTTGTCTGAGCTGGAGCAGCCCGGTTGTATGATCCAATTCCGAATCGGTAAGAAGAACAGCTTCAATCGGGGAATCACGCAAGGAGGGACCTGGGTGCAAGCAGGCGTATGCTTCCAATTGACTACAAATATCTGGGCTTGCGTTCAGCAGCGCCCAACGAATGCCATCCGGGCTTAAAGCAAGCGAATCATTCTTTCGTGCTCTTACGGATGAGTCGCTTGATCTCACTTTAATACAGTTTGGACAAGCGCAATTCCATTGCGGATATCCTCCTCCCGCAGCGGAACCTAACACTTTAATGATCATAACCAATCTCCCCCCCTATAGAAGAGATGCCGGATTTCTCCGGCATAACAAGTTATTTCCGATAAGCGTAAGCCGTTACTTCCGCACAAATCTCGATAATTTTAAATTCAGGCTTAACCCACATGTTTATACCTCCCTTCGGTAAGTAGCATCAGGTAAGGCAACATGATTCATTCTATGTAAGCATTGGGATGTCCAAGAATAAAAAATAACGATACAAATATCCTCCAGATGTTTGCCGAGGGGTATCTGTATCGTTATTTTACTTGCCTTCTTACCTGATCAGTTGTTGCGTTCTGGATTCCGGCTTCGCATTCCGAACAATCCAAGCAGGCCCAGCAATCCCAGCCAACCCCAACCTGTATTTTTAGTCGTAGTTGCTGCGGTTGCATGATAACTGTCGTCCGATTGTGTATTTATTAGATTCGTTGAACCATGAGCTTTCGCATTGATATGCGAGAACTGGCTGCCAGTACCTGTTCCATAGACGCTGACCTCATGGTTGGACCTTGCATTTGTTCTCATTTGGTCCGATTGTTCCGGCTCGTAGCTCTTAGTGGACATTCCATGATGCGTGCCAGGCGACTCGATTCCCATTCCGCTCCCGAGCCCGCCGTTTCCTCCATTTGCAGTTCCCGAATAGGCATTAGCAGAAGAAGGAGGAGAGGCAAGTAACAACGTAATTAGCGCAATACTTATTCCGCATAGGGTTTTAGTTATCATTGTACAACACCAGCCTTTGTAGGACGTATTTTTTGTATCTTTTTCTTAGGTTCTCACGACAATGGCGATCTTATTCCATGCTTGTACTACAAGGTTCCTGATCTGTATATATTGGGTAGTAACAACAAAGCAAGAAGGAGCATGATCATGGAATCGTTTTTCGCTTGGGTCCTAACATTCTCGCTTAGCTTCGATGCTTTAATCGTTTCCTCGTCATTGGGACTCAGAACTGAGCGCAAAAACAAGATGAAAATCGCGTTATTCTTCGCTCTGACTGAAACACTCATGCCGATTGCCGGCATGATTATTGGTGGAGCTCTCGGACAATATTTTAAAGGTGCTTTATCGGCAATAGGCGCTCTAATCTTGATTGGATTGGCTATCTATTTTCTTTTTTTTGACAAGGACGAGGATCATAGCAAGGAATTTGAACAGCCTCTAGCTAACTGGACATTATTAGCAGTGGCGATCGGTATCGGCATGGATGAACTCACCGTTGGATTTACTGCCGGGTTGATGCAATTACCGATATTGCTCACTATATTTTTGATTGCTGCTCAATCCTTTCTATTTACAATGGTTGGCGTTACTTTCGGTATTAAACTAAAGCGTTACATTGGTGATTGGACAGAAAAAGCATCTGGCATTGTGCTTGGAATCATGGGTATTTGGATGTTTATTGAGAACATCACCTTGCAATAAATTCACTGCATGTACGGTGGTGTGAGAGGACGGAGACTAGCCGCCGCCTCCTCCTACGCGATTGTTATCACTTCATGAGATATCAGGTATGGTAAAGGATACGCCGCTTGCTGGACTTCTTGGTGAAGCTACCTTCCTTGGTATGTTCTCCAAAACTTAGGGGGTTCTGCTTCCTGTCGTGTTCATTATTATGACGGCCAACAGTCTAATTGCATTCCAGGTGGATAGGGGTTCTATATCCTAGCCCTAAGGGTTTTCACACGAAAGGATTTGCCTTTGTAATGTTTTTCGTTTCAGTTAATAATCCAGTTAAAAAAAGTAAAGAGCAGTTCCACCCTGATAAAGGTGGAGCTGCTCTTTGTGTTTTATTCTGTGATAAGTTTGATTACATACTTCTGTAGTGTAATGAAATAATAAGCAACATGATGACTAAGACTGCTGTTACACGCAAGGTCGCGGTCATGCTTGGTAATGGATATCACACAACAGAGGTACAAGCACTGTTAAAAGAATTGATAGCTTCGAAAGTAACGGCGGAGATTGTGAGTAAAACGCTTGCTCCAGTAAAAGGTGTTGACGGTACGCTTATCGAGCCTCAGCAATCGATGCTAACGGCTGCATCCGTATTGTATGACGCTGTATATGTTTGCGGCGGAGCCCAAGGTGTGGACGAGTTGCTTAGCGACGTTTCATCAACGGGATTTGTTCGTGAAGCGTTTCAGCATTATTAGACTATTGCCGCTGTAGGTGACGGTGTTCGTTTGCTGATTTCCGCAGGCGTCGTACAGGCTGCAGGAGAGAAAGCTGCTCAGTTGAATGGCGTTTTAATCGCCGGAGAACAAAGTGCAGATAAAACATACTATAAGTCATTTATTGATGCAATTGCCGAGCATCGTCTTGGAATCGAATAATTCAGCCGTAGTTTAAACAAAGAAGCCTACACCAAATATAAAGGTGTGTGCTTCTTGACTTAGAACTTATATTCATCAGCAATATATTTATTTATTCTGTTTCTTGAGTGATTGGTTTCGTTGCTTGAACTGTTCCAAACGGATGATTAGGTGGAGCATAGATAACATAAACTTTTAGAGGGACATTACCTGTATTCGTAACATTGTGCCATTTTCCAGCTGGTATTACAATTGCATAGTTATCATAAGCCATAACTTGAAAATCTAGATTATCTTTGCTGTCGCCCATTTGAACAAGCCCTTGACCTTGTTCAATTCGTATAAATTGGTCAGTTGTCGGATGTACTTCCAGACCAATGTCCTCACCAACATTAATACTCATCAAGGTTATTTGAAAATATTGACCTGTCCATAAAGCAGTACGGTAATTATTATTTTGCTTGGCAGCAAGGTCAATATTCACTACTAATGGTCTTGTTCCATAATCATGCAATGGAATGGTTTGATATGAATTATTATCGCGGTTATTCCAGTTGTAATATGGGCTAGGCCATCGGTATTGGATTTGATTTTGCCATTGATGGTAATAGCATGAATAAGGGTACATACTCATGCTCCTTTCAGATCTTTTTCATTTGACCATTTATCATATGCAACAGCCTAGTTTTATGTAACAACAAAGATCCTACTGGCTGACTTATAGAAGGCTACAATTCTTTGGATCTTTTAATTTATCCTGATAAAAATCAAAATACAGATTACCATCAGTACCTTTAACAGCAAAAAAACAGTTTGCCGCTGTTTTCAAGTAATGCATATTCCACTTCGGATATATAAAAAATATCCTTTTTACGAAGCATTTCTTTATAACAACCTCTCCATGGTTCTACCTTTTAAAGAAAACAGACTAAGTAACCATGAGGTGACAGTGAGTAGGAAGCGATACTTCTTAGTAAAATCACTTTATGCTCGGACATTTTTGTACCCTCCCAAATTAAGTTGACACTATTTTCTCCAAACATCACAGTAATCTCCGACTCACGATAGAAGGAGTCCTAACCTCGTCCCAACGGCATCGTAAATGGTGTGTAATAGTAAATCCTCCGGATGGGAATCATAATATATAACTAATAAAGTCGATATCGGGTTCAATGGACGTAGCTAAAACAAGCTTTATTACTGGGCAGTGATCGGTCACTGAGGCAGCCTTGTGAATCAAAAAGCGCATGTAGGACATGCGTGACTAATTAGTAATTTTACAAGTAAACACCACACAGGTGTATATGGGTCACCAGATAATTCTGGGTGATCCTTTTTTATTCTCTGGATAGTTTAACGTTTCTCCTCACTACGGCACTCTGTTGACAAACCATAAACCTCGCGTTAATATACCTATAGGGGTATAAGTATTAGACAGATCGTATTCCTATGTAAGAGGCGAAGAATCATCCCATGGGAAAATAAGCTAGAATTATGCCGATTACAACTTGAATTACAAAAAATCATTAGGAGGTACTTGCATGCCGGACATTAAAGCAAATCAGACACTGGATTGCAAAGGTCTTGCTTGCCCAATGCCGATTGTGAAGACAAAGAAGGCAATAGATCAGCTTGAGGCGGGTCAGGTCATTGAAGTTCAAGCAACGGACAAAGGCTCGCTTGCAGATATCCAAGGCTGGGCTAAAAATACAGGACACCAGTATTTAGGATCGGTTGAAGAAGGGGCAGTGCTAAAGCATTATATTCGCAAATCCAGCCCGGGGGAAGTAAAGGAAGAGAAGAAGCATTTGCAAGTCGTTTCCACAGAAGATCTGCAGAGTAAGCTTTTGTCAGGCGAAAAGGTGAAGATTATTGATGTTCGGGAACCCGCAGAATATGCCTTTAATCGTATACCTGGGGCAATATCTTTTCCGCTTGGCGAGCTTGAAAGGCGCTTCAACGAGCTGAACCCCGCAGATGACATTTATGTCATTTGCCGTACGGGTAACCGCAGCGATCTCGCTTGCCAGCTGCTCAAGGAGAAAGGTTTCAAGCATGTGAGCAATGTAGAGCAGGGAATGGCCGGTTGGAGTGGACCAACTGAACAAAAACAATAACTAACTAACGGAGGTAATCCATATGAGTACAAAAGTAGCCATTATCGCAAGCAACGGTGGTTTGTTCGATGCTTATAAAGTTTTTAATATTGCCACAGCTTCCGCTGCTACGGACGCAGAGGTCGCTATCTTCTTTACTTTTGAAGGACTCAATCTGATTCACAAGCAAGCACACCATCAACTACCATTGCCCGCAGGCCGTGAGCACTTTGCTGAAGGCTTCAAAAATGCGAACATTCCGAGCATCCCCGAGTTGGTCACGATGGCACAGGATCTGGGGGTTAAGATTATCGCATGTCAAATGACGATGGATGTCATGAACCTGAACAAAGAAGATTTTATCGAAGGCATTGAAGTTGGAGGGGCTGTTACATTCCTGGATTTCGCAAAAGATGCGAACGTTTCGCTGACATTCTAAGAAGCTAAGGAGAGGAAATATAAAATGACTTCTAACTTGAACATGATGACGGCCAAGGAACTTACTCGAATCGTCCTGGCGAAGGAAGAACTTTTTATTCTTGACGTACGTAATGAAAACGACTTTAACGATTGGAAAATCGAAGGCCAAACGATCGATATCATCAACATTCCATATTTCGACCTGCTGGACGGTGTAGATGAAGCGTTGGACAAAATTCCAGATGAAAAAAAACTGCTCGTCGTCTGTGCGAAGGAAGGATCTTCTAAGTTTGTGGCAGAGCAGCTAGTCGAAGCAAGCCGAACCAACGTGCATTACCTTGAAGGCGGTATGAAATCCTGGAGCGAGCACCTCGAACCAGTAAAGATTGGCGAGCTGCAGGATGGCGGAGCACTTTATCAGTTTGTACGGATCGGCAAAGGCTGTCTGTCGTATATGGTCATCTCTAATGGAGAAGCTGCCGTTATTGATACTCTTCGGATGACAGAAGTATTTGAGCAATTCGCGAAAAAACATGGCGCACAAATCAAGCACACTCTCGACACGCACCTGCATGCTGACCATATTTCCGGCGGACGGAAGCTGGCGGAGCAGACTGGCGCAACCTACTGGCTGCCTCCAAAAGACGCAGGGGAAGTGACGTTCGCCTATGAAAAGCTGGAAGAAGGTGGGGACATCACGGTCGGAAACACGACGATCCGAATTCAACCGATTTACTCCCCGGGACACACGATTGGCAGTACGTCGTTTATTGTTGACGATCAGTATCTGTTGACTGGGGACATCCTGTTCATCGAGTCGATCGGTCGTCCCGATCTCGCAGGTAAGGCAGAAGATTGGGTGGGCGATCTGCGTGAGACTCTATACAGCCGGTACAAAGGCTTGTCGCAGGATCTGTTTGTGCTGCCGGCTCATTTTGGAAAAGTAACCGAACTGGGTGAAGGCGGAAGGGTCATGGGCAAGCTGTCGGATCTCTATCGCAATAACCCCGGCCTGAATATCAAGGAAGAAGATACGTTCCGCCGTACGGTAACGGAAAACCTGCCGCCACAGCCGAACGCTTACCAAGAAATCCGCCAAACGAACATGGGTAAAATGACACCAGACGAAGACGAGCAGCGTGAGATGGAAATCGGTCCGAACCGCTGCGCTGTCCACGACCGATAAGAGGAGGAAACTATATGAAAACAGATCTTGTTGTAGATACGAAGGGCATGGCATGTCCGATGCCGATTGTGAAAGCAAAGAAAGCACTCGACGGACTCGCACAGGGGCAAATCATGGAGGTTCAATCCACGGATAAAGGTTCTGTGAATGATTTCCAGGCATGGGTCAAGCAAACGAAACATGAACTTCTAAGTTACGAGGAAGACAAAGGCATCTATAAATTTTTTGTGAAGAAGATTTAATTTCTCTATAAATAAATAAGCGAACATGCGTACATGTTCGCTTATTTCAAGCCGCCGTCATAAACAATAGTCACGCCAAGCGTGTAGTAGCATTCTTCTTTATAGTGACCCTGCGGGCAGACTTTGGTGCAGCACACACCATTGCTTGCGGCTTGGAGCTTATCGTTGCAGGTAGGGCATGTAACTTCGAACAAGGACTTTAATTTGTTCAGCATTAGTTAATACCTCATTCCAATGAGTTTACTAGGTTTTATTGTAATCCATTTTGTTGTCAACGTATACTATTTTTTATTTTAATAGCTACCGCATATTTAAAGAAAGGAGGAAGCCAATGGACGTTTTGCTGTTTATCGTCATGATCGTGCTTGGGCTGGTCGGCTCCTTCTTTTCCGGCTTGCTTGGCATCGGCGGGGCGATCATAAACTATCCGATGCTATTATATGTTCCTTCTTTGACCGGTGTTGCACATTTCTCAGCGCATGAGGTCTCTTCTATAAGCATGTTTCAAGTTTTTTTCGCTTCGCTTGCAGGGATGCTTGCATTTCGTAAGAAAAACAAGACCGGGCCTTCGGTCGTACACAAAGGACTCGTCTTCTATATGGGCAGCGGTATTCTGGCAGGAAGCTTAATCGGGGGATTCGTGTCCGGCATGGTGAATGGTGACGTTATCAACCTGATTTATGGCATACTTGCCGTCTTGGCCGTCATCCTCATGTTGATTCCCCGCAGAGGAACGAATGAAGAACACACAAATGAACTTCGCTTTAATAAATGGATCGCTGTCGGATCCGCCTTTGTAGTGGGGATCGTGTCGGGGATTGTTGGCGCAGGCGGTGCGTTTATTCTCATTCCAATCATGCTGACGGTTCTTAAGATACCGACACGGACAACTATCGCATCTTCGCTTGCCATCGTTTTTATTTCGGCGGTAGGCGGCGTCATCGGCAAAGTCACCGGCGGCGATATTCCGCTGTGGCCGACCGTTTTTGCCATCGTCGGAAGTTTGATAGGTGCACCGCTTGGCTCGAAAATAAGCGCAAAAATAAACGTAAAAATATTAAGATACGGCTTGGTTGTATTAATAGCACTCACTGCTGTTAAGGTGTGGTCGTCGATCCTTTAGGAGAAAACCTAAAGCAGTTGTATTTCATCCTTTTATAAATTAGCGAAAGGCATCTCTAATAATAATGGCAGATATATCGACAATCGTGCTGTTCAGCGGTGATCTGGATAAAGCAATAGCCGCTTTTATCATTGCAAACGGCGCGGCAGCCTATGATCATGAAGTGACAATATTCTTTACCTTTTGGGGTTTGAATGCATTACGAAAAGACGAAATGGTTAAAACAAATAAAAACTTGCTGGAGAAAGCTTTTGGCTGGATGATGCCACGTGGTGCCAAGAAGTTAGGATTATCCAAAATGAACTTTGGTGGACTGGGACCGCAAATGATTAAGCACGTCATGAAGAAGCACAACGCTTTAACTCTGCCCCAACTTATTGAGCTTGCACAGGAGCAGGGAGTAAAGCTGGTTGCCTGCACGATGACCATGGATCTCCTTGGCCTGAAGCAGGAAGAGTTGATCGACGGTTTGGAATATGCCGGTGTAGCCGCTTATCTGGGAGATGCGTCGAACGGCAAGGTTAATTTGTTTATTTAATTGATAGACGTTCATTTTTTGCTCTATAATATACCCATACCCGTATATATATTGAAAGGAGCATATGGAAAATGGAATATAACTACACTGAGTCGATGAAAACTCGCCTTCGCCGAATTGAAGGCCAGATACGAGGCGTATTGCGTCTGATGGAGGAAGGTAAGTCGTGCAAGGATGTTGTAGCTCAGCTGTCCGCCGTTCGAAATGCATCGGACAAAGCTATTGCACAGATTGTTGCGGAAAACCTGCATCAATGTATTTTGGCTGAACAAGCCGCAGGTAACAATGATACTGGCAAAATGGTACAGGAAGCGGTCGAGTTACTGGTGAAAAGCCGGTAAGTTCTTCCTGGTCTAAAACAACCAAGAGGAGAGGAATACGATGGCATTCAAATTTCCAAAAGCAACTACGCCGCAAGAAGTGGCGGCGAAGCTTATTAATGGCGAGAAGCTTTATCTGTTGGATGTTCGCGAAACTGACGAGTGGACTTACGGTCATGTTGAAGGCGCCAAGCATATTCCGCTGGGGCAGCTTTCCGAGCGGTTGCATGAATTAGATCCGTCTAAAGAGACTATCGTCATTTGTCGCAGCGGCAATCGCAGCGGCCTTGCGTGTGAATTGCTTAGTGAGAAGGGCTTCAACGTCGTGAATATGACCGGCGGACTGAACGCTTGGATAGACAAGCTGGTCTAATGCGCAAATACTCGATGATGTCAACAAAGTAGTGCGAAAGGGTGTGGAATCTTTGGACACAGGTTTGATCATTAATATTTTATTTATCGCGGTTATCGTGTGGTTTGCATATATGAAATTTAAACCTGCTAAGGGGCTCCGAAATCTAAACACGGAAGGTTTTAAAGCCGAAATGACGAAGCCGGACAAACCTTTCGTAATCGATGTCCGTGAGCCTAGTGAGTATAAAGGTGGATATATCGCTGGGGCGAAGAATATCCCTTTGTCTCAGCTGTCTGGAAGACTGTCCGAGATTCCAAAGGACCAGCAAGTGCTTCTTTATTGCCGAAGCGGCATGCGGAGTCAAAGTGCGGCGAAGATGCTCTTCAAAAATGGGCATACAGAACTGGCTCACCTGCAGGGAGGCCTCGGTGCCTGGAACGGAAATCTCACGCACAAGTTACTAGATAGGTAAATGAATCGACATGACTAAACCAATTGATATTTTCAAAGCACTATCCAATGAAGCACGTCTTCAGATCTTAGAATGGCTTAAAGATCCAACAACCCATTTTTCGCCACAAGAAGGAAATGATCTTATTGGGGTCGGGGTATGTGTAAGCCAAATTACTGAAAAGTTGAATATGAATCAATCCACTACTTCACAGCATCTTTCTATCTTACAAAGAGCAGGACTAGTTCATGTTAAACGTATCGGGAAGTGGACCTACTACCGCAGGAATGAAGCGGCAATAAATCAAGTTGGTCGGTTCCTTCAAAAATGACAAAAAAAGTCGCATAAATTGCGGCTTTTTTTGTTTTAAGGATTTCCATCGCGACAGTATGGAGGCGTTTCTTTAAAAAAATTTTAAGCTTGCTCATATATAATGAGGCCTACAGTGATCATTGTGAATTTAAGAAACCTTGTCTGATCGGAGGATTTAAGATGGCGAAAATGAAAAAAAAGTGGGTAGCGCTATGTTCGACAGCTGTTGCTGCTGTCTATGCCGCTGGATATTGGTCCACGGAGGTCGAAAAACCGGAAGTGCTTGTCAACAGGAATTACAGCAGTACCTTTGTGTCAAGCAAAACCTCGGTATCAGGAAACGATGAGGTACCCTCAAAGTATATCGACGGAACCTACACCGGAATGGGAAGCAATCGCCGTGGCATGATTCAGGTGACGGTCGCCATCAAGAATGACCAAATCACGGACGTCGAGATTAGCGACTTCGCCATGCACTATTCAATCGATGACGTCATCGGAATGCCAGAAGAAGTATTGCAAATTCAAAGTGCGAAGGTAGTTAATGTCTCTGGCGCGACCTATAGTACAATTGCGTTCTCGGACGCTGTGCAGGATGCGTTAAATCAGGCACTTCGAACTTGAGGCCTCTCTGATGAAAAAAGCCAAATTATTCATGGGCACAGTTGTTCAGATTGAAGCTCGCTGCGGAAATGCAATGTCGGAGGAAGAGCTCGAAATACGAGTTAGCAGAGCATTCGATGCCTTTCGGCAAGTCGAAAGAGCGTGCAGCCGCTTTAGTCCCGAGAGCGAATTAATGCAGGCTTGTCGCAGGATTGGAAAAGCCACAACGATCAGCCCGTATTTGTTGGAGCCGTTAAGATTCGCACTTGAGATGGCCGAATGGACAGATGGCTCATTCGATCCCTCCATCGGCCGGTTATTAGAGTCAAAAGGATTCAACAGCCATTACTTGACCGGTGGAAGGACGAACAGTGATGCTGACTTATCCGCCAATTTCCGGGATGTCGAACTCAACGAAACGAATCGCACATTATGCTTGCACAAACCGCTCATACTGGATTTAGGCGCCACCGCCAAAGGTTTCGCCATCGACTTGGCAGTAAGTGAGCTCAAAGGCTGCCCCGGATTTGTCGTGAACGCAGGAGGCGATGTATATGCGGGGGGGACAGACGAGCAAGGAGACAAATGGACAATCGGCATCCGCGAACCGAAAAGTGCAAACGCCATCCTGCAGACGCTATACATCTCCGATGCTTCAGTATGCACTTCAGGAAGCTACGAGAGACGAAGCGAAGTGGATGATGGTGAGCATCATATCGTTCACCCTGCAACAGGCAGATCACCTAACGAATGGATTAGCTGCAGCGTTATTGCTCCTTACGCCATGATGGCGGATGCTTTTTCAACCGCGGCGTTTGTGATGGGCGGGGAAGAAGGAATAGCATTAATCGCCGAGGCTGGCCTGCAAGGCTTGATCCTGACATGGGATTTACGTATCAAAAGGATCGGAGGAATTTAGTATGAAATGGAAACAATGGTTCAAATCGCCCAAAGCATATGTTCTTATCACGATCGTTGTCTATCTTTCCATCGCTTCTTGGGCTTCACATAGTATACTTGGCATAGAAAATGGAGGGATTGCGGTTGGGACAGCAATTGTTATCGACGTTCTCTTTGCTCTAATCAAAAAGAGAAAACGCATTATGCCAGACGGAGCGGCTATTACGGGACTGATTGTCGCTTTGATTCTTAGCCTCAATACGGCTTGGCCCATTATCGCGAGTACGGCATGCCTTTCGATCATTTCTAAGCATCTACTTGTTTATAAGAAAAAACCAATATTTAATCCAGCAGCTTTCGGACTGTTCTTGTCGATACTGATCTACCACACGGAACAAAGCTGGTGGGGGGCTTTCGGGGACCTTCCCGGCTGGTATATTCCGCTGTTGTTAATAGGCGGATACGCCGTAACGAATCGCGTGAATAAATATCAGCAAATATTCGCTTTTTTCATGATAACTTTTGCGATGGTGCTGGCCATGGAATTGTTGCATAGAGGCGACGCTTTCGACGCACTCCGGCCGCCGTTCATTAACGCGACTTTGTTTTTCGGCTGCTTCATGCTAACAGATCCTCCGACATCACCTGCCAAGCCCACTGGACAAATCATATTTGGCATATTGGCCGCCGTTGTCGGAACGATTGTATACGGAATATATGGCGGACTGATGTATTTGTTTATCGGGCTGTTCGCCGGCAACCTTTATCATTTGCTTCATACACGCTTCTCTTCAAAAGTAACAACGAAATCACGTAAGGAGCCACGACAGCGGGGAATGACTGTTTAAATTCATGATGGCGCGATTATGCTGCCACTACGTTTCGTAGATCTTCATCAGCTTTCTAGCCGTATGCTTCCAGCTGAAGCGATCTACCGCAGCCTTTCCTGGCACGCGAATAATGGTTGTATTTCCAAACACAGATTTGCTTGGCAAATTTTTATTCGATCGGCTTACAATAGTGATTTGATATTTATAAGAAACATGCTTTGAGATTTGATAAATACAATTCTCAACTGATCCTCCACTGAAGGGGGGAACAGGTATTTGCTCAGGCGCAATGATTAATAATCTCATCAGATGTTTACTCCTTGGCAGGCAGGATGATATAGACTATTCAGCGCTCGTTCATTCGTTGTTAGGTATGCATAATTAGACACCAATTGATTTCAAGGGGTTCGTCGGATTCGCGCATTTGATCCAGGGAAGCTTATCTCCACGGTTGTGCCACGGCCTAAAATGGATTGGATCCTGATATTTCCTTCATGTAATTTTACGATCCATTCTGCAATTGAGAGCCCAAGACCTGTTCCACCTGTGGAACGTGTGCGGGCTTTGTCACCTCGATAGAAGCGCTCGAATACATGTGCCAGATCCTCAGGCGCAATTCCAATTCCGGTATCTGATACGCGTATAACTATGCCATGAAATGTTTGATGGGCTGCTATTACGATGGAACCCTCTGACGGCGTAAATTTATATGCATTGTCAAGTAAAATAAGAAGCACTTGCCGAATACGTTCTTCATCGCCCCATAAAATGATAGAGGGCTGGACTTCGGAATCGACATGGATTTGTTTTGTTTCAGCGATCAAACGGAATTGCTCCCCGACCTCATTCATTACGGTGTCTAGATATATAGGTGCCCAGTGAAGCGCTAAATCATGGGTATCACCCTTAGTTAATGTCAGCAGATCGTCTACTAATTTCCCCATTCGTTTACTCTCTCTAAGAATGTTAGAAATATTGGAGGATTCTTCTTCGATTGTATGGTAGGGATGCCTAAGCAGCATCTCCGTTTGCGCTTGAATAATCGTGATTGGTGTTCGCAATTCATGCGATGCGTCAGCGGTGAAACGCTGCTGCTTTTCCCAAGATTGACGAATAGGAACCAACGCCCGTCCGGCTAAACAGTAACCTCCCGCCATGGATAGAAGGAGTCCGATCGCAATGCCTGCAGCAAGATCTTGTTGCAAATTTTTAAGCATGCCCGCGACATCTCTAAGGCTTCTTACGACGGTAATCGATTCGACCGGTATAGTTGCGTTGCATTTTATGTCCCTGCATGAGATCTGAAGTAGTCGATAGCTTTGGTGATCTATAGTAACGGTTTGAAGGAGCTTATTTGTAATGGGCTTCAACATCTGTGTTTCCTTCTGAGATAAAGCTTGTTCCGGCAATTGACCTATTAATTCACCGTCCTTGCTCCAGAACAGATAAGTCGTTCGCTCATCCTGTTGAAGTTCCCTAAAGTCCGATCTAAGCAACTCATCCAAATTCAATGTCGCACGAATTCGGCTTTCTGACTGATGCAAGATCTCATCCATATCGTTGTAGAGTCGAAAGTGAACATGCCAATAAAGAATGGCTCCAAGTGCGGTAAGTATAAGTAAGAATGCTGCGGAATGGAAGAAAGCCAGCTTAATGCGAATGTTACGAAACATCAGAGCCTCCTTTGATCATGTAACCAGTGCCTCGAACGGTTTGAATCAGATTTTCTGCACCATGAGAGGATAGTTTTTTACGCAAATGATGTACATAAACATCGACAGCCGAGATCGCCGCCTCGGAATCAAATCCCCATATCCGGTCAAAAATTTGCTCACGAGTCAATATACGGTCCTGATGGCATAAAAGAAATTCCAAAAGTTCATACTCTTTAACAGTAAGCTTAAGAGGCTGATCACCGACAATAACGTCCCTTACGGACGAGAGCAATTTGACGGGACCACAGATGATCTCGCCTTCCTTGCTTATTGCTCCTTTACGTCTAAGTACAGCTCTAGCTCTGGCCAGCAGTTCGGCTAAGGCGAAAGGTTTCGGCAAATAATCGTCTGCTCCGGCATTGAGGCCATTCACACGGTCATCCAAGCTGCCTCTAGCGGTTAACATGATAATAGGGATTGGGTTTGATTTCGCTCTTAATTGCCGAACAATTTCAATACCATCCATTCCGGGAAGCATAATGTCAAGCACGATTAAATCATGGATTCCTTGCTCTGCAAGAAATAAACCTTCGTTTCCGGTCGCAGCGACATCTGTTGAATAATTCTCACTTTCAAATAGTTTGCTAATGATACCAAGCAAAGCAGGGTCGTCCTCAACAATTAGAATGCGCATGATTTTATCCCTTTCTGGTTTTTAAGAATATTTCAATAATCTCTTGCTATGATGGCTATGTTTAGTACAAAAATCAAGGGGGAATTCCATTGTTGAATGAAATTGTTGATCACTTACATCCTATTCTTGTCCATTTCCCAATCGTTTTGATCACTATCGCTGTACTACATGACCTCATCGTATCTATTCGGCGTGGGTCTCTTCCATTGAAACAAGGGCTTTGGATTTGGGTTGGCGCTGCATTATCTGCATGGCTTTCCGTGGCGACTGGTCCTGAAGAGGACGCTAGAGCCAATACTGCTTTCTTGGAAACTCACAGTACGTTAGCGGACATTACGGCGTGGGTCGTTAGTATCATGGTGGTGGTTAGACTTTTATTGCTGCTTCGCGGCAAACAATCCTTCGCTAAGCTGACGCTCGTTATATATTTTGTAGTTGCTATTGTCTCATGCGGTTTAGTCTTGGGTACTGGCTATTATGGCGGAAAAATGGTGTATGAAGACGGTATAGGTGTAAAAGTAAATGACGTAATGGTAAACCCTCCGAAAGGAAATCATGATTAGTATCTAATAACTGCAAATGCACAAGGAGGCTTTCAATTTGAACCATCCGAAAAAAAACAATCATATCGAGAAACACTTTACAGCGACCGCTCTAATCAGAGACATCGTGATAGGTATGTCGGATGGACTGACGGTTCCTTTTGCCCTTGCAGCTGGTCTTTCGGGTTCCGTATCGGGGACGCAAATTGTTGTTGTTGCTGGCTTGGCAGAGATCGCAGCCGGTTCGATAGCGATGGGTTTAGGGGGGTATCTAGCGGCTCGAACCGAACAAGAGCATTATGAGAATGAACGAGAGAGAGAGCGGCGGGAGATCATCGAACTTCCTGATTATGAAAGAGAAGAAGTAGCCGAGGTGTTCCGGGAATGGGGGCTTCAAGAAGATCTCGTTGAATCGGCCGTCAACCAAATTAGCAGCGATCCGGATCGTTGGATTTCCTTCATGATGAAGCATGAGCTTGGACTTGAAGAGCCTGAACCAAAGAGGGCACGCAATAGTTCGATAACAATCGGGTTATCCTACATCGTAGGCGGGTTCATTCCGTTATTTCCATATATGATTATTCATCACGACGTTACGGCTCTAATGGTTTCTGTTGCAGCGACACTAACAGCGTTATTTGTCTTCGGATACGTGAAGGGGAAATTCACAGGCTCTAAACCGTTAAAGAGTGCTGCTCAAACCACATTAGTCGGTGGCTTGGCTGCTGCCACAGCCTTTTTGGTAGCTAGACTCATTGCCTGAAAAACATCACATGGATCACCAGATAATTCTGGGATATATTATGGAGGCGATTACTTAATGTTCCATTATACGGTTGAAACAACAAAGACACATGAAGAAGCGGTCGAGGCACTGACGGAAAATCTAAAGGCTGAGAAATTCGGTGTGCTGTGGCAGCTCGATATGCAGGAAAAGCTGCGAGAGAAAGGTGTCGAATTTGATATGTCTTATCAAATTTTAGAGGTTTGTAATCCGGTTGAAGCCAAGCGTGTGCTTTCGGAGAATGCACTGATCGGTTACTTTCTCCCTTGCAAATTGGCCGTATATGTAGAGAATGGAACGACTAGGATCGGCATGCCGAAACCGACGGCCTTGATTGAGTTGGTTGAAAACGAAGCCTTGATGAGTATTGCTTCCGATATCGAGAAGCGGTTGACCGCTTGTGTCGATAAGAGTGTTTGATTATCATTTTATTAGAAGAGACCCCAAATATCTCGGACTTCGGAATTACATGATCTAATTGAGCCGAAAAAAATCGGTCACGACTCCGTTAATCGATTGAAATTCGGCTGCCTGTTTGGCACAGAATTGCGATTCAAATGAATTATTTTATTCACACAATAACAGCCATTTTAAACGGCTTGCCCTCGATACATTTCTATGTTCGGTTCGGAATTCAATAAGAGCTTTATGATTAGTAACGTAAAACGTATAGTATGAACAAATAAGCCGGGACGATCTGTACGTCCGAGCTTATTTGTTGTTGATACCTGGCCTCAGTGTGAGTCACTGTAGGCTTTATCTGACCAGTTTATTAATTCTTCAGGCGTTATTCTCGCCACAACTTCATAACCGTTCCCCAATCCTTTTGGCTTTATTATAACGGCCCCCAGGTTTGGAATCTCACCTAATCCTACTTTAGGAGGGAAAGTGTGAGCGACAATAATTGAGTTTGTATCAGGAGTAGGTGGAATTTCAAATATTTTGGTTAAGTCCGATAAAATTTTTTGTTTCTTTTCATTTGGATAACTTTCTATTTTTAATTTTTCAATGGAAGCTAAAATGGGGGCTACGACCACATTTTTTTTGCCAAAAATAATGTTAGCCGTATCCTTTGCTCGACAATAAGGGTCAGATATAACAGGTAAATGAATAGGAAAGGGGTTTTTCTTAAACACTTCTCCGATTGCCAAGGCTTGTTCCTTGCCAAGATTACTTAAATTCCTCTGTGTTAGGCAATCATTTAAGTTCACCTCAGATTGATCTTGACCTATCGTTGCCTCTCCATGTCGAAAATATATAATGAAACCTCCTTTTTTCAGATTATTGAGTATTACTGTGATATTGCCTGTTTCGGATTCGCGAGCACCAACTTCCGGAGCGGCAAATAGGAGAACAAGGGCAGAAATAGCTAGCGTGATCATTATTTTAGGGTACATAAGATGTTCCTTTCCGAGTTTTCTATGAATCCCATCAAGTAGTTTTTCAATTTTTAAAGATAATATACGCAAAGACAGTTGTAATGATTGTTCTGAAATCCAAATAAAACAGCTGTCGAAACCAGCGTTGTCGTACATGATTCATTGACTGGACAGTAGCTCACGATTCCAGTCATTGCGCCAGAAGATATAGAAAGGGTTAATTTCGAGTTTACGGTACCGTCTGATACAGCACAAGGAATTATGATCCCCAATCGGGTAACGGTTACTTGGCCGGAACATGTCTTCGATTCACTCCTCAGCTTCCGAACAATCCTGCCATCTCTGGCACCTGGAGAGAGAAGGGTATTTACTCTGCAGTTGCCAATACCGTCATGATGCGGAAGGAGGAACCCAGTTCAGGAACATCGTCACGATCTTCTCTGACCAGACACCGCATCAACAAGAGAGGTCCTTATACGTAGGTAGGTGATGTCAGTCAGGAATACCTTTTCTGTCGGGTGACAAGAACATGGTAACATTGAGAGTCGCATATACTGCGGCTTTTTTGTTTTATGTTATCAAGTTCTTGTCAAAATGAAATGACAAGAACTTGATAACATTCCCGATAGGTGAGAAGAACTTTGTAACATTCCCGACAAGACCCTTCTTTGGTCACTGAAGACAACAAAATTTGCCACAGTCTTATTAAGCGAACGGGAGTTTACTTCAATTTATTACTGATCCTTCATCTGGATGAAGCGGTCAATTCAATTTGTGAAAACTGTTCATCTGTGTTTTTTCACTTATCGTTATGTATTATCTTGAGTGTTCTCTAGGATCCTAATTTTACCACCGATTAAATAACTTAATTTAGTATTGGTCGGCAGCTGAGTGTTCTCGGCTGCCTTTTATTTGTCCCCAAAAGCATGCTATTTGAGATATAGGAAAGCGCTCGAATGTTCAAAAAACTATTAAACTGGATTTGGAATTTCCGTTAAAATATGGAGTAAAACAATCTATGCTGGGGGAGAAGCAATGAAATTGGCATATGCTCGTATATCCTCAGAACCAGAATCCAGAACGGCAGATACAGAAATTTCGAGAATTAGGGATTCATTAGCGATACATATTTGTTGAGAAACAGAGTGGGGAGATTTTAACCGGCCAAGATACCAGGCTATGAGATTATGATTCGGGCTGGTGATCTTATCTACTTGGATTTCTTAGATCGTCTAGGGAGAAAGTATGAGGGAATTATTGCGGAATGGAAGTATATCACCCGTAAGCTCGGAGCAGATATTATTTTTTTGGGTAATGAGGCATTGTTTGATTCTAGCAAATTTCGTTCGATGGGTACTTCGGGAAAGTTATGGAGGATCAGCTTCTTAGTTTACTAGCTTATTTGGCTGAAAAAGAAAGAACAATCACCTACGACAAGCAGATGGAATAGCTATTGCACGAGCTGAGGGTATTAAGTTTGGACGGCCACTTCAGGAGATTACAGAAGCATTTATCCAGACTTATCATGAATGGAAGAGCAGATCGATCACTGCATCAACCGCAATGAAAAATCTTGGAATGAGTAGAACTACATTTTATCGGCGTGTGAATGAAATCGAAAAAAACTAGATGGTATTATTCATTACGAGTCGGCCGATAGTATCGTAGCCAGGGTAGAACGTCTCTGCTCGTTCAACATGCTGAGCAGGCTGTTTATTCTAACGGCCTGCTCTTTTTCATTGCGTCATCGTTTCCTCCGGTGGGGGTGATACCGGCGTAATGATTTGCTTAAGCCTTTGAAAGGTAAATCTGTCGGGGAGGACGTAGCCTTTGGGCTGAGCTTCCAGAATACGTCTCCAAACCTCTTCATCCGTTTTTGAAAGGATAAAGCCTGGATCAATCGGCGAGGCAAAGAGAGGCGCGAGGTTTAGCGTTTCAACAGCAGCCGGTACTTGCTTTTTTCTTCGTTTCCGTAATGGCGGAGATTTTTTTTTTGCCGTTTTTATTTTCTTAAGCCTTTTATTTTTTTTTGATACTTTTTTGTTTTTCGAGCTGACGGTTTTCTCTTTCTTGGTGTAACCCATTTGTGGTCCTCCTCCGGCAGTGTTATGACTTGTTCCCCAGATTGAGCCTCTAAGGCTAGACGTTCCTCCGTATGTTTACTCCGGGCGGACTCGTACAGCTCCAGAACCCGTGAGATCATCGTAGACAATGACCAATGATGATGCCCCCACGCTTTCGCCTGGTCGGCCATCACGCTTAATAGCTCCGGCTCTTCCAGGGCTGTTCGAAGGCATAAATAGAGCTGATCAGGGTCTCCCAAACGAGATACCAGCCCGTTTTGAAGGTGGATAACCATTTCCGGAATGCCTCCGGCATCAGAAGTGATGACTGGTTTACCTGCAATTTGAGCTTCAATGATCGCAAATGGCTGATTGTCCTGCATGCTGGGCAGAACGACAAAATCAGCTTGCTGCATCATTTCGGGCACGTCCTCCCGGTGTCCCCAGAAGAGAATATGATTTGCCAGACCAAGCTGATTGGTCAGTTGAATTAATTCATCGCGAAGGAAACCGTCTCCGACCAGCCAGCAAACCCAGTCAGAGCGTTGTTCCTTTAGTTTGGCTAAGGCATGAATGAGAGTGGAATGTCCTTTTACGATATCGAAGCGGGCGGGGCATATAAATACTTTCTCCGCCAGGGGTTTAATCGTCTTTGGTTCTCTAAGCATTTTATTCTGAAATTCAGCGATATCTATCCCATAATGACTGACCGTCACGTGTTCTTCGGGAACAGCAAAGTCATTGACCAGTTCGTTTTTTAACCAAAGCGAAGGAGAAATCGTTACATCACTAACCGTTGCGCCAAGATACTCCCGTAAGGACGAATAGTACCACAAGGGAGAGCCTATATTTTGGTCAGTCATGCCCATTTCTTTCAATTTAACAAACCATTCCTTTGTAAGACAGCCATGAATGGTGGTAACAAGGGGGATATGTGCAGGCTTAACGCGGGAAATCGCGTGTGCGCTTACGATGTCCTGCGCGTGTATGACATCGTATTCGGCCAATCCAAAATACAAAGCGGCTGCTTCCATGCACAATCTATCAACCTCTGCTTGTTTGATCCAAGGATCGATCCCCGGCAGCAGTTGATTCAAATAAAGTTCCGTTTGGTGTGCAATGAGAGGAGCAAGCCGACTTTTCTCTATCGATAAATTTCTGCTTGGAATATAGAAGCCTTGCGCATCCGGTGTTGAGGAAAATATATCAACTTCATGTCCGGCACCTTGTAATCCCTTGACCAGTTGATTGACATAGGTATTTACGCCGCCGGCATGCGGCAGTGCCCACATGCAAGCGATTAATATTCGCATGTTTTGTCCTCCGATTGGTCCGTCGTCCCATTAGTATATGATTCAACCAAAGTATTGTTAACGTACACGAACCTATTTCAGCCGTATTTCCGGACGGGCATCTCCCTATTACATAGCCCTTTAAAAAAGATAAATTTCCAACAATAACCGCTAAAGCATGGCATTTATCTCTTTTAGTCCATAAGTTCGGGATAAACTACTATTTTCATAGCCTTTAGACGTTAATCCAATGCGACTCTGATTCATTTGCGTATTATGCTAGAAGATGAATTGAAGGAGTTGAAAGAGATGGAGCTTGCCCTTAAATATAAAATCGCCATAATCGGCCTGGGGTATGTCGGATTGCCGCTCGCGAAGTTGTTCGTAGAGAAAGGGAATACGGTATACGGAATTGATACCGATATTCGCAAGATTCAAATGTTGCAGAAACGTCAATCCTATTTATCCGACTATAAGAGAAACGATATTAGAGAGCTCTTCAGCGGAAAAAACTTTCATGTCAGCCATTCGTTTGAAGTCATAGAGAAGGCCGATGCTATTATTCTGTGTGTTCCGACGCCACTTGACGAACATATGCAGCCGGATTTGAGATTTGTGATAAACGCCACACGCTGCATACTTCCTCATTTACGAAGAGGCCAGATTGTCGCCCTTGAAAGCTCCACCTTCCCGGGGACTAGCGAGGAAGTCTTAAAGCCGCTTCTGGAGACCACGGGACTCGAGGTCGGGAAGGATCTTCTGTTTGCTTATTCGCCGGAACGGATCGATCCAGGATCGCATTGGGAACTGTCGCAAATTCCGAAGGTAGTAGGCGGAGTGAATCCGGCAAGTACCTCGTATGCCAAAGAAGTCTATGGTACCGCATTTGAGAAGGTAGTTGTCGTATCTTCACCTCGTGCCGCAGAGATGACGAAGCTGCTGGAAAATTGTCAGCGATTCTTGAACATTTCTTTTATGAACAGTCTTCTTAAGCTGTGCGAAGAGCTGGATATCAATCTTTGGGAAGTTATTGAAGCAGCAGGGACAAAGCCGTTTGGATTTACTAAATATTATCCCGGTCCGGGAGTTGGCGGACATTGTATACCGGTTGATCCTTTGTATTTGCTCTGGAAAGCGAGAGAGCATCAGATCGACATGCCCTTCATCGAGCTTAGCTCGCAAGTAAACGAGAGTATGCCCGCTTATATTGTTGGGAGAGTTTCCAAAATCTTGAGGCCAAAAGAGTTGAAGGGCAGCAGCGTGCTGATTATTGGCGTCACGTATAAAAAAGATGTTAATGATATGCGCGAATCCATAGCATTGCCTATTATTCAACAATTGCTGCAGGAAGGCGTCCATGTCGGCTTTTTCGACCCTTACGTAAACGAACTGCAAATTGGTGAAACAACTCTCCATTCGCTTCCGCTTACTGCACGGAATATGAAAAATTACGATCTCACCGTCATTCTGACGGATCATTCCAATATTCCATACGAGCTTATTGTCGCTCATACACCTATTGTCTTGGATACGAGGAATGCAACCGGCAAACTTGCGGACCGGAATAACGTTATCCTAATTTAAGGAGGGAATTTCTTGAAGATATTAGTAACAGGCGGGGCAGGGTTCATTGGCTCTCATCTTGTGGAAAGCTTATTGGTGGCAGGGCATACCGTCTGGACGTTGGACGACTTCTCGAACGGAAGACCAGAGTTTCTCGCTCACTTGTCCAATCATCCTCGTCATAGTCTTATTGAAGGGTCGGTACTGGACCGGAAGCTAGTGAAGAAATGCATGGGTCATGTAGATACGGTCTATCATCTAGCAGCTGTGCTTGGAGTGAAAAATACGGTAGAAGATCCAATTAAGGTCATTGAAGGCAACATTGACGGGACCCGCAATATTCTTGAACTGGCATATCCGAGCCGCACCAAAGTTATATTTGCATCAACCTCGGAGATTTACGGGAAAAATGAGAGGTTGCCGTTTAACGAGATGTCTGACCGCGTTTACGGTGCGCCTTCCATTCATCGCTGGAGTTATGCGACAGCCAAATCCATCGACGAGCATATGTGCTTTGCGTATGCAGCGAAAGGACTTCCGGTGACGGTGCTTCGTTATTTCAATGCTTACGGACCTAGGCAAACAAACTCGCAATATGGCGGGGTCGTAGCCAGATTTATTACCGCCGCAATAAAAGGAGAACCTCTTGAGGTATACGGGAACGGTACGCAGCGGAGATGCTTCACTTTTGTGGACGATACTGTAAGCGGAACGGTCGCGGCGCTTAGTCCGGAGACGGATGGTCTGGCATTTAATGTCGGTTCGACTCATTCCGTGACGATCATTCAGCTTGCGCAGCTGATTATTCAGCTGAGCCGTTCTACGTCGCCGGTTATACTCAAATCCTATGCGGAGGCTTATGGTCCGGGTTATGAGGATATGCCGGCCCGCGAGCCCGATCTGACTCGGGCAGAGACTATACTTGGCTATAAGCCCTCCGTTTCTTTGGAACAAGGACTTAATAAAACAATTGAATGGTACCGTGAGCGTCTCAGCTTAGAGACGGTCTAGTCGGAGGAGGGAAGCGGAATGAAGATTGCACTTGTTTCCTATTGGTGTATTCCTTATTCCGGCGGAGTTTCCACGTATACGCTGGCATTAAGGAAGGGACTCGAAGACCTTGGACATGAAGTGGACATTATCTCCCACAACGAAACGGGAATGAAATACCACATGGTAGACAAGGGGAAAACCATCGATAAACCGTTGATTTCGGAAGCGGTGAAGCAGAATACCGGTAGGCGATACAATATAAAAATGCATGCCTATGACGCCTGGCTGGCTGATATGGAAAGCGAGCGCATCGCTTTCCGTCAAGCGTTATCCCATTTCAGATTGGAAGATTATGATCTCATCCACGCCCAGGATGTCATATCCGCGATAGGCGCCTATGAAGTGAAACTGCCGAATATCCCGCTGCTATTAACTCTTCACGGAGATCTTGCAGCGGAATGGAAGTATCAGGGTGTTGTCTCGAAGCGCTCCTTATCCTGGGAATGGGCGAAAGCACTTGATCATTACGGAAGATTAGCAGCAGACCAGATTATCTTTCCTTCTGGATGGCTTAAGCGGCAGTATGACGTAAAACCAGGCCGAACAAATTCCTCAGCAGCCGTTATTCCTTATGGCTTCGATACATTGAAATTCCTCCATCAAACTGCCCTTTATACGCCTGCCTTTAATAAAAACGGCTTAAAGTTAATTCTATGTCCTGCGCGTCTCGATCCTGTGAAGGGTCATCAAGTGCTGCTGCAAGCTTTGTCTATGTTGAAGGAATCCCGTTCGGATTGGATTTGCTGGTTGGCGGGGGACGGTCCCATGCGCGAGCAGTTAGAACAAATAGTAAGCCAGTTAGGGTTAGGTCAACAGGTAAGCTTTCTTGGTCACCAAAATAACATGGCGTTGCTGCTGCAGGAAGCGGATCTGATTGTTCTGCCAAGTATTCATGACAATTTGCCGTTTGCTGTAATGGAAGCGCAGGCGGCTGGAAAACCCATCATTGCTTCGGACACAGGGGGAATACCCGAAATGATTGACAACGGAAAGACGGGTGTGCTTTTTCCAAGCGGGAAGGCGAATCTGTTATGCAGGGGCTTAAACCAGCTGCTTAGCGATGAAGACCAAAGAAAGAAATTGGCTAATCAAGCCAGATATCAAGGCCTTCGCAATTGGTCATTACGAACGATGATTAACCGGACGATTCTTCTTTACGAGAAAACCATAGCTGCAAAGCGTGCTGACAGCTTATGAAAATTCTTATTGCAACGTATTGGCTGATTCCGCATGTAGGCGGGGTATGGGTATATATACAGGATCTGAAAGCCAGTTTGGAGAAGCTAGGCCATGAAGTAGATATATTAGCGAGACATCCAGACGAGAACAGCTACTATATCGTGAATACCGGCCGCAGAGTTGAGAAAAAGTTGTTTAGACAATTGATAGAAAAAGAAATAAGAGCGGTGTATGCCTCGCAGCAGATTCCAATTGACCCTTGGATCGTCGACCAGGAAACCGAGTTTTGCTCTTATGCGCTGGCGGCCTCGTATTTGGGCCTCCAGAGCTATAATATCATCCACGCACAAGATGTGATTTCCTCGCGTGCCTTATGGCAAATCAAGCCGGAGGGTGTTCCTTTGATCAATACAATACACGGGTGCCTCGCAACCGATTTCTGGGTTTCTCTGGAAGGGCGAACACCATCCGATTCGATTTGGAAGTATGCCTGCGCCAGAGAATATTATGGAGCAACCTCAAGTGATTTGGCCGTCGTACCGACCAACTGGCTGCATCGGACGCTTGGCAGTTATCTGGTGCCCGGTGATCATATGGAAGTGGTTCCTTACGGAATGAACATCGAACATTTTTTACAGCGCACCAAAGAGAGAAATTCTTTCAGACTTCCGAAAGAAAACTGCAATATTTTGTGTCCCGCCCGCCTGGATAAAGTAAAAGGACACAGCAGCTTGTTAGATGCCCTGTATCTGCTCAAGCAATCCAGGACCGATTGGAGATGCCTGTTTGTTGGCGACGGCAATCTCCGGGAAGAGCTGGAAGCCAAAGCACTTCAACTTGGCTTATCGCCTTACGTTGTATTTGCAGGAAGCAGGAATGATGTGCCTGCGTTAATGCGGCAATCGGATATCATCGTCCTTCCAAGCCTGAATGACAACCAGCCGTATGCCGTAATGGAAGCTCAGCTCGCGGGCAAGCCGATAATCGTTTCGGATGCCGGAGGTATTCCGGAAATGGTTCAGCACGGTCAGACCGGTCTGATGGCAAGAGCCGGGGATAGCGGCGAACTGTCGCGCTGCCTGCAATTGCTGATCGAGAACAAGCCGCTTCGTAACCGATTAGCCAAGAACGGACACAACTGGGGCTTGAATCAATGGTCGCTCCCCGCTATGGCAGAACGAATCGAAAAGCTGTATGAACTTCTCAGGAACAATCAGCATACCCGCAAGGCATCGCATCCGCCTAAGCATCCCGGTCACCATGGTTCTAAGATATGCACCTATTTCCGGAATGCCTATCAGATGGACATTCCTAAGTCTTTTTCGATCGTAGACGACCATATCGTTGGTTCGATCTTGTTCCAAGCCAACGAGCCCCAATAAATTTTAAAAAGGAGTGAAGTCAGAGATGGCAAACCAACAAATTACCCCTTCAGGGCCTCAGCAGGAGCCGTCCATTGCGCTTAATACTCTTGACCAATCCACCATCTTGGTAACGACAAATGATTTGCGTTCGGGCAATAACATGACAACGGTCTACCGTTCGATTAACGCAGGGGTATCGTATGCTCAAACCTTACTTTCACCTCCACCGGGATTTGACGCCTCGGGAGATGGCGTAGCCGCTTTTGGTTATGCTCAAACCTTTCTGGTCGCCGCTACCGCGCTCACTGTAAACCCTGTGCAAAACTCCTCGATTATCGTTTATCGTTCAACCGACAATGGGGCTTCGTTCTCTACTCCCGTCATTGTCAATCAGGGCTTCGGGACGGCCGTTTATAATGATAAACCGGCGCTTGCCATTGATACGGCGAATGGCAGCCCTTATCTGGGGCAAGCGTACGTCGCGTATACCCGGTACTTTAACAATTTTACGCAGTCGGAAACCCTGTTCCAGCGATCCCTGGATCAAGGACTGACCTGGTCTCCGCCAATTCTGCTGACGAATCAGGTGCAAGGCGTAACAAGCTTTGGATCAACGATTGCGATCGGACCGCAAGGCGATGTGTATGTCGGTTGGATGCAATACGGGCCAGGAACGCCGGAATTTTTAATGCGGAGATCGCTGGATGGGGGAGTAACCTTTGGGCCAATCGTAATCGTGTCCACGGTCAGCCTCGTACCGACTCCTCTGCCGGTTCCAACCTTTGGTTTCCGCGTCTTGACCATTGCTTATATGGCGACGGATATTTCGCCGTTTAACGGTCAAGGTATCGTCTATGCCGTCTGGCAAGATAACCGTACGGGCAGCGCGCATATCTTTATGTCGCGTTCGACGGACAGGGGCAATACCTGGTCAGCCGCCAAGCAGATTGATGACAGCCCAGCCGGTACGCAGAACTTTCTGCCCAATGCGACGGTTTCCCGCGACACCGGCGCATTCAAGGCTATGTACTATACGAACCGCGTAACCAATAATCTCCTTGATGTGTATTTGACCGAGTCGAATGATGCCGGCAATACGTTTCTGCCTAACCGCCGGATTACCAGCGTCTCCTTTGATCCAAACGCAGACCCGTCGATTGGCGAACCTACACCGTCGATTGGCGATTATAACGACCTGGAAATCAACGCGGCAGGGACAACTTTCATTGTATGGATGGATACGAGAACCGGATCGCAGAATATTTTCGAGGACCGGTAAACAAAGAAGCGGTTGGTTAGCCGGAATCCAGCTAACCAACCACCTCATTGTTGCCTACTTACAGATAGACAGTTCCGTCAAGATGCACGGGGCCGGTTAAGGTAACCGAGTTTTGTCCAACATGTTCAACGGTGAGGGAATATTGCTGGAAGGTACCAACCAGACCAGCCGATGCCGTTTCCGTATGCTGGAAGGCCGTCGTGAAATCAAGCGCTACCCATGGGCCTTCTTGTACTGTTCCGATAAAGGCAGAATCCATTGTCTGGTACACTACTGGAGCAGGAGCAGCGATGCCGCCGCGCCGGATGCGGAAGAGCAGCTTTGGAACAATATTGAGCAGCAGCAGCTGTGCTTCCCAGCCAATCGATGCTTTGATTTCAATCCGGTTATTGATGTTGTTGATTTGGAGGAAAACGGAGGTCAACAAGTATTCGGTACCCGGAGAGATGGTAAACGGAAGAGAACCCGTTCCGGCGGCAACTTCTTGATATTGGTAATCTACAATTGTAACAGTCATGCTATCACCTCCTTTCAAAAAGCAAAATCATCAGGAATATCCGATTGTCGTTCCCTTTAGTACGATCGGCCCCATTACCGTAATCCTGCCGATGCCGGCTGATTCTGCCGTCAGATAATAGGACTGATATAATCCGTCTGTTCCTGGTTCGGGAGATTCCACGTGATAAAAGTCGGTTGTGGCAGAGGTTGGGGATGTGTTGCTGCTCCAGTAGCAGGAGTCAGCGATTTGGGAGACTTCGGGGAAAGCCGGAGTAACGCCGCCTCGTCTTAGCCGGAGTATGATCTTCGGCACAATGGGCAGCTGAGACGCTTCGGCTCTCCAGCAGACGGATGCTTCGATAAAGATTTTGCTGTCAGGGCTAGAGCTTTTCAGAAATAGGGATGTGAGCAAGGTTTCTGTACCGAAAGAGATAGGAAGCGGGAGGGAATGAGTGCCCGGCAGTACTCTTATTGAAGCGGAATCTTGAATAGCCATCGTTTTTGTTGCCCTCCTCTTGTTATAGGTTAAACGTTCCGCCGATAAGCGTGACCGGCCCGGAGATTGTTGCCATGCCCGTACCCGCGAGCTCTGCTGTCAGGCAGTATTGTTGATAGGTTCCAATGTTCTCTGAACTTGGCAGATCGGTGAACTGCAAAGATAAAGTCTTATCTATCATTAATATGGGAACGTCATGGCCTAGGGAGACGGAATCGACGACCCAGCAAATTAACTTATGGGCCGATGTAAACCCGCCACGGCGAATTCGAAAAATCATGTTGATATGCTGCGTGTTCTGTAACAGAGGAGTTTCCCAACCGATTGTTGCATAACCGTTAATCCGGGTTTGATGATCCGCAATAGGAAGAAAGATAGAAGTAAGCAAAATCTCGGTACCCGTAGCTATTGACAATGGCAGCGATCCCGTTCCGACAGAAACCTCCTGCGCAGAAAAATCTATCCAGTCGCTCAAGCTGATCTCCTCCTCGTTTCTGCTTTTCATATATTAGATTCATTGATTTAGTAGATTGCAATGTACAGATATCCCCTGGTAAATATCTGTTATGCGGAACAGATTTGATTTTATAGTTACTGGAGTCGATAAAATGGATGACGAAATTGCGAAGATGGAACGCATGTATGCAACGTCAGTAGACGATGCCATGCCGGATCATTACTTTCGCTATCAATATGCGGTACACTTTATCCGCCCTGGTGATATTTTGCTCGATGCAGCCTGCGGTTCAGGTTTTGGAACGCATTATATGGCCGCCCATTCTGCTTGTACATTAGCTGTCGGGGTGGATAAGTCTGAGCACGGATTAGATTGGGCGGTTCATCACTTCTTCTCCCACAAAACCGTTTATTGTCAAACTGATTTATCGGGTTCCTTTCACGAGGAACTCCCGCTGCCAAGCTATGATGTCATTATCTGTTTTGAGACGGTCGAACATATGAAGGATGACCAGTCATTTATCCGGAAATTGTATCAATGCTTGAATAAAGGCGGGGTGCTGCTTATTTCGGCACCTAACGAGAACGTTATTCCTCATTTAAAGAACCCCTACTTTTTGCATGGCGTAAACCCTCATCATTATCGTCACTATCGTCCTGAAGAGTTACGCAGCCTGCTTGTCAAGCATGGCTTTCATATCCAGCAGGCCGTAACGCAAGACAACGAAACGTACGAGATTGTGCCCGGGAGGGACGATGGATTTACAATCATTTATGTGGCCACCAAGTGAAAAAAATGATGGAGAAAGCTAATATGCCACTGGCTGCAGTGACGATATTAGCTTTTCTTGTTATTTCATTGGCACATGCTGATAGGTTTGAGATAGCCCTTCAAACAAACTGCATGCAGGCCGCCAGCCTAATCGTTGACTGGCTTTTGTATTGTCCAGACAGCTGTCCATAATATCGCTAGGCCGTTCCGGGCCATAAGTAATTTCGACCTTTTGACCGTGGATAAGCTTTATTATTTGAATCAAATTGTTAATGGATGTGCGCAGTCCTGTGCTGATATTGATCGTTTCCTGGTCACCCTGGTGAATAACTGCCAAGTTCGCTTGGACAACATCCTGCACATAGATGAAATCCCTGGTCTGATTGCCGCTGCCATTAACGTGAAGAGGAAGGCCTTGTTTTAATTTGTTCATAAAAATAGAAACGACGCCACCTTCCCCTGAAGCGTTTTGCCGAGGGCCGTACACGTTGCTGTAGCGTAATATCGTATAGGGAAGACCGTACATTTTGTGGAACAGCCGGATATAGTTTTCTCCAGTAAGTTTGGACAATCCATAATAGGAGATGGGGGCTGTATTGGCATCCTCCAAATTCCTTTCTTTATTGGCATCGCCATAAACTGCGGAGGTAGAAGAAAAAACAAGCTTGCCGACTTCAGCCTGCTGGCATGCCATCATCAGGCGAATCGTTCCGAGAATATTAACCGACGAATCAAAAGCAGGATCAGCTACCGAACGCTGGACATCGACCTGCGCTGCCATATGAAATACAATATCCGGTTTGACTTGCTTAATGATTTGCAAAGCCGCATCGCTATTAATATCTAGTTCATGCAGAACTGCGACAGGATGGACGTTGTGTTTGAAGCCTGTTGATAGATTATCAATGACATGGACAACGGCACCGCTTTGAACTAGCGCATCTGTCAGGTGGGAACCAATAAAGCCTGCGCCTCCAGTAACTAAAGCTTTCATTATTCAACTCCTCAATTTGACGATATGCTTCATAGTACGTGCAAACTTCGAGTTGGAATAATGTATATATCTCAAGGGCATTAGCCAATTTTAAATTGGAGGGATTTTGGTTAAATAAGGTGAGGAAGCCACAGATAGAAGGAAAAAACAATCATATGCCCTGTCTACGGGCGCCCGCTCTCCCATGCCTACAAGGTTATTAATAATCTCTTTGGCCGTAGAGTCGGCATTCTCGCCTCAGACCTCGGAAGTAATACGCGATCTATGCGATATCCCGAACGACGGCGACTTCTCGAGCGGTATAATCTAATGACTTCTTCGGCGGTTGTGCATCTGGAAGCATCTAGGATTTGTCCTTACTGCTGTAAGTTTGTAAAACTAATGGCGTTGATCACGTTTATGTTATTTCACAAAATAATAAATCATAATATTCTAATGAGGTGATCGGTATGGATGTGAGTGATAAAACTTATCGTGCATATGGAGAAGGTATTGGAAATGAACAAACACTTATAGGAAAATTGTTGCGACATAATAGACTTAACCAGCAATATCTAGTAGACATAAGTAAAGTGAATAAGAATACGATTAGTAAGCTTTGTACAGATATAGAATTCACGCCTACAAATAAATTAATGAGTAGGATAATTGGTTCTTTAAGACAACAAAATCATGATGTCAGTGTTGTTGATTTCTGGAATTATGATCCCTTAAATGCTTTTGATTTGTCTTTTGGATAATGGAATAACTCAAGAATACCTTTCTACAAAGTTAACTAAAAATGGGTTGAACTATACGGAATTCGCAGATCTCTGCGGGTTAAGTACAGGTACAATAAAAAATATATGTAATGATAGTAGTTATCTCCCTAGTGGAGTAAGTATAAAAAAAATAATGACTGCTGCTAAGAATATTGACCCAAATGTAAATATTAGTACATTTTGGGATATTTAATATTTTTAAAACGAAGATTTATGGTAATCGGATTCGCATATTTATTCTAAAAATGGATTTAACGCAAGAAAAAAAGGCAACCAATTGTTAGACACGGCTAATAATTGCAAGTCAGTTTAGTTCTTTAATCAGCTGATTAATTGCTAAAAAAACGGATAAATGGATGCGAAGACGAATCCGCATGGTTTATTGGAAATAATAGAAATGGGTGAGGACGAAGTTTGAAAGGTTAAAGTCTAAAAAGACCCTTGTAAGGCCCCGTTACAAAGGTCAGAAGACAAATCAGCAATTGCCTAGAACATTGGGCCAAGAGGATAAAGAATAGGCGGTTGGTTATCTAGATCAAGCCAACCAACCGCCTATTTAGTGCCTAATTACAAATAGACCGTTCCGTCAAGATGCACGGGACCGGTTATGGTAACGGCATTTTGGCCGACATGTTCTACGGTCAGAGAATATTGCTGAAATGTACCAACTAGACCAACTGTTGCATTTTCCGTGTGCTGGAAGGCTGTCGTAAAATCAAGCGTTACCCAAGGGCCCTCATCTCTTGTTCCAATAAAAGCAGAATCTGTTGTCTGGTAAACAATAAGAGCAGGAGCAGCGGTTCCGCCTCTCCGGATGCGAAAGAGCAGCTTTGGAACAATTGTGAGAAGTAGCAGCTGTGCTTCCCAGCCAATTGTTGCTTTTATTTCAATCCGGTTGTTGATGTTGTTGACTTGGAGAAAGACTGAAGTCAATAGATATTCTGCACCCGGAGAGATTAAAAACGGAAGCGAACCCGTTCCTGCAGCAACATCTTGATATTGGTGATCTACAATATTAACAGACATACTATCACCTCCTTTCAAAACGGGCCAATTAAGTAATTGTACCGATTCCAGCTGTTTCAGTAGACAGATAATAGGACTTATATAATCCGGCCATTTACGGTCCGGGGGATTCCACATGATAAAAGGTGTGATAGGGATTGATAGCCATTTGAGATACTTTGGGGGATATAACCTTAGCGCAATGGGGAGATGTCGGTTAAGCAAGGTTTTTGTATCAGTAGGAATGGAAATTGGAGGGAACCATTTCTTTTTTTGTTTTCATACATTAGATTCATAGATTCAGTACTATGCAATGTACAGATATACTATGAACTATGGTAAATATTGCGGATAAAGTGTTACTGTAGGGAAATGGAACAGTATTGTCGGACGACAAGAACATCTGTACAACAGAAGTCGCATAAACTGCGGCTTTTTTATTTTTGTATAGAAGTTCTTGTCGTGAGCTCAAGACAAGAACTTCTATACAATGCCGTATTAGGACAAGAACTTCTATACAGCCCTGTAATCCCCAGAAATGAGAACTTTATTAAGCTAACGGGCAGCATTCCTATAATGAAGGAATACGAGGTTAGAGAAACAAAAAGACTCCTTGGAATGATGTATGAGGGTCCCAGATGCTCGCCAGCGACCGGATCCAAATACAAACCAAGGAGACTACAAAATGAATTCTACTCAAAATGAACGTATTAATCAAATTACTTCTTCTACCTTAATTGTCGGTGTAGACATCGCTAAATTCAAACATGTCGCTCGAGCACATGCGGAGTCGAGTTCGGGAAGTCAATTACGTTTGAGAACGACCGTGAAGGCTTCGAAATGTTCGTTAGCTGGTTAGAAAGCTTGCGACGGAGAAAGGGTTCCAAGACGTCATCGTTGGCATGGAACCGACCGGTCACTACTGGCTGAACCTGGCCCATTTTTTAAGAGAACAGCATGTTACGTGCGCTGCTCGTCAAAGACGGTAGATATGCCTTACCAAACCTTCCCCAGGGCATCTATGCCGAACTAAGGGAAGCGATGAAAATTCGCGATCATCTGTCGACTGACCTGCGCGTGGTGCAAGGCCGCGTTCATAACTGGTTGGATCGGTACTTTCCAGAGTTTCTCACGGTATTTAAGGACTGGGAATGCAAGTCAGCACGCCAAATGCTCAGTCTTTGTTTGTTGCCGCATGAGCTGGTTTCTGAGTCTGAGGAAGCCTTGCTGAGTCACCTCAGAAAGGTTGCCAAGCGAGGTCTCGGCATCGAACGTATGAGAAGTCTGAAAGCAGCGGCAAGCCGTTCTGTTGGTATACGAGAAGGGACCGCACTAGCAAAACTAGAGCTTCAACTGTTGTTAACGCAGTACGAGTTGCTTGAGAGTAAGTTTGAAGAGCTTGAGGCAAGGCTAGATGAGCTCTTGGAGCAAATCCCCCATGTGAAGCAATTACTGGACATAAAAGGCATTGGCCGGGACAGTATAGCCGGTTTCCTCGCTGAAGTTGGCGACATTACGCATTACCGGCATCCGAAACAAATCATTAAACTCGCCGGTTTGAACCTAAAAGAAAACACGTCCGGTAAACACAAGGGACAAACGAAGATCACGAAGCGAGGTCGTAAGCGACTACGAGCGCTGCTATTTCGCGTCATGATGCCACTGGTGGCTAAGAACTGTGCGTTTAAGGCATTGCATCAATACTATACCAAACGGCCAGATAATCCCTTAAAAAAGATGCAGTCGCTCATTGCGCTATGCAACAAGCTGATTCGAATTCTCTTTGGGGTCTTGAAGAAGGGGCATCAGTTCAGTGAAGAAAAGATGTTGCAGGATATCCCAAGGTACACGGCAGTGTCGTTAGCAGCTTAGATTCAATGTTTTCATAGAAGTCGAACATCAATAAAAGGTACAGACAATTGAAGCACGGATGAGTCGGAACAGAACTAACATACGGACGAAGATCCTGTCGGGCAGCATATCCGGCCTCCACCTCATGGACAGGTTGAATGAAGGAATGTGGGAGCGAAGACTCTGTGAGACATGGGAGGGTTGACCGCCATGAGCCTTAGTGGAGATCCAAAGGTGCGACCATATATATCCAGAATGTCCACTTTTTAAAGTGAGTGGTCTGGGTGGATGTATTTTTGCACTTTCTTCGCCCCATATTTTACATCTTCTACAACATTATTCCATTCAACGGTTGTCTGGCACGAAAGAAAAACGTTCAAAACCTACGAAAACAAGCGAATTTAAGAGAAAAACGATTCTCCATAGAGAGAGCATTCCTATAATGAAGAAATACGAAGTATAAAGAACAATCGACTCCTTGGTGGATGAGGCAGGTAGCGAGAGCCGAATCCGGCTTGCAGCTGAATGGGATATTGAGCTGCTGGAACAGGCGGCAGAGGGACATATCCTGATGGAGGAAGCCGTCTACGCGCACGACGAAGGTTTCGGGTTGGAACTGCTTGATCATAATCCGGATCCCGCGCCGGAGGAGATTTGTGATGACGGTGTCTGCAAGACGAACGGTACGCTTTCGTCTCTTCCGCGCCGACTTCAAATTGGGCGACACGCAATTGGGATTCGGATAGCGTAACGGTTAATAAAATCAATGGCATGTATTAAGGGCCTCACAAATAAAGCATGGAGGATCGAGTTCCTTTCCCAGAAGGGCTCAACCACACCGTCAACCGGCCCGTTGAAGACCGGGAGAACAGTGATTTTTACGACTCGGGTATGCCTATCCGCTAAAGGCTATCAGTCAGCTTGGACAGTATAACTAAAGGGAAGTAAGTGCAGTGAGCGGTAACAAAATTATTAACGAAAAAAATTGACTATTTCAGAAAAATACTTGGTTCTCAAATGAAGATATCAGATGTTGAGAATAGGCCAGTAATGCATCAAATTTTAAATCGTTACACAACAGAATTGCGTATTAATTATTTTCATCAGTGGTTAGCAATTGCTATAGAGGGAGCTAACAAGTTATTGCTCCTAAATGGAAACAGATTGATAAAATGATTGAGAAGAGTTTGCAACCGATTATTCCGATGTCGGACGACAAGAATATCATACAATCGAAGTCTTTTTTATTTTTATGTATAGAAGTTTTTGTCGTTTGCTCAAGACAAGAACTTCTATACATAGCCGGTGGCAATAATGTAACGAGTTAATATGCTCCCTCGGAGAACTTTACTTCAATATCAACAGTGCAGCAGCCGGTCATAACGACCGGCTGTTTTTCTGAATTAAGAGTAGATAAGTGGATTGGAATCCAAAAATAGAATAGAACCATTCGAAACATTAGTTCCAAACCGGCTGCAGATCAGGAATCAACTGCCGGTTTTATTCTTCTGCAGGGAACATTGTGTACGACATCTTACCGAGATAGCGCATCAATGTTAAACGTATATAATAATGCATCACTTAGCGAAGTAATAGCAGTCGATCACTAGGATCGGCCCTATTACATGTAACCCTTTAGAGCCATTCTAGAAGAAATCGATGAACAATATAATGATTCAGTGACAAACTGATAAGGATAATGTGACTGTAAGGAGCCGTGTATGGATGATGATGAAATCATTGTTGAGTAAAGGGTTAACAGGAATAGTGGTCTGCATCATGATGATCCATGCGCTGCCTGCATCTGCGCATGATCATGGAGATACAGCAGCAACTAGTTCCTCTGGGTTGTCTTCTTTCACCATTATTACGGGAATATCCTCCATTGTTTTTGTGTTATTGGTAATTATAGCTTTTCTAATTCAAGCCCGTAAAAATGGAGCGCAGGTAAGTAAAATGTTGGGCATGATGGCAGCAATGACGATCGCTATGAGTTCAAGTCTTGTTATCGGAACGGTAGTGGGGATATTAATGAACCAGATGTTTTATTCGACAGTTATAGGAGTAATCTTTGGAATGCTTGCAGGTTATATTTCTGGATTTAGTTACAGTATGCTTGCTTCAATGGACGGTATGCTGTCTGGTGTGATGGGCGGAATGATGGGGGCTATGCTTGGTGTTATGGTTTTTCAAGAATATCCTGCCCAGACAATTATCTTCATGGATGTTATCCTAATCATTTGTATGAGTTTGCTTTACAAAGTATTAGAGCAGGAACTACTTACAGCAAGAGATAATTCAATACCATTGACAGAAGATTAAACCGCTCTCAAGCGGTTTTTTTAGTAAGGTATCTGTTCAAATTTTGGACATGGCTATCATTATTTATAGCTCTTTCTAGTCATGTGTTACAGATTGTCCGCATGATAGACTGTTCACAGAATAGAAGCGAGGGGTTAACTTAAATGATTCATGCAGAAATGATTAGCCAATGGTATACATGACGATGAAGAGTAAGTGGATTAACCTATACGCAATAGCAGTCATCGCTATTTTTATCATTATGTTGGCAGGCTGCGGTTCAAAGCTGTCATCTAGTCCGTTCTTGGATGGTCTGACAGTCTCCATTGAAGACACTCCAAACAGCGGCGACAAAACCGCCCATAAATACAGTCTGGTGATTAAAGATGAAGCAGGCAACCTGATAGATGTCGACCGTGTTCGAATCAATCTTTCGATGTCAATGAACGGTATGAATCATAAGATGAAAGAGCAAATGGAGAGAACCGGATTAGGAGAATACCATACCAAAGTTCTTCTTCCAATGAACGGTGACTGGAAAGCAATTGTTTCTCTGAAGAAAGACAATCATGAGAGAAAGATTAGCCTCCAGCTCTAATCGGCCAAATAGAGAAAAATAAAATAGGGGAGTTGTCCATATGGAAATTGCAACGAAAGAACACAGCCCACCGGTAAAGCAACCGATACGTCGAGGATTGTACGCTAGAATATGGCGTTGGCACTTCTATGCCGGCATTATATTCATGCCATTTCTTATCGTCCTGGCTATTACCGGCGGGGCATACCTATTCAAAGATCAAATAGACGATGCGATGTATCATAAGTTTTATCACATTAAAGCAGAACAAACCGCTCTGATTTCTCCTTCCTATCAACTTGAAACCGTAAAGAAGGCGTATCCAGACGCTTTACTAACCTCGTATAAGCCATCTTTAGCCAATGACCGTACAGCCGAGGTCGGCATATTTGGTGCCGAAGGCGATCGTACCGTTTTTGTAAATCCCTATGACGGTTCAATTGTAGGGATCATGGATCCATCAAAGACCTTTACCCAACGTATTAGAGATCTTCATGGCAGCCTGATGGCCGGTGACAATTCCATCGGCGACAAGATAATTGAATTATCCGCTTGTTGGGCGATCGTGTTAATTGTAACAGGTCTCTATTTATGGTGGCCGAGAGGCGCGAGTAAAATATGGGGAGTACTGCTTCCGCGGTTCCGTAAAGGCCGGAAAACCACAATTCGAGATCTCCACGCGGTGCCGATGTTTTGGCTAAGCATTGTGATCATCATGCTTGTTATCACAGGGCTTCCTTGGTCCGGCTTTACCGGGAAATACATAGACAAGGCGGCTACATCCTTTAATAGTAACTACCCGGAAGGCGTTTTTTGGGGTGGGCCCGAATCAACGATTCCAACCAGGGACATCATGCAGGTACCTTGGGCTGCCGAGAGCTTGCCTGTTCCGCGTTCAAGCAAGAGTGGCGTACCAGCGCTGCCTATTGAGAATATACTCGCAATTGCCGAGAAGGAAAAAATCGTTGATGGTTATAGCGTTGCGCTTCCGAAAGACGACAAAGGAGTCTATACGATCTCTGTATGGCCAAAAAATGTCTATGATGAAGCTACGCTTCATGTCGACCAGTATACCGGAGATGTGCTTTCATCATTACGATACAGTGACTATGGCATTATGGCGAAATGGATAGAGATCGGGATCTCATTGCATGAGGGCAAATACTTTGGAGTTGCAAATCTGATTATTTGCTTGCTTGCATGTATTGCGATTGCGGGTTCCTCGATACTTGGTGTATTCATGTGGTGGCGCCGTCGTCCAAATGGTTCCGGAATAGGAGCGCCAACAAAGCCGGTAAATCATAAACTGCAAAGCGGAGTGGCTGTCATTGTCATCGTGTTGGCAGTTTTAATTCCGCCAGTAGGTGTCACATTCCTAGCTGCGCTAATCCTGGATTGGATTATCATACAACGAATTCCAAAACTTCGTGCGTGGTTAAATTAATCTAATAACCTAATACATTAGTTTTAAACAACAAACCGGCAGCAGATCAAAAAATCCGCTGCCGGTTTGTTGTTTAAGCAAAGGGAGGTAGCTCACCAGCTGTTTGGTACATTAAAAAAAGCGCAGATATGGCCGATTTATGTTAGAGAAAGGATCTTTGGGGTGTTATGACTCTAAAGGGCTGCTTTGAATAGAAAATTGATGAAAATTTGTTAAAAAGGCAACCGCGTATAGCCCGTTCGAGCCATTTGTTTACAGAAGTGCATTTGTTACAATGAGTGCAAAATCAGAAGGAGGTGAAATTGTGCGGACCAGATTTATAATAATGACTACTTTTTTTGTAGTGTTGTTCATTTTGTCGGGATGCTCAACAGCTGCTCCTGCTCCGGAAGATATTGATCCAGCCTCAATTGAAGCTTTTTTATCAACAGATCCGGATATCCCTGATGCGGGCAAGCCAACCAAGCTTCAAGCTACATTTACCGGAAGTAATTTAACGGATGCAACCACCATGGTTTTCGAATTCCGTCATAACGAGAAGTCTGAGTTTGTTGATGGCACGTTTAAAGGAAAGAATGCTTATGCAGGCAATTACAGCTTCCAAGCATCTGGAACGTACGAGATATTCTTGCATTTGTACAATGGGGAATATCACATTACAAAGAAGGCGGAAGTAATAGTGCCATGAGAACAGGTATCCGATTTACCGCCGCATTTGTTGTAGCTACATTGCTTTGCATCTTCTGTGCTATGACAGTGTCAGCTGAAGAACATCCGCTTGTTCCCCTACAGCCATTGATTGACAAGGCACAGCCAGGAGACACCTTAACACTTCCAGCAGGGCACTATAGCGGACCAATAAAGATAACGAAATCAATTACACTGACAAGTAAGGCAAAATCTAAAGCTGTGATTGTAAATGAGGGAAAGTCTCCGGCAATTCAAATTGTATCTGATAATGTCGAGTTATCCGGTATTGAGATTATAGATACAACCATAAAGGACAATCCGACTATTTATATAAAAGGCAATGGTGCGGAGCTTCATCAAGTATACATAGCTACAGGTTCGTATGGGGTTAAAATGACAGATTCGAGAGGGGCCTCAATTACGGACTCGGTTATTAAGTGGGAAGGCAACCTGCCAAACGGGAAAATTAAGCTGTCCGATAAAGGCAACGGCGTGGATTTGTATAACGCTAATAATAACGTGTTCCAAGGGAATCTGATTGTCGGCATGCATGACGGTATCTACTTGGAAAATAGCGATAACAATCGGGTTGAGGACAATCATTTCGAAGAGATGCGTTACGGCGTCCATTGCATGTACACGAAAAATACCGTCATCCGGAATAACATCGGGGATATGAATATCACAGGTGCAATGATCATGGAGGCTGACAATACCGAAGTAATCGGAAACGTATTCACGAAACAGAGCGAAAATGTCAATTCTCAAGGAATATTGTTATTCGAAGCTCACAACAGCCGTATTAGCGGAAACAAGATAGAAGGCAACAGGGTAGGCTTATACTTGGAGCAATCAACCGGCAATGTATTTGAGAATAATGAGGTATCGGGCAATTTTATCGGTCTACAGCTGCTGGATGCAAAAACAAACCGAATTGCCGGAAACAAGTTTATTGCTAATGTTGCTAATGCCCAAGCCAGAAATAGTGCCGGTAACAATATAAGCGGAAACTATTGGGATAACTTTCAAGGAATTGATTCAAACGGTGATGGAAGGAGTGATATTGCCTACTCCATTAATCCCTTGTTTCAAAACTTAGTGAAAATCCGTCCGGGATTTCAATTGCTGTTCCAGTCACCAGGAATGATATTTCTCGAAGAGCTGTTCCAATCGGAGAGAAACACATGGACAACAGATATCTCTCCTCTCATGCAACCTGAGAGGATACAAAAAGCATCCATTAACAAATGGTCTACCGCAGTACCGGGGTTCATCGGGGCGGCATTGCTGCTTATCGTAATGACTTTTTACCTAAAAATGGGGGTTAAAAGAAAATGATAAAACGTATTCAATTATTTGTTCTGGTATCGATTGTTGTATTATTGATGAGCGCGTGCGGGGGGACCAAATATAAGCCTGTTGCCATTAACGAAGAGACGGACAAGTGCGCAATCTGTAACATGTCAATCAAGGATGACCCTTATGCGACTCAAATTGTCACGGTAGATGGACAATCTTTAAAGTTTGACGATATCGGATGTATGCATGAGTGGGAAGAGAAGAATGGATCAGATTCGATAGGTGCCAAATTTGTAAGAGACCAGAATACGGGGGATTGGCTGAAGTATGATAAAGCATATTATGCCTACGATTCTACGTTCAAAACGCCAATGGCATACGGAATCATAGCCTTTGAATCCAAGGATAAAGCGGAGAACTATATTAGTGAGCAAGGAAAAGGAAAATTAATGACGGCATCGGAACTAGCTACTCATACATGGGAAGTAAACCGTGACATGATGGATATGGAATCGATGGAAATGCATAATGAAGAAATGCATCAAACAGATGAGAATGAGTCCATGGACATGAACGGCAATAAAGAAGGAAATCATTCTTAATGTCTATCTATCATATTGCTGTTAGGGATGTGAAAAGCGGTTTACGTAATCCCTGGTCCTACTCATTTATGGCTATCTTTGCTCTATTTATGATCGGTCTTCTCATGATCAACGCACAGGGTTATTTGCAGGGGTATTCCGGTATTACCGGAACGATGATTAATCTTATTCTATATTTGCTACCATTAATGTCTCTTCTGCTGGGTTCTTTCTCTCTGTCAGCAGAAAAAGAAGAAGGCAGCTGGGAACTGCTTTCTTCTTATCCTATATCTACTTGGACGTATATACTTGGCAAATATATCGGATTATCCGTTGTGTTACTGCTCATTGTAGCAACCGGCTTCGGATTGGCAGGGATTTCTGGACTTTTCACTGCAGGCGGATTTGCCCTCAAGGCATATGCTATTTTGCTTGTGTTTTCTTGTTGCCTTGCCTTATTTTTTCTTGCTATCGCCATGATTGCAGGGTCAATTGCAAAAAACCGCTGGCAAGCGTTAACCTATGGTGTAGCTGTCTGGTTTTTTGCCATTATTGGATGGGCGCCTATCATGATTGCTTTTTTGGGATTTTTACAATACCCGTTAATTAAACCGATGGTTACGACTTTGACCTTTTTGAACCCCGCTGAATTATCGCGATTGTTTACGGTTGTGAAACTAGGGGGAGGAGCAATCCTTGGCCCGGAATATTACGATTGGGTAAAATGGATTCGGCGTTCAGAAGGAACCTATTCCTTCATTGGTGTAGCGATTGTATGGATCGGCATCTCGATTACGACTGCCTGTTACCTTTGGGAAAGGGGGAGAACACGTGTCTGACTCCGTATTGACTATCAGTAAGGTGAAGAAAAAACTAAAGAAGCAGGTCATTATTGAGAATTTGAATCTTAAGGCTGCACAAGGTGAAATTATCGCTCTATTAGGCGGAAACGGAGCCGGCAAAAGTACGATTCTCAAAATGGCAGCCGGTATATGGCAGCCTGATGCAGGTCATATTTTAGTGAAAAACGTATCATGGCGTAAGAATCGTAAGCAGTATGCCAGCCTGATTGGTTACATGCCAGATAATTTTCATTTCAGCCCCGGATTAACAGCAATTGAAACAATGTCATTCTGGAGCTCATTAAAAGGTTTGCCGGCACAGAGAGCAAGAGTAGTGTTAGAGCAAGTTGGTTTGTCAGACACTGGAACCAAATCTGTCTCATCGTTCTCCAAAGGCATGCGGCAGAGGATGATGCTCGCTCAAGCATTACTGGCTAATCCGCCAATTGTACTGATGGATGAACCAACTAACGGACTTGATCCTTATTGGGTAGATACTTTTGTTAATATTGTTAAGCAAACAGCGAAGAATGGACAAACCGTAATCTTTTCTACACATCAATTAACGGTTGCCGAAGCTCTTTCCGACCGTATTTTATTTTTACGTAACGGACAAATTGAATTAGACGGAAACGCAAGACAAATCAGAGACCAGCTGGGAAGCAGCCATGGGCTGCAGGATGCTTTGTCGGGCTGGTTTGGGTAGTTAAAGAGCTCTAAGTCGCGTGTAAACGCGACTTTTTTCTATATGGTGACAAATAAATGAAATATGCGCGGCTAGCTCTATAGAGTCATGTCAGATACGTAGAAAATAGGGACAATAGGTATGTAGTTGATTAACTTTTCTTATTTTATCAAGGAGGACAAAATATAAATGTATAAGCAAATAAAGTGGCTGATCCTAATTATCCCTACGCTTACGATTTGGGTCTGGGAATATGTTCGTCATGAATACTTATTATCCTATATTTCAATGGATGCAGGAAATTGGCTGTCACCTTTAATTGTATTTTTGATAACTTTGCTCTTTATAACACGACTTTTCGTCATTTTAGAAAGAATTCAAGAAGAGCTTCATCAATCGAGATTGCTCCAGGCTGCTTTACAGGAACGTGAGAACTTGGCCAGAGAATTACATGATGGAATTGCTCAATCATTGTTTTTGTTATCTGTAAAACTTGATCATCAGAATTTAGGCGACGTACAAGATGAACAACTACAATCTATAAAAAAAACAGTTCAAGAAGTAAATAATTATGTACGCCAGTCAATCTCTACTTTAAAACATCCGCCCGAAACCATCTCCATTCTGGGTAAAGATTCAATACACCGTATTATTCATGATATTGATTGGGATCCATCTATGAAAATTGAATACAAGTGGCCTATTGCAGAAATAGATCTTTCAGCGAAAGAACAAAAGGGCCTTAGCGAGTTTATAAGAGAAGGCCTTCACAATATCCGAAAGCATGCCATTGAAGCGAATCATATTCGCATTAATTTAGAAGCACTAGAGGCGGGCTGGAAATGCTTTATTTCAGATAATGGGCAAGGTTTTATTGGAAATCCTTTTCTAAAGGAAGGAAGCTATGGTTTAAAGTTTCTTAAGCAACGTTCATTGGAATTGGGATGGGATATGGATTTAAGAAGAGATTCAGGCCGAACTACACTAGTGGTGTGGCATACAAAGTAATTGAAAGCTGCGAAAGGGCTGCCCAAGTTCATCTGACTTGTTAGGGCAGCCCTTTACTCAATAAAATATCTACTCTTGTTGCATTTGTTTATTTGCTTCGGCTAACTTGTCTTGAATTTCATTATCCTCTCGTACAAGCTTAGCACCGTTTAACATGATATAGGCGCCACCGCATAGAAATAGCCCTCCCAAGATAAACCAATACAGCATTTCGATTGCTCCTCTCCCTAGATGATATTACATCGGGTCTCGTAGAATATAGCCGATTCCCCATATGGTTTGAATCATGTTACGTGAAACTGTAGACGCATTGGACAATTTATCTCGAATTCTTTTTATATGTGTATCTATCGTACGGTAATTATTGGGCTGCTCCTGCTTCCAAACCACATGGAAAAGATGCTCTTTCGTTAGTACAACATTAGGATTACAAGCCATGTATAAGAGCAATTCATATTCCTTCAGCGAAAAATGAACAGGTTTCTGATCCGCAAGAATTCTATGCGCAGAACGCTCAATAATCAGATGTGAGAGCTTAATAAATTCCTTATTTCTTAGCTTTGAATCATCAGATCTCCTAACCGTGTAGCGTCTTATAATCACTTGGATGCGTAGGATCATCTCTGTGAAACTGAACGGTTTGAGTACACAGTCATCAGCGCCAGCTTGAAAACTCTTCAGCATCTGATGCTCGTTATCAGTGATCATGATGACCGGTACATCATTATCCTTCTTGATCTTAGAGCAAAGAGCGATTCCATTCTCGTAAGGAATTACTGCATCCAATACAACGAGACTATAGTCGAATTGTCGTGCTTTAAGTAGCGAGGACTTACCATCATAAGCTTGGATAACAATGCAGCCTTCCATCTCAAGATTAGACTTCAACAGCATTTGAATACGTTTATCACGAGCAATAATGAGAATTTTCGTTCCGAAATTCAACAAATATATAATCACTTCCTTGTCCTTGCGTACCCTACATATTCATTATGCGAAACGAATCAATAAACAAGAATAACTCAATGGGGCTAGATAGATGGAGGGATGTTACAGACTTTTGAACAATAGAGGAACACCATATGCTTTAACTGAACAATCCATAAGATTCAAATTATATTCAAACAATCGGGACTTCTTTAGCTCTATCGAGTCATGTGAAGACCTTCAGATTCGGGCAAAATGAAAGGTATATAAGTCGGAATAAGAAGGGTCGTTCGGAAATATCAGAAGATTAGAGGGGAGGTACATTAATAACAATGAAGCAGCCAATACGTGTACTAATTGTAGATGATCATAGGCATGCCCGTGAGGGAATGAAGGTCATTCTAAGTTCAAATCCCATCTTTGAGTTAGTTGGAGAGGCGGAGAACGGAGTGGAAGCTATTCAACTCACAGACATATGGATGCCGGATTTAATTCTAATGGATATCAATATGAAAGGTATGGATGGGCTAGAAGCTACGAAGGAAATTAAGACTCGATTTCCCTATGTTAAAATTGTAATGGTTACGGTATCAGATGATATCACTCATTTATTCGAAGCACTAAAAAAAGGGGCGCAGGGCTATTTGCTTAAAAATTTAAATCCAGGAGCCTGGCATGAGTATTTGAAAGCAGTCATTTTTGACGAAGCACCGTTATCCAAAGAACTAGCGCTGCGTATTCTGCAAGAATTCTCCCACAAGGATACTCCTAGAGTATTCAGTGATCCATTAACACCAAGAGAACAAGAAATATTACGCTGGGTTGCTCGTGGGTCCTCTAATCGTGAAATAGCAGACAATTTAAGTATTTCTGAACATACCGTTAAAAATCATTTGAAGAATATATTGCAAAAACTGCAGATGGATAATCGCGTTCAATTAGCAAGGTATGCTTACGAACAAGGCTATAAATAGTTGGGGGACATTTATGATTACGAAATCTATTCGAGCCATAGCACTTTTGGTTATTGCAAGTACAATAACTGGTTGCAGCAGCGTTTCAGAGCAAGAGCAAAACGCTGTAAGCGGAACTAGTGACGCAGAAACGATCTATAAACAAAAATGTGTATCCTGCCATGCAATCGATCTTCAAGGTAGAGTTGGCCCTAACTTACAAAAGGTTGGTGCAAAATATACACAAGAGGAGCTTTTAGGTATCATGAGTAAAGGTAAAGGCGGAATGCCTTCCTTTGAAAAACGATTAAGCGAGGAACAAATAGATGCACTAGCTGTCTGGTTAGCTTCTAAAAGATAATAATTGTTATTATTTCAAACAGGCAGCCATTCGTGGCTGCCTGTTTGAAATTTCCCCTTTGATGTTGCCAAGGCATTCTCAATTTAGTTATAAAAAAACTAAACAATAAAGAGAGTAATAAAAAACAAAGCTGAGAGCAAGTGATTGATTGTGACACAATCCATATTACATGTCGGGTGACAAGAACATGGTAACATTAGAGTCGCATAAACTGCGGCTTTTTTGTTTTATGTTATCAGGTTCTTGTCAAAATGAAATGACAAGAACTTGATAACATTCCCGATGGTTATCCTACAAGGAGTGTCGGAGGACAAGAACATACATACAATCGGAGTCGCTTATATTGCGGCTTTTTATTTTATGTATAGAAGTTCTTGTCATTTGCCCAAGACAAGAACTTCTATACATAGCCGTATTAGGACAAGAACTTCTATACAACGCCGGTTGCTAATAATGTACAACGAGTTATTGAGCTAACGGGCAGATTAGTTAAATGCGTGTCAATCCATTTTATGGTAATATGGTTGAGCAGAGGACATGTTGCAGGAAGATATATTAGTACGCTCGTTAAAACACAAATATGGAGGTAATGGTAATGGGCAAATTCGGTATGTGCGGTAAACTGAAAGCACAAGAGGGACAAGGGGAAGCATTGGCTAAAGTCCTGCTGGAAGCAGCTGATTCCATGCAAACAGTCGCTGGCTGCGAATTGTACGTAGTAAGCATCTCGAATACAGACCCGGATACAATCTGGGTCACAGAGATATGGAAAGACGAGGCGTCACATGCAGCATCTCTGACACTTGAGTCCACGAAGACTCTTATCCAACGAGGAAGACCATTGATTTCCAGTATGGAGGGAGACAAGCTGCAAGTATTAGGTGGAAAAGGGCTTTGATTGTGGAAAATGAAAGTTATACGAATTATGCATGTAGTTGAATCAGGGTCTCAAGAAAGATTGATTCCCACAATCTGGAGATATGAAATTATTCTATCCTGCCAAGGTTGCTTAATTTGTAATAACGATAGGTACTATTCAATGGTTAACGGGAGACGTTAGTTATTTTGTTTTTCTCCATTGACTTAAAGTTAACTTTAAACATTACAATGAGAAGCATCACTCAATCAGGGGAGAGATGCTTATGTTTCGTTCGCATTGGGTCGTCAAACAGTTCGGAGGTCCGCAGGCGATGGAATGGGTTAAGGAGCCGCTTCGCCCCCCGTTCGCGCAAGAGCTGCGGATCAAGATTCAAGCTGCCGGTGTTGCACTCGGCGATGTGTTGAGACGGGCGGGGAAATATCCGGTTTCCTTAACGCTTCCCTTTACACCAGGATACGATGCAGTAGGAATCGTCGAAGAAGCAGGAGCGGAAATGAAGCACTTCCATCCGGGGCAAAAAGTGGGCGTCTTCTTCAACGGCGCCGGCGGTTATTCCACGCATGTATATGCCAAAGCCGATGAGGTGTTCCCGATTCCCGAAGGTCTAAATCCCTTACTTGCGGCAGCGGTCATTCTGAATTACGTATCTGCATACCAATTGCTTCACCGCCTGGCACGCGCAACCGAGGGCGATCGATTATTGATTCACGGGGCAAGTGGTGGCGTTGGCACGGCTCTGTTGGAGCTTGGCAAGCTCGCCGGACTTCAGATGTACGGCACCGCCTCCAAGGCCAAACATGCAGTTGTCACGTCGTATGGGGCCTTCCCTATCGATTATCGCAGTCAGGACTTTGTTAAAGTACTAAGGGAACAAGCGCCAGAGGGCATGGACATCGTGCTCGATCCTATCGGCGGCGACAACTATCGCAGATCCTTGCAAACCTTAAGTGCCAATGGCCGATTCATCAGTTACGGCTATACCTCCATCCTTCAGGAGGGTGAGGCGGAAGACTGGGCGGCTGAATGGAAGTGGCTGGCCGAACAGCAGGCTACCGAGAACGGTAATCCCATTTTGCTTTACAGTATTACGGGGATGAAACGGGAACAGCCCGATTGGTTCTGGGAGGATGCGGCGGCAGTACTTGATATGTTGGCGCGAGGAAAAATTAAGCCACTAGTTTCCCAGATCCTTCCTATAGAGGATGCAATCCAGGCGCACGAAATATTGGAGACTTCCAGGGTCGCAGGTAAAATTGTATTGGTCAATGAATAAACGTATAGAAAGGATGCACTTGGATGTACGCGATCGGCGAAGTATCCCGAATGACTGGCATATCCGCTTCAACACTGCGCTATTACGAATCGATCAGCCTGCTACCCGAACCGCAGCGCGCGGCCGGAAGTCAGGCAAGGCGCTATACAGATTCGGATTTGAAAATTATCGCGTTTATAGACGGGCTAAAAAAAACCGGCATGAGGCTCGAGGATATCGCATTGTTCGCACAGGATGGCTGTCTTTTGATGCGGCAGGAACAGCCCGATACTTTGACCGCTCAAATTTTAAGCAAACGCGTGGATCTGCTGATGAAGCATATCAACCAATTGCAAGAGCAAATTGCGCATTTGCAATCCGTAAAGAGCATCGCAGCCGAACGGCGAGCAATTTATGCCGATATGCTAGAAGATCGAAAGGCCGCAATGGGCCGAGAGTGAACCTTCGCCTCACAGTGACCTTATTGCGCGGATACTCCGGAGCCTCAGACACAGTTTTTCCGCTGCAAAATAGCCGTCAGTTTCTCGTGGCTTCTTTCCCTTTCACCTAGCAGATTGAGCTAACTGGGAACGATAGTTCAATCACACAGCCTACCGGGATCCGGCAGGCTGTTAAACTAAAGGTTATAATCCCGGTAACAACCCTGTGCGGAACACTGACTGCCGGATTACTAGGATCCAAATTGTCCGCTGGTAGATGATCCGCGAATCATGCTGATCAGTGCACTTAAGTCATCCTCCACCGAAAACTCGCGAATGATCGTTGTCGGCAATCCATCCTCCATGCGCCAGACGAAGTTATAGAGAGCGGGCTTTCCTTCCTTTACTCGACGCAGAACGACCGATCCGTGATTATCATACACGGTCGTGGCCATGTACTGCACATCTTCAGTCGTTCCGAGCGTCGTCCCACCCCCATTCTTCAAGCGGCGAAAGGTCAGCATGAACTGTTCCTTCGTAATCGTGACGGTTTGCCCGATCTTGTCAGTCCTAATGTTAACGAAATCAGGTGCATAGATCGCATCCAGCCTATCCAAATCCAATAGAGTCCCCGCTTGAAAATAGCCATCCATTGCTTCGATTAATGATGTGTTCTCCATGTGCATCTCTCCTTGAGTTCGATTTAATTAATAATAGCTTAGAGCGTTTTTGTAAACTGAAGATAAACGGAAAACAAAGAAGGCCAACGGATTGTTTTGAATTAACGCACCAGGAAGCTGACGCGCGGCATCGTCAAAGACCGGTTGACAAACTCACCTTAGCATCCGCATGATATTAAACTGCGGCTGCAGGACGGCCAAATCGGCGCGTAACGTCCTCCGGAGCAATCATTGAAACGCCTTGAACGACGCTGACGAACTGTGAACGGGAGACATTAGTTATTTTGTTTTTTCTCCTTGACTTAAAGCTATTTCGGAAAAGCTTTGAAATTTAACTGAACATACACTACGGCAACTAATCTTTAATGAATCAGCTATCTGGTACCGACTGCTGAACGGCCATGCGTCACTTGACGAGCCGTTCGTGCAGGACATTACGGCTCATATTATTATGCGAGGCTGCTGGATATGCTTATCGCCTGGCGGAGGATGCTACCGACATGACAGGCAGTGAGTGGAAGGTTCGTCCGCTTCGTCTGATACTGTTGGATCAGGATGAACGGCACATATATCGTCGCTTCCAACCTCCGTCTAACTTCAAAAGGCACCTATCGGTGCCTTCGATTTTGCTGTATAGACGATACGATGAACCGTATCACAAGTAGCGTTGTAATTTGCCATGAGGGTGCTCCTGTGACTGCGATTAGTCTGCTACTTTCTTCGCACGAAGCCACATTTCACCGTAGAATGTACCGTCTTCAACTGCTTTGACGAAGGTTGAGTTACCAGGCCCAACGTATTTGTAGTCCGGGATTTCTTGGATCAGGCCACCGAACACTTTGCCTGTGATTTCGTCAGCAAGGCGGTCATGGTCAGCGCCAGTGCCAGGCACCACAATGTAGTCCCCGGCGAGGAAGTCCAGGAGGGACCGCGTCTTCCGTATCGTAGGCACCCATCACGCCGAAGCCGCGCCACGCCTTGCCGCCAAGGACGTAGTTGATTTGATATTCCTGTCCGTCAGCGAGGGCGAGAAGTTCAGCCAGCTTGCCGTTTTCAGTGATTTCCGCTTTTTTCGCTGCCGTTTTTAGATGGTACTTTACACTCTGGGACATTTCGAGCTATGAACACGAGATTGAAGGAAAAAATCAATACCGTCAGCAAAATGATAAAGATTATTTTCTGGAATTTATTAAAGCAGAGAAACTAGATGACGGATCTGTTGGAGAAGGTCCATGGTTTTTAGACCTCTTGCGACTAAGAGTATTAGGTCAATGGGATACTCAATACACAACTGAGGAACATCGAGCCAGAGTAATTGAGTACCTTAATCACTGGGGCTATGATGTAGATGAGGATGGTAAGACCACAGCTCCGTTTCTTCCGCGAAATCCTGGATTGTTAATTCAGGGATTGTATCTTACAAAGAAGCAGCGAACCACCAATAAGATATTCATCAATATAGAGCCAATTTATACAGCTTGTATGTTTGCTCGTTTCGCTTTAGATATTATTACTTCTTCAGGAGCACGGATAATTGAATTACTACAAATCAGTTATGACAAGGAATGTTGTGTAATAACGGTCGATAAGAGTGCCACACCAGCTAGGAAGAATTACATTTTTCGTCTTACACCAAAGGGACGTGAAGAGGCTGAGAATTATTACATGCCTGAAGATGTTTTTAAGTTTATGACTGAAATTGTGAAGATGCTAAAAGATTCATACGGAAATGATCGGATTCCTGATGTCGAGTTCGATGTAGAGAGCCGGAAACACCTTCTTAGCGCAAAAAAATACATTTTTCAGTATCAGTCCAGGCACATCAATGTTTTTACTATTAATGCAATATTAAGATTTCTACTACACGGGATCATCATTCAAACAGCTGAAGGTAATCAGGTAATCGTAAAAATCACACTTACTTCGCCATGCCTTTGCTACGCATGCAGTACAAAGTGAGAAGCTACCACTGGATATCGTCAAGTCTCTCTTACATCAGAAGGATGTTGAGGTAACTGCATATTACTCTGCACCTACATCTCAGCAGATCTCAGAGTCTATTAATAGTCTCCATGAAAATTGGGTTACCCAAATCGATATTCAGAAGGGAATTTTGAGAGGTCCGGAGGAACTGCAAGAATTATATGACGACTATCGGGAGAAAGTAGGGACTCTTTCAAAAGTAGTAGGCGGTATCTGTACAATTGACTCAGTATGTCCTACAAAAATGGCATGTATCGGGTGTGCTGCTAAAGTTCCCCGGCCTGAATTTAAAGATGAAATAACGTCTCTCTACACGTTGGCAGATGAAAGTGAGAAACGATTTGAAAAGCTTGGACTGCCACTAGAAGCTCAAAAAATGAAGATTACTAAGAATCGAGCTCGAACTGAGCTTAAAGAGATACAATTGATTGAAAGATATCAAAAGGATGAAAAACATGCGTCAGAAATCAGAATCTCCCACAAATAATGAATTATCTTGGCTTCAAAACAGATACGAGCAAAGAAAAAGTAGATCTGTTGAACTCGGAATTAATGCAATCGATAAGCTTGTAAAAGATAATAAACCCGTTTCATATCACACTGTTTCGGAACTGACCAGGGTATTGGATCCGGATGGTGAGGGCATCCACCCTAACACAATTCGTAGGAATAGCGAACTTCAGGCATATTTCACTCAGCATCAAACTGCCAAACCTTATAAGGCGCGTAAAAAGGCAGTTAAGCGGCTTTTGGACGATATGGAATCATTCAAACAGATCAAAATTAATCGAGACCTAGAGCGCGTTAAACTACGTTATATGCAGTCTACAAAGTCTGAACTAGTAGAACATATTATTCGTTTAGAACAATATGTAGCCCAACAAAATCAGATTTGGCTAAAAAACGAGTTCGAGAAATTTCAATGATAAAAATTGTGGCGGCAGCGGATCGGAGGATCAGCTGCCGTTTTTATCGAAGTACAGGGTAGAAAACGCAAAATTACGACTTCGATCTTATAGGGCTGCCAACACTCGGAGTCAACTGGTGTCGGGTGACAAAAACATTAATTTCATTAAAGCACACGAAAATCGCGGCTTTCTTCATTAATGGGATCAAGTTCTTGTCAAAACCAGATGATTAGAACTTGATCTCATTACCGACAAAAGATAGACGAATCTTAAAGATACGTTAGCCTATAAGGAGAAACTCCATTAACGCATTTCGTTTCGAAGAGAAACGGAATCACGATCGTTACCAGTCATTTACGCCAATGAGCATGCAGGAAATATTAAGATATACGACCTAAAGTACTTGATTTATATGGAAATAGTTCATATGTATCCTTTATAGTTTTTGTTATATAAAATGTAGATATTACCATAAATCTGCTATACAATGTAAAAAAAAGGAATTGGAGGGGAAGATCTCATTATGTAATATACATTTATTTACGAGGAATTAATAAAACAAATTTAGGGGATGATTAGTTTGAAAAGAGGTAAATTGTTGGGTGTTTCACTTCTTGCAGCTTCTCTTGTGGTTGCTTCAACAACAGCGTTTGCAGCAAGCGTGTATTATCACACTACAGGGTTCGGTAATACTGCTAAAAACCTAAAGTTTTGGAAAGATTCTTCTGTTGCCACTTATGGATATACAAGTAAAACAAATACAGGGGCATTGGCCTGGAATAATGTTTCAAGTAATTTGGCTATGTCTGAGGTTACTTCAGAACCTACATATTTTAGTATAGTTGCTTATGTAGGTAAAATATGGATACTAAGGAGGTGTTATAACTATGAAATTCAAAAAAACCATAACAATAACTTCTTTAGCACTCATAATGTCAGTTTCAGGGTATTTATACGCAGATACAAAAGTAAGCTATGCAGAAGTACAGGCGCTGAGTGTTAAGCATCAATCTTTAAGTGAACTTGAAAATCGCTCAGGACTAATTGTTACAGGCAAGCCAATTGAAAGTAAAAATCATATTGTTCGGGATAAAGATGGATTTACAATTGAATCCTATACAATAACAAGTTTTGAGATAGATGGCACTTACGTTAATAAGGATGAAAAATATAAAAAAGGGGATGTAATTCAGGTTGCAGAGCCTTATTATATCGTTGATAACGGTATTTCTCCAGGAAAAACAGAATTTCGCATTGAAGATTACACACCGATGAGCTTAAATACAAGATACCTTCTTGTATTAAAACCTGACCTAACATATCCTGATTTAAATGTGATTTTAGGTATTAATGAAGGTAAATACAACATTGGTGAAACAAACCAAAAAAATATATCTGGTGAAAAAGAAGGGCGCTTTAAAGACGAGCTTATAAATAAATATAAAATTAAATAAATCTTAAAACGCCGTGGAATCTTAAGACCAACTTAAACAATTGGCTGAATACGTTGTAGACCAATTTCATATCGATAAAAAACCATCGTTATTAAATACGATGCTTTTTTATATTTGTGATAAGCAGCAGTAATAATCGTGTGGGATGAGATAACGACGGAACAACGGATGTCTTCAACTTATAAATTTGATTTTCTCTAACACACGTATATAATGTATGACACAATATCAAAACCTTTGATGTAAGGGTTATTACTTAGTTACAGACATATGTATAAAATACGGGTTTTGTGAAAAAGTAATACCAAATAAAACCAGGATAACAGTGCTTCTGGTCAATTTCGATGATTTTGCTCTTTTTCGTTGATTTTGCTTTAAGCTCTCATATTCGCGCGTTCATGCTTCATTATGTTGCTTTTATGTTGCTTCAATTTCATTTCTCTTGCTGTTTAAATCTAATTTCGCGTTTCAATGTTTCACATTTTTAATTACAATCGTATTTAATGATTAATTATCTGATTAGCTGATCTGCAGCTAATTCTACAGTTGATCATTTGTACAACTGATTTCATTGATTGCATGGATTTCAATCAGCTGGTTAATCGGTTAATTCATTTTCAATTTTTTGCCGGCTGCTGAATCTTAATTCCGACCCGTAGTAAATTCATTACCATGATCATAACGAATTATTCTTTACATTTATCTAAAACAAAACTTATTTAAGCTCATTAATCTTTTTCATACAAAAAACCAAGCAAATCATCTCAATTTGCCTGGTTATTCATTATAAATGAAAGCGTCTACACATTTTATTCATTCCTTTAACTCTCTATATAAGCCTCCGCTGCCGCTGCTAGATAATAAGCCAATCCTGTTTGCTTGCCTTCTAGCATGGCAAGGTGAAAATCATCGCTTAAGAAAAATCGAGTTTGCACAACATAATCTTCAGCCGAAATAGAATGACCGTGCTCTTTCATAAAAGCAAGGTGATTACAAATAAGGGTTCTAACCCTGCTATCATGATGCTTGACACCACTTTTCAAGCAATCCGCTATTTCATTCATGAAAGTCATAGCTTCTAGAGCTTGCTCATTCATACTTGGCACTTCCGCTTCCTTGATCTCGAACGGCTCGATGCCGTAGGTCTCCTGCAAATGATTATTTTGATCGTGCAGTGCTTCGTTCCATTGTTCCTCGTTATGAAAGCCGGCAAATAATTGTTTATTGTCCATGGGTATTCCTTCTTAGTATCGTTAACCTTCTATATTTTCCAATCAATCGTGTTTTTCGTCTTGTTTTCACCGTCTATCATCAGCTTTGGTGCTTATGGCAATTCCATATAAAAAACCGGATCGATCTCTCACAAGAGAATTGATCCGGTTTTTTCATTTATTATTGCCTACTCATGCCTTGAGCTGCAGCATCAGCCTTCTTCCTGCTGACAAAGACACTGCGATAGAGAAGTAAAATTCCTACATGGATAATGGCCAAGACCAAATACAAATTACTAAAAACATAGGAAGCTTCGTTCGAATGCCACGGAATCCAGCTCACATCTGCCCCATCATCCATGATCTTCCCATAGATCCCCGTTGATATCGCCCCCGCGAGGAAGTTACATAGTGTCATCAGCCCCATCCCAACGCCAATCTGATCCTTCGGAATGCTGCGCGAGATCGTATTCGAGAGTGCAATCTGCATGAACATTTGGCCAACATTGCCAAGGGTGAAAATAAAACCGATTATAACCGCCGGACTTCCTACGAATAACGATAACAAGAGGAAACAGCTGAAAAGTAACAGAGAAGCCGTATGGTACACAAAAGAATTACCCTTTGCATCCGCCAATTTGCCGACTTTTCTACCGAGATAAGCTGAAACGCAGGCACCAGGTACCATGACGAAGCCGACCCATCCTGGCTCTAACTGATTAATACCCGATAATAACTGAGGTGTCAAGAAAGGTAAAGCATAGCTGACACTCATCACAAGCGCAGCAATCATTAATCCCGTTAAATAAATACGATCTCTCATTAGCGTCCTTGAGACAAACGGATCAGAAGCCATCCTAATCCGCAGAGAGAAGCCTAAGAGCAACAACGCGCTTCCAGCTCCTAGCCACCAATTACTTTGTGTAATCGCAAGAAGCAGCAAGGCAACAGTCCCGGCCAGAAGACCTCCACCAAGCCAATCGATGCTTCCTCCTGCTCTAATTTCCGTGTTTAGATATTTTCGATAATATGGCAGTGTAATCAGAATTAGTAACGGTATAGCGAACAGCCACCGCCAATGAACAAACGATACGAGCAGCGAAGACACGATTGGACCGATGGCATTTCCTAGTGCTAGTCCGGTGGCCGAGATTCCAAGCGCATGACCTCTTCTCTCTGGTGGAAAAAAGCGGACAGGAATTAACATGGCTAAAGCCGGGATGACAGCCGCTCCGACTGCTTGCAGGATTCTTGCCATCAGCACAAATGCGTAGGATCCAGCGAATAACCCAAGTAATGAGCCTGACGCGAATACGAGTAATCCGAAGGTAATCAGATTTTTGGCTTGATAACGATCAAGCAGCTTGCCGTAGAGTACAGAGCCAACTGCGTATATAAGCAAGTATGAGGTGGATACCCAGCTGACCTGAGCAACTGACAGGTCATAGTCCACTCGGATCTCCGGAAGAACGATGTTGAACATCGTAGCGCTCATTGATGACAGAATCAATGTGAACGCAAGTAGTTTGATTAATAGGTTTCCATTCAGAGGTTGAGTGGAATCCGTTTGTTCGACAGCCATAACGATCTCCCTCCTATTTATCTTTGCACTTACCAATATACCCCTCCGAATTGATAAATGATAATATATATTTATGTATGTTATTATATACTCAGGTATATGGAAAAAGTTCAATATAAGGCTTGGAGGTCGTTATTATGGAACTGCTGCAGCTTCAATATTTTAGCACGGTTGCCAGACATGAGCACATGACAAGGGCAGCCGAGGAGCTGCGAATCGCGCAGCCAGCGCTTAGCAAGACGATCTCTCGACTCGAAGAGGATGTTGGCGTCCCCCTGTTTGATCGGCAGAACCGTCAGATCCGATTGAATCGGTACGGCCGAGCATTCCTGCTGCAGGTTGAGATTGCGCTGGGAGCGCTGGAAGAAGGACGGCGGGAATTGGTGGATATGTTAGACACAGAGCAAGGAACTATTAGACTTGCCACACCAACGCTTAGTCGTCTCTCCTCATCTATAAGCGAATTCCGTAAGGTTAATCCAGAGATCCTGTTTCGCGTGGTTCAGATCCCTCCTGCCGCATCTAACGATATGATCTCTCTTCTAGAGCGTGGCGATGTTGATCTCTGCTTCATTGCTGCTTCCTTGAATCAATCCTGGATTCGAGAACAAATCGTATTAAAGGCAGAAGTTAACCTTGCCGTTCCAACTACACATCGATTGGCAGCTAGAGACAGTATCTCATTAGCCGAAGCAGCAAATGAAGCTTTTATCGAGTATCACACCGAGCATCCTTTCCGTCATATTAATAATGCGTATTGCGATGCTGCCGGCATCACTAGGAATGTTATTTGCGAAGTGGATGAGCCATCGGCGTTATGGAGCCTAGTACAAGCGGGACTTGGCGTTGCCTTCGTCCCTCGTAACACAAACGATGATCCGAACGTTAAGCTGCTCAGCATTAAGTCACCATGTTGTGAGCGAGAATTCTCAATTGCCTGGAATGAGAAGCGATATTTGCCTCGAGCCGCTAAGCAGTACTTGGAGTTCTTGGGGTCGTACTTTCATCCCGAATCAAAATAATGAAAAAAACCGGATCGATCTCCTAAGAGTATCGATCCGGTATATCTTTTAGCTTCTTCGCCTGCGCCAGCCAAACACACGAACATGGATAATAGCTTTTGTCGACCAATGGGCTAGAATATGAAGGGCAATAAATACGAGAACCAATGGCTTAAAGAGCAGCCAGCACACCGCCCATACGACGAGAATTTGCCAAGGCTTCATTTTACGGAATAATTTATTTGGCCATAAACAGACTCGATAGAGTAAAAAATTATGCTGCAGCGACTCCAAATATTCATTCTGATACTGCTTGTCATCCGGATTTAAACGTATGCTGCTACGCATATACGTCTCTTGCAGTTTATAATCACCACGCCTAGCTGCTGCCCATGCTAGATACATAAGAACATCCGGTTGCTCGGCATCATAGCGGATAGCCTGACGGTCCAGCGCTTTGGATACCTCATCATTGCCTAACAAAGCTTCAATGTAACAAAGAATTGCCAGATAAATCGGCTTCTCCGGCTCTAGATCAAGTGCGATCTCCATTTGTGCTTTGGCCAGAGCATGTTTGCCTTTTTTAATATGTTGATTTGCCTTCAAAAAATAATAATGAGCTTCATAAGGGTCAATCCGCAGCGCTTCCGATACCGCTTCGTTAAATGCCGTTTCGTTATCAGCTTCATAATAAGCCGAGACTCGAACATACCATCCCAAATGATTCTCAGGATCTCTTCTCAAAGCCTCATTCACCCAGTGTATCGCTTTTCCATTATCCCCCATAAGCAAAAATATCTGACCATATAACGCATAAGGATCCGGATCATGAGGGTCTTCACGCAACAGCTTCTCCGTCTCAACAAGCGCTTCCTTATATCGCTTCCAATATATCAGCTGGTATATTGCCGTATAGGCTGTCGGAGACGATGGGGTTATCGTATCTTCTGTATCTTCCACAAGACAGTCCTCCCGCCTAAAAAACTATTTGATACCATGCTTCTTCGCATAATCGAGCACGATCTGATAATCACCATTCACATCACTGAATGTGGCATAGTTTCTTGCTGTAGAGAACCATTCTACCGTCGTGGCCTTACGGCCTTTAATAGACTTCCTCAGATCATCCTGTGTGATCGGCTGAATCTCTCCGGTCTCGAATGTACGCTCCATAGCCGAATCAACGGCATCAGCCACAACCTGCTCGAGGTCCGCGCCAGAGAAGAGCTTCGTCTCCCCAGCCAGCTTAGTTAGATTCAAACTATTAGTAGGCTTACCCGCAAGCTTTAACTGCAGAATGGTATTCCGCTCTTCCTCTTCTGGAGGCGGTACGAATACGAGATGGTTGAACCGTCCTGGCCGCCGCAAAGCGGAATCCAGATACCATGGTGTATTCGTCGCACCGATGACAAACACATTGTCATTACCGGATTGCAGCCCGTCAAGCTCCGTTAATAGCTGATTGACGAGCATCCGCTCATGATGCTGCCTCATCTGATGACGGCTTCCCCCCATCGCATCAAGCTCATCTATAAAGATGACACATGGCTTGTTGTCCCGGGCCTTTTGGAATACATCATGCAAATTATGCTCGCTTTGTCCAACGTACATCGATAGAATGGCTTGCAGCTCAATATGAATGAAATTGGCATCGATTTCTCCAGCAACAGCACGCGCTAAGAATGTTTTCCCGCATCCTGGTGGTCCAAACAGCAGCAAGCTGCCGCCGGCTTCCTTGCCATAGGCCTTAAAGATTTCCGGCTGCTTCAGTGGAAGAATGAAGTTCAAACGAATCTTCTTCTTCACCTCTTCCAGCCCGCCAACATCCTCGAAGGTTTCCTTTGGCTTCTCCGATTCGATCAAGGATTGATCATCTTTGTTAAACTGAATAAGCTTCAATTTATTACGTCGTCTTTCCGCTAACTCATCCTGATCAAAATCCGACATATCGATTCCTCCTCAACCTCGCTATAACGAAAATTTTATCATGTTTATGCAGTAATTTGTTTTATTTTCTGATTAAGCAGTGAGAAAGCTTGTCCCAGCTGCTTCTTTGGAATATCTGCATACCGGTCCCCAAGGCTTACTTCAAAATACGAGCCGCCTTCACCAAAATCCCGCACATTGCCTGTCAATCCAATTCCCGTTTCTTCATACACCGAGATGAGAAGCTTCTCGATAGATTCCTTCGGCAGCTCCGTATGAACATGGAACATATTCGACACCGGCACAACAGGTCTCGTCGTAATCCCTTCGCAGTCATTGTACATTGCAGCCAATTCAACCGCAGCTTGATAGTACTGCTCCATCTTCGGCAGCCGCTCATCGAAGGCTTGATCTGCACTTATGATATAAGGATATAGACTGATCAGATCCCCGCCATGGCGCCGTTTCCAGATCTTCGATTGAGTCGTAAAAGCTTCCTCACCAGCAAGAATAGCTCCTGCAATACCACCGATTCCTTTGTAAAAGGATACATAGACGCTGTCAAACAAGCTGCAGACTTCCGCTGCGGTTTTCCCGTAATAAGGCAATATCTCATACAATCTAGCTCCGTCAAGATGCAGTTTAATGCCTTTCTCTTTACAATGTGCAGCAATCGCTTCAAGCTCCTCATAAGCTGGCAACTGACCGCCAATCTCCCGCTGAGGCAGCTCGAGTAAGAGACATGCGATATCTTCCTTCATTTGCAGCACATCTTCGAGCGTAATTAAGCTATTCTTATCTGCAAGAAGCACCGGCTCGATCTGATGCAGCTCTCTTAAGCCATTCTGTTCATGAATCTCCAGATGACACAAAGGATGATAGGCAACTTTGCGAATCCCCTTCTCATCACACCACATACGAAGAGCAATTTGCTGTGCCATTGTGCCGCTTGGGAAAAATACCGCAGAAGGCTTGCCCAGATAGGCAGCCATTTTGGCCTGGAAATCCTCAATGACTTTCCCAGTGCCATATATATCGCTTTCGATTGTGCCATCTAGATCATCAAAAGTATCCTTCAATACTTGAACATTTCGTTTACCATGTCCTAAAACTGGGTAAGTCGTTCTATTAAAAGCTTCTAGAAGTGTGTTTACCAATTTAATTTCCTACCTTCATAGTCTACATATTCGCATTCCATAACGTCTTTTGTCAGTGCTGTAAGTATAACGTTCGTAATACCAGACGCGGATTGTTCCGGTGTGAGCTCAGCCGCCTCATCAAGCTTCCCTTGCATATGAGTCTTCACCCAGCCCGGATGAATAACGAGCACACGTCCGCCATGCGGCTTCAGGCCATTATGAATGAGCTTCGACTGCATATTGACTGCAGCTTTGGACATACAATACGCATACCAGGCATCACGCCAGCAATCGGCAATACTTCCTGCTTCCGATGAAATATTGGCGATCAGCTTCGAGTCACTTTGCAGCAGCAGCGGCGTGAAGGCTTGGCTCATGCGCAGACTGCCTAAGGCATTGACATTAAAGACATTCAGCATTTCTTCATACTGAAGCTCATCAAGAATGGTATTTCTAATATCTCCCAATACCGCTGCGTTATTTATAAGAACATCCAGTTTATCCGTCAGGGATGCTACCAAATCATAAGCTTGCTTCACACTAGCCTCACTCGACACATCCAGAGGAAAGATGGTAAGGCGATCTCCAAATTCCTGCTTAAGCTCCAGTAATCCAGCGCTTTCGGCATATTGTCCAGCGAATACCCGGTTTCCACCTCTCAGCCATTCCGCAGTTAGAGCAAGACCAACCCCGCGGTCCGCACCAGTTACAACGATCGCTTTGCTCATCTATTTCACAGTCCTCTCTCTCCAATGCACCTCACATCATTTTAACATGAAATCGATTACGAAGCATCGCAGCACAAAAAGACCGTTGTCACGGGACAACGATCTTTCAGGCATTAAGAGACCGTTGTCCCAATTGGACAACGGCCTCTCCTCTGTTACTCGTCTTCCTCTTCTTTACTTTCAGGCTCTGAAGCCTCGAAAGTATTCTCTGCCTCCGCTTCATGGGCAGCGGCAATCTTGAGCCGGTACAGCTCACGATAATTTTGCAGCAGAGTGGTTTCCTGCTCATGAATAAGTGCGGTAAGCTGCTCGATTCGCATTTCCAGGTACAAGCCTTGTTCCACAATCTCTTCATCTTCAATCGAAGGCTCGTAGATTAGTGTTTTACTGCAGCCAAAGGTTGATTCCGCCCAATGATTAGCCTCTTCCTTACTGCTATGCTTATAAACTTCTACATACGTTTCAAATAACGCATTAACGGCTTTTCTACAGTCCCAGCCTAGAATCACTAGACTTTCCTTGGCTTTGTTCACCGCACGCATAAGCTGGAAGTCATTGAGCTTACCACGTTCAGCTTCTACTCGGTCAATCTCCGCTACGAATGTCGGATATGCGCGGCAAAATAATGCGGCAGCAGCGAAAAATTCCTCTTGCGGAATGTTCGTATCATCCTTCAGCGATTTGGAAGCTTGCTCCATTTTGTCGTCATTCCCCTCTTGCCTTACTTTCTACTCCGGATTTACAACCCGATTCTAAAAGTATATGTAACAACGGGGTATGAATCAAGCATTGACTCGATATGACATTACAATCGGATTCGTTTATAATAGACAAGATCGATGTACATAGAAAGCTGGTGCCCTCGTATGAATGGAAAAAGAGCTGTATATATAGTAATTGGAGTATGTATCGCCATGGCCATCTTCGTTTATTGCTGTATCCAATATGTAGTTAATGCGCAATCAAGCTGATTGCGCATTTTTTGTTGCAGCTTTATTAGTCCCAAGGATGGGAAACTGTTAAATAATCAGCAAATTTCTTGCTTTCCTCACGACGGATCCGGCGCATTTCTGCGCGGTGAGGCGCAGTCTCATGCAGCTTGATTTCCTCTTCCGATTCAGGGATAACCTGCGGCACCGGAACGGGCCGATTATCCTGATCAAGGGCAACAAAAGTAAGGAACGAAGTTGCTGCCACTACGCGCTCTCCGCTTAACAAATCTTCTTTAATGACCTTAACAAATACTTCAACGGAAGTTCGGCCAGTCCAAGTCACGAAGGACACCAGACACACCGAATCCGAAGGCCGGATCGGGGACAAGAAATCGACGGAGTCGGTTGAAGCCGTAACAACCGTTTTCCGGCAGTGCTTGGTTGCTGCAATTGAGGCAATATCATCAATATAAGCCATCAGCTTACCGCCGAATAAAGTATTGTGATTGTTCACATCCGTAGGAAAAATCCTTGCTGTCTTATAACATCTGGATGCGCGAGAATAACGTTCTTCCATGTGACCCACCCTTTTCTAATATTGTATATGTAGTATGCTATCCTCTATATTTTCTATAATCTATTCCAAGTCGCAGAGAGGCTGAATTGACAAGTCGGTCTGCAGCAAGCTGAGTACGGAAGGCAAGCTGTTCCTCATCGATTCCTACCAGCCTTCCATCCTCAACGACTACACGGCCGCCAACAATCGTCATATCGGCTTGTGTAGCCCCAACTGTTAAAGGCAGTGCTGCATCATCGAATAAAGCGCCTGAAAACCCCAGCTTTCTCGAATCAAGCATAAACAAATCTGCTGCTTTTCCTACCTCAAGCGTTCCGATATCATTCTCCCAGCCAAGCACTCGTGCTGAGCCACGAGTCGCAAGTGATAAAGTCTCATTGGTTGTAAGGCCTCGTCCCTGCAGTTCATGTTTATGAAGCAAATAGGCCATTCGCAGATCCCACAGCATATTGGAAGCATCATTGGATGCCGAACCATCAACACCAAGTCCAACCTTTACGCCTGCATCAAGCAGTTTGCGGATCGGTATGGCGCCTGAGGACAGCTTCATATTGCTTGATGGACAATGGGCTACGCCGCAGCCGCAAGCTCCCATACGATGGATCTCACTGTCATTAAACCAGATACCATGTGCATACCAGACATCATCCCCAACCCAGCCTGTCTGCTCCATATATTCGAGTGGTCTAACGCCTAGCTTCTCGATGCAGAATTGTTCTTCATCCATCGTCTCGGCGAGATGAGTATGCATTCTAACCCCGTAGCTCCGTGCAAGATCCGAAGATTCCTTCAACAAGTCTCGGGATACAGAGAACGGCGAGCACGGTGCTACACCAACACGCAGCATGGAGAACCGATCCGCATTATGATATCGCTCAATAACACGTTGTGTGTCGCGCAAGATAACGGATTCAGTCTGTGTCACTTCATCAGGTGGCAAGCCGCCCTTTGACCGGCCAAGACTCATCGAGCCTCTTGTCGGGAAGAACCGCATGCCAAGCTCGGAAGCCGCCCGAATCTCTTCGTCCAGCAAGTGCTCGGAGACACCGTTAGGGAAAACATAGAAGTGATCCGAGGAAGTAGTACAACCACTCTTCAGCAGCTCGCCAAGTCCTGTCATAGCACTCAGGTAGACATCCTCCGGCTCCAGATGGCGCCAGATTTCATATAACGTCAGGAGCCAGTCAAATAACGAGCAATCCTGCGCCAGGGGAATGTTCCGGGTTAAGGTTTGGTACAAATGATGATGCGTATTAATTAGGCCCGGATAAACAATTTTATGCTTGGCGTCTATAACGCGATCCGCTGTCTCATAAGGCAGATCCTCACCGATTGCGACTATTTCCTGTCCTACCGCATAGAGACTACCATTACGAATGACACGGTTCTCGCCATCCATGGTAACAATGCTGCGGGCATTCTTAATTAGTAATGTACTCATGGTTGTAAGAACACGGACAGCATTTGCCGCAATGCCCGATCCTCCTCTACCTCTAAGCAGAAAGTAATCACACGTCCAACCTTCGGATTCACTCTTCGATCTGTAATGATCATTCCAGCCGTATGTCCTTGTCCGCAGTCAATGTCAGCATGCCATTCACGAGTGGCAACAAGAGATGGATTTACGGCAACTAGTACAGCCAGTGGATCATGCATCGGACATTCGCCAAGGTATTGATTCGATTCCAGATAAAAGTCGAAATAACGCTCCAACGCCACATGCAGAAAATCGACAATGGGCTGCTTCTGAGCCGGAGCTAACCGGCGTAATTGGTCGAGATGGCTGCGAGACAATCTAACTTGCAGCGTGACATCCAGACCAACAATCGTAAGTGGCACCTCCGAGCGGAACACCTGTGCAGCCGCTTCAGGGTCACCCCATAGATTTGCTTCACTAACCGGCGTAACATTGCCTGGAGCAAAGACAGTACCACCCATTACAACAACCTTCTTAATCTTGCTTGCGATCGCTGGATCTAGCGCCAAAGCCAACGCCAAATTCGTCATTCTGCCTACCGTAACAACGACAAGCTGACCAGGCATCTCGTACGCCTTGCGGACAATAAACTCGGCTGCTGATTCCTTGAGAGGCTGCTGCTCAGATGGTGGGAGCTCGGCGTCGCCAATCCCGTTATGACCGTGTATATGTGGAACAGGCCCAGCATATTCCCGTTTTAACGGGCCAGCTGCTCCTGCTGCTACTGGCACTTCATAGCCGCAATTCGCCAGCTTGATTAGCCGAAGCGTGTTCTCAGTAGCTTGTCCTACATCAATATTACCAAAGCCAGTAGTCAATCCTTCGACATGAATGTCTGGTGACAGCAAAGCATATAGAATCGCCAATGCATCGTCGATTCCTGTGTCTACATCAAGTATAATATGCGTTTTCTCGCTCATCGGCTATTCCTCCTATCCATATATCTTTATTGTAAACGAATTAGCCATGCTTTGCGTTTGAATACGCCAGGATTGGTTCTGATACCTAAAAAATAGCCGTTCTCTTGTGATCAGTGCTAATTCACCCTATACAAAAGAGCCAAGACTTATCAGAAGTCCTGGCTCTTCAGCATTCACATTACTATTTATATTTATAAAATCGTCTTTTTCGCTGCCTTACATACATGATTCGGCCAGACAGCAGCATGAACACTAACATGATGGACCATGTGATCGTAACTCCCAAATGCCAGCCGGAAGACTCCGCTCTTTGTTCACCGGTAGTTGTCGCGTCAGTTTTCGTAACTGATGCAATCTGCACTTCAGCTTGGTCGGCCAGAGGCAAGATTGGCATTAAGATAGCTACCGATTCGGATGGCGTATACACCTGTGAGGATTGAACAAACGTCGTGCCATTCGAATCGACTGCAAGGACAGGAATCTCACCATCCTTGATCGTCACCCACAGAGGTGTTGCGCTAATGAACTCCATTTGTTTACCTGTATCCCGAGTCACGAACGTATGTTTCTCATTGGCATCCATATATAAAGTGCTTGTAAAATGAGCAAATCCGTAATCAAGCAGCTTGGTCATATCCTTATACACACCAGCGTCCGTTGTGCCTTTCAGAATGACGCCAATTAGTTCCGTATCCCCGCGTTCAGCCGCAGAGACCAGCGTATAACCTGCAGCTTGGGTAAAACCATTCTTCACGCCAATGGCACCCTCATAGCTGCTCAGCAGTTTATTATGATTTTCAAGCTTGGAGACCCATTCTTCCCCAATCCATGGTCTGGATTTCGTCGAGACAACTTGGCGGAATTGCTCATTATGCATGGCATATTGGGCAATCTTCGCCATATCCTTTGCCGTCGTATATTGATTATCATCCGGCAGACCGCTGGGATTCACAAAGTTCGTGTCCCATGCACCAAGCTTATGAACAAATTCATTCATGCGCTCTGCGAATTGTTCCTTTGTTCCGTCTATATGCTCGGCAATCGCAGTTGCCGCATCGTTACCCGAATTAATTAACATGCCTTCAATAAGGTCCAGCATCGGCTTCTGCTCGCCTTCCGCCAGGTAGATCCGCGTACCGTCTTCCCTACGTGCGTTCTTTGACACCGTCACAATATCTGCTGGATCTGATTGTTCCAAAGCAATGATGCCCGTCACAATCTTCGTAATGCTTGCAGGATAGAGACGTTCTGTTTCATTCTTGGCAACCAGTACGGCGCCGGATTTAGCATCAATGAGAATAGCTGCTCCTGCATTAGGCAGATCTGGAGGCGGCTCAGCGGATTGCTCCGTTTGCTCCGTCGTCTGTAAGGAATCTTCCGCATAAACTTGCATGGGTGATAAAAATATGAGAAAAACAAACATCATAGCAATCAGGCCTTGAAATGGTCTCATAGCTTCCCTCTTTATCATCTTGTAGTCAAACGCGACCTTTGTTCCGTAATATATCCGGCTACTGCATCTTCATTACTTGTTCCAATGACGTGATCCGCTAATGCTATGATCCGTTCATGGGCATTTGCAACCGCGACTCGAGTGCCTGCCACTTGAAACATACCGATATCGTTCAGGTTATCACCGAAAACGGTTACATCATTAACCTCACAGCCAACATGCTGTGACCACAACCGTACCCCTTCGCCTTTATTCGCCAAGGGATGACTGATTTCAAGAAAATAATGATCTTTAATATACGCATCTTTTATGAACTCAATATGAACAAGTCCGTTGTATAATTGTTCTATCGTTTGTTTGACAGGTTCCAATTCTTCATACAAACCAATGTACGACATAATAAGAATACGGTACTTCGCACCTAGATCCAGCCGATCGCTTTCTTGAAAACGAGGATCATTCGGTCTACTATTATAAAAAGAAAGATCTCCTATGCGATGCAGTCTCTCGTGCAGTACTTTCTCTTGGTCATTCTCATCTAAGGCAAACACAAGCGGCACTAACTGATGCCTGCGTCCCGCTTCAATAATTCGATTGGAAAGCTCCGCACTTAACCAGTTTCCGCCAAGAACTCGCTTCTCCACCGGATCGTAGATCATGGCACCATTGTATATGACAACAGGATACCGCCATGGAATGTCAGAAGTCACCTTAGTTGAACTCGTATAACTCCTTGCCGTCGAATAGCTAAACACAATTCCCGCTTCAATTGCTTCCTTAAGCTGCTCAATCGTATCATCCGACATCGTCTCATCTGAACGAAGCAACGTTCCATCAAGATCTGTTAAATAGTACGATGACATGGAATATTCCCCCAGAATTATAGGCTGCTTAATGGATGGCTATCTGTCAAAATTCATCTTACAATCCGTCTAATAGGAATATTTTTCGTAATTATATTACCTTCTTAAAGGAGAAATAGCAATGAATTCAAAAGAAATGGAACAGATTATCATAGAAAGATATAAACAGGATGAAGATACAATGATCCTTGTGTTCGCTCAATGGTGCGTGAATTATGGTCTAGATGCTGTGGAGTTATATGCGAGAGCCTATCCGCATCAAGCAAGTAATGGTCGGTTGCTTGATGCGATGACATTAACGGCTCCTAAGGAGCAAGCTGGTGATATTGATGATGATACAGTGCTTCAGGTGTTGTCACTATTTGGCAACGAAGAGCTTGCTTTTGTTGTATCGGAAGAGATGGACCGTCGTCCTAGAAAGAATCGTTAGAATAGAATCTCGACTCCTCATAACTTGATCGACATAAAAAGAGTTATGTCAACTAACTAATGTAGTATTATCATTAAATATGCGCTATAATAGCTACGCGAACATATGTTTGATTACTGCTGCAAGGTCAGTCATAGGAGGACGAATGAAAGGGACTACTCATCTTACAATTGGCGTTGCGATTGGTGCGGCAGCGGCTGCACACTATCCATTTACGATGGTTCATGCGGCGACTTATTTGGCAGTTGCGTCATTTTCTGCTTTAAGTGCCGATCTGGATGGCCCAAGTCTGCTCAGCTCGAAAGCCAGCAAGTTATCCCAATGGCTGCATGGTCTTCTGCTTGGTGGAGGCTGGCTGTTAACAGCGGTTACCGCTTATTTGTACATATCCGATCATTATGTTGATATTCCGCTTATCATCGCATGTGCAGCTCTACTGCTGCTTGGTCTGGTCGTCCGAACAGGCGTGATTCGGAACGCACTGGTAAGCAGCGTTGGCGCTGCTCTGATCTATGGCGGGATTGCGTATAACATGAGCTGGTTAATCGGTTTTGGCGTGTTTGTCGCCTGGGCGCCTTGGCTGAAGCATCGTGGTTTGACACACACGGTATGGGCGGTCATTGCATGGGGCGCCATCGCCTTGGGGCTGGAGAAGCAGCTTGAGCTTGAAGGCCTTATGCACGTTGCAGTCGCTGGGTACTTATCTCATCTGATTGCGGATACACTTACGCCAAGTGGTGTGAAATGGCTGTATCCTCTTTACAAGAAGTCAATTAAGCTGCCGTTTTTCTAAGCAGATACAAAGAAAGACGCTTCGCATCCCATTCATCACTAGGGTGAAGCGTCTTTCTTTGTGTCTTACTATTAACGAAGAAATACGATATTGTCATTGCGGCAGTCGATGGTGAGATCTTTTCCTTCCATGTACCACGCATCATTTTCCTCCATATAGAACATAATTCCGTCTTCCACGATCTTAGCCGCCGGGTAACGCGCGGTATCCTTCATAATGCCAAAGGAGAAGGCGTCTTCTCCGCCGCCGCTGTACCGGACAAAGATGCGCACGCTATCGTTGTTCTTGAAACCCCATTCTTGTTTGAAAAGTGCCGTTGCGGCAGGAGTAACGCTCATTTTCATATTGAATTCACCTCCTATTCCATCATCTTGATCCACATCGTCCCGCTCCAGCGTACAGAATCGTTAATTTCCAATGAATCCGATGTCTTGGCACGTGGTACGTTCACAGGTTTGCCTTCAACTTCTAAAGTAACCTGTTGTTCCTCAATCTGCTTTACAATCCCGATTCTTTCAATCTTACAATGTTTATCAAGCGCCAACCTTACCCGCTCCCTCAGCAACGATTACAGATGATGAATGGTTACTTCACTGCGCATAAGGAATCTCGCATTGGTACCTGTCTGGCTGATTCCCTTCGAAATATAAATCATCCCATTATCCATCTGATGCATGCCTTTATAAATACCTGCTGCTGGAAGCGCGCCTTTTCTCAAATACTTAAATAGGAACGGAAGATGAAACTGCATCCCGTGGAAATGTCCCGCCATCAGATACGTGAATCTCTGCTTAATATGCAGCACGACGTTTGGATCATGAGTCAGAACAATAGTTGGCTTAGTCGGATCTGCCTTTGCAAAAGCCTTGTCCGGATCACTCTTCTTACTCGTCCAATCGTCAATGCCAATAAACTGATAATGCCCAGCAGCATACACCTCATTATGCAAAAGACGAACGCCTTCCTCTTCAAGCATCTTCGTCAATTGCTGAAGCTCGGCTGGTGCCAAATGATGGTCGTGATTTCCATACACAGCCAGCATCGGCACACCTGTAGATGCAAGCTCCTTAATATATCGATGAACTTTAGACAAATAGGGAGCAAGCTCCGTGAAATCTCCCGTTAACACAATATACGAGGGACGTTCTGTCCCTATTAATTGAATTAATCGGCGTGCCGGAATTCTGATGTGCTCGATATGAATATCGCTGATCTGCAGCACTTTAATTCCCGCTCCAGTCTTATAATGCACTTGTTCTACCTTCAGCCATTGAGTGGGCAGGATGAGCAGACAGTAGACTAGAACAATAAGGGCTGCCAGCCCGATCAGAATATAGACGATCATTCTAACCTCCCTATTACACCTTATTATCGTAAAAGATATGTCGAGCCGTTAAGTGACCGTTGATTATACTCATAATGCCAAACGAATATTGAGGCTGCTTGCGCTTGGCTGTTGGGGAGCCAGGATTAAACAACAAGATGCCATTCTGCTCCTGCATGAACGGTATATGGGAATGTCCGAACACAATCGCATCCACTTGCTTAGGCGTAAAGGATAGAGCAGCGTTTTGCTCTGCTTTCTTGCTGGAGTGAGGAAGATGTCCATGCACGAGACCAATCCGCTTCCCTCCGCAGGTTACGACTTTCTTATAGCCCAGCTTCTTGACGATGGCCTCCCCGTCATTATTGCCGGCTACCCCTTTCACAGGTGCGTATTTCGATAATTCGCCATATACCAACGGGCTGGTCCAGTCTCCTGCATGAAGAATGAGATCAGCGTTGTCCAGCTCCACTATAAGACGCGGTGGGAGAGCCTTCGCCATTCGCGGCATATGGGTATCCGAGACGACTACAATTTTCATCGCGCGCACTCCTTTACGTTCCGAATTCGGATCTCTCAGGAATAATGCTGCACATGCTGGAGCGTCTGTATGAATATTTCCTTCACATGATCATCGTCTAACGAATAATAGACGGTCTTGCCGGCTTTGCGGCGTTTCACGATGCGGACATTACGTAAATAACGTAATTGATGGGAAACAGCGGATTGTGCCATCTCAAGCACTTGGCAAAGATCATGAACACATAGTTCGCGATCAAGCAGTGCATAGATCATCTTCACACGGGTTGGATCACCAAGCGCCTTGAACAACTCCGCCAAATCTATCGCCGTCTTCTCCTCTACCCTGGCATTCACCAGACTGTCATCATGCAGATCCGTGCCCAGACAGGAATCGTCACATTGGTCATCGATCATTTTTTCCACTTGGAGCACCACCTTATGTACATATCGACATTATAGCAGAAAAAGAAGAAGCTCCTCTATATAAGGAGCTTAAGCGTCTGTATGAACGTTTATGCCCGTGCGCACCAGCGTACACAAGCTTCAAGCAATTGTTTCATCTCCGGTAAGATAAGCGTATCAAGATTATGAGCCGGTGTCAGGCAGCACACTCTTCCTTTGCCATAAGGATGAGACCATCCTCCAATCGATTCGCCGTCTTCCGAAGAGGAACGCATGAATACATTTGTACTCGCTTCTTCACAATGGACGAAATAATGCTCTTCTTTTGATTCGAAGCTAAGAGCTGGATCGATGGAAAAATGCTCAGTACCGTCTGCTGCTGCGCTTGGAGCGGCTGTGAACCGAACAAGCTTTTGCTCAGGATGATATTTGAAATATCCTCTAGTCATGGATACATAAGCGCCGTCCTCCGGAAAGGAAGCAAGGCCGGAATGCCAAGATAACCAGCCGCCTCCTTCATACACATATTGAAGCATTGCCTGTTCTGTATCTGCATCGAGCCAGTGAGTAGGATGCTCGTCGGCTGGATTGATTTTATCGTCTTTGAAGAGGATGACCGCGTCAGGCTTATCTTGAAGTGCCTTGGCAAGCCGATCTACCGTTGTATAGGATAGGCTTACCTTACCGCTATTCAGCCATGAAGCTAGACTTTGCTCGAGTCCGTCTGCTATATCCGCCTCCGGATGATAGTAGTCTCCGATAACCGCCAATAGTTTGTGCATAAGCTGTATAGCTCCTCCCTGTTGTTATCTGTTGTTATCTGTTGTTATCTGTTGTTATCTATCGTTTTCCAGCAACTCCACCAATATTTTAAGCTGAGGAACGGAATCCAAATAAGCATAACGCCCGCCTGTGTATTCGCCCTTCTGCTGCAGCTTCATCCCTTTGCCTTCCATGATTGCGATCTTCTCTTTCATGCCTTCTATAACAAAAGCGATATGATGAGGACCTTCGCCATGCTCATTCAGATGATTGCGCCAAGTGCTCGGATAGGAGTCCGGCTCAATAAGCTCCAGCTGAATCGAATCCATATTGAAAAAAGCCAGCTTCGCGCGTGCCTGTGAAGGCTCGCCGAGGAATTCGGTTTGCGCCTTATCCGGCGTATCCGTCCAAAACCATTCTGGGGTGTCTACGCCAAAGAAATCGGCATAGGCTTTGCTTACGGCTTCGATATCATGCACAAGAATTCCGATTTGGGTAATCATTTTGTTTCCAATTGCTGATTGGCTCATCGTTAGAACACCCTTTCTTTTCTTCACGCTGAAGGTTGGCAGGTAACCTATGATAACGTTCCCACACTACTCGGATAGGTTCGCCATCTATTCCGTTATCCCTGCCTTCCCGCGCAAAAATAAGACTAGAGTGATAGATCAAGTTGGTTCAGGGCACTTTGTACAGCCGCTTTCAGCTCTTCTTTTTCCTCGCCTACCAGAAAGGCTGCTTCCGCGCTGTTCATAGCGAGCTGTGCAAGCTCCTTCAGCGTGAAGCCGCAATGCTCTGCCAGCATTTCGTACTCAAGGTTCATCGTTGTGCCTGAAACGGTCATATTGTCCGTATTTACCGTAACGATGATGCCTTGCTCCATGAAGGAACGAATCGGGTAAGTATCCCAGCCGGATACGGCCTTCGTCTGAATATTGCTCACGGGGCACATCTCCAGCGGCGTTCTAGTTGCCTTTACTAATTCTATGACCGTGGGATCTTCGGTAATACGAACACCATGACCAATTCGGCGCGCACCAAGTCTAGTGATCGATTCGCGTACATTACCCGAACCGCCGGCTTCTCCTGCGTGAATAGTAATTGGCAGCTCGTAAGAGCTTGCAAGCTCGAATACTGAACGATGAATTTGCGGCGGGAATCCCGCTTCGTCACCTGCCAGATCTACGGCCACTACTCCTTGACCGTAATACTCTTTTGCAGCCTCTATTACCTCAAGATTCTTCTCGACGGAATCATGCCGCATGCAGATCACAATGACCCTTGCTTTGATACCGAACAAATGTTCTCCATCCCGTAATCCGGCAATCGTATGACGTATGGCGTCACTTGCAGACAGTCCTTCGAGCGTATGAAGCATCGGGGCAAAACGTACTTCTACGTATAAACAGCCTGCTTCTGCCGCTTGTTGAACGACCTCTTGCGCAATACGCTCAAGGGCTTCAGCCGTCTGCATAAATGGCAGCACAAAATCAAACTTACTCAAATATTCCACCAGACTAGTACAGTTCTCATCTATTTGCATCCAAGGTGTTAAATCACCTTCTGCTCCTGCAGGCAGTGCTTTCCCTTGTGCCTCAGCAAGCTCACGAATCGTATCCGGCTTCACACTGCCGTCCAAATGCACATGCAGATCGATCTTGGGCAGTCGTTTAATTTGTTCCAGCAAAGCTTGATCCATGATGTAACACCTTCCTTCCAGTTCGATTATTCAATAGGTCGATAGCAGAAACGGCATCTCCCTTCTAAGCGTTAGCCGAAGGTGGATACCGTTTCAAATATAAGAAAGTATATGTTTTGCTCAATACAGGGCTTATATTTCACACGCGAAATGTATGCTGATCCTTCTTAGAAGGGAGCAGCCGTTTACGCTCGTCTCGTCATTTTACTATTTTTGCTCATAAACATCCAGTGCAGCCTGTAATCCCGCTCCGGTATGAATGGATGCACCATGACGGAGCAGCACCGCTTCCAGTGCACCAAGCAATTGGAGGATGTTCGTCTGGCGGCAGCTATAGCCCATCGTGCCGATCCGCCATATTTTCCCTTTCAAGCTGCCGAAGGAGCTGGCGATTTCAATACCAAAGCTGTTAAGCAGCATATTGCGGACCGATTCTCCGTCAATGCCATCTGGGATGTTGATACACGTAACGACAGGAAGCTTGCAGCTTGGATCACCATATAAGGTAAGCCCCATCGCTTCGAGGCCCGCGACCAAAGCCGATTCATGAAAACGATGACGCGCAAACCGTTCATGTAGTCCTTCATCGAGCACGAGACGTAGTCCTTCCCGCAGGGCATACAGCATAGAGGTCATTTCGGTATGGTGATTTAGCCTAGCCGAGCTCCAATAATCCTGTAACTGGCTGAGATCAAAGTAGTTGCTCCTAATAACCGGTGGGCGGTTAACTAACTCGTCCGTATTTGAATCTAGTGATGTACGCAATCCACGTTCGATTGTTTTACGAGCATTGATCTTTTTCGCTGCGATATCGTTATACGTAATAGGAGCCATACCGGATGGCACGGACAAACATTTTTGCGTACCACCGATAACCGCATCGATACACCATTCATCTGTCAGAACAGGAACGCCGCCAATCGTGGCCACTGCATCTACGACAAAGAGTATACCTAGCTCTCGGCATGTTTTGCCGATCTCTGCGAGCGGCTGTATACGACCTGTAGAGGTCTCCCCGTGTACCATCAGCACTAGCACTGGCTTCACACGATGAATAGCGCTGATCACTTCCTCAGGTGCGAAGACAGTGCCCCATTCCTTCTCGATTGAAGTAACCTCTGCGCCACAGCGTTCCGCGATCTCAAAGAGCAGATTGCCGAAGCGGCCATAGATCGGAATGAGCACTTTATCCCCTGGTTCAATCAAACTCGTCAGAACAGCTTCGATTCCGGAGCGCGAAGTCCCATCAATCGGGAATGCCCATTGGTTGCTCGTCTGGAAAAGAGCACGCAGCATCTCCATCGTATCGTTCATATAGGAGGTGAACTCCGGATCGAATTGGCCGAGTATCGGATAAGAAAGTGCACGAAGGACTCTTGGGTCCACTTCAACAGGGCCAGGAGTCATAATCGTTCTTTGGGATGGCGCTAGTTCGGCATATTGTTTCATGGTAATTTCCCCTCGTAGGCTAACTCGTATAGTAATGCGGCAAGTACGGAGACTCCCTCAGCCAGCTCTTCAGGTGATGTATATTCCTGCGGAGAATGGCTGATACCTGACTTGCTAGGCACGAACAGCATTGCCGTTGGACAAAGCCCGGTAAACATTTGAGCATCATGTCCCGCACCACTAACCATTCTACGGTATGGCAGAGACAAATCATTCGAGATACGCTCCAGCTTATCACTTAGCTCACGGTTCATTGGTGCAGGCTTTGCTTCGAGCCAAGGAACAATTGTTAGTTCCAGTCCCCGCCACTTGGCTACTTCATTAAACTTCGCAATGACATTATCGCAAAATTTTGCAATAACCGCTTCATCAATATGCCGGATATCTACGGTAAAGCTTACGGATCCAGGTACAACGTTAGGCGTGTTCGGCAAGCACTCGATTCGACCAACTGTAGCGACAAGCGGCTCACCGCTTAGGAGCGCATCCGCTTCAAGCTGAAGGATCATCTCCGCGGCACCAACCAAGGCATCATGACGCATGGACATCGGTGTTGTTCCTGCATGATTCGTCTCCCCGCGTACGGTTACAACATATCGCCGCTGACCAACAATCGCTTCAACGATACCGATCCGCTTACGCTGACGCTCTAGGACTGGGCCTTGCTCAATATGAAGCTCAACGAATGCGCCAATATCCCGCCTTATGCTTGCTTCTTGCTCCGGCTTGCCAAAGCCTGCTGACTCCATCGCTTCTTGCAGGCTTATGCCATCGGAATCAAACACAATGCCGCCGCTTTGCCAGTCGTATAACCCTGTCATATTGCCTGATCCCCAATAAGTGAGAGGGAATCGGCTGCCTTCTTCCTCGCAGAAGGAGACAATCTCAAGTGTATTTATCGGTTGTCCATACGTATCTTTCAAGTAAGTAACAGCTGCAATTGCTGCGGCGATGCCATAGGCACCGTCGTATTGACCCCCCGAGCGTACCGTATCGATATGGGAGCCGGTCAGAATAACAGGAGCTCCTATGGTGCTTCCTTCCAGACGACCGAATAGATTACCCACACGGTCAAACCGGACATCCATGCCAAGAGTCTTCATCTGCTCCGCCAAGTAAATTTGCGCTTGCAGCCATTCAGGAGAGTATAAAAGCCTCGTCACTCCTCCTTGTTCATCTGCGCCAAAGGAGGCCAGTTCATCAAGAAGGCGGGAAACAAAGGAGGCGGCTTCTTGTTCCATCGGTATCCTCATCGTAACAGCCTCCTCTTATGGGGTTTGTTGGGGTGTATGAATAGGCTTCAGCAGAAGTTGTCCTTGCTTCGCCGCTTGTACGCCAAGTTCTTCTGAATAAACGGTTATGCCTCTGACCAAGGTTGTTGTCACTTTGCAGGTGAATTCCCGGCCGATATAAGGGCTGACTTGATGCCTTTGCCATAATTGCTCACTTGTCAGGGTATATGAACGGTTCGGATCCACAAGCACCAGATCAGCATCTGCTCCTTCAGCGATAAGACCCTTCTGCGGGTATAGTCCAAACCGCTTTGCAGGTCCTGCTGACAGCAGTTCCGATAACTGATGCAGCGGAATTTGGCGTTTCACCCAGCCTTCATCCAGCATAAGCTCCAGACTGCTTTGTGCACCGGCAATGCCGCCCCATGCTTCGAAGAAGGTAAGGGACTCATTAAACTTCAGATCCGGCGGACAAGGCGAATGATCGGAGGCAATCACATCAAGCTTCCCTTCCTTAATCAGCTGCCATAGTCCTTCCTTCTGATCAACATTCCGAAGGGGAGGCGCACATTTGGCAGCAGGGCCAATAGCAGCCATATCTTCATCGGTCAGTACCAAGTAATGAGGACAAGTCTCGACCGTCACCGCGACACCACGCTTCTTCGCCCGGTCGATCAGTTCGACGGCTTCTACACTGCTGATATGAACAAAATGAACCTCACAGCCCGTTTGCTCCGAGAACAGAATTGCTTTGTTCACCGCTTCGAGCTCAGCAATGACTGGGCGGGATTGGACGAAGGCACGGGCATCGGTACGACCCTCACGAATGGCTTGTTCAGCCAAATGGGAAGTTATTGCATCACTCTCCGCATGGAGGGCGACAAAGCCGCCTTCGCCTAATGCGGCAATTCGCTTCATCCCTTCGTATAACGTCCAGTCATCTACCTCACGGAACCGGCCTTCTCCTTCACCGCCTGGATTGGACATGAATGCTTTAAAGCCTCGTACCCCGTTGGCATACATGGCTTCCAGCTGATCTAACTTACCCGGAACCAAGCCGCCCCAGAATGTGTAATCAACAGCTGAGTTTCCTGCAGCCAGCTTACCCTTTAGCTCCAGCGCTTCCGGAGTAACTGTAGGCGGATTGCCGTTAAGCGGCATATCCGCATATGCTGTACATCCACCGGCAGCGAGTGCTGACGATCCGGTCGCGAATCCTTCCCAGTGACCGAAATTTGGTTCATTAAAGTGAACGTGGATATCGATCATGCCTGGCATCACATATTGGCCCTCAGCATCGAGCACATCATCAGCAGCAGAATCAGCGAGTAAGTCCGAGATCGATGCGATTTTACCAGAAAGAATACCAATGTCGAGTTTATAAGTTCCATCAGGAAGCACGACCATCCCGTTACGAATAATACGATCAAAAACTTGGTTCATCCTGCTTCCCTCCTAGCTTCCTCGATAGGTGCTGTAGCCGCCTGGTGCGACCAGCAGCGGAATATGATAATGGGCATTTGCATCTGAAGCATAGAACCTTATTGGAATGCGGTCGAAGACTGGCTCAGCTTCGAGAATATGTCTTCTTCGCTCATCTCGGAAATAGTTTCCTGCGCAAAACACAATCTCGTAAACGGCGGCGAGCATTTCATCACTATCAAGAAGAGGGTCGTTAAGCCGCCCGTCTTCATTTGTTGCTGCTGTTCGTAATAACGTACGGCCTTCCACGGAGCTTTCTGTATGCTCGATCAACCACAGTTCAACCTGCAAATCTGCTGCAGGCTTGCCTCTTGACGTATCCAGCACATGTGTCGTAATTCGTCCGCCGCTCATCCAGCTCACTCCCCGCCTTGAATCAAGTCTTCTTGGGTCATCGTAAAGCCTTGGAAACCAAATGGCGGACGTGGTTCTGTATAGACACCAGCTGGATCAGCTTCTGTATTATCTACGATCGTCTCCCAAGTCCGGTTATTGGATTCGAAACGAACCTCGGACAATTGCGGGAAGCGGGTTAATATACGAAGTCCTACTTGGTAGATCAAGAACTGGATGGATGGCGATTTCAGTTCATGGAATAGGTTGTGCGTAATATCGCGAATTTGTTCCGCCGGAACATAGCTGCCAAGCTCGGCATCAAGCGCATGCTCGGGATCAGCATACTTCCAGAACACATCCAAGAAGATAAATAGAGGGCGATCATAGCTCTCCGGTAATGTCGTATATTCATCACGAACAAATCCATAGAACGAGCTGCCGCTTACTTTGATCAACTGGAGATCCGTAATCGCACATTCATGTGATTCAATCACTGGCGCACCATCTTTGCGGGTAAGCTTCATAGAAACGCTGGAATGATCATTATGCGAACGGCGGTAGACGAGAGGGCTTGGCTCTAATCCTTCACCTGAAGCAGAAGCAACCACCAAAGTTTGGAACGGAATACGATCCGCACTGAGCTCCACCGCATCAATATGCGGGTATCTATCCATAAATTTCGAGCTGATAAAGGCAAGCAGTCCTTCTGTGGTGCTTCCTTCATAAGAAGCTGTATTACGCAGGATGAAATTTTTCATCGAATCCGTCGCCACAACAAGGGAGTTATCCCCTTCAGTAAACGAGGTGAGAAGCTGTTCGCCACTTACGGCAAACGTTATATTATGGGCAAAGATGACATTGCTATCACCAGTATAGGCGGATTCAGGAACTGCTTTTACAGATAATGGATTAGCATATGTGCGATAGGAGAGTACATCACCTTTACCATAATAAAGAGTACGACCACTGCGAAGTTTAAGCATGAATACCAGTCCCTTCTATTCTGTAATGAGATCGTGTAATCGAAATTTCGTAATTCGGGCGATTTGCCATAATGCCTCGTCTGCTTCATCTTTCAAGCTGTTATCGATTCTATCTTTCATAGCGGCTAAGATATCAGACTTGTTCTTTCCTCGAACCGCCAGGATGAAAGGGAATCCAAATTTATCGGTATATTGCTCATTGGAAGCCGAGAATACCTCGAACTCTTCCGGTGTCAGCCGGTCAAGTCCCGCTCCTTGCTGCTCCTTCGTCGAATATTCGCCGATCTTGATTCTTGTAGCCAGATCGGGATGTGCCCGGAATAATGCGATCTTTGATTCTTCGGGGGAATTTACAACAACTTTGACCATTGCATCATGCAGCTCATCAATTGAGCGGAAAGGACGAGCCTCGTAGGCTTGCTCGGCCACCCAAGGGGAATGCTCGAAGACAGCTCCAAGAGCTTCGGTAAACTGTTCCTTCGTCAAATCATTAATCAATGATAGATTCATAGGCTTCCTTCCTCCACTCTATCGCTTTCTGTACGGCTCTCTTAATTCCGCCATAACCGGTACAGCGGCATATATTGCCGGATAACGCTTCTTCAATTTCGAGTGCACTAGGATCAGGGTTATGGTCAAGGAGTGCTTTCACTGAAATAATCATGCCTGGCGTGCAGTAGCCGCATTGGAAGCCGCCTTCCTGGAGAAAAGCACGCTGGATCGGGTCCATCCCGCCAGCTGAGACACCTTCGATGGTTGTGATCGACTTGCCTGTACATTGATAAGCCATCGTAAGGCATGAATTGACGGGCACACCGTCTACCATAACCATACAAGCACCACATCTGCCGATATCACAGGAACGCTTCGTACCTGTCATCGCCAGATCGTCACGCAGGACAGACAACAGGCGTTTGGCTGGAGGGACATTCAAGCTGATCTCACTGCCGTTGATGGTGCAGGGAATTGAACTCGTGTCTAGTGGAGATACCGGCTTCATCGAATCTTTCATTCTCTGCTCACCGCCTTATCTAGTAAAGTGTCGAAAGATTCGGCTTGCAATAGCTCAGGATCAATAGGCAGCTTCGTTACCCGTATGCCTACCGCGTCATAGATCGCTGCTGCTATCGCTGGTGCCAGCGTTACCGAGCCAACCTCGCCGATGCCGCGTGGTCCATAGTTATCACTTTCCGGCAATTCTTCAATCGGCTGGACATCAATCGTCCCTCGATGCTCAGCGATGGTTGGAACAAGATACGTATCCAGGTTTTTCGTTACATATTGGCCGCCGCTCATGACGGCATCCTCTGTAAGCGCAAATCCGAGCGCCATGCTGCTTCCGCCTTCAATTTGTCCGAGAAACCCTTGCGGATTGATGACCGGACCGGCTGCAACCGCATGATATTGATGAAGCACACGGACACGCCCAGTTAATTGATTCACTTCTACCTTCACGGCAACTGCAGAGTACGTATACAGAAAATGGGCGCCCACCATATCGGTTGCTGAAGTCGGGAAGTTGAATTGCGTTGTACAGCTAACTGGTTCGCCGCATACGGCTGCAAGTTCCGGATAAGAGATTAGACATTTGTCTGTAAGTGTATCCGGACTAGCATCGATGCCATATATACCACCTTCGCCAAATCTAAGCTGTCCGACTGGCATCTTAATATGCTCTGCTGCCTTGCCAAGAACAGCTTCTTCAAATAATGGCCTCAGGTTCTGCAGTGATTTCCACATCATACTTGTAGCTCTGGAGGCAGTCGTTGAACCACCGTCAGGTACGACATCCGAATCACCGATAATGATGCGAATGTCTTGTGCCGCGAAGCCGAACTGTTCGATCAGCATTTGTTCCAGGGAAGCAATAAGTCCTTGACCAAACTCTTCATAACTGAATACCGCTTCGATCTTGCCATCACGAGCAAGCGTTAGTCGGCCGCCCCCCGGATCGGGGATACCAAAGCCAAGTCCGGCTCCATGCATCGTAAAGGCAGCACCGATACCTGTATGGATCCATGGTTCAACCAGCTCATCCTCCTTGGCGTTTGATTTGCCACGTTCCTGCCACAACGCACTGGATGTCATCGCATCAGATACCTGCTTTGCACCTTCCGTCGTTGCAATCGGCTGATTAAACGGACCAAGATCCTCTGACTTCCGCATATTGACTAGCCTCAGCTCCCAAGGATCCATGCCGAGCTTTTCCGCCAGACGATCGAATTGACCTTCAAGCGCAAATATCGCCTGATTGCCTCCAAAACCACGGAACTCGCCCGACATACCGTTATTCGTATAGACCGAGAACCCATCAACATCGAGATGTTGATATTGATAAGGACCAATGACATGCTCGACAGCAAAGTTTAATACTTCTGCTCCTAAGGTGGCATACGGTCCAGTATCTGCAATAATCCTGACTTGATGGGCGATCAGCCTTCCGCTCTCATCAACACCGGTCTTCATCGTAATTTTCATCGGATGCCGCTTGAGACCCGCCCGAACCGATTCCCATCTGGAATTATGAAACTTCACCGGACGATTCGTTACTCTTGCGAGCAGCGCTCCATATGGCTGGACGTTCAATTCATCTTTACCACCAAAGGATCCGCCTATAGGACTGGATACGATCCGAATCTCACTTTGTGGAATGGCGAGAATACGAGCGAGCTGCATACGGTCCATAAAACCGTGCTGGGTAGGTGCATAGACGGTTAACCGGCCATCTTCACCAAAGATGAATAATCCCCCTTCGGTCTCCATGTACGTATGCATCTGCCGAGGCGTGTAGTACGTCTCTTCCACGACATGCGCACAGCGGTCAAAGCCTACAGATACATCACCACGCTTGAATTCTTTTCGGTGAAGCAGATTGCCTTGCGGATGAAGCTGAGGCGCATCATCCGTGAGCGCATATTCCGCATCCTCAACGATTGGAAGCAGTTCATAATCGACCTCAATCAGCAGCAGCGCCTGCTCTGCGATTTCCAGTGTATCCGCCGCTACCGCTGCAACAGCATCACCGACATAACGTACGCGATCCTCGCATAGTACCGGCTGGTCAGGTTGAGCGATTCCATATCGATTCAAGCCCGGAACGTCTTTATGTGTTATAACGGCATGAACTCCATCCAGTTCTGCAGCCTTATCCGTCCGGATGGCTGTAATCCTCGCATGCGGATGAGGACTTCGAAGTACTCGGCCTATCAGCATATCTGGGGCTGTCATATCGGTTAGATAAGCCAGCTTCCCCATTACTTTATCGGGACCGTCAGGACGATTCCGCCAGCGGGCTCCGCTTCCTTGTCTATTTAACAGCATGTTTGACCACCCACCCTCTCTTTAACGAGCCGTTCTTGCTGCCTTCCATAATTCCGAGGCAATCAAATTCGCCGCTGCTTTCTTGCGATAGCTGACCGGTACGAACGCATCACCCTTAGGCTCGAATTGTTCGACGATCAAGGCATACACCTCTGTAATCGTCTTCTTATTCGCAAGCTTGCCGTTTAAATACGATTCGATAGATTCCAAGCGATACGGAATTGTCTGTCCGCCGCCAAGTGCAAGGCGTACATCGCTCAGCCGATCCTCTGAATTGAGCTGCATCGTTAGCGCAGCTGTGACAACAGATGGTGTAAAGGCATCCCGTCTGCCGACTTTATGGTAAGCGACGAATCGCTTCGTATTCGAATCTAGAATGGGCAAAGTAAGCACGACCGACATAAGCAGCCGTTCCTTCCAGGCAGCATGGGCCGAAGCCGTAGACAGCCATTCCGACAGTGGCTCCTGGAGACCATTTGTACCATCATGCCAATGCAAGACGGAATCATATAGGAGCAATGCCGGCAGCGAATCACCAACCATCGACAAGATATTGCCGCCGATTGTAGCCAAATTACGAATGGACGGTGCTGCAATATTGCGAGTAGCTTCGGCCAGGACCGGGAAGCTTTCTCCTACCTGCGGACTCGTTCGAATATTCGATAGAGTTGTCATAGCCCCGAAGCTCCCTGTTCCTGACACACTATCGATCTCAAATCCATGCAGCTCTTCAATTGCTCCAATATTAATGAAGTGGTTCGGCATAACCGCCAGCCCCGACTCCCATTGCGTCCGCAGCAGTGTAGCTCCTGCGGTAAACACACCTTCCGTTCCAAGCGTCTGCTTCAGCTGCCAAGCCTCCGCAGCACTCCTTGGATGCCATACGAAAGGAGCTTCAGCCACTCCTTGTGCATTCGCAGCCATAACTCCATCCCCTTTCGCTCTAGAATCTTTGTTCACGAATATATGGTGTACCAAGTGATTCCGGTGAGCCCGACGGCTTGTTGCGGTTACGCCAGCCGAGGAACATCAAGACAAGAATCGTAACGATGTAAGGAATCATTTTGAGGAAATAGGATGGAATCTCGCTGCCTATTAATTGTATGCGGAAGCCGATTGTATCCAGTGCACCAAAGAAGTAAGCACAGAACAAAGCGCGAATTGGATTCCATCTTGCGAAGATAATGAGAGCTACAGCAATCCATCCACGGCCCGCTGTCATTCCTTCGATCCAAGTAGGCGAATACACCATAAGCAGATCCGCACCAGCAAGACCAATCAACATCGAACCAATAATGATATAGCCGTAACGGAAGGTCTGTACCCGAATCCCCATCACATCTGCCGTTGGTGGGTTATCGCCGATCGCTCTCAGGTGTAAGCCCCATGAAGTCCGGTGAATGTATAAGTGCAGAACAATAACAAGAATGAAGCTGAACCAGGTTAAAACATCAAGATGTGCGAATATTCCGCCAATAATAGGTACATCTTCGAGCCAATTCAGGTTAACCTTTGGTACAGCACCAGCAACTGGCTGGCCAGTGATGCTTTTCCCGATATATGCGCTAAGTCCGGTGCCAAATAACGTTAAGGCAAGACCACTCACAATTTGATTCGCCCTCAGCGTGACGCACATAAAGGCATGAACGACACCAAGTACAGCGCTGATTGCACATGCGGCAAGCAAGGTAAGAGCTAGATTGCCAGTGTGCAGGTATGTCATACAAGCGATAACAGCCCCCATTAACATAAGTCCCTCGGCGCCAAGCTGGATAATGCCGGAGCGTTCGATCAGTATACCGCCCAGCGTTGCGAATAAGAGCGGTGTGCCTGAAGAGATGGCGGCCACGATAATTTGTACAAATACATCCATTGTCTACACCGCCCCTTCTATGCGTTTCTACGAATACGGAATTTGCTGGCCATACTGCCTGCGATCAGGAAGAAGAGAATCGCACCTTGAATCATAGAAGAGATCGAAGAAGGCAAGCCAATCGTTTGAACACTGAACCCTCCGACAATCAGACCACCGAACAGGACTGAAGATACAACGAGACCAACCGGATTCAGCTTCGCAAGCCAAGCTACAATAATGGCTGTGTAGCCATAGCCTGGGGAAATGCCGTACATCAGACGATGCGTCACGCCGGATACTTCCGCCATGCCTGCAAGGCCAGCCATACCGCCGCTGATTAACATAACAAGCAAGATGTGTCGGCTGATCTTAATGCCTGCATTTTTCGCTGCTTCCGGGTTAGCGCCAATTAATCGAAGCTCATAGCCCCAGCGCGTATATTTCATTAGGAAAGCGTACAGCAGAACCGCAACGATAGCGAATACTATACCTAGGTGAAGCCTTGTGTCGCCAAACAAAGGAAGCGACTGCGCATCTGTAAATACCGGTGTACCTGGGAAGTTAAAGCCTTTTGGATCTTTCCAGGGACCAAATACGAAATAGTTCAACGCAAGCAGCGCTACATAGTTCAACATCAAGGAAGTAATAAGTTCATTTACTTGGAAGTAAGTGCGTGGAATCGCGGTCAATAGACCCCATATTCCTCCACCTGCGATACTGAATACGACCATAGCCGGGATAACCAGGTACCCAGGCATATTCGGGAAATATACCGTAACCGCCGTTGCCGCCATTGCGCCGGCAAGGAATTGACCTTCCGCCCCGATATTCCATACCGAGATGCGGTAAGCAATCGCTACACCAATACCGCATAATAGAAGCGGAATTGATTTGACAAGCGTTTCGGTAATGCCAAATGAGGATCCGAATGCTCCGGTAATCATTTTGGAATAGACCGTGATCGGATTCATGCCATTGGCTGCAATAAAGATACCGCAGAAGATCAAGGCAAGCAGCACGGAGATGATCGTCATCCACCATGGGCTTTCTTTCCTTGACGGATCCAGTTCGATTCTTAGCGACAGCAGCTTGCGGCGTGGTGCGGCTTCAGGCTGTTCGATTGCAATTGTGCTTTGTACCGGCTGCTTGCTCATACGACCTTCTCCTCCTCTGCTTCCGTATCCCGCACACCAGCCATGTATAGACCGATCTGCTCACGGGTAGCCTCTCCTCTTGCAAGCTCGCCAACCATACGACCGTTATAGATTACTAATATGCGGTCGGACAGCTGCATAACCTCATCCAAATCTTCAGAAATGAGCAGAACACTTTTGCCTTGTCCACGCATTTCTGTCAGGAGGCGGTGTACGCCCTCCGTTGCGCCAACATCCAACCCTTGCGTAGGGTGAACGGCGACCATTAAGAGTGGATCCTGTTCCACTTCTCTAGCGAATAGCAGCTTCTGCTGATTACCGCCGGATAATTGTCTAACTGGTGTATCGAGTCCTGGTGTCTTTACGTCGAACTGCTCCACGAGCTTCTGTGACCAGCTGCGGTTCGCACTTGAGCGTAAGAATCCGAATCGGGAACGTTCATTAGTCCGGTATGATTTGAACAGCAGGTTATCAACAGCACCAAGGCTTCCGGCTAAACCACTTTTCATCCGGTTCTCCGGCACATGCGCGATTCGAGCTTCAATTGCTCCACGAACCGATGCATTTTTTAATGGAGCGCTGTTGAATTCAATCGTACCTTTACGCCATGGGCGAAGTCCGGTAAGTACCTCAGCAAGCTCCTTCTGACCATTGCCCGCAACACCTGCAACACCAACGATTTCACCTTCATGTACAGTGAATTCCATTTGATCCAGCGCTTTACGCCCATGATCGGCAAACACATCCAGCTCATCTACGATCAAGAGTGGTTTGCCCTTCGGACGACTCGCTAGCGGTTTGGCAGCGGCCAGCTCTTTGCCAACCATAAGCCTAGCCAGCTCTCGCTCATTCGTCTCACTTTTCTCTATCGTATGGGTAAGGCGGCCTTTGCGCATAATCGAGATGCTGTCGGAGATGGCCATCACTTCTTTTAATTTATGCGTCGTAATAATGACTGTTTTGCCTTCAGCCTTCAACTGAGCAAGCGTGATGAACAGCTGTTCTGCTTCGCCCGGTGTAAGTACCGAGGTTGGTTCATCCAAAATAATGAGATCTGCACCGCGGTATAACGTCTTGACGATTTCCACCCGCTGCTGCTCACCAACTGAGAGCTGCCAAATCGGGCGGTCAACCGGAAAGGTTAGTCCAAACTTAGTCGCAATTGCATCGATTTCTTCCTGCTTCTTCTTCATCCAGCCTGGCCCACGCCAGAAGGACGTTTTCTCACCAAGAATGATATTCTCAGCTGCTGTTAAGGTTTGCACCAGCCTGAAGTTCTGGAACACCATGCCGATGCCTAGCTTCATCGCATCCTTGGGAGATCGGATCTTCACATTCTTACCGTGGATGTAAATGTCACCGCTTGTTGGACGATACACACCGGACAGCATACACATCATCGTGCTTTTACCTGCACCGTTCTCTCCAAGAAGAGCATGAATTTCTCCGGATTTAGCCTTGAAATCAACTTGATCATTGGCGATAACGGAGCCGAATTGCTTGACGATATGCTGCATTTCTACGGAGTAGGTTTCGAGCATTCGCGCTTCCTCCTCAAAAGAATTGTCACCTATACAGCCTGGTTTCAGGCTGTATGTGATGATTCTTACTTCGTAAGCATCTGATTAAAGAATTGTCACCTAAGTGGAGGCCTATAAATCAACAAATCCCTTGGGTAAGGGATTTGTTGATCGGCGCTTAGGCCTACTTCCTATTATTGAGGAATAGTTCCTTCTACGCCTTTTACGAACCAGTTCATCCCAAGAATGTCCTCAAGGCTCATGGTTTGGCCTGCTTCCAGCTTCGAAGCGCCGGATGCATCTACGATTGGTCCGTTGAATACATTCAGCTCGCCGCTCAAGACTTTCGCCTTCGCGTCTTCAACCAGCTTCTTCACGTCATCTGGAATGCTAGGTCCAAGCGGAGCAAGACCAACCATGCCGTCTACCATATCGCCGGAGTACTGTTCACTCTTCCATGTACCGTCAATAACGGATTGAACAACTTTCGTATAATAGGGACCCCAGTTCCAAGTAGGGTTCGTTAAGTATGCTTCTGGTGCATAACGAGTCATATCAGAGTCATTACCGCCAGCGAGTGCGCCGCGCTCAGCTGCTGCTTGCAGAGTTGCAGGGGAATCCTGGTAAGCAAGCAGAACGTCTGCTCCTTTATCCAGCAAGCTGATTGCCGCTTGACGCTCAGCCGTTGGATCATACCAAGTGTTGCTCCATACCACGTCAACTTTTGCTTCCGGATTTACACTTTGAATGCCAAGGGCAAAAGCGTTAATGTTATAAATAACTTCTGGAATCGGGAAGGCACCGACATAACCGATTACATTCGATTTGGTCATTTTGCCTGCTGCAATACCACTGAGGTAGCTGGCTTCATAGTTCTTACCGAAGTAAGTGGACATATTGTCCGCTGTTTTGTAGCCGGCTGTGTGCATAAATTTCACATCTGGGAATTTCTTCGCCACATTCAGAGTCGGGTCCATGTAACCGAAGCTAGTTGTGAAAATGATGTCATGGTTTTGGGCCAGTTCTGTAATGACGCGTTCAGCGTCCGCGCTTTCCGGTACATTTTCTACCGTGTCAGCTTTAATGCCAAGCTTTTCTTCCATGTACTTTCTGCCGTTGTCATGCTCGAAGGTCCAGCCACCGTCTCCTGGAGGCCCGATATACACGAATGCAACTCGTGGAAGCTTCTTGCCGCTGTCTGTGGCTGCCGGATCTGCCGATGCCTGCGTATTGCCGTTATTCGCTGCTTCGTTTGTCTTATTGTTGTTATTACTGGAACAAGCGGATAAGATAACGACCATTAATACGAGAAATGCTAACCCCACTGTACGTGCTTTAACGAGATATTTCATATAGTTCCTCCCCGACTCTCTTTAATCATCATGACCGCTGTGGTTGATGTAGCTTCACTATACTTCCGCGTAATAGTAGCGTCAATATATATGACATGAGATTGGGAGTAGGGATAAAATTACGAACACTCATTGTGCACGATGCACGTCTCTCTTATTTTATATGTAACAATAAGTAACATCGTTATCTTCGTTCGCGAATAAGTCGATATCTACACTCTGCCAAATGGAGACTGTTCTCATCATCCACATCCAACAGCAGATCAGACTCTTCCCCTTCGTATTCGATAACTTCCCCACTATAATCAGGAGATCCAAACAGCTTGCGAGCTCCCATATCTCCACGAAGTCCACGAAGTGCAGCAAACATCGATTTGGTAATAACAGCCGGCGGCATAACTACACCTTCTACTGAGGAAGCCGCGAAATCCAGCTCAGGACGCTCTCCCACAATAGAAAGAAGACGCCGCACCATAGCAGCCGTAACAAAAGGTTGGTCACCAAGTCCGATCACGATCGCATCGGATGTAGGAGGGCTGGAAAGCGCGGCGTCTACACCAGCACGAATCGAATAAGACATTCCAAGGCTGGCTTCTTCGCAGACGACAATATGAAGTTTGATGGTATAACGAGGATCGTTTCTCAAGCCTGTAAGCCAGTTCAGCGGATCGTCCGGACGGACAACCACATGCACTCGCTCCATTCCACTATCCAATAGAGCACGAAGCGCCATACTGCCGAGCGCTAAGCCCGGGGAAAGCTCGAGCGGCAGCTTCGGTTTGCCCATCCGACTGCTCTGCCCCGCCGCCAAATAAATTCCGGATATGATCATTTCGTGCCTCCTTATTGGACTGTTGGTTCTTATTCAGCCATTCCTTACGTAATGCAATAAGCTCAGCAGTGATACTGACAGCAATCTCGTATGGCCCTTCAGCACCAATGGAAAGACCAATGGGAGCTTTTACATTAGCAGGAGGATTTTCTCCTTCAAATAACATATTAATTCGCTTGGATGAACCCATCACGCCAATATACCTCGCCTTTTGAGCTAGCGACATATGAATCATCTCACGGTCGTAATGAAGATGATGACTGCACACGATAACCGCATCATTCTCATGAAGCTGTAATTCTCCTTCCAACCGCCCTGGTGTCCCAAGAGCAATCTCCGCCCCGGAGAAGGATGCAAGTAATCCTGGCCTCCAATCTGCGACAATAACACGGAAGCTGCTTTGAGTTAAGAGATGGTAGATCGGAATGGCATCCAGCCCCGCTCCAAATAAAATGACTCTTTGGCGAGGTTTCAAGACCATGGAGTATCGCCAATCATTAGATGTAGAGATAACAGCTGTATCTTTGGTGCAAAGCTCATAGCAGAGCTCTTGGTCCCGAATTTCACGAGAAAGCTGAACTTCAAGCCCTCTATTTAGATGCTCTAACATTGTAAGCAAAAGCTCTCGTAACTCTCCCTCGACAGGCTCGAGAAGAATACGAATAACCCCTCCGCAGCCTACCGATTCTCCCCAGATCGGGTCTTCATCAGGCTGCATATTGTATTCAACCATTTCATATTGATTGGCTTCACAGATGGCCGGTACGCGTTCCAGCAAATCCGATTCAATACAACCCGGACTTACCGTTCCGACTGTCTCCCCGCTCCACTTGAGCAGCATAGCTGCACCGGCCTTTCGATACGCGTGGCCTTCAACCTCAACAATGGTTGCCAGGACCGCCGGCTGTTCAAGCTGCCGAATTGCCCGCAAGATGTCTAACATATCCATCGGCTGTCCCACCTTTTCCATTCCATGATCAAGGCCTATTCCTATACCCTCTGCTATAATCTCGCCAGCAGTTCCTTTAACGTCCGATCCGCTTCACGTAAGACTAGCGGCTTATCAATTGTCTTCATAATTCGGCTTTCCATCACAACTTGCCCATCAATCATAACCGTGTCAACATCACCGCGAGTAGCGGCATAGACAACTCTCGAATACCAATCTGCATCAAAGGACGGATAGACGTGGAAGTCTTCCAGATCAAGCAATTGCAGATCCGCTAATTTACCGACTTCAATACTTCCGATCTTATTCTCCAGACCAAGCACCCGCGCACCACCCATGGTCGCCATCTGCAGCACTGTTTTGGCATTCATAACGGTTGGACCATGCTTTACCTTCTGAATAAAGGCGGTGAGGCGCATCTCCTGGAACATATCCAGATTGTTATTACAAGGCGCACCGTCCGCACCAATCCCTACATCAATCCCTTCTTTCAGCAGCTCCGGCACCTCTGCGACACCTGATGCCAGCTTCAGATTCGAACCGGGACAGTGGGTAACCTTAACGCCTCTTTCCTTAATAATCCGCTTCTCTTCCTCATCGAGCCAAATGCTATGAGCTAGAATCAGATTTGGCTTCGCGAGCCCAATATGATCCAGATAGACAACATTCCTGAGCCCACGTTCCGATTCAACGATCGAGATTTCTTCCCTGTTTTCCGACGCATGAGTATGTACCTTCACGCCGTATTGTGCGGAAAGATCTCTAACTCCAATAAGCAGCTCTTCCGTACAGGAGACAACAAACCGTGGGCAGAAAGCATATTCGATTCTGCCGCCAGCCGCTCCATGCCACTTCTCAAGCAGCTCCACGCTTTCCTTCAGCGACTGCTCCGTCTTCTCTTGAAGCGCCTGCGGCACCTCAGTCCCATGATCCATCATTACCTTGCCGGAGACGGCACGGATACCACTCTCGAGAATAGCCTGGAATGCCGATTCGGTATGATTAACAGTCTCCATATCCAGAATCGTTGTTGTGCCGCTGCGGATCAATTCTCCAATACCAAGCATTGCTGAATAGTAGACAGAATCCGCATTATGAGCAGCTTCCAGTGGCCATATCCGAGTTCTAAGCCAATCGATCAATTCCAGATCATCCGCACGTCCGCGGAATAACGTCTGGCATAAGTGTATATGAGTCTGAATAAATCCAGGCAGCAGCACTTTCCTGTCCGCTTCAATAATTCGACCAACATCTGTTACCTGAATATTCGCACCAATTTGGGCAATCTGATTACCAGTTACGAGAACATCTCCGACTAAAATATCATTCGTCTCATTCATCGTCATAATGACGGCATTGCGTATTAATGTGGAACCCATGTGTACCGCTCCTTTGCTATGATGCTTATTTAATTAATGTCGTTTAGGATTGTTCGTTAATGAGCAGCTTACGGAACAGGAAAGCGATCTTTAGTCTAAGCAGATCATTCATTTTCTTAAAATCAACGCCTAGGATTTCACTCAGCTTCTCAATCCGATAAGTTGCCGTATTACGGTGAATGTAAAGCTTCTTCGCGGTCTCATTTAGCTGACCATCCTGCTCTAAATAGGTTTCTAGTGTCCGCAGCATTTCGCTCGCATAGTCAGGATCTTTACTCACAAGCCCACCTAACCATCGATTACAGAAGGCTTCCATCCGATCTCTAGACACATGTTCGAATACAATGGCTAAGTCCATCGTCGCGAATGTCGTGATGGATTGCCCAACCCCCCACTCGGTCGCAAGCCTTTGCGTCTGTCTGCATTCATCAAAGCATTCATAAAGCTGATCAGGCCTTTTCTTTCTAGCACTGACTGCCGCACGCGGGCTATCTCCGCTCTCACGTTGAATGGATGCGAAGCATACATTTAACGCGGATTCCAGACTGCCCTCAGTCTGCCCTTCAATCTCAGGGAATACGGAAAGCAAACCTTCTTCCATCACAATATGCATACCCTTCAGTTCTTGCAGTTTCGTGTGGCTTAAAAAATCCGACTTCAGCTTTTCCAGCTTCTCGATCCTTTGTCCGCCCACAGCCTGCGTCGTATCACTAAGTACACAAGTATAGTTCCCCGCAAAAAGCTCAAGCTCCCAGCGGTCTGCATACTCTACCACTTTGTCAATCGGCATTCCATTACGAAGATATCGTTTGATAAGGACGCCAAAGTCCTTTTGAACTGACAGCTCGAAATAGTCTTCGTAATTAAAATTCATTTGATAGGATAATAGCTCCGCAGCTTGCAAATACAAACTCTCTTCTATTGTAGAAAGGAATAATTGGGGATTAAAAAATAGGACAAAACCCGTACAGCGCGACTGCTTCATAAGTGGAATTCGGAACGCCTGCCATTGCTTGTTCTTCATCCACTTGTGCTGCTGCGGCCATGGCCAGCTGCTAGTTAATTCAACATCAGGAACTTGCGAGCTGTTATAGACCATCTGGCCTCTTGATCCAATGATTGCCATCGGAAACCCAATAATATCTGCAACGGAATCAAACAGCTCTGTAATATGATCCGTCTTAAGCGCCATCCGCATCAAGCGGACCTGCTTATCGAATATATCCTGCAGGACACCGGTATTTCGCCTTAATTCTTCCTTAAACAGACCGCTCATCTGATCGGAGAAAGTAAATTGGTACGGCAGCTCTATTAATGGAAAACCAAGCTCATCAGCATAAGCAATCAATTGATCAGGGATAGCATCCCAGAACCGTCCGAGCTTGATCCCAAGTCCTGATGAACCCCGCTGATTCAGCTTAGCGAGCAGTTCGGTTGCATCCTGCGGATGATCTTTGATCAAGTAGGCGGTTGTAAATAACATTTCCCCTTCCTTGATCCAATCCGTAATATCCGGCGCATCCATTACATTGACAGATCTAACAATCCGATTGCGACCTGCTGTACCGGCGACAAGCTTCCCCTCTGATAAAGGGAATACATTCAGCGCCTGTTCAACTGTCAAATGCATCGCGCACCTCCGCTCCATATGTAAAACTAATCGACGTCATTTTATATAACATCTTAAATCAGAGAGTGGCGTTAATCAATAGGGATGTGAATATATTTAACCACATAAACTCTTAAACTAGCGATTTTTCGCCTGATTGACAATATTTTTGGGGATTTACCCCAAATACATTACATAAACTTAACATTGAATATTACATTTAAAAGGTCTCGACATAGAATACATCAAGTGAACGAAAAAAATGCCGATAAAAGCGAAATTCGCTTTTATCGGCATCGACATCGATAGGATAAGGACTATTGCTGCAATTCAGGTAATGGAAGGAAAAGTAAGTTAATCGGAAGATTACTGCCGGAAGCTGGTGTGAACGCAATTGTTACCGCTTCTTCCGTATCTCCCGTCCGATAAAGGACGCCAGCTTCATTCGCATTACTGAGAATTGTCGTGTTAGTCGCATAGACAAGCTTGTTATTGATCAGGAATGCACCGCCGTAATGGCCGCCGCGAGGGTTCAGCGCAATAAGTGTATGTGGCTTCACATGCCATAGATTCAGAACATACATTGCTCCATTGTTGCCGTCGTTAGACATAGCTTCACCTGTCAGTACATCATAACCCGACAAACGAGTGTCCACTACTTTGTCCGCAAGAATCATACGGGACGGAACATCGCCAATCGTCTGCAGTACGTTGATGCTGCGGTTAGCATTCTCGAATGTACCACGAACATGCTTGCCGTCGCGTGGCAGGATCGGAAGCTGCGGCAATGCCTGCAGCACGTCTTTGCTTGCATCAACAACAATTACGCTGAATTTAATTGGAGCTGAAGTTGTCACATCCGCGTACATCGTAAGAATACGGCCATTAACAACTTCTTTGCTGCTAAGCGGGCTGAGAACAACACGGCTTTGGCCTGCAGGAATCGTTGTAACCGTTCCTACCGGATTAGTCGTTCTGGACAGCAGGTAATTCGCAGTCGCTGCTTTACCAGCTTGTGTGACATAAGGCGCAGGACCACCAAGTCCAATACGCTCATCTGTCACAGTAGCTGCTGTACTGTTCTCATTTGTTGCTACGATATAAACTTTTACAGGATTAGGACGGTTATTCTGGTTATGAATAAGGAAACGAACATTGCCGCTAGCGGTATCTTGATAATAGATACCCTCGTCATTAATCATTTCAGGGCTGTTGCTGCGAATAAATGTTTGCTGCCCCGTATTTACAACCGTGTATGGTTGCGTAGGAAGCTTCAAAACGCTGGCGCCGTCGATCGTAAATTTCTCACCTTGATCGGTGTATAGCTGATCGAACTCTTGTTTCGTATAAAGCGATTCACTTGTAATCGTAACGTTCTGTGAGAATTCGCTCGTTAAGCCATGTGAATCTGTTACTTTCAAAGTTACGGTCTGTTCGCCCGGTTCGAAGAAGGCTTTAGCGTTATTCGTCCATTCCCGCTTCGTAATCTTGTTCTCGTCATCCGAGCTGATATCGTTATATTGAATGAGTTCGCCCATCTTGTAATAGGACTTATCCGTTGCAAAACGTGCTTCTGGCGGCATATTCTGCGGCAACACGTTCACCATTACAGAATAAGGATCGCTCCATACGCCGTTTGCATCTTGAACCCATTTGGTCACTTTATAAGTTCCCGCTTCGGCAAACATTGTTTGTTTGCCTTCCCAGCGTTCGTTTACAATAGCAGCGCCGCTAGGCTGAGAGGATTGATCAGCATAAGTCACTTCTGTCTGGCCCGCATAGATAACCGAAGGGCTGACCGTAAATTTGGCAATCGGCTTAATTGTCCATTTCAAGACCAGCTTTTTCTCAGCCGGAATAGAAGAAAGTGTGATGCCAAAAGGACTGAGCACCGAACGAAGTGGAATCATCAGACTGCCGTTTTGTACAAAAGGCGTACCTGTAAACGTCATGCGGGTTCCGTTAACGGTATAGGAAGATTTGTTCACCGCATAACGAAGCTCTCTAGTTGCATCACGAAGGATATATTCCTTTTTGCTGGCATCATACTGGACAGTTGCACCTAATCTACCGGCAATAGCAGTAGCGGAAATATAGGTTGTCCCTTTTAATTCTGTAAGCGGCTGAGCTGCTAAATAAAGTTTGCCGTTATGGTACATTTGCTTTGTTTTCTGAAGAAGGATCAGTTGGTTTTGCCCTGCGCCGGAGCTTTGTGCTCCAACAGGTACTGCAAACAAGAGCAATGCAGCAAGTACGACTAAGGTGACTTTCTTAAACATGGGATTCTCCTTTTCTCTAAATGGATGGTTTGAACAGACATAGATTAAACGCATCCTAGCACAAAAGGTTGCACCTTTAAGACTATTTTTTTCTAGCTCCTGCAATATGTTCAAATATAATATTACGAGATTGGACCGCCTCGTTCCGTCCCGCAAGTGCTTTACGAAGCACAACTACCAGTCGTTCTTCAGGCGCAATGAGTAAATATTGCCCCCCATGACCAAAGGCAAAATAACAGTCAAATGCCCCATTATGTTCGACTGGCGACTGCCACCAATGATAGCCGTAGGCCCCATAGATAGGAGGCTCGTAGTGAAGAAGTCCGCGATGATGCTTTCTCGTTGACTCTTGAATCCATTCTGCTGAGATCAGCTGCTTGCCAAACCAATCCCCTTCCCGCAAATAAAGAAGGCCGAGCTTCGCCAGATCACGGCCATAAAGCTGCAGCCCGGTTCCTCCTTCGTTAATCCCCTTGTGAGAAGTCCATTTTGCTTGATGGAAGCCCATCGGCTTAAAAAGGCGGCTTGTCGCATAATCCAGCGCGCTTTGCCCTATTGCTTTCGACAGGATGACAGATAGAAGATGTGATCCGCCAGAATTGTAAAGATAGGCAGTCCCGGGTTCACTGATAAGTGGACGATCAAGTACAAACCGAATGGGATCTGCCGATTTCTTCATTGCTTTATACGGCTTATCGAAGTCGGGCCAATCCCAACCGGACGTCATCGTCAGCAAATGCTTAATTCGTATGGCATCATCCGGCAGACCTTCGAAATAATCGGCAATAGGCTGCTCCACACTTTGGATATGACCTTCAGCTATAGCGATCCCGACCAAAGCAGACAAGAGGCTCTTCGTACAGGACAACAGCGGTCCAACCGTGTCTTTGCCTTCGCTGTACCATTCCCAGGCGATTTCATCATCCCGTAAAATGATGGCGGTGGTCATCTTCCACTCCACCAGCCGTTCCTTCATTTGATCCAGCTTTGCATCATCTAGTCCTGCAACGGATGCGGATACAGAGCGTAAGAAAAGATCATCAGTGCTAGATGTTATTGTCATGCTCATTGATCAGCCTTTCTTTTCTAGGAAGAAGCATCTGCGATATCGGAAGCTGTGGCTTGCTTAGTCGTCCTTGGCAAAGCAAGCATAGCCAGCAGGACTAATACAGATAGTCCGACCAGTATGATAAATATCCGATGAAGGCTGTGTTCCAGCTTGACTGCATCGATGATTTCTGTGCTGCCAGTATGCAGCAGAAGTCCAAATAACGCGATCCCAACCGTCTGACCAAGCGTTCGGATAAAGTTATTGCTCCCGACAGCTGCGCCGCGCAGCTCCCATGTTACCGATGAACTGACTGCAACCGTAAAGCTTGTTAAGGATAACCCGAATGACATGCCGGACAGGAACGTATAAATCATAAAAAGAACGATTGACGAATGTTCCGTCAACAGCATGAATCCTATGCTTCCGACAACAAGAAACACCGAACCAACAAAGGCAATCTTGCGCATGCCAAGCTTTGCGATCAAATTACCAGCCAAGATAGCTCCAAGCGGCCAGCCAATAGACAATGGGATCATGGCCAGTCCTGAGTATGTAGCACTCTCTCCGATGACGCCTTGAATCCACAAAGGCAGATAAAAGATGGCAACAACATTGATCACACAAAGCAGAAAGCTAATGGCATTCACCGTGCTTATCGTGCGCAGCTTAAATAATTGAAGCGGGATTATCGGCTCAGGAGAGCGTTTCTCAATGAAGAAGAATAAGGCCAAGAAGAATACAGCAGCAAGCAATAATATGACGATAAGCATCGATGAATGACTTGATTCATTCGTCTCACGAAGAATAGTCAGAGCATACAGGAACGCAAACATCCCTATAGAGAAAGCAGCTATTCCCGGATAATCAATATAACGCTTCTGTTTCGCGAACGCTTCCTTCATGGATATGGAAAGCAGCAAGATCGCCACGATGCCAAACGGGAGGTTCATATAAAAGATCGCCCGCCAGGAGACATAATCGACGAGCAAGCCGCCTGCCAGCGGGCCTGTGATGCCTGCAATGCCCCAAATGCTTGACATCCAGCCCTGGACTTTAGCCCGTTGTTCGAATGGATATAAATCACCGATAATGGTGTAAGGAATCGTCGTTAAAGCTCCTGCCCCAAGGCCTTGTAAAGCTCGAAAAGCAATAAGCTGCGACATCGTCTGGGCAAGCCCGGACAACATAGAGCCTGCAAGAAAAATGACTGCTCCCGCAATAAACATTCTTTTCCGTCCGAACAGGTCGGATAGTTTGCCATAAATCGGCGTGGTAATGACCGTAGCCAATAAGTAAATCGAAATAATCCAGCTGTATTGCTGAATGCCATGCAACTCGCCAGTTATGCTGGGCATCGCGGTACTGACGATTGTTCCTTCAATCGCTGCCAGGAAGGTTGCGACGAATAACGCAATAGTTACAGTACGTCGGTTGCTTGTTGTATTCATTATTTCTCCTTTCCGGTGCTATTATGAATTTATGTCATTTGTCTGAGCTCTCTATTATGGTACTCACAGCTGGAAAAGATCAATCCTTTTTGGCTTTTTGGATGAGAAATCACCCTACCCGAAACCACTCATTTTATGTTAGCCTTATAGGAGTGCCTTAAAATTAAAAATGTAACTCAAAAAATGCTTATTAGTAAGGGATGAATATACAAATGGGTTATGACTTCTTAGTATCCATTATTGATCAGTTCGGCTATGTCTCCCTCTTCCTTGTCCTGTGTTTGGGCTTGATCGGGCTGCCTGTTCCGAATGAGGTTGTCGTCATGACAGGAGGAGCATTCGCAGCATCGGGTCTGCTGAGCCCGGTTCCAGCTTACTTAATGGTCTTCCTTGGAATCTGCTCGGCTATGACCTTTAATTACTCTATCGGCCGATTTGCCGGAAGCAAAGTGTTCGATTGGTTTATGAAAAAGAAGAATTTGGATAAATTCGTCAATCAAGCTCAACATATGAGTGAAAAATACGGTGGTTTCGCGCTTAGTATCGGTCTTGTCCTCCCTGTCCTGCGGCATGTGATGCCGTTTGTTGGAGGCACGAACAAAATGAATTACAGACGATTTGCCCTATTTGCTTATCCAAGCGCCTTCTTATGGACATTGATTTACTTTATTATCGGTACGTTTGTAGGCGACAAGGTTCAATCCCTCGGTAATACGATTGCCGATAATGGCATGATCGTTGTATATGTCCTTCTAGCCGTAGCGGCTGGTGCAGCAGCCTGGCTGTTCCTCCGGAACCGTACTGCGAAGAAGAACGAAAAAGCAGAACGTTCCATGTAAGCATAAAAAACCTCCGATTCCCGCTTCGGGATGCATCGGAGGTTTTTTTTATATCCATTCTTAATGGTGCTCTAATACTAACTTCTCTTCTGCTGCATTTACCAGGTAATCAAACAGCTCGTCATCCTCTTCCAGCATATCCTCCACAGCAAGCAGCTCGTCCTCGTCCCCAGATTCATTCAGAAAGAACAAACCATATCCCCATTCTGTTCTTTTACGGCTATGAATGGTCATTTCGTATTGGTTCTGTTGTCCAGCAATTTCGAACTGTATACGGCCAACGAAGCCATTTTCCTTCGTATAGTCCATTGATGCACCTAATATTTTTACATTATCCATTTGTTCTAATCTTCCCTCCGAGATTCGTTCATTTTGTAAAAATAGCCTGTTTATTCATTGTATACGGTTTGTGACATTCGTCAACAAATGATCACTGCTCTTAAGCACATTCTCATAACTCCCGTGATGAACGCCTATGATGGGCTTTGCATACTGTACATTACGGCAGCGGATACCGCAGCCAGGTATCCCATGAGAGGGTGATTGTTATGGCCATTGATTTAGTGGCGCTGCATTGGGTGTATCTCGTGTTTATCGTTGCCATCATCGGCTTTATGCTGATGCGGCGCGATACGTCGCTCATATGTATCGTCGGCATCTTTGTACTTGGCCTATTGGCAACCGAATCGCTGAGCGACTCCGTCAGCGGCGTGTTCAACAGCTTCATCTACGCAATTACAGAATTAATGGGCACTATTCTCATTATATCCATAATCGTTGCAATGAGCCGGGTCCTGATCCGAACCGGCATAAACGAAGTGATGATCTACCCGTTCACCCGTTTCCTACGAACACCTACACTAGCTTTCTGGGGAATCGGAATAATTATGATGGTTACCTCCTGGTTCTTCTGGCCTTCTCCTGCCGTTGCCTTGATTGGTGCAGTATTACTGCCTGTTGCTCTACGAGTAGGTCTGCCAGCACTTGGAGCAGCAATGGCCATGAATTTGTTTGGTCACGGTATTGCGTTATCAGGTGACTACATTATCCAAGGCGCTCCAAAGCTTACAGCTGATGCGGCAGGCCTGCCCGTCAGCGAAGTAATGCAGGCGAGTATTCCCCTCGTCATCGTGATGGGCTTAGTAACAACAATCGCTGCCTTCTGGATGATGCGCCGGGATATGAAGACCGGCAAATGGAATGACGGCATTATCAGCAATGTCGAAGGAGATAAAGAGCTTACAGGCGGTGAAGATCTAGCCTATAAAAATGTACTGTCTCGCGGAGCAAAAATCTTTTTAGCCGTCTTGATCCCACTGCTCTTTGCTGCTGACGTCGTTACGATGTTCCTGTTAGATCTCCAGGGCGGCGATGCAACCGCACTTGTAGGCGGAACTGCCATCTTCATCATGCTCCTCATCACAATGCTGGCTCATAAGAACAAAGGTCTGGAGAAAACAACAAGTTATTTGATCGAAGGCTTCGTGTTTGGCTTCAAAGTGTTTGGACCTGTCATTCCAATCGCAGCGTTCTTCTACCTTGGTGATTCCGGCTTTACCGCTATCTTCGGAGATACACTGCCAGCCGGCTCTCAAGGCATCGTGAACGATCTAGGTGTTGCCCTTGCTAATAATGTCCCCGTCAATGGCGAGGTTGGCTCTGTGACCTTGACGCTCGTGGGAGCCGTCACCGGTCTTGATGGATCTGGCTTCTCCGGCATCTCGCTTGCTGGCTCTATCGCCCAGCTCTTCGGCGGTGCAATCGGTTCTGGTGTCGCTACTTTAACCGCTCTCGGTCAAGTAGCCGCGATTTGGGTTGGCGGCGGTACTCTTGTACCTTGGGCGCTTATCCCTGCAGCAGCTATTTGTGGTGTCAGTCCGTTTGAATTAGCCCGCCGCAATTTGAAGCCAGTTATTATAGGCTTGTGCGTGACTACAGTCGTAGCGATGTTCCTGGTGTAAACGAGTATAAATAAAAGGATGATTCGAAAGGTCTCTCGACCCTTTGAATCATCCTTTTTTGTTTGTTTACAAGATAATAAATGCAAATACAATAGCAAGTACAAAGCGATAATACGCGAACCAAGACAAGCTAAGCTTTTTAATCAGATTCAAGAAGGTTACGATAGCAATCATTGCAACGATAAATGCAGCGATAAAACCAATAAGGAAGAGCGGTGTATCCGACGCAGTCAGAAACTCACGGCTCTGAATCAAGTCTACACCACTTGCACCTGCCATAATTGGTACCGATACAAGAAAAGTGAACTCGGCAGCAGCCTTTTGGCTTGTTCCGAAGAACATACCGCCAGACATCGTAGAGCCAGAACGCGAGAAGCCTGGCCAAAGCGCGAGAACCTGGAATAAACCAATAGCGAATGCTTGCTTGTATGTAATGTCATCAAGCTCTTCTGCTGTAACTTTCTTCTTGATGCGATCTGCAACAATCATAAGTATACCGCCTGCAACGAGACCAATAAGAACCGTTTGTGAGCTGAATAAATAATCTTTGATGAATCCATGAAGCAACACGCCAATTACGCCAGCTGGAATCATGGCCAAAATAATGTGCAAGGCGTTAATGCCAGATGATTCCTTGAAGTTAAAGTTAAGCAAGCTGATAAACTTTCTCCGATACAGCACGAGGACGGCTAGCACGGCACCAAGTTGTATAACAACCTCGAACACTTTGGCACGGTCATCCTGGAAGTTCAGCAAATCTGCAGTCAGAATCAAATGTCCGGTTGACGAGACAGGTAAAAACTCCGTCAAGCCTTCAATGATGCCCATAATTATGGCATTAAATAAATCTCCCAAATGTAGTCCTCCATCTCCTATTATTTCCGTATGTGGCACTTCTCTTTAAACCAACCTTTTAATAATAGCACAAGCGTAAGACGAGCGAAAGCAACCAACGTTTTAGGAGAAAAGCCGCATTTCCATCATAGGAAAACGGCTCATCAGTCCCTATTCATTAACGGGGTTAACGACATGGAAGATAATTTCGATTTTGCGGATCCGATGCCGTTCTTTCTCCCGGATGATAAAAGTCAGCTCCTCGTGATCCTGTGGCTCCCCGACTTCCAGATCCGGGTATTGATTATATAACCAGCCGCCAATCGAATCTACATCATGGCTTTCCAGATGACAGCCAATGGCTTCATTAACCTCACCAATTAGCGCTTTGCCGTCTATAATAAAACGATTCGGCTCAACCGCATCAATTTCCTTCACCTCATCGGCATCAAATTCATCACGAATTTCGCCAACGATCTCCTCGATAATGTCCTCGATCGTAATCAGTCCGGATGTCCCCCCGTATTCATCATGCAAAATAGCGATATGCACCCGTTCCAGCTGCATCTTACGAAGCAGCTTCTTGATTGGCATCACTTCCGGCACAGACATCACAGGTTGAAGCATCGTTGCAACATCTGTCTCATTGTTACCAAAATATTGCATAAAGAACTGCTTCGTATTGATAATCCCGACGATATTATCCTTGCTGCCCTTTGCGACAGGGAACCGGGTATATTGTTCTCTTCGGATTATCGAGATATTTTCCACCTTGGAGTTCTCCATAAACAAACAGACCATATCCGTCCGCGGAACCATGATCTCCCGAGCTAACCGTTCGTCAAATTCGAATATCCGGTTTACATAGCTGAGCTCGCTCTTATTAATTTTTCCGCTTTCGTAGCTCTCCGACATAATACTCCGGATCTCTTCTTCGGAATGAGCTTCCTGCTCTCCTGTTGGCTTGAAGCCAAGCAGCCTGACGACGCCGTTTGCGGAGCCGTTAAGCAGCCAGATAAACGGAAACATCACTTTATAAAAGCCAATGATAATAGGAGCAACGGATAAACTAATTTGCTCCGGTTTGATAATGGCTACGGTCTTTGGTGCCAGCTCGCCAAGAACGACATGCAAGTAGGTAACAACGGCGAAAGATAAAATAAACGACAGGACATTAACCAGTTCGCCGCCAATATGAAGCTGGTGAAACAACGGATCCAGCAAATCATGAACCGTCGGCTCTCCAAGCCAGCCGAGTCCCAGCGCAGTGATGGTTATGCCAAGCTGGCAGGCGGACAAATAGCTGTCCAAGTGCTGCAGAACATTTTGAACCGCTGCCCCATTACGAACCCCTTCAGCGACCAATTGCTGTACCCTGCTGGTACGAAGGCGGACGACTGCAAATTCAGTTGCTACGAAGAAAGCGGAACAAAACAGCAGCACCGCAAACAAGATCAGTTTCAGAACCATGAGCGTCTCCTTCTTTTCTTCTGAACTGTTGATAACTACTTGTATGTTACCCCGTCCACGCGTTCATGAATCCTGCAAAAATAAACCGTATACCTATCCACTAAAGGACAGATATACGGTTTACACTTTACCTCGCCTATTAATAACCCACTTCCACCGATGCATTCACGATGTAGATCAGATCATTCTTATCCTCTTTATCCGGCAGAACGACACCACTTGTTGTCATCATGCCGCCGTCCATGATTTCTACCGTAACCTGACCATAAGGCAGAACAGCCTTAACCTGCTCTACATCAAGCAATTCCTTATCACAAGGAACGGCAAGCTTGACATGTACCTTCATATTGTCGAGCGTACCACCTGGCAAGACCGATCGAAGACCCGGCATTGAATTATGATGAATCGCATTCTGAACCGCACGTATTGACGCTTTCGTGATGTTCTGACCATGAAGATCACAGCCCATTCCAATCTCAATAAAAAATAATTTATCCATTCCGTTCCCCTCCATTACCAAGGTACATCATCATCTTGCGCCGCTATCGAGTTGTCATCTTCATACGTCGGTATTGCTGGCTCTTCCTTCACATTCGTACCGATAATCGGCAGAATTTCTTCGAGATCCGGCGGGAGCAGCAGCTCAACTGGTGAGACGCCTTTTTCGAATTGGAACGCATCACCCTCAATTACGGTTACATAACGTCCATTATGTTTAGCGAAATGCAAAGTCACCCCAAAGTCAGCAAGCAGCCCTTTAATCGTTACCCCACCAAGCTTAAACGAGAATGGCAGGTCCGGCTTCTGCTCAACAAGAGCGGCGGAAGCGGTTGTTACCTGCTCATGCGTCCAATATTCCTGCAGCTCACGCTTCTCGCTTGCCGCCCAAACTTCAATAGCATTCTCTTCCTCACGACGTTCCACACTTTCAGGAGCAGCCTGCCATTTGTTCTCCATATACTGCTGGACCATCCCAAGCACCTGCTCACCCATTACTTCAGGCAAAGGCTTCTCGTAGGATACGAATTTCAAGAAATCCTCGAAATAACGGGCATGTGAAGCCTGATGAATTTTGAGCTCCCATTGATCAAGAGATCCTTCCTCCGGCATATGCGGATATTGGATTGACTTCATGCCACGAGCACTGATAGCCATCTCAACATGGGAGATCAAGCTTCGTTCGTCCGAGATCCGTGCGATTTTTGGTTCAAAATCACATTTGAGCAGGAACAAGAATGGTTCATCGAAATAAGTGTTCAGCTTCGCTCTGGCGATTATAAACGCCCCGCCGCGAACCGCTGTCGTATCCATATAAATATGTACCAATTCATCGGCGATACCGATAAAACGTTCCTTGCTATCGGCTTCCCGTAGACGTTGGAACAAGTTATAGTTTTGATTACTACCCAGCTCATAGCCTGGTTCAACCATAAATCGTCCAATTTTCGTCGGAGCATTCTCCGTATTAGGGTTGCGCTCTACCTTACGTTTAACAATCCGGGTAAACTCGCCATCAAGGAATCGCTTGATCTCACTATCTTCATAATCGTCCTCATCCAGCGTTTGAAAATGCTTGTAACGTTTCGAGGACGAGCTGTCCTCACCATCTGTTACGATAACGAAGAAAGATAAATATTCCATTCTGAAATCCACTTTGTCGTTTCCCCCATGTCATTAAGCTTCATAATCATTAAGAACATATGGCAGCTTCTGATAGCGATAGGTCGGCTTCAGCTCCGTGTTATCAAATCCGCGATGCCAGACAGGAGTTGTAGAAGGCGACATAGGCGGAATTAACCACGACCAATTGCCAGTTAATTGGCGACCGTTATTTTGCTCCTGCTGAGCGAAACGCATGAACTGCTCGGCTGCTGTATGATGATCCACAATGCTGACACCATGTTTTTTGTAAGAATGAATAACAGCAACGTTCAGCTCTGTCATCGCACGGTCCTTCCAAAGGGAAGTGTTGGACGATGTATCAAGGCCCATAAGCTTGGCAACGTTCGGAAGCTGATTATATCGGCCAATATCAGCGAGATTGCGTGCTCCGATTTCCGTTCCCATGTACCAGCCGTTAAACGGCGCCGCTGTATACGTAATACCACCGATCTCCAGCAACATATCCGAGATGAACGGAACGGCATACCATTGCAGCTTCAGCTCCTCGAAGTTTGTGATATCGGGATGGGATAAGGGCACTTCCTTCACAAGTCCCGCCGGCAGCTCATACCAGCTTGGCGGCTCGTTATTCACTTGAATGACAAGCGGCAGAATATCAAAGGCTGTTCCTGCACCTTGCCAGCCTAGTGTTGTACATACTTGAGTAAAAGCTACTGAAGCCGGATCACCGACCATTCCCTTCTCCGTATCGTACCCTGCATAACGTACCAGCTGGTGATTCCATATACGAATTCGCTTCTCTCTCTGCTGCGGGGCAAAGACCGTAATCGTCGGACGGATACGCCCATCATTTGTTGCATATTTCATGTGGCTAAATATCGAGTCTGCAATTTCATCCGGCTTATGTAAAAAACGAGCATCTCTCACTTCAAGTGACTGCCAGAATAAACGGCCAATACAGCGATTGCTGTTGCGCCAAGCCACTCTTGCCCCGTGACGGAGCTCCTCCATGGTATGCTCATAGCTGCCTGTCTTTACGATAGACTGCTCAATTTCCGTAAGACGCAGCTTTGCTTCTACTTCAGATTTACCTAGTTCTATATAACAATCGGCGATAAACTGCTCTGCCTCTTTGTAGAGTTCTGTTGCAATCATCCTTTATGCCTACTTCCTAAAACGACTTTCCTCTTACGATACCGTATTTTATCCGCTGTCGCCACCTCGGCAAGCCCAGAAACAACGGAGTTCACTTATTGTTCAACGTTTCATTTAACCGGCCTGTCACAATTAACATCAAGAAGGATACTGCGATAATTGCTGCAGTCCAGGACCAGGCTAACGGCATATGTCCGGATTCGACTGCTGTATAGATTGCTGTTGGCGTTGTTTGGGTCACTCCAGGGATATTACCTGCTATCATAAGTGTTGCTCCAAACTCGCCAAGACTTCTAGCGAAGCCGAGAATATAAGAAGATATAAACGAACGACCAGCTAATGGCAGCGTAATATAACGAAATACCTGCCATTCTCCTGCTCCTACCGATCTTGCTGAATCCTCCAGATGCCGCTCTACCCCTTGAAAACCGGTCTTCATCGTTTGGTAAACTAGCGGGAAAGCTACTACTACAGCTGCAACGACGCCAGCAATCCAAGTGAAGATAATGGGCTGATTAAACAGCCATTCATAAGCGATTCCAACCCATCCTCTGCGCCCTAGCGTAACAAGCAAAAGGAATCCAATGACCGTTGGCGGCAATACAAGCGGCAGCATAAAGATCGTCTCAAGAATCAGCCTCCCTCGGCGTTTCTTTCTGGTCATCCACCAGGCAGCCCATACACCAAGAATGGCTACGAATAGGCTGGCTGTTAAACATATTTTCAAGGATAACGCCAGTGGTGCTGACCAATCCTCCCATGTCCATTCCGACAATCTGATTCACTCCGATACCAATAGCCATGATGTAAACCATTATAGACAAGCCCTATGCAAGGTGTAAATGTCACATCAATATTAAACAGAACAATCGCCACATTCCCTCATCTGAAGAGAATGCGGCGATTATAATTAACCATCTTAATTATTCGCTTTTCTGACGGCCAAGCACCAAGAAAATAAGAATTAAAATAAATGCCGTCAAAGCCATTAGCGGGATCGTAATGAAACCAAGCCAGTTCAAATAATCATAGTTGCATGGAATACCTGAGCGGCACGGCATCATTTCGCCAACCTTTGGGAACCAGATCTCGAAATTATGATAGATCGAAATAAGCATCCCAATCACACTAAGCGGCAATACATATCCAATGATTCTACGGTCGCTGCGGTAAACAGCTATACCAAGCAGAATAACTTGCGGATACATGAAGATGCGCTGGTACCAGCACAAATCGCATGGGATAAAGCCTCGTATTTCGCTGAAATATAAGGATCCTCCTGTAGCAACTAATGAGACAATCCACGCCAAATACAAACCATATCGCTGGAACCAGCTTTCATAGATTTCGGTTTCGGTTGTCGTTGTCAATCGTTCCTACTCCTTATTAACCGCTTTATCAATTGCTGCTTTAATGCTTGCGTAATCCAGGTTGCCTGCATATTGCATACCATTAATAAAGAGTGTTGGTGTACCGGTAACATTCAGCGGGCCTACCATTGCATTATCCTTGTTTACTTCGCTTTGATATGTCTTATCATCGATATCCTTCTTCAGCTTGTCGAAGTCAATCGAAAGATTCGCATCCTTCGCGAGCTGTACGAGATAATCGGATGTTGCCCAATTGGTCTTCTCATCTTTTTGGTTATCATAGATCGCTTTGTAATAAGGCCAGAAAGCATCATTGCTTTGCTGTTGTACAGATTCTGCCGCTAGTGCAGCGGTTACGGAATCAGGACCGATAAACGTATAATTCGCGAAATAAAGTGCTGCTTTACCCGTATCTATGAAATCTTTTTCAATCTGAGGCTCTACGTTCTGAGCAAAATATTGACAAATCGGACATTTGTAATCACCGAACTCGACAATTTTAACCGGAGCATCTGCATTGCCCTTCACAGGCATGCCAGTTAAATCGATATCATATACCTTGTTGCTTAACTCCGCTTGTTGATTCGATTGATGATTGATACCTAGAATAATAACAACAATAACTGCTACAATCGCCAGTGTTAATACGATAAGCGACTTGTTGGATTGCTTCTTGACCGGTTGATACTTCGTATTTGGCCTAGGCCGTTGTTTTGCTTTCATTTGATTACTCAAACTTGTCCATTCCTTCCCGGCATTTGAATGAGGCTCAGCAGCACCGCACACCTTTCTCGCGTGCACGATGCTCTTGTATGCCTATACTTGTAGCCTAGTTACAACGGGCTTTAATGTCAATATGAAGCTGAAACATGACGAAATACTGTCATATTTTAAGTAACTATTCTTTACTAATTAATGATGTTAACGAATCGCGATGAAGCAGTTTCAACTTATGAAGTGCTCTTGTACAGCCAACATACAACAGCTTCGCATCATTTTCCGAATACTTATCTGCCCCTGCGTCAGCAATTAATACCGCGTCGAACTCCAATCCTTTGGACAAATACACCGGCACAACAGATAAGCCTCCGCCATATTCCGGCTGTTTGCTTTGGACTAATGATGCATCAAGTCCCTTGCTAAGCAAGAATTCATGTAGTTCTGAACACTGTTCTGCTGTGCGGCCGATGACCGAAATTGTCTGGAACTGGCCAGTAGCCTGCCATTCTTGAACGGACGATACAATTTTGCTCAGCCATTCTTTATCTGTGACTTGCTCGACCTCAACCGGATCGCCGCTACGGAACACAGGTACCGCTGGTTTTACACCGCCGCCCATTGCTCCCAGAATACGGTTCGCGAATTCAATAATCTCCATTGTTGAACGATAGCTTCGGTTCAGTTCGAAGAAACCTGTCTGTTCTTCTGTGAATAGATCAATAAGCTCCGTCCAGCTTTGAATACCAGCGTAAGCATGAATCCCCTGCTGCAAGTCACCAAGCACTGTCATCGATGGCGATTTCTGACACAACCGCAGTGCCTCCAACTGGAATGGAGAGTAGTCTTGCGCTTCGTCAATAACGATATGGTCGTAAGACGAGATCTGCAGGCCATACAAACGAAGATGAATGTACACTAGCGGTGCTAGGTCTTCAGCTTCTACCTGTTCGTTCTTTAAGGAAGCAGCAGTCGCCGAAGCAATTGCTTTCGGGATAACCGTTACGGCTTGTTTTCCTTGGAACAAGGAAGCGTATAGCTGAGGTGCCGTGTAAGAAGGGATTTTCTTCGAAAAAGCATTCAGTTTGGTCTGTGCTTTGGCGCGCAGCTTCTTATCTACTACCTTCCGAAGCTTCAGCTCCGATTCAAACCAGCGGCGAATACGGTTGACGAGCCGATCCCGCTTCTTCATTAAAGTCTCATCACCGTAATCGGTTTCGAACCATTCTTTCATCAGTTCAGGCTTTAAAACTAATCCAGGCAGAGGCTCAAAAGGAATAACGGGTACAAGCCGCTGTTCGAGTTCTTCGATGCGGGCGTCGATCGCTTCTTTAAATGTTAGCGAGCCTTTTATTCTGCCCGGTGCAGTCGCCATCTCTTCTGCCGACCGATGCTCCTCAAACCAATACGATAGGGCATCCGATGCACTGCGCAGCTTCACCTCATGGCCAAGCAGCTCCAACGACCAGTCAACGAATGTCGTTTGCAGAATGTCGCCTACCCCAAGCTCAGGGAGGACTCCGGAGATGTAATCAAGGAACATACGGTTGGGAGCGAAAATAATCATCCGCTCGGCTTTTACTCGGTCGGCATATTGATAAAGAAGGAACGCCAGACGATGAAGAGCTACTGTTGTTTTACCACTACCTGCAACCCCTTGAATGAACAGGGCTTTATTACGTTCCGATCGGATAATCCGGTCCTGCTCATGCTGAATTGTAGAAACGATATCCCGCAATTTATTATCTTTGTTCTCGCCTAGGCGGTATAAGAGGAATTCATCCGTTACGGATTCTTCATCTTTCCCACGAACATAGCTGTCTACCATACGGACAAGCTCGCCTTGCCTTATCATAAAGTTACGCTTCAGATGAACAAAGCCTTCTATCTCGCCTTCCGGCGCGACATAGGTTGCTGCATCCTCCCCGCCTGTAAAGGAATAGAATAGGCTGGCTACAGGCGCACGCCAATCAACGACGAGAAGCTCATTGCTGCCTTGCTTAGCAACACCAGCTTTGCCGATATACAGCGGCTTATTCTCGCCATTTGGCAGCTCTTCGAAGTCAATTCTCCCGAAGTAGGGTTCGCGGAAGGCTACCTCCAAACGCCGTTTGCGTTCTTCACGCTGCAAATCGAGCATTTGCTCCGTAAAATCATCACCCGTATAACGGGGACCAATGCCAGCCAGCTGACTCTTAATATCGTCCATCGATCGAGCCAGTCTCTCTTGCTCTTCTTGATAGGCACTTTGAACCTGTGTCATGTCAGTTACCTCCTAAAAAGAATTATCGTACCATAGTTGGCGGTGATTCTTGCAACGTAAGCATAATCCAAAGAATTATCGTACCATAGGCTGCACTACAGCCGTTGGCGGTGATTCTTAGCTCGTAAGAATGTGGAAAAAACGAATACCCAATATACCACAGGACGAGAGCTGTAAGCAATTACAGCTCGAAATTCATTCCGATCAATTCCATTAGATAATAGATGACGACTAGATTAAAGACAAATAAGAGAGGAATACCTACCCGGAAAGAAGTGTGTTTGGTTTTGTGCCGCCATACCTGCATCCCGATCCAAGCACCAAGTGCGCCGCCGATTGCACTGATACCAAATAGCCTTTTCTCAGGAATACGTCTCTTCTTATGTCTGGCATAACTCTTGTCCATCCCCATAATGACAAAGCCAATAATATTAATAACAAGAAAATAGATAATAAGAATCTGCATAATAATCCCCCTGCTCCTGCTTAAGTACGCGGCTTTACCCGATTCGTCGGCTGCGCCGCATAAGGATCATCCGGCCAATAATGCTTCGGATATCGTCCCTTTAAATCCTTCTTCACTTCAAAATAAGCCTCATTCCAGAAGCTTCGCAAATCTCTTGTCACCTGAACCGGTCGCTGCGAAGGAGACAGCAAATGCAGCGTCAATGGCAGCCTTCCTCCTGCTAGACGCGGCGTTTCCTGAAGTCCAAACAGCTCCTGGAGACGAACCGCAATAAACGGGGCATCTGGATCGCTATAATCAATCGGTATCCGCGAACCGCTTGGAACCGTCATATGTGTGGGCACCTGCTCGTCAAGCTCCTGCCGCTGTGTCCAGCTCAGCATGCCTTCCAACAGCTGGACCATATTAAGCCGTTGCAGATCGGAGCGGTTTTTCATTCCATATAGATGAGGCAACAGCCATTCTTGGACCGTTGCTAGAAGTGTTTCTTCGGATACGTCTGGCCATCCGCTGTTATGATGTGCCATCAGGAGCATTCTCGCCTGCAGCTGCTTAGCAGCTTTCGACATGGATAACAGCTCCAGCCCTTCGCGGGCAATCCCGTCAGCCAGCGCTACAGCTACTCGTTCAGGTGAAGGCTGCTGAAGCGGTGCTTCCTTTAAAATAATAGCGCCAAGCCGGATTCTTCGGCGGGCTCGAACCGCGTGTGCGTCCATGTCCCATTCCACAGCTTCTTCAACTTGCAGCTGTTCACCTGCTGCCTGCTCCAGCCTGTCCATATCCAGCTCAGCCGCGAGCCGGATTCGACTTTCCGTACCCGCATCATCCAGCTCAGCAGCCACAAGATACGCCGCTCGAGAAATGGGCTGAAGCTCTGGCAGCACAGCTCCTCTCCCGTTCGCAAGCAAATATCGGCCATCCGATCGCCGCTGTGCAATCCGGTCCGGATAAGCGAGAGCAAGAAGCAATCCTACATCGGCCGTATCTCCTGATCCAACAGCTAGTTGCTGCTGCTTCCCATTCTCTTGAAGCATTCGGCTCCATTGCTGAGCTTGAGCTTTGATTCGCTGCTTGGCTCCCCGATCCGCTTCCATTCGGCTACTATGGCCATGCAGCGCTTCTAGTCGAAGCCTAACATCCACATTACGCTCCTGTGGCAGCAGATCACGCTCACTAAGCAAAGCAGCGAGTTCACATGCTGCCGCTGCTAAGCCAAGCTGCTCTGCCTTCAGCAGCATAAAGCCTAGCCTTGGATGGAGGCCTAGCTTCGCGATTTGGCTCCCCCACTCCGTTGGCCTTCCCTCTTCATCTATAGCATGCAGCAGCATTAAGAGAGCAATCGATTGGCGGTAGGCAACTTGTGGTGGGGAATCTAGCCATGCCAGTTCAGTTGGTTCCATCACTCCCCATACGGCAAGCTCGAGCGCTAACGGTGTCAAGTCTGTCTCTAGCAGTTCTGGTGTGTTATGAAGTGGCAAATAAGGATGCTCCTGCTCGGTCCAAAGCCGGTAACAGACACCAGGTGCGAGGCGTCCTGCCCGACCTCGCCGCTGATCAGCGGAAGCCTGCGATACAGATGTTGTCGCAAGTCTTGTCATTCCCGTACGAGGCGAGAAGCGTGGTACCCGCATAAGTCCGCTGTCCACAACGATCCGTATTCCTTCTACTGTTAAGCTGGACTCCGCAATCGAGGTGGCGAGAACAACTTTGCGCTCCCCTGGCTTGCATGGTGCAACTGCCGCATCCTGTGCTTCCAGCGGCATACTGCCATGCAGCTCGGCAATTCGTATGGATGAATCTAGTCCGGCTTGAGCAAGTAAACCAGCTGTACGCCGAATCTCCCCTATACCAGGCAGAAAAACTAGCACATCGCCGTCATGTTCACGAAGGGCTTGTACGATTGTCTGAGCAATCTGAGGCTCTACTTTGCCTTCTATCCTTGTGCTCCGATAAAACGTCTCCACCGGGTATACTCGACCGCTGCTCTTAATGATTGGTGCTCCACCTAGCAGCTCTGCCACCGGCTCAGCATCAAGTGTTGCAGACATAACTACAAGGCGTAGATCCTCTCGCAGCAGGGTTTGGGATTGCAAGGCTAACGCCAGTCCTAGATCACCATGAAGATGCCGCTCATGAAATTCATCAAACAACACAGCCCCAACCTGTTCCAGAGCCTGATCCTCCTGCAGCATTCTCGTCAGGACACCTTCCGTAACGACTTCAATCTTCGTTCGTGCGCCTACCTTTGTATCAAGACGGACACGGTAACCAACGGTTTCACCAACTTGTTCTCCAAGCATGCTCGCCATATACTTCGCAGCAGATCGTGCAGCAAGCCGGCGCGGCTCCAGCATAATAATCTTGCGTCCCTCCAGCCAAGCTTCCTTAAGAAGAGCAAGCGGAACTCGAGTCGTCTTACCTGCCCCGGGCTCAGCGACTAATACGGCATTTGTTCCTTTCTGCAGCGCCTCCAAAACTTGAGGCAATACTTGGTCTATTGGCAGTTGCGTCATGATTCACACATTTCCTCTCATTCGTTTAACCTCGTTAATCACCGACAAATTAATGCCATTAATAAATATTATTTAATGACGTAAAATAACTAATAATTAATGCCGTAAATTATTTTACAAGCCGGACCATCTGAGCAACCGGGCGATTATCGCCGGTCAATATTTTTTCCGCTGACCGAAGCTGGGAGGAGCCATCACCGTCCAAGAAAATTCCGTCTTCCAGGTTGCCTCCTGCCACCTGCTCCACAATTGCATCACGGAACACTTGCAGGGAGCCTTTTGTACTGCTGACGATCAAATACAGCATACCTTCATGGTCATATACCATCGCGGAACGAAGACGATTATCCTCTGGATTTGGTGCCTGCTCGTTCTTCATTTGTTTAAGCCAATCTTGATCCTCGCCAAGGCTCATACTAATTCCGCCCTGCGCCCAAAATCTCGTATGATCCATTACCTTCAAATCAGATGCGTTACGTACCACTTGGACAGACAACTTATCGGATGCTCCATCCCAGACGAGTGTTCCCCGTGCATATTTAGCATTTTCATCACCTGAACCATACTCTTTAATGTCACCGTTAACGGGCATCCCATCAACAACAGCAATGCTAAGCAGCGCCTTCTCGTAGAAGAATCCGCCATTCACGCCATAATACGGTGTTAGCGCAACATTATTCTGAATAGAAGTGAGCGTTACATTCGATGGACTTGTCTTTAGCACATGCAGTTCCATTCCGTTTGATGCTAACAGCTCTTTGTATGTATAAGCAGTTGGCCCCTTTTCCACAGACCCTTTACTCTTCACCTGAAGGGCGTAGAGCATAACAGCAAACAGCAACGCAAGGACTAGAAAGATCCCAACCATCACACCAATGATTTGCAGCTTTCTTTTTCGATTGATTGTCTCTATCGATTCGTTATTCATTATGTACTTCAATCCCCCGCCATTCTCTTCCTAATCGAACCAGCCTTTTCTACGGAACCAGACGTACATACCTGCCCCGATCAACACCATAAAGCCTATGAGGCCAAAATATCCCCAGTGCCAGCTGAGCTCCGGCATATTATTAAAATTCATCCCATAGATCCCAGCAAGAAACGTCAGCGGCATAAAGATCGTCGTAATAACAGTCAGCGTCTTCATAATCGAGTTCATCCGATTCGAGCTATAGGACATAAAGCTGTCTCGCAAATCCGCAGTCATTTCACGTGCAGCATCTGTCATTTCCGTCAACTTGAGGAGATGGTCATAAATATCCCTATAGAAAGCTAAATAACCGTTAAGTCCATCAATTCGTTCGGTATTAAGCGTTCGGTACAGCAAATCCCTCATTGGCAGAATCGTCTTACGGAGCCTCAACAGCCGTGAACGGATATTAAAGATCTCGTCCATCGTCATCTGATCCGAGCTTTCACTTCCACTTCCTATCTCCATATCGAGCACTTGCTCTTCAAGCTCCTGTACAGCGGGAAAATATTGATCGACCAACTGGTCAATGATCATATATGCCGCGAACATATAGCCGTCCTCACCAAGCTTGGAGGCATGTTGAACCTTCTCCCATGCATCGTTAATCTCAACCGAGTCCTGCACATGATAGGTCACAATAAACCGGGGACCAATAAATAGATTAACCTCTTGAACCTCCAGACTCCGGGAATCAATCGAATGCAGCACGAAAAAATGCGTATCATCGTAGTGATCAAGCTTCGGACGCTGCAGCAAGTGGCAGCAATCCTCAATGGCCAGCGGATGAAAATGAAAATAGCTGTCGAGCAGCTTCGTCTCCGATGGATCCGGCTGACTGAAGTCCACCCAATACCAGTCCAAATCGAGCTCCTTCAAATCATTTAGTTGCAGGTCATTCATCCACGTCTTATCTTTCGTATACCCTTTTATTCGAATCATAGCTGTATCCTCCATCGTAATAACCGATTCTCCTATTTTAACGTGTAGAAGCCGTTCTGTAAAAAAGTTGCATGCGGCAAAAAGGTCATGCTATCATCGTTGTCAATAAAGGAGAGTCGATCGTTATGTTGAATATACGCGGACGCTTCGCCCCTACTCCGTCCGGGATGATGCATCTCGGCAATGCTTGGGCAGCCTTGCTCGCCTGGCTGCAGATCCGCAAGCAGAACGGACAATTTGTTTTGCGGATGGAAGACATCGATGGACCGCGCTGCCGCCCGGAGCTTGCAGAGCAAGCACTCGCCGATCTGCGCTGGCTCGGACTGGATTGGGATGAGGGACCCGATATTGGCGGGCCGTATGCTCCCTACACACAAAGTGAAAGAATTCATCTCTATGAATCCGCCATGGACAAGCTGCTGCAAAGCGGTAAACTTTATCCCTGCTATTGCAGCCGCGCTGAGCTTATTGCTATCGCCAGTGCACCACACGGGCTGTCAGCCGAAGGACCGGCCTATCCCTACACTTGCCGCCTGCTTACCGCCGAACAGAGACAGGAACGGCAAGCCCACAAGGATCCTTCCCTTCGGTTTCGTACAGACGAGGTAAGACCAATCCTGTTTAACGATGGTATAGCTGGTATCCAAAATTTCCCGCCCGGCGCAGGCGGTGACTTCGTTGTCCGGCGCGCAGACGGAATCATGAGCTATCAACTTGCGGTTGTTGTAGATGACGCGGCTATGGGGATCACAGATGTCCTGCGTGGAGGAGATCTGCTGGATTCCACACCACGTCAGCTCATGTTGTACGATGCTCTTGGTTTGCAAGCGCCACGCTTTGCGCATATCCCCCTCTTGCTTGGTGAAGACGGCAAGCGGCTTGCCAAACGTCATGGAGATACTTCCCTCGCGGGGCTAAAGGCAGCAGGCGTGCGCTCCGAACAAATAATCGGTTGGCTGGCCTATCTAGCTGGTCAACTCGAACGGTTCGAACCCGTTGCAGCATCTGAGCTTATTCATTGTTTTGAAATGGCTCGGATTCCAACCGATTCAATTACCATTCATGATACTTTGATGAAGCAGCTGTTTAACTGAATGGAGCACCTAAGCGTAAAATATTTAAAAAAACGAGAGCTAGTTCCAGCCCCACGTTTAACGTGATAGACCGGAATTAGCTCTCGTGCTGTGTTTGGCATGATTCATATACCGTATTGTATACGAGTCTGCCAATGGCGTTGCCTATTGTTGTTGCTGTTCCAGCATAAGCATGTAAGGCTTCATATTCCATACTCCCGCTAACCCCTATAACAACTGCATCTGTCGTGGTTCCTGTAGCGATTTGGCCATTTTCTGGATCTAATAGCTGTAAGTCCTGTAGGGCCGCTGCCTTCGCTTCCGTATACGTGATCACCACATTCGTCATAGCAGATTCTGTCATTTGGCCGTCAATGAGCAGCACCGTATTAATTGTACCAGCCGAATAGGCCGAAAAAGTTTCCCGCGGCAACCCCGCTCGAGCCGCATTACGCGTGCCCGCCGTAGTGATGCACAGCAGCTTGAAGCGATCCCCTTCCAGCTCGGCTACCGAGGCATGGGTCAGCTTTGCCGCCGTAAGCAGACCAATGGTTTGTTCGGGTCTATATCCCCAATGGTATAACTGGCTTTCCGTATCAGCAACAGGATCCATCCCCGCATAATCGAGTGGAACTTTCCAATTCACGATTGTATAAGCCTCCGCCATACCGCCGTTATGTATCGCATTACTTAGTGTCTTAAGCTGAACTGGACTAGTGATTTCGATTCGATCTTCCAGTAGTGAAATTCTAACGCCAGTCCAAACGACAGACTCAAAGCTCTCGCCATGACGAAAAGGCTGACTCATCGGATGCCTGCTTCCTGAAATTTGGCTAATCCTCGCTCAAGCGCTTGCAGCAACCATTCATTCTGATGTCTAAGCTTTATCGCAAATCGGCAATACGATTCATCTAGTCCAATAAAATGGGAAGCATCCCTAATGAGCACACCCATCCGCCCCATCTCATACTGCAGGCTAGCCGCCGTCAGTCCTGGCTGTTCTGGCAGCTGTACAAGCAAATAGTTAACCGCACCTGGAACAACCCGCAGACCAAGCTCTTCCAGCCTGCCAATAAGCCATGGACGTTCAACCCTCAGCCATTCCATTGTACGAGCGGCATACTCTTGTTCATCTAGTACCGCTTCTCCAATTAACTGAGCCAGAGAATTCACGCTCCATGGAACTTGAAGCTTGCGTAATGCCGTAATCTGCTGAGGCGCTCCCACCATATAACCAAGGCGAACACCAGGTATCGCATAAAACTTGGTCATCGATCGGATCACGAATAATCGATCATGATTAACAGCCTCTCGGATTAACGTAAACTTCTCTTCTTCCGGTATAAAATCCATAAATGCTTCATCTACCACAACCGTGGCACCTCGATAGACCAGCTTCATAATAAGAGCAGGATCAACAAGTTGGCCTGTAGGATTGTTTGGGGAACCTAACATATAAAAACAAGCATTACATTCATCAAGCATCGATTCAGTCAAAGCAAAATCATTCTCTGGCGATAACATCACCGGGGCTATAGAACCTCCAGCCTTTATAATCGCATCACCATACTCCGTGAAACAAGGATAAGCTAATGTAGTCATGGATGGCTTAATCGCCCTCACGACCAGATCAATTAACTCTGCAGCACCATTCCCGATAAGAATCGACTGCTCATCCACCCTATGAAGCTGCGCCAGCTTTGCTCGAAGACCTCGCACGGCAGGATCCGGATACCGGTCAATCTGCTCGGCATATTGCAATAGGACGCGTTTCACTCCCTCAGGCGGGCCAAATGGATTCATATTGGAACTGAAATCAATAAATTGCCTTGCAGGAAAGCCGTAGGTTTCTTCCGCCGTCCGTAAATCTCCCCCATGTCCATAACGCTCAAGCATGATTGTTCCCCCTCATCGCTAGATTACGTGAATAGCCAGTAAACCAGCAAATAATAGAACCGCTTCCACTGCCTCGTTCAAAGCACCGTAGGTATCTCCTGTTAATCCGCCAAGTTTACGGCTAAGCCATACCGCGAGCAATGTCCCACTCATCCATGTAAGCAATACACAACCAATCAAGACGACTATCGTTTCGTACAGTGAAAAACCATCAATCGTTGTACATATAACCGTTAAGAGGACCGCTAATACAAATCCTCCCGTCACTTGACGAAGGGAAGCAAGATGGAATAATGCCCCGATCCCTTCTCCTTGTCTCGCATTTGGCCAGCCTGCAATGGCTGCTCCCATCCACCAACGACTCCAGATCGGGATTATCGCAAGTAGTGACACCACATGCTTTCCATCCTCCTGTCCCAGCCATTCCGCCAGCACAGCGAATTTGAACAGCAGCAGCAGGACCGCCGCGATTACACCCATAGCGCCAACACGGCTGTCCTTCATAATTTCCAGCATCCGTTCACGTGAGCGATGGCTCAGTACACCATCGGCCGTATCCATCCAGCCATCTAGATGCAGCCCTCCACTTAACGCCGTCCAGACAATAAGCAGCAGCACCGCTGCAGGCATGGATGGTGAAAAGAGCTCGAGCATACCGAACACACCTGCAAGTATAGATCCGATGATTACACCAGCGAATGGAAAATAAATGACCGTCCGCGCCAGCGTTACCGGTTCAAAAGGAACCTTAAGCGGAACCGGGATTCGCGTCAGAAATTGAAGCGATGCGGCTGCGGCTTGTAGATGGCGCTTTATAGTAGAAATAACCATATCGTTAACACTCCAACCATCATCAGAATACTTACCGCGTATAACAGCCAAACCGAACGCACAATATCGTAAGGCTCCAGCTCTCTTAGCGGCCAGCCCATTCTTGCCCGCTCGCTTGGCTCACCAAAGTAATAATTGAGACCGCCTAGCTCAATTCCAAGCGCACCTGCAACAGCTGATTCCGGAATACCGCTGTTTGGGCTTGGATGGCGGCTGGCAAATTCGCGAATGGATGACCAGGCACGTGCAGCAGACATCCCTTTGTGCAGGAGGGCGGCAACCGTTAACATCTGTCCAGTAAATCGTGCCGGAAAATAATTCAGAACATCATCAGTCCTTGCCGAACACCACCCAAAGTTTACATAACGTTCATTACGGTAACCAACCATGGAATCAAGTGTGTTGGCAGTACGATACATCATCGCAACTGGCGCAGCGCCAATCAGAGCGAACAATATCGGCGATACAAAGGCATCTACTGTATTTTCCGCTACCGTCTCCACAGCCGCTCTTGAGGCTTCTGAAGGTGTTAATTGAGTGGTATCACGACCTACAATGTATCCCACATATTTACGTGCGTCTTCTAATTTATCGGCAATCAAAGGACGGTAGACGAGCATCGCTGCATCCTTCAGCCCTTTGACAGCAATTGTTGTCGAAATAAACCAAGCGCTGACGATATAGCCGACCCACGGATGAATCCAAGCTGCAGCAGCCGTAATAGCCCACATTGATCCAAAAGACATAACCAGGGTTACCGCCGTCAGGAGGATCCCGGTTGCTTTTACTTGAGCAGCGCTCCGTCCCTCCTCTTTAGCCCGGAGATACTTCTCCAGCACACGAATAAGCCGACCGATCCAAATTACAGGATGGGTCGGCCACTTCGGATCGCCGATGATCCAGTCTATCGCAATAGCTGCAGCAATAAGCAGCAAGGTTTCTTGCAGGGAATAAAAGATCATAAGCTCTCCCACCGAAATTGTAAGGCTTTTATTTCAATTGGAATTCCCGCTGTAACAAGGAAAACCTTCTCGGAAGCGGCAGCAATCCGTTGATTCAGCCTTCCCGCTTCATCTCTAAATCTTCTGCCAAGCGGATACGCAGGAACGATCCCATCTCCCACTTCGTTGGTAACAAGAATGAGAGGATAAGGGTATTCCGATGCAGCACGGATAAACGCATCGATTTGTTCACCCATCCATATAGCAGGAACAGGATGTTGTTCTACCGCTGATTCGGATTGTTCCCGCTCTTCTACTTCCAGCAGTAAATTCGTCAGCCATAAGGTCAAACAATCAACGAGTACTACTGGTGGTTTCTGTCCGAGCACTATCTGCTTGGCTGCTTCGCTTGCCAGCTCACGTAGACGTCTAGGCAGCTCCATCGGTTCTTCGATGGTTTCCCATTTGAAATCGCCTTGCTCCCGGCTGCGGCGATGCATCTCTACCCGCTCCGCCATTTCTTCATCCCACACCCGGCTCGTAGCGAGGTAGATTCCACCTTCACCTAGCCGGGCTGCCAACTGCTCAGCGAAAGAGCTTTTGCCGCTCCTCGCTCCGCCGGTTACTAACATCACCATCTGAACAGCACCTACTCTCTGGAGACGCCTGCACTGTCAAAGGTCGCCATTTCCTGCATCAGCTTTAATGCCGCATCAATGAAATGGAAGCATAATACGGCACCTGTTCCTTCGCCAAGCCGCATATCCAGTTGAATCATCGGCGACAAGCCCATCGATTCCAGCACGGTTGCATGGCCTTGCTCATGGGATAGATGGGATGCAAATAGATAAGGCTTCACTTGTTCCGCCAAACGTACCGATACCAGTGCAGCAACGGAAGAAATAAAACCGTCAATCACTACTGGGCAGCCATTTGCCGCTGCACCGATGATGAAACCAGCCATCCCTGCAATCTCTGCGCCGCCAACCTTGGCGAGCACATCGATCGGATCTGCTGCATCTGGCTCGTTGACAGCAATCGCTCGTTTAACGACCTCAATCTTATGTCTCCAGCTTTCATCATTAATGCCCGTCCCTCTGCCAACCGACTGTTCCGGCGATAATCCGGTTAATACCGATGTTAATGCTGCGCTAGGCGTTGTATTACCAATTCCCATCTCGCCTGTTGCAAACAATCGATACCCCTGCCGCGCCAGCTCGTCGGCAACTTGAACACCTGCCATAATCGCCTGCATCGCCTCGTCCCGGCTCATCGCAGGCTGCGTTGCCATATTGGCTGTTCCGCGTACAACCTTACGGTTGATCAAATCAGGATGCTCAATATCGGCATTAACGCCCATATCCACGCAATACACATCTGCTCCTGCTTGACGAGCAAGCACATTTACCGCTGCTCCTCCGCCTAGGAAGTTCAGTACCATCTGTGGAGTAACCTCCTGAGGATAAGCACTTACCCCTTCCTCACAGACGCCGTGGTCACCTGCCATGACAACGACTGCTTTTCGGCTGAGGTTCGGCCATAGTTTGCCGGATATGCCGGCTAATCGGAATGCGATATCCTCTAGCTTACCGAGACTGCCTGTTGGCTTCGTCAATTGGTCAGAATGTGCTTTTGCATGCTGTGCAGCTGATTCCTGGTAAGGTGTAATTTGTTCGATTACGTTCTCTAATTGCGCATAAGCTGAATTAGCCATTGGTTTTAAACCTTCTTTCGATTCGTTATGTATCTATGTAACAGCTAGCATCTGTCTTGAACCCTTAGGTTGCAGCAAGATTTGTGGCGTTCCAGTAATAGGGTGAATCACGATCGAAGCTTCCGTTTGATACACTTCACGAATTAGGGCTTCGGTCAGTACTTCCCTTGGTGTACCTCTTGCAGCTACTCCACCTTGATGCAGGACGATGATCTGATCACAATACAAGGATGCCAGATTAAGATCATGTAAGACGGCTACCACGGTGAGGCCGTGATCCTGCTGCCATTGCCGGACCGTATCCAGCAGCTGCACTTGATAACCGATGTCCAAATATGTGGTAGGCTCATCAAGTAATATGACTTCCGGCTCCTGCACCATCACTTTCGCAAGTGCAACGCGCTGCCGCTCACCACCGCTGAGCTGGTCCAATGACCGATTGGCTAGAGCCGTCAATCCCATCGACTCTAAAGCAAAATCAATCAAAGCCGAATGGTCCTCCCTTTCATCACCAAACCAGTTCTGATAGGGGAATCTACCCATCTCAATGACCTGCCTTACCGTAAAACCAGCAGGCGGCAAGCCGACTTGTTGAAGCACGGCAAGCCTCTTCGCAAGTGCCTTCCGGGAGTAACCAGACATCCTCGCTCCATCAAAACTTACCTCACCAGATGAAGGCTTCATGACTCCAGATAACAGCTGCAGTAAAGTTGATTTGCCTACACCGTTTGGTCCGATAATCCCATGAATTCGGCCTGGCTCCAGGTCGAATGTGATGTTATCTAGTACAGGACGGCCGTTAACCGTCTTGCTTAATCGCTCTACGGAGATCATACTTGGCCCTCCTGTCCTTTTTTACGCCGGTACAATAAATAAGCAAAGAACGGAGCCCCTAATAATGCCGTAACAACACCTAGCGGGATTTCCTTTGGTGCGAGCACCACTCGTGCGATGGTATCCGACCATAAGATGAAGATGCCTCCGCCAAACGCAGATAAGGGGATTAACAGCCGATAATCAGGGCCAACAATTAATCGGATGAGATGAGGAACAACCAGTCCTACAAATCCGATTACTCCACTGACCGATACAGCTGCCGCCGTAAGCAGCGTCGAGCCGATAAGTACAATGAGCTTCGTCCGTTCCACTCGAATACCAAGATGTGCGGCATGGCGCTCACCAAGTACAAACAAATTGAGCGCTTGACCGTAAGCGATGAGCAGCGGCAAGCCGATAACAAGGCAAGGCAGTACGACATAAATGTCCGCCCAGTTCTTCATCGCGAGCGACCCCATCAGCCAGAACAAAATCTGGTTGACCACATCATTCGACATCGATACCATCAAAGATACAAAAGCTCCAAGGAAGGATTGAATAATAACACCGGATAATACAAGTGTCTCGATCTGCATAACACCTCTGCTGCGTGCAAGAAAAAATACGCCAAGCAAAGTGAGTGTCCCCGTTACAAAAGCAATGACCGGAATGGTCCACTCGCCAATTAATGTCTGGTAACCAAATAAAATAAGAAAAGCCGCTCCTACCGAGCTGCCAGATGACACGCCTAGTGTATATGGATCGGCAAGTGGATTACGCAGCACACCTTGAAATCCTGCTCCGGCAAGCCCAAGACATGCACCGACTAAGACACCAAGCAATACGCGGGACAGCCTGACTTGTGTGACAATAGCAATCTCTCCAGCACTCCAATGTTCACTTGCATCATCCATCCATGGAAGCTGATGCAATAGAATTCCCCATACATCAGAGAATGATATCGTCGAAGAGCCGATCGATAAGCTAGCTACGATAGAAACAGCAAGAAGGAGCATGGCTGCTCCTCCGTAGACCGTTAATTTTCTTTTCATATTACTTAATAAGATCCGGGTGAAGAACTTTCGCAATTTCCAGCAGACTGTCTGCAAGGCGTGGACCTACGCGTGAGCTCTCGTCATTGCCGATGGCAAACATTTGTTTGTTCTTCACTGCATCAATCGCATCCCAGCCTGGACGGCTGTTAAGGGCGGAGACGATCGGGTTCGGATCTACCTCCAAATCAGGATATAGGATAATAGCAGGATTCTGCTTAACAATTTCTTCTGCACTTACTTCATACCAGCCTGCTTGTGCTGCACTTGCATTCGTACCGCCGGCAATCGTGAGAAGCTCGTCAAGGAATGTACCTGAACCAACTGTCCAGCCTGGCGAGAATTCAAGATAAACAAGTTTCTTCGGAGCATCCTTCACTGCATCAGTCACCTGCTGCTTCACCGTACGCATATGCTCTGCTACACCAGCAGCTTCATCGTTCTTATTCATAATTTTACCGATTGTCTCAATTTTGGCAATGGTTTCATCATAAGTCAATGGATCTGTTGCAAGAACCGGAATGTTCAACTTACGAAGCTGTTCAATTGCATCGACATTCATGCTTGATGAAGCCAGCACAAGATCCGGATTAAGCGCTACTACGGCTTCAATATTCGTGTTCATGTCCCCTACTTGAGACTTCGATTTTGCTTCCTCTGGATAGTTGCTGTTAGTGTCTACACCAACAACCTCGTCACCAGCTCCAATGGCATAGATGACTTCAGTCTCACTTGGCGCAATGGAAACGACCTTTGTTGGCGCCTTCTCGAAGGATAACTCCGTACCTGTCGCATCCGTTACTTTAAGGGGATATACCGTCTCTGCTGCAGCTGGACTATTACTAGGCTGCTCACTTGGAGCCGCTGTATTGGCTGTGCCTGTATTTGCTCCCTCATTTGTGTTGCCTTTGTTCGAGCCGCAAGCCGCCATGATGACAAGCATTGCAGTCAGCATAACTGCCAAAATCAGTTTCTTCATGTTTCTCTCTTTCATTGTTTCTTTGCACTCCCTCATCTACTATTTGGTGAAATTAAAAAAGGCATTCCCGGCAAAAGTGCCGGAAATGCCGGAAGTCCCTATGCGTGAACGCAAAAAGGACAAGATCCCTCATTCCAACACTTCCCTAATTCCACGTAGGTACAGCGTTATGCAAACAGGCAGGTCTCCTGACTTGAAGCGTATACGTACAGCGTCTTCCCAGGTTCTCATTACCCAGTGACTTATGCTGACGTACAGGTCTATACAAAGTAGACCGCTTCTTACAGTGGCGGGTCCGTGCCGGATTTTAACCGGACTTCCCTATTAAGCTTGCAAGAGCCTCATGGCTCTAGCAGCACCTGTTTCACTAATATTCAATTACGACCAACGTAACTATACCACCCATATTCTAGAATTGTCCAGCCAATAGTAAACAGCTGTGCCGACCTTAGGGCTATGCTTTCAAAGTAAGAACTGCCACACAATAAGCATGTGGCAGTTCTTTTAAGAGGAGCAGCATACGTTTCGCAGATGAAATATAAATGCAGTATAGATGAATTTATTTTTTCTTATATTTTTAAAAGGACTGAACAGCTGCTCTTCGAAGACGGGAGTTAAGCCGAATCGCATTGCCTACTACAGAGACGGAACTAAAAGCCATCGCTGTTCCAGCCATCCAGGGCTGAAGCAGTCCGCAGGCTGCGAATGGAATAATGAGGGCGTTATAGATAAAAGCAAAGGTCAGGTTCTGCCGTACATTCCGCACTGTCAGACGGCTGATCAGCAACGCCTCCGGTATGGCTGTCATCCGAGGCTGCAGCAGCGTTATATGGCCAGCAGTTAAGGCCGCATCCGTTCCGTCCCCCATCGCCATCCCTACATCGGCTGCAGCTAGTGCAGGAGCATCATTCCAGCCGTCACCGGCCATTCCGACTTTATAATCCTGCTCTTTTAATCTCTCTACGAGTTCCAGCTTATCCTCAGGGAGCATGTTCGCATGTACTTGTGATGGGGAGATACCGGCAATTTGTGCCGCGCTTAGTGCTGGTGCTGGATGGTCTCCTGTCGCTACGATTACTGTTACCCCGGCTTTACGAAGCTGGGTCACCGCTGCTTTTGCATAAGGCTTGACGGCATCAATGAAGGAAATCGCCCCAATTACCCGATTATTATCCGATGTATAGAGCACCGTCTCACCAAGCTGCTGGCGCTCCTCTGCAAAACTGCGAATCGAAGCGCTTGCGAAAGTCCAATGCTTTGAGGCTGCAAAGCTGGCATTACCAACACCAATTCTCCGCTGCTCGACAACCGCTTCTACCCCTTTTCCCGTTGTATATTCGAAATCTGTAGCAGCCGGTGGGACAAGACCCGCTTGCATAGCTTCCGCTCGTACCGCAATGGCAAGTGGATGTGTGGAGCTTGCCTCAACCGCAGCTGCGAGACGCAGCAAACCTTGGCGACTGCCAAACGTCGTGTGCACTTGACTGACACGTGGCTTCCCTTCTGTTAAGGTGCCTGTCTTATCCAGCACAAGCATATCGAGCTGAGCTAACCGTTCGAGCGCTCCAGCTTCTTTCACGACAATTCCCCGCTTAGCAAGCCGGCTTGAAGCTACAACAAGCGAGATTGGTGTAGCCAGTCCTAATGCACAAGGACATGCAGCAAGCACAACCGCAACCGCACAGCGGAATGCCATCGTCCAGTTGCCTGGATCAGCCACCGTTATCCAAAGAATAAAAGTACCAAGCGACAGCAACAGCATCGCAGGGACGAACCAGGCGGACACCGTATCCACCTGACGTTGAATCATGGATTTCGAGCGCTGCGCCTGCCGTACCAAATCAACAATTCGGCTTAACATGGTCGAATGACCTGCTGCCGTCGTTCGAATACGTAAAACCCCACTGTCATTCCTCGTACCCGCCCATACAGGATCGCCTGGACGCTTGGCTAGAGGTACGCTTTCACCTGTAAGCAAAGACTCGTTTACTTCCGATTCACCGCTCGCAATAACCCCATCGACGGGGATCACCTGTCCGGCTTGAACAATGACATAATCATTCTCGCGGACAAATTCCGTTTGGATGTCCATCATCACGCCTGCCCGCTCCACCCTGACCACTGTATTCAGCAGCTTGCTGTAACCCGAAGCATCCGACTGTGCCCGAGAGGTCACTGACGCTTCGATAAATTTACCAAGTAGAACTGCCGTTATGACTACAGCTGATGTCTCGAAATATAAGGGTACTTCATGAGCAAATAAAGCAGCACGATCCGCATTAAACACGAGGTAATGGCTGTACAAATAAGCAGCCGACGTACCTGTCGCTACCAGCACGTCCATATTGGTCGCACGCGAACGCACCGCATGATAAGCACCGATATAGAATGGCAGGCCAATAATGAATTGAATAATCGTAGCTAGTCCAAGCTGCAGCCAAGGATTGGTCAACAACGAAGGCATCTCGATCTGGGCAAAAGGCGCCAAATGCTGAACCATCGCCGTCAGCAAGGGAGCCGTTAAGATCAGCGAGATAATCAGCCTCAGCCTAAGTCGGCTGCGTTCCTTCTCAAAACCTTCCTTTGCATGCTCAGGCAGCGCCGCCTTAAAACCGATCTTGCCGATCTGCTCCATAATCTTAAGCGGCTGAATGAGATCCGGCTTATATTGCACCCAGGCTGTTCTTGCTGAATAGCTGACCGCTACCGCTTCAACACCTGGCATTTTCCCTACTGTTTTCTCAATTCTTGCCGCACATGCGGTACAACTCATCCCTTGCACGGAAAAATCTATCGTAATTCCCTTATCGACCATACCGTCCATAAAGCTTCACCCGCCCTTTACTTGTCCATCCGTCCACTCGAACAAGCTCCTGCGTTAATCTATATGTTACGATTGGAGTTGCCATGCACAAAAAAAGCGTGCTAATGGGGATTTCCCACTACGCACGCTTCCTTATTATTTGCCGTATGCGACTTCGCCGGTCCAAGCCAGCATGCCGCCGGTCATATTCGTTACCTTATAGCCTTGTGCATCCAGGAAATCGCAAGCTTTTCCACTGCGACCGCCGCTGCGGCAAACCATAATCAGTGATTCGTCCTTCGGCAGCTCGCCAAAGCGTTCTCCGAACACAGATAGTGGAAGACTAACCGCTTCCTGAATATGCCCAGATTCCCACTCGTCATCCTCACGTACATCGATCAAATGCAATTTCTCGCCACTCTTCAGGCGCTCTTCTACTTCTGCTGGTGTAATTTCGGAATACACGTCATTCCACTCCTTCAAATTTCTTCAAGATCTTAGACTCATACTGCTGAAAGGCAGGTGATTGCTGCAGTCCCCTAGCTTCCATAAGCATCTTATACCTGATTTCCTTCTCCGTCAGCTTCTTCTTCAAGACAGCCTGTTCATCAGGATTCTGGCACAAAAGGATTAGATCACGGAGACTCACGATTTCCTTCTGGATAACCATCTCCTCTGCAATCATACCGGCATTACTTAACAGCTTGTAAGCCACACGCAGCTCCTCAGGCACATGAGAATTATCCTCCAGCTCCAGAGGCTGACCTTTGCCTTTCAGGTTATCGAATTGCCCTTTTGCCATTGCTTCCTTAATGCGCTGTTCAACCATTGAGGACATGAAATCCATATTCGATCCCGCCTTCTATCCTTCTGAATTGTAACGGTTTCAACTATTCGATGTCTAGCGTAGGGTCATAGGAATGGAAAAGAAGCCTCCGGCCAGCCAGAAGCTTCCTCTCCGCTCTATTAAATTCGTACTGCTGTACCGCTTACGGCTACCATCAGCATGCCATCGCGTACAACCTCATAGTCAATATCGATGCCAACAATCGCATTTGCTCCAATCCGTGAAGCCTGATTTTTCATTTCTGCAAAAGCGACATCTCTTGCTTCTTTCAGCTTGCTTTCGTAGGCTCCCGAACGGCCGCCAACAATATCGGTTATCGAAGCGAAGAAGTCACGTACAACATTCGCTCCCATAATCGCTTCACCCGTTACAATACCCGAATATTCGATAATAGGATGTCCTTCAAGTGTTGCTGTTGTTGTTACTAACATGATTATTTCCCCCTATCGGTATGATGAACCTTTATAACTAAAAGACTTATCATGAAATACGTTGACTTCCATCAGATGTTTCATTTTTTACAAATCATAGCTACTGCCTGATCTCTTCTACTTGAACGTCTCTGACATCGCCTGTATCCGACACAACTCGTATGCGGACCCTAACGCCAAATTCGGAGCCGGCTCCTCTGAGCCATAAAACAAACCGCTCTTCCGCATCCGTTGTCCCGGATGGAAAACGTCCTTCATATTTGTAATCGATAATGTCAGCTTCCGGAAATCGGTTAGCTGTCTCCTGCATAGCAATTCTGCCGTATTTGGCATACGCCGGTTCAGCATGCGCCATCGATGGAGCAGCCATAACAAATATCGTGACTAGAATCATATAGATCAACGGTTGTCTCAAGGATCTCATCCCGTACAGCCTCCTATTTTCCAATCTTAAAAAAATTTGTCTATAGGTTAGTGTGGCTGTAGAAAGCGGCAAGCATACATGGTCAGCTCTGCTCAAGCAATGGTGCGTACATCATAATCGCTTCATTGCCTGTAATATATTCCTCGCCCAGCATGTCGCCTTCCTCCTGAGCATACTTTCTTCGATAAATGGCATTGCTTCGGATATAACCACCCCAAGGCTTTAATTCGATGCGATGATCTTTCTCGAACACTTCATAACGGTATTTGACTGGCAGGGATGACCGCCATTCTCCCACAAGCTTATCTTCTGTTAGACCTACGACCAGTTGATACGGCTCCTCCGTAGGATTATAGATTTGCAGATCCAAATAATTGTATGCACAGGTTGCTCCACTCCCAAAGGGCTGCGTGCGTCCTGCGTCAGGGAATACGTCGTAGCTGTGACGATGCCGCTCAACAACCTGCAAAGGGGTATGCAGCGTCATCCAATAAATAAGATTCGACATCTGGCAGAGTCCACCGCCAACTCCCGTCTTATAAGTACCATAAAATAAGATCATTCCGTCAACGTATCCTTTTTGCCTTGTAGGCTTGCCAATCGCACGCCAGTAGGAAAAGGTCTCGCCGGGCATCAGAACAATGCCGTTTAGTTTTTCCGCTGCCAGCCGCAAGTTTATGACTTTATTCGTCTGCAGCCACATCTCGACGTTGCGCAGCTGTCTCATTAACGGCGTTGCATGCGTATAAACAACATACGGTAATGATTGCTCTTTGCGAATTTTGGCCAGCTTTGTACCGCTTAGCAGCCATTTCATTCTCCTCTTATTGGTAAACCACCATTTGCCCGCCTTTAGGCGTAATATTGACCGTTTAACTGGGCGATGCTGCATCAGATTGTTCAACCTTAAGTCTCCTCTCATAGAAGTCCAAATTTGGTAAGAGGCCAAATCCGGATAACAACTTTCCCTTCGATACTGGAATAAGCAATTGGGCCAATCGCCCGGCTGTCCTCACTATGCTCGCGGTTATCTCCCATAACGAATAGCTGCTTGGATGCAACGGTATACGGAAATGACATTTTGCCAGATAACGTTTGCCCTTTCACATAGGGCTCTTCGTACTTCATCCCGTTCAAATAAACTGCACCATCCCGCACATCAATGACATCGCCGGGGAGTCCTACTACTCGCTTTACTAACCTTAAGGGGCTTTCTGGGCCATGGATGACAACAATATCACCACGTTCTGGCGACTTGAACCGATAGGACCATTTATCCTCGATCAGCCGCTGACCTGCGACAAGTGTATTTTGCATAGAGATGTTATGTACTTCAGATTGCGCGTAAACATAATTTTGGAACAGTAATGCGATGATGATCGCCAAGATTATAGCCAGCGTCCAATCTCGAAGCTCTCTTAACACTACGGTCTTCCTGGTCAGTTGTTCATCCATTCCAGCACCCCTTGCACTAGAAAAAATTGACAGGGGCCACACCTATAACGCTTCTACCCGGTGAAAGGTTTCCTGGAGGTAAGCAAAATTAGAAGTGACAGGCTGAGGCATGTCTTATAAAGTAGATTTATATGAGGGAGGTAGCAGGAATGGAACCATCAACACGAAATCATCGACTACTTTTTATGACGGTTACCTTAATGTTCTGGATTGCGATGTATACATACGTACCAACATTGTCGCCGTATTTGAGCTCTCGGGGGCTGTCGCTTGATTTAATTGGTATTGTGCTTGGCAGTTATGGCTTTATGCAGCTGCTCATTCGTTTTCCATTAGGGATGTTGTCCGATCGATGGGGAAAAAGAAAACCGTTTATTCTGCTTGGCATGCTCGCTGCAAGTGCCAGCTGTCTCTTGTTTATCATTCCAGGCAGCTGGATGTGGCCGCTTGCTGGCCGGGCAATGGCTGGATTATGCGCCTCGACATGGGTCGCTTTTACGGTCATGTATGCGAATTATTTTGCCGCTGAGGAAGCGACTAAAGCGATGGGCAATATTAGTGTGATGACCGTCTCCGGTCAGATGATCGGCATGCTGCTCAGTGGGTGGATGTCCGACGGATTTGGAGAAGATGCTCCATTTGTGCTCGGGGCAGTTATCGGAGGAATTGGCTTATTGCTAGCACTTCTCATTCATGAACCAGACAAACCGCTTCATGAGCGCAGCGGAATCTCGTTCTCAATGATTCGAAGTGTAATCCAAACGAAGCTTCTGCTTCAGGTAGCTATGCTGTCTTTACTTGCACATTGTGTGCTGTTCATTACGATGTTCGGATTTACGCCGCTCAAAGCTGAGGCACTAGGCAGCAGCGGACTTGAGCTAACCCTGCTCGTATTCGCCTTTATGGCGCCGCATGCTCTCGCTTCGATGTTCACAGCAAGCTGGTTCGCACCGCGGTTTGGCAACTGGGTCACGATTGGCACAGGCTTCATCCTAAGCGCGATCTGCACCGTATCAATTTGCTTCGTTCATAATATTTGGGTTCTTATGTTTACACAGATCATAAATGGCTTTGCCCAAGGCCTGCATATCCCACTTCTTCTTGGGCTCGCCATCCGCGACGTGAATCCCCAAGGCCGCGCTACTGCTATGGGGCTGTATCAAGCGGTATACGCAGCTGGGATGTTTGCCGGCCCCTTCCTAGCAGGCTGGCTGAACGAAAGCTGGGGATTAAACAGCGGCTTCGCTCTTGGCGGAGTATTCGGATTAATGGCTGTTCTGTTATGTGTTGTGTTTTACAGGCATGATCGGAAGAAGATGATTCAGGGAGTATTGAAGTAGGATGATGGAGTTGTCCCATACATCATTAAAATGACGACGGGATAGAGTGATAAGACCCTCAGAGGGTCTTATTGCTACCATGTTCACATAACGATCATTGTATAAGACCCTCGCAGGGTCTTATTGCATTTCTGATGCTCGAGGAAGCTTGATTTTTTTGCCAAGAATAAAAAAATAAGACCCTCATAGGGTCTTATGGCTACTAGTTGCACATAATGATCACTGCATAAGACCCTTGCAGAGTCTTATTGCATTTCAGATGCTCGAGGAAGCTTGATTTTTTTGCCAAAAATAAAAAAATAAGACCCTCACAGGGTCTTATGGCTACTAGTTGCACATAATGATCACTGCATAAGACCCTTGCAGGGTCTTATTTCGAGTGTTCTAAGTCCTGCTGATGTAGTGGAAAGTTTGATAAAGAGAGAACTCTCTTGCATTTTGCCTTTGAGCCCTTAATCATTTAATGAGGTTAAATATTAATTGGATTAATGGTTTTCAGAGGCTGACTAAAAGAGTCAGGATCATCATAATCATTTAATTAATGTGGCTAATTAAACGTTTCAGAACGGTTAAACCATGTGATAACTCATATGGATCAGAACAGTAAAATGATTGACAGAAACTAATAAAGATCAGTTCGGTTTATCATTGAGACTAACTAATTGGGACCAGAACAGTTAAACAGATCAACGAATAAGAATCAGAATGGCAGCTGCAGTTGCTGCGAATATAACAATCAGTATATCTTCTCGGCTAAATCGCAGACGCAAGCCTTGGGTTGGCTTTGCAGCCGGGTGTCCGATGCCCCGTGCTTCCAGCGCATCTGCCATTTGCTCTGCCATACGAAGTAAAGAACGAATATAGGGTACCATTGCAGGAAGCAGCATTCGGAATGGAAGTGATCCGGATGCTGTTGTTGCTTTCCCCCGAGCATGGGCGATCTTGACATATCGCTCCCACTCATCTGCAAGGAGCGGAATAAAGCGGAAGATTAAGGTGACCGTTAATGCAACTTGCGTAACGGGTACTTTAAATTGATTCAGCCAGCCAAACGTCTGCTCCAAGCTTCGCTGCACGCGAAGCGGAGTTACCAGCGCCATTAGCGGCAGGCCAAGCAGCATGACGAGCAGAAGCCCGCTGAAGCGCTGAATGTTCTGCATCGCCGGTGCCCAATCAAAGGAGACCGGATTAAGATGTAGTCCCGCAAAAATGGCAATAATTGCGATCATGATGATATAGGCCCGGATGGCTTTCATCCAGGGCCTTATTTGTTCCCGCAGCGGGATTAGCGCTGCTGCGGATAAAGCTGCGGCGACAGCGAGCCCTGCCCAGCTATGCTGGAGCAGGATCGTTGTCGCAAGCAGCAGATACGCGGCGATTAGCGCCCGCGGATCGAAGCGCGAAGCGAGCCGGTTAGGCTGCGTGAGTGTGGTGGTTGTAGTGGGAGCCGCCGGAATTGACGGCGGCTCTATTGTTGTCGTGCAGGCTGCTGCGGTTTGCGCAGCAGCAGCCTGCACGGGTGTGGCAGCGCGCTGCGCCGCCAGCAGCGCCGCGAGCTCGCGCGGCGCCGGCCACGGCGCGCCGCCTGGCTCCGCCGGCGGCGCAAACCCTGCCGCGCGCAGCTGCGCGAGCGCGCGCTGTGCCTGCGGCGCTGCGGCCGCGTGGGCGTGTGTCACCGCCCACGAGGCCGCGGGAGCCGCTTCGCGGACAGAGCCGCCGGAAATAACGGCGACTTCGTCCGCGAGCGGCAGCAGCGCGTCGAGGTCGTGCGTTGCCACGACCGCTCCGCGCCCCGCCGCCCTGTGCGCATCAAGCATCGCGCACAGGCGGCGGATGCCGTCGGCGTCTAACCCCGCCGTCGGCTCATCGAGCAGCAGCCATTGCGGCTCGCATGCCATGAGACATGCGATAGCCAGCCTCCGCTGCTGTCCTCCACTAAGCGTCCAAGGATCCCTTGCAAGTAATTCAAGCGGCAGCCCAGCCTGCTCCATCGCACTGACGATCCTTTTCTCCCTCTCCTCCGCTGTGATTCCATATGGTTTAAGAGAGTAGTCGAACTCTTCCCTAACGGTTGAAGCGAACCATTGTGATTCCGATTGCTGCAGCGCAATTCCGGTATTCATCACAATAGACTTGTTTAAACGAGGCTTTCTTCCGTCGTTTGTCCACAACGATTCATTACCTTGTTCGATACTCCCACTATGCAGGCGTCTTAATCCTGCTAATGTCTCCAATAAGGTTGATTTGCCCGAGCCGTTATGGCCGACAAGCAAAGTAATAGCACCTGAACGGAAGGTAAGATTAATCCCGCTCAGCAATTCCTTACCTCGTTCACTTTGTGCAATAACAGTTGCCTGACTCAGCTTCCAATCGTCTACCATCGTTGCTGCACCGCCTTCGCTAACGTCTCAGGTGTCATTGGCAGCGGCTCAAGTGGCATACCTAGCTTCTCTAGCTCCCAGGCGGTTTGAATCACATATGGAGCAGTAAAGCCCATACTTTCACAAATGCTCTGGCCATCCTCATCCCGTGCGAACAAATTCTCTGCTTTATGATCAAACCACAGTTTCCCTTGCTCGAGTGCCAGAACACGATCACCTGCTGCCAGCTCTTCAAGCTTTTGAGTAATCCAGATGACGGTTACTCCTCGTTTATTCAACTCCCGCACCTTCTCCATGACCTGGGTACAGGCTTCGGGGTCCAGCATCGCTGTTACTTCATCGAGGATTAACATAGGCGATTGCACGGCTAGGCAACCTGCTATCGCCGTCAGCTGCTTTTGCCCGCCGGATAAGGTCTCAACTCGTTGATGCATTCGAATATGCATACCAACTAGGCGCAGCGCTTCCTCCGCAAGCTCTGGAATCTTGGAACCTTCTACTCCATGCTGTTCAAGCATCATGACGACATCTTCCCATGGCGTCGAACCAATCATTGAAGCATCTGGCTGTTGCAGAACGATTGGAACCTGGCCTGTAGCAAAACGAACCGGATCCCGCTCAACCCTTCCCTCTGTATGCATAGCACCAAATCCTGCAATCACCCTCGCCAGCGTACTTTTCCCGCTTCCGTTGCGGCCGATTAAAGTGATCCATTCCCCTTCAGCCATCGTTACATCAATATAGTGAAGGAGGTATGGTTGAGCATTTAATTGTTCTCCATATGTAAGAGGCTTAACTGACACATTGGACAGCTCCACCAAATTTTTTGCCAAAAACATTCATCTAACCTCTTCCCCAAATGATCAAGCTGTGCTAAAATCCGATTTGTTAACCTAATTTAAATATAAATGGTTAACATTCAAAACGCAATAACTAAAGGAGTCGATCCACTATGCGCACAAGTAGTTCAATTCGAAGCACCGTATTTATCGCCCTATTCGCCGCACTATTTATTGTTATGAGCGCCATTCAGATTAAAGTTGGTTCTTACGTGCCTATTACTCTCCAGACGCTCGCCGTTACCTTGGCAGGTGCCATTCTAGGTCCACGTAAGAGCTTTATCTCCATTGTGATCGTAATCGCCCTGGCGGCAACAGGCCTTCCACTCTTTGGCGGCAAAGGGGGACTCGAGACTTTAACAGGGCATACAGGCGGATTTATCTTTGCCTTCCCGTTTTGTGCACTTTTAATCGGCTTCGCTACTCAAGCACTTTTCCGTAACGAATTCATCATGCGTAACCGCATTTTATCATTTATCGCCTTATATATTATTTTTGAATTGCTAGGTTCGTTCCTGACTTATGTACCTGGAGTACCTTGGCTGATGCATGTTACAGGTCTTAGCTTCGGAAAAGCAATGACAGCCGGCTGTTATCCATACCTGCCAGGCGACGCGATCAAATCCTTTGTAGCGGTTATTATTGTACTATCTCTTAAACCATATATTCAACGAATTCAGTCGTCAATCCAATCCACAAAAGGTAACAAGTCGATCCATACAACTGCTTAAAATAATAAAGAACCATCCTTTGACTTTAACGGGATGGTTCTTTAATTCATTAGATATTTAACCCTGTTAAGGAATGAAAAATTGCCTCACAACTCCTTTTCCATCCCCCACTTCAATCTCTGCCAACGCTCCGTTTATAAACGTCATTTGAGGAGGAACATGACCACAGTCGATATCATAAACAATCGGAATCTTCAATTCTTCCGCAAGCTCCTGATACATATCCTCCAACGTATAGTTACCGACTGGCCGATTAACCGCACTTCTGCCAAACAAAATACCTGCACAATGGTCAAACCAGCCCGCCAGCTTCATTTGCACAAGTGATCTCCGTATATCTGCTGTATTGAGCTCACAATTTTCCAGATACCACACAATAGGTTCTTGCGAGATCACATTCTGTTGAAAATGCCGGACATCACCGTAAGGAGTCCCTATTAAATGTCTGATCACATCGATACAACCACCTAGTAAGCGCCCTTTAAATTTCACAGTCTCGTTCGAAACAACTTTCCAAGAGGTTTGCTCATTCAAATGAAAGATACATGGAGTAGGATCATCATGATTCCATTCTTTTTGATAATAAGGTGATGAATTTTGAACGACAGATTCCCCGGTTTTAGTGGATAATGCCTCTTCCCACATCCCTGTCGTCTGATCAGACCATTCTCCTCGCTGATCAATAAGATTTGCCCCATGTGCCGTGGCGATTCCTGTCTTTAATGTAACGGCCAGCAACAATACACTTATATCGGAATAGCCCATTATCCACTTGTTCTTGATCTGCTCCCAATCTATAAACTCCAACACTTCGATCAGCAGCTCACCACCCCAAGGTGGAAAAATCATTCCAATCGTATCATCCTTCATCATCTGATTGAATTCCGTTGCCCTTACTTTCGCAGGAGCTGACTTCGCTTTATGCTCCGTCCACACGGTCTCTCCGCAAATCATGTGGTATCCATTGGCCTCCATACGGCTGCAGGCTAATCTCAACAGTTCATGCAGGTCTGTACTTACTCCTGAGGAAGGCGCCGTTACCCCTATCATCGTACCTTCGTGAAGCAGCGGATACTGAATCATATAAATCCCCATTTCCATAGAATGATTAACTAAATACGACATCCGTTTCGAATATCCCTCCAAATGACGAAAACAAAAAAAAGCAGACCGGATACCGGTCTGCTCCCCACTCAATTCCTTACATCGACAAACGATAAATCGCCGCCACATCTTCTTTCTTCAGCTTGCGGAAGTTACCGCGTGTACCGCTGCCTGTTGTTTTCTCAGCCATTTCTTCGAGTCGGCTGTCATCAATATCATAATCCGCGAGGCGCGAAGGAGCGCCAATCGAATTCCAGAACTCACGGAGCTTCGCGATTCCCTCCCGTGCAACCTCGAGATCGTCACGACCTGCTGCTTCAACTCCGAATACATTTACCGCGAATTGCTTAAAGCGTCCTACATTATCTTCAACCACATAGTTCATCCAGTTCGGGAACAGGATAGCCAGACCACCACCATGCGGAATATCGTATACAGCGGAGACAGCATGCTCCATATCATGGTTCGCCCAATCGCCGATTACACCCATCGACAGCGTACCGTTCAGTGCCATTGTGCCGCAATACAAAATCGTTTCACGCAGCTTTACATTCGTCAGATCATTCACAAGGCCTGGAGCCGTCGCAATAACTGTACGCAGGATCGTCTCACAGAAGCCGTCCTGAACCGGCGTGTTGGAATCATGGTGGAAATATTGCTCGATCACATGTGCCATCATATCGACCATACCATAGACCGTATGATCCTTTGGAGCACTTGCCGTAAACGCAGGATCAAGAATCGAGAAAGTCGGGTAAGCAAGGACATTGCCCCAGCCATGCTTCTCGAGTGTTTCTTCATTCGTAATAACAGAACCGGAATTCATCTCTGAGCCGGTTGCCGCTAGTGTAAGAACCGTACCAAGCGGCAGAGCTGCTTCCGGCTTCGCTTTCCGGCTGACGACATCCCAGAAGTTCCCCTCATATTTCGCAGCAATGATGATTGCTTTCGCACAGTCAATTGTACTGCCGCCGCCAACTGCAAGCACCCAATCAATGGACTCCGAACGGCATAGATCAGCACCGCGGTGTACTGTCGATAGACGCGGGTTAGGCTCAACTCCGCTGAGCTCAGTAACTGAACAGCCAGCTTCATTCAGCTTCGCAAGAACTTGCTCATATAGTCCGTTACGCTTAATGCTGCCACCACCGTAGACAAGCAGTACACGTTTACCAAGGCTAGCTGCTTCGACAGGAAGCTGTTTCAGTTGCCCTTCACCAAAATGCAGGCGGGTAGGGTTATAGTATGTAAATGGATTCATGGTTTATCTCTCTCCTTTAAGGTACATGATTTTTATTGGGTGAAAAAGAAAGAGAAGCGTTCTTCATAAAAAAGAACCGCCTCTCCATTTATTTTAGTCACATTCTTCAGGCGCTTCAACTTGAGCGTCTTCTACATTGATTTTCTCCGATACGGTATCACGAACGATTGAGATAACAAGCTGCAGCAAATAGTTAATGTCGGATTGGCTTTGCTGGAACTCCGATACGATTGGAATGCCGTCCAGTTCATCCTGCAGCGTTTCCATTTCGCCTTCGATTTTTTTCACCATTTGCTCATTCTTGAAGGTTGTTTCAAAGGCTACCACTTCTTTTTGCTTCTTCTTGATCATTGTGATAAGCGATTGAACGCGGTCATTGCCTTGAATTTGCTTCTCGGCACGGCGATATTGCTGTACTTCCTCGGAAGTAAAGATCAGGCCAGCGAGCTCCTTCGCTTTTTCCATAATATCTTCACGTACGAGAAGGTCACGTGTATCAAATTTCGGCACATCACACGAGTGGCCATCCTCATGATCATGATGGTGGTGATTATTAACTGCAGTCTGCTGTTCGGACATCTATCATCTCTCCCATTATTTGAGTCACAACTTAAGATACATTGCTGGCGGAATTCGCCAATGGTTCTGCTTTAATATACCATGTTTTTGCTTCTGTTACACGAACATGTACAAATTGTCCAATCCATTCCTTTGGACCCTCTAAGTGAACGAGCATATTCGTACGAGTCCGGCCTGCCAAAATATGCGAATTGTTCTTACTCTCTCCTTCGACAAGCACCTCAACAATCTCGCCTTCCATCCGTTCATGGCTCTTGCGGCCAAGCTCTGCCATCAGCTCATTGAGCCTCTTCAGACGCTGCTTCTTTACGTCAGCAGGGACATTGTCTTCCATACCTGCAGCTGGCGTTCCCTCACGAGGTGAGTAGATGAATGTATAGGCAAAGTCGAAACCAACCTTCTGAACTAACGACATCGTCTCCTCAAATTGCTCATCCGTCTCACCAGGGAAACCAACGATAATATCGGTTGAGAGAGAAACATTCGGAATCGCGCGTTTAATCTTGGCAACTAGCTCCATATAGAGTTCGCTCGAATATTTGCGGCTCATTCGTTTGAGTACTTCCGTGCTGCCGGATTGGACCGGCAGATGAATATGCTCAACCAAATTGCCTCCCTCAGCCAGCACATCAATCAGATGATCGTCGAAATCCCGCGGATGGCTGGTCGTAAACCTAACCCTAGGAATATCTATCTTTGAAATATCAAACATCAAATCGCCAAATCGGTAAGAGATATCTTTAAAATCCTTGCCGTAGGCGTTTACATTTTGTCCAAGCAGAGTAATCTCTTTAAACCCTTGGCGAGCGAGCTCACGAACTTCGGCAATCACATCCTCCGGACGACGGCTGCGCTCCTTGCCTCTTGTGTATGGCACAATGCAGTATGTACAGAATTTATCGCAGCCGTACATGATGTTTACCCATGCACGCATGCCATCCCGCTTCTTGGGCATATTTTCGATGATGTCGCCTTCTTTGGACCAAACCTCAACGACCATCTCCTTGCTGAAGTAAGCGTTTTGTAACAAATGCGGTAACCGATGAATGTTATGAGTACCAAAAATCATATCGACAAAAGCATGCTTTTGCAGGATTTTGCCTACTACTGATTCTTCCTGGGACATGCATCCGCAAACACCTAATAGCAGACCAGGCTTTTGCAGCTTTAACGTCTTTAGATGTCCAAGCTCACCAAATACTTTATCTTCGGCATTTTCCCGAATGGCGCATGTATTAAGCAGGATCACATCCGCCTGCTGGCGATCTTCCGTGGCTGCATAGCCCATCTCTTCGAACATGCCCTTCATCACTTCTGTGTCATGCTCATTCATTTGGCAGCCGTATGTTTGTATGAAGTAAAATTTCCCTTTACCGAGTGTTTGAAGCTCCTCAGGAATGATGAAATCATAATGAACTTCAATGTCTTCTTTGCCGCGTTTCTTTTCTTCTTTGTAATCTGGTGTGGAGTTAATTTGAACGTTCCGGCCTTTAATGCGATAGGTCGTTCCCCCGTCTTCCTCACTTAGCACCTTAGCATCCGAGAAGTCAAAGTATTTGGAATAGTCTTTAACCTTGTCGGCTTGAGCTTTACCCTTAGACATGGTTGTTCACTTCCCTCTACATGAAATATCCCTAATACAAAATTATAGCATAACTGCCTCATCGATATCTATTCATCCATGGCTGACAAAAGAGGCTGACAACGGTGTATCCCGCTTGTCAGCCTCTCTGTCCACTCATCGACCTATTCGATGATTTCTGCCGTATCACCGTTCTTGATGCCTGCAGCATTCGCCTCATCGGTATCAATATGCATATCCAGTGCAAAGTCCGGAGATACACGAGCAATCACATGCTCGAATACAACGCCACGCTCGCCTTGGAAGCGAACTTTCAGCTGTTGTTTATCGGCAATCCCCCACTTGTCGGCATCTGAGGTATGGAAGTGAATGTGACGAGCAGCAACGATTACGCCCTCTTCAATTGTAACTTCACCAGCTGGTCCTTTAAGGGTGATGCCGGCCGAGCCTGCAATATTGCCAGATTCCCGTACAGGCGGGTTTACACCAAGCGAGAACGCATCTGTACGCGATACTTCCAGTTGTGTAGACGGGCGTACAGGACCCAGAATTCTTACTTTTGGGAAAGTACCTTTTGGTCCGATGACTGCAACCGTCTCATTAGCAGCATATTGACCAGGCTGCGACAACGGTTTAGCAACCGTTAGTTCACTGCCTTCTCCAAATAATATAGCGACATGCTCCGCAGATAAATGAATATGTCTTGCCGATACGCCCACGGGCACTAATTTTTGTTCCATTTGTTTTTACTCCTTTGTAATCCCATCAAAATTAAAAAGCATACGGCCTCTTGTAAAAAAAGGCCGTATGCCCATCATACACCTATTTAAATTCCGCTACAAGCTTCGCAAAGTGCTCTTCGGACAGCGAAAGATCTTGTTTAGCCAGTGCTTCCGGGCGGAAGCCTGTAATCATATCCTCATATGATTTACGCACCGTATTCTGATAGATCAGACCCGTCAGCATGCCGTTTGTTTCCATGATTTTATTCATCGCGGTTACGCGGTTAGTAGGATCGTAATCCGGGAATTGCTCCAGGTTAACGATATTTTCTTTGAACCAGTCGTACGTGTTGATTTTGTTAAACGTTACACATGGGCTAAAAACATTGATCAGCGAGAAGCCTTCATGCTTAATACCTGCTTCGATTAAGGCAGTCAACTGTTTCAGATCACTGGAGAACGATTGGGCTACAAAAGTAGCACCTGCAGATAAAGCAATCTCAAGCGGCGACAATGTCGACTCGATCGAGCCTTCCGGCGTCGATTTGGTCTTAAAGCCTTCTGCGCTTCGCGGAGACGTTTGCCCTTTTGTCAGACCATAGATTTGGTTATCCATAACGATATACGTGATGTTCAGGTTACGACGAATGGCATGCACGGTATGACCCATACCAATTGCGAATCCGTCGCCGTCACCTCCAGATGCGATAACGGTCAGCTCGCGGTTAGCAAGCTTAACACCCTGCGCGATAGGAAGCGCACGGCCATGAATACCATGAAGGCCATATGCGTTAATGTAACCGGAAATACGGCCGGAACAGCCGATACCCGAAATAACAGCAAGCTCTTCCGGCTCAAGGCCTACATTAGCTGCCGCACGTTGAATAGCTGCTTGGATGGAGAAGTCTCCGCAGCCCGGGCACCAGTTCGGCTTCACATTATTTCTAAACTCTTTAAACGTTGCCATAATTAGTCCAACTCCTTGCACGCTTTATAAACTTCAGATGGCAGGAACGGATTGCCGTCATATTTCAGCAGGTTGCGGATTTTTTCAGCAAAGCCTGCATTCATTTTGATCTGGCCAGCGAGCTGTGCCGTCGCATTGTTCTCGATAACAACGACTTTTTTCGCCTGTTGCAAGTGAGGAAGCAATTGCTCTGTAGGGAACGGATGAATCTGACGGATCGTAATGTGGTTCGTTGTAATACCGTCGTTTGCCAGCCATTCGCGGGCTTGATCGATCGTGCCACCTGTTGAGCCCATGCCAATAATGAGAAGATCCGGCGTCTCGTTAGGAGCATCAACGCGAAGACCTTCACGAATGAAGAGATCATCCAGCTTATGCAGACGTTTATCCATCATTTTCAGACGGTTAGTGGCACTCTCCGAAGGACGTCCTGTCTCGTCATGTTCCACGCCAGTAACATGGTGAATACCATTTTTGGCACCAGGCAGTATACGAGGCGATACGCCGTCTTCAGTGAGCTCATAACGTTTAAACAGCTGATGCTGCTCAAGCTCTGGCCCTTCTTCTACCAGCTTGCCGCGGTTGATCTGGATCGAATTAAAGTCAAACGGCTCACAGGATTGTTTGCCGAGCGACAGCTGAAGATCCGTCATCACGATAACGGGTACTTGATACTGCTCAGCCAGGTTAAAGGCTTCGATCATATCATAGAAGCAGTCCTCGATCGATGCCGGTGCGATAACGATCTTTGGAATCTCGCCATGCGTTCCGTATACCATCGCGTTCAAGTCGGATTGCTCTTGCTTCGTTGGCAAGCCTGTGGAAGGACCACCGCGCTGCGTATCCACAATGACAAGCGGAGTCTCCGTCATACCTGCAAGGCCAATTGCCTCCATCATCAGAGACAGACCAGGTCCGGCAGATGCCGTCATCGTACGGACACCGGCATAGTTAGCGCCAATTGCCATCGTAACAGCTGCGATTTCGTCTTCCGTTTGAACAACTGTACCGCCAAGTGCAGGAAGCTTCTTAATAAGATATTCCATAATCTCAGATGCGGGAGTAATTGGATACGCTGACATAAGCCGGCAGCCAGCTGCAATACAACCAAGCCCAATTGCTTCGTTGCCAATCATAAACAGCTTTTGCTGGCCATCTGCATCACCCAGCTTAAACTCGTCAAGTGGTCCACCCGCTTGCTCTAGTACGAACTCCGCACCAAGCTTAACCGCTTCGATATTTTTCTCCACGATTGCTGCGCCTTTACGTCCGAACTCTTCTTCTACTGCTTTATTGAATACTTCAAGCGGCAGCCCAAGCAGTGCCCAGGATGCGCCGGAAGCAACCATGTTCTTCATTAGGGAAGTACCAAGCTCTTCTGCCATCTTCGTAATGGGTACTGCGAAGAGTCTAGCATCGATTCCTTCAGGTACAACCGGATTAAACTTCGCATCTGCCACGATTACGCCGCCGGTGCGAAGCTCTTTTGCATTCAGATCTATACTTTCTTGGTCGAACGCCACGAGGATGTCCAGATCATCGGAGATCGCCCGAATTGGGTATGTGCTGATTCGAATCTTATTATTCGTATGTCCGCCCTTGATTCGCGACGAGAAATGACGATATCCATATAGATAATACCCAAGCCGGTTAAGCGCCGTGGAAAAGATACGGTCCGTACTTTCGACGCCTTCCCCTTGTTGCCCTCCGATCTTCCAAGACAATTGACTAATCAAAACGCCCATCTCCTCTTTTTGATGGCTTAAGCCGCGTACATTACTAAGGCAATATCCAACAATAATTTGTATTATGAATAAACAGTCACAACAAGTGTAAAGGTGTGGTTTGAAAATTGCAAGATGTAAACGCTTAATGATCACATAATCATTTTCGATTGAATTTATAGCGGATTAAGATCGGACAAAGCGGTTCATTACACCGGCAAATGGGCAGCTAAAAATGAAAGCGCATTACCCGATAAAAACTGCTTGGTCTGCTGTTCCGTGTACCTTTTCAGCAGCGCCTCCCGAAGCCTGTACACCTCACCAGGATGAGTTAAACCACTTACATATTTATCGATTCCGTCAAAGTCTGATCCAAGCATAAGATGCTGCTCACCGCCAAGCTCACATATGTGTTCGATATGTCTTAGCACATGATCGATTGTGACCTGCTCCCCTTCAGCTACGAACCAAGGTACATATGTCACACCGATTAAGCCCTGCAGAGCGAGAATAGCTTTTATTTGTTCATCCGTCAGATTACGGGGATGGTTAAGAAGCGCTTTTGCGTTTGAATGAGAAGCTATAATCGTCCTTGATGCTAGATCCGCTACATCCCAGAACGCCCGCTCAGACAAATGCGATACATCCACCAGTATACCCAGATTATCGCATTCTTGGACGAATGCTCTCCCCTTCGCCGTTAGACCCCCTCCTCGAGGCTCCATAACGCCGTCTGCGGCCCAGTTCGCATAATTCCAGGTTAGTCCTGCTGCTCGCACGCCAAGGCGGTGTAGAAGTCTTAGAATGGGAATACTGCCCTGCAGTCCATCTACTCCTTCAAGGGACAGCAAGGCGCCTATCTTACCAGTAGCCAGACCTTCTCTTAGATCGGCTTGATTGCGTACGAGCATCATATCGGGACAAGTAAGCACCTGTTCATAGAAATGATCGATACTTTCTAGAATGGGTTCAATAGAGCCATTTAACTTTTCCGGTATGTAGACCGCGAACGTTTGAAGAACTGCACCTGATTCCTTTAATCGCTCATACGTTACATCAAGTGCATTAGATTCACTATTTCGGAAAGAAAGCTTCGGATCAACTAGCAGTTTGCTTAATACATCACAATGAAAATCCGCCACCGTAAAGGTCATATCGCACCGCCTTTTACAACCAAGATGAATAATTGGATTAACCCCAACAAAGCAAAAAACCTGTCTACTACGTAAACAGGTTCAAATACCCGGTCTAATTCAGTCCCGCACTTGACGTTTGGTTATTCGAATTACCTAGGTTCTACAATAAGCTTTATCGCTGTACGATCTTCTCCATCAATCACAATGTCAGTAAATGCCGGCACACAGATTAAATCCACCCCGCTCGGAGCTACGAATCCGCGAGCAATCGCTACCGCTTTGATCGCTTGATTTAGTGCACCCGCCCCGATGGCTTGCAATTCAGCGGCGCCGCGCTCACGCAAAACTCCGGCTAGCGCACCTGCAACGGAATTTGGATTGGACTTTGCTGAAACTTTTAATACTTCCATGAAAAAGGACCTCCTCGGGAATGATGGATGGATTCCACTATTTAGATAGTATTCGAGAGAGGTTAAAAAATTCCTGCTATTATCCTAATAACTTTCAGCACTATTCTGAATTGACTAAACTTTTCGAATATTCATATAGCTACTGCATGAGCAGCCATTCATCTTCCGTCAATCGGATTTTTTGAATTTTCGTAGCTTGGCCTGTCGCATCGTCAATGTGAACCGAGACCGCATGCAAATGCCAATCCCCTTCGTCCACGACGAAACGTGTAGGCAGCTGAGTTAAAAATTTATGTAACACAGCGTTACGATCCATACCCAGGACGCCATCACGAGGACCCGACATCCCCACATCGGTAAGGTAAGCTGTTCCGCCCGGCAGAATGCGGTCATCATTCGTCTGTACATGTGTATGGGTACCAACTACGATCGAGGCATGACCAGCCAAATGCCAGCCCATAGCAATCTTCTCAGAGGTAGCTTCGGCATGGAAATCAACCAAAATATTGTTGGTCTTCTCTCTCGCCAGAGTAACTAGATCTTCTGCCTTCCGGAATGGGCAATCAATTGGCGGCAGGAATGTCCTGCCCTGTAAATTAATAATGGCTAACTGCTTGCCGTTGGCTTTGATTAAGGCATAACCTTGGCCAGGAGTCCCTTCCGGGAAGTTAGCCGGCCGCACAATGCGTGGTTCTTCATCTATCCATTCAAAGATATCCTTATTGTCCCAGGTATGATTACCCATCGTAATGCCATGAACGCCCCATTCAAAAAACTCACGGGCAATGGTCTGTGTAATACCGCGACCTGCTGCAGCATTCTCACCGTTTACGATAATAATATGCGGATTATATTTACTTTTAAGTGCCGGTAGCACCTGCTTAAGGGCTTTACGGCCTACACTTCCTACGATATCACCAATAAATAATACGTTCACTCTGCCACTCCTTTATTATGCAAAAAAAGTGGCTGACAAGCAGCCACTTTTCGTTCTTGCTATTTGCTTGTGTTACTTCGCATATTCAACTGCACGGGTCTCACGAATAACCGTAACTTTAATATGTCCCGGATAATCGAGTTCACTCTCGATTTTCTTCGTAATGTCGCGTGCAAGTCGGAATGCTTCTGTATCGTCAATCTTTTCAGGCTGAACCATAACACGGACTTCGCGTCCTGCTTGGATTGCGAAAGACTTCTCTACGCCGTCGAACGACTCCGAAATGTCTTCCAGCTTCTCCAGACGTTTAATGTACGTTTCAAGCGTTTCACGACGTGCACCAGGGCGTGCGGCAGACAATGCGTCCGCTGCTCCTACTAACATCGCGATTACAGAAGTTGCTTCTACATCTCCATGGTGGGAAGCGATACTGTTGATAACAACAGGATGCTCTTTGTACTTCTTCGCCAGTTCTACGCCGATCTCAACATGTGAGCCCTCAACCTCGTGGTCAAGTGCCTTGCCGATATCGTGCAGGAGGCCTGCGCGCTTAGCCAGAGTAATATCCTCGCCAAGCTCTGCAGCCATAAGGCCTGTCAAGTAAGCAACTTCCATCGAGTGCTTCAGCACGTTCTGACCGTAGCTTGTCCGATACTTCAGACGTCCCAGAATTTTAATCAAGTCAGGATGCAAACCGTGAACCCCAACCTCGAAAGTAGCTTGCTCACCGTATTCACGGATCCGCTCATCCACTTCCTTACGGGACTTCTCGACCATCTCTTCAATGCGAGCCGGATGTATACGACCATCTGCAACAAGCTTCTCAAGTGAAGTCCGAGCAATTTCACGTCTAATCGGGTCAAAGCCTGACAGAATGACCGCTTCCGGTGTATCGTCGATAATTAGATCGATACCAGTCAATGTTTCGAGTGCACGGATATTACGGCCCTCACGTCCAATTATGCGGCCTTTCATTTCTTCGTTAGGCAGCGTTACGACCGATACAGTCGTCTCTGCTACGTGATCCGCCGCACAACGTTGAATAGCGAGTGAAATAATGTCCCGCGCCTTACGATCGGCTTCTTCTTTCGCTTGCTGCTCGATCTCTTTGATCATCTGTGCTGTTTCGTGACGTACTTCCTGTTCCACATTCGACAAAATAATCGATTTCGCATCTTCCATAGTCAAGCTGGAGATACGCTCCAATTCACTAAGCTGCTGCTTGTAAATGGAATCAATTTGTTCTTGTGTGTCATCGATCCGTTTCTCTTTGTTGGCAACTAACTCTTCTTTGCGCTCGAGTGCTTCTATCTTTTTATCCAGCGACTCCTCTTTCTGGAGCAAACGTCTTTCTTGACGCAAAGACTCATTACGCCGCTCTCGGATGTCTTTTTCAGCCTCCGTACGGAGTTTGTGGATTTCATCTTTTGCTTCGAGCACCGTTTCTTTCTTCTGAGCTTCTGCTTCCTTCTTCGCACTTTCTACGATGACAACAGCAGCTTGCTCAGCGCTGGAAATTTTGGCCTCGGCAATCGACTTGCGAATAAAATAACCAATCCCAAAGAAAATAACGCCAACAACGAGACAGATCAACACCGTCCAAATAGGGTCCATTTGTTCACCTCCTCGTTGCATTCACCAAGGCAATGCTTGGGATGATATTAGGTTTTTAGCCGGTTTCCATACCGATTCATTCTCAAACTTATTGACGAAAATAATCGTTTCAAATCAACTTTTGGAAGGAAAATTGATCTGATATAAAAGGAATACAATTTTATTTTATCTTTTGGCAAAATCAATTGTCAAGCAAAAGCCCATCATCGTCATCTGCCTGTTCCATTTCCGCTTCATCTATAGCTGCTTTTGCCGCCTCTTTGACGACATCCGAAGGAAACCCTCTTCGCATTAAAAAGGAGAGGAGTTTTTGACGTTTCTCTCTATTTTCTCCTTTAAGGGAGCGCCATTTCTTCTTTGCGGCATGAATCGCTGACGCAAGTTCATCATCCCGGTCGATGGCTTCCAGTGCTTCTGACGCAGCTTGATTTGTTACTCCTCGCTGCTGCAGCTCCTGCTTAATCCAACGGCGGCCTTTTTGACTATAACGGATACGCTGCTTGGCAAATTGCCGCGCATACTCTTCATCATCAACAATATGCTCCGATTCTAAACGTTCAAGCGCATAAGCAATTGGCTCCGGCTCGAACGCCTTGCGCATTAAATATTGCTCAATTTCTTTGCGAGTCCTTGCTTTGAACCCCAAATAGTAAATAGCTAGCGCATAAGCCCTGTAACGATCATCTTCTTCCGTTATCTCGGTAATTTCCTCCGTGCTGAGCGACGTACCCTTAAATAATCGGTGCTTAATTAACAAATCCTCGTGAACCGAGAATAGCGGCTCTTCCATGCCATTCGTGAAGATGTTGTAACGCTTTCGTTCCTTGCGGTCCTGTTCGACCGATGAAATCTCGATAATCATTTAGGACTCACTCCGTTCGTTATGGCGAAAAAGGAGCAACGCCGCCCTCAATGGGACGGCGTTGCTCCTAAGCTATTAACTTAACTTCCGCAGTATGGATTCATAGCTGCGAAAGTTGAATTATTAATCATCAAGTTCCGACTCATCGAAATCATCGTCATCATCTTTCGAGAAGTCAGCTGGCTCTGCCGAAGCAGACAAGTTGCTTTGTTCACGGATTTGCTTCTCGATTACTGCAGCAATCTGCGGATGATCCTTCAAGAACTGCTTCGCGTTCTCGCGGCCTTGACCTAAGCGATCACCATTGTAGGAGAACCATGCTCCACTCTTCTGAACGATGTCCATCTCTGTGCCAATATCGACAAGGCTACCTTCTCTCGAAATGCCCTCACCGTACATAATATCGACCTCAGCTTGCTTAAATGGCGGAGCAACTTTATTCTTAACGACTTTGATACGCGTACGGTTACCAACCATGTCGTTGCCTTGTTTGATTGTTTCAATACGGCGGACATCAAGACGAACGGAAGAATAGAACTTGAGTGCGCGTCCGCCTGGCGTTGTCTCCGGGTTACCAAACATAACGCCGACTTTCTCACGCAATTGGTTGATGAAGATTGCAATTGTCTTCGACTTGCTGATTGCGCCGCCCAACTTACGAAGTGCTTGTGACATCAGACGTGCTTGCAGACCAACGTGGGAATCACCCATGTCGCCTTCAATCTCTGCTTTTGGTACAAGAGCCGCAACGGAGTCGATAACGATAATGTCAACAGCGCCGCTGCGTACAAGAGCTTCTGCAATTTCAAGTGCTTGCTCTCCTGTATCTGGTTGAGACAACAGCAACTCATCGATGTTAACGCCAAGCTTATTTGCGTACGATGGATCGAGCGCATGCTCGGCATCGATAAACGCTGCTTGTCCGCCAATACGTTGTACTTCCGCAATCGCGTGAAGGGCAACTGTTGTTTTACCGGAGGATTCCGGTCCATAAACCTCGATAATACGACCTCTCGGTAAACCGCCAATTCCAAGTGCAATATCTAAAGCAAGGGAACCGCTCGGCACGGTTTCAACTTGCATATGTGTGGATTCTCCTAATTTCATGATGGAACCTTTACCAAATTGTTTCTCAATTTGACGTAAAGCCATCTCTAAAGCAGCACGACGATCCGACAAGCCACTCACATCCTTCATTCATTTATAATTGTATGATACCTTGTTTCTAGTCAAAAGCCAAGCTTTTTTTCGAACATACATTCGTCTTTTTATTTCCACGTCCTTTCATTCCTATGGTGATACCCCATCTTAAGTGACTTTTAAAAATAGACATAAAAAAACCGCAGCAAAGTAATCTTCGCCACGGTTCTTCCGTATACTGACAATTATAACGGAACTGGTACAATCCCGCAAGCTTTTTCGCGTTAATCCGACAAATTATTATTCGCCTAGTTTAAGCCATAATTGATATAAGGCAGCTTTAACAGCTCGAATACGGATAATCGATCGAGTTCCCGAGAAATGACCGGTAAAGACCGACGTCGGCTTCCCCCGCTCTGCAACCGCATAGTAGACAAGCCCTACCGGATGGCCTTCTGCTTGAGCCGGACCAGCAACACCCGTTAAGGATACACCAAAATCCGAATCACCAATCTGGCGTACTCGCTCAGCCATCATCGCAGCAGTCGACTCACTGATTGCACCAGGTGCTCCATCACCCTCTAGTTGGGCCATTGGAATGCCAAGAAGCTTATGCTTCATTTCGTTTGTATAGGTCACGACACCACCTGAATATTCGCCGCTGCTGCCTGGAATGCCGGTAATTAGCTCCGCTAGCAGCCCCCCGCTTATACTTTCCGCAGTCGAAAGCTTTCTTCTGGAAGCCCGAAGCAGCTGAACAATCTGTTCTTCTAATGTAATTTCTTCTCGTGCATATAAGTGTTGACCTACACGCTGCATGATATCTGCAGTGGTTTTATCAAGCTTCGCCGTTGCATCTGTTTCATTAGCCGCTTTTGTTGACACACGGATCGCAACTTCGCCCTCCTTTGCATAAGGGGCAATGGTAGGATCAGATTGTGCTTCGATAAGATCAATAAGCTTTGCTTCAAGCGTAGATTCGCCAATACCTGCAAACATAAGAACCCGTGAATACAGCGGCTCTTCCGTACTAAGGATAGATCGCAGCCATTCCGCACCAGGACCTTCCATCATAGGCTTCATTTCACGCGGCGGACCAGGAAGCATCAAATAATGTGTCCCCTCTTCAGAAAGCCCATTCCCAACAGCGAGTCCCGCTTCATTATCGATCGGTACGCTGCCATCAATCATCAACGCTTGCCGCCTATTGCTCTCCACCATATGAATGCCTCGGGAGCTGAACATGTGCTCGATCTTATCCATGGACGGCTGGTGGATAGAAAGACTCCTATTTAAATAAGCCGCGAGCACATCCTTCGTCAAGTCATCCTGTGTAGGACCAATACCGCCGGTAAAGACGAGCAAATCTGCACGTTCACGCGCAATCTCAATTGCTTGACGAATGCGGGCTGAATTATCGCCAACTACCGTTTGAAAGTAAACATCAATGCCAAACGTGGCAAGCTTTCTTGACAAGTACTGTGCGTTTGTATTTACAATCTGACCAAGCAGCAGCTCCGTACCAACTGCAATAATTTCCGCTTTCACTCGATTTCCCCCTTGATTTTTAGCATTAGGAAGCAAAAGCACCTCTCCTCTTCAGGAAAGATGCTTTATTGTTACTTATGTTTATTGCACAGGAATCAAATGTTTATTCTTGAAGAAATAATCAAAGCCGGAATACACCGTAATCAGAACGGCCAGCCAGCTAATGATCTCGTCAAACGGAAAATCGATGAACGAGAACGGAAAGTTGTTGAGCAAGAGCGAAATAATCATCGTAATTTGAACGGCTGTCTTCCATTTGCCCCAAGTGCTCGCAGCCATAACACTGCCATCAAGAAGAGCAATCTGACGCAAACCTGTTACCGCAAATTCACGACTGATAATAACGATCGCCATCCATGCCGCTAACTTGTCCATCTGCACAAGTGAGATCAAGACAGCTGCAACAAGCAGTTTGTCTGCAAGCGGATCAAGAAGTTTCCCAAGGTTCGTTACGATCTTGTTCTTACGTGCGATGTAGCCATCGAGCCCATCAGTACTTGCCGCTATGATAAAGATGATAGCCGCTATGATCTGATTGTATGTAATGGAGTAATCGTCGCCGAACTCAAGCGGCTTAATATCAATATTGACGAGCAGAAATACCATAATGATCGGCACTAAAATAATTCTAGCCAGCGTTATCCTATTCGCCAGGTTCATTAGTATACACCCCCGGTCAAATCCGAATTGCGTTTAGCCTTGTTCCTGCTATGATGCATGATTGCTTGTACTGTCATTTATATGTCCCCCGGATCGTTTCCAAAAGCTATCAACTAGTATAATACATGCCATTTCCTGTGTCAAAACACGAAAGCATCATCGTTCGAAAGCCCTTCAACCGCCGCGTGGAGCGTCAGCGAAGGGCCGGATTAAGGCGTATTAACGGTAGTTCGTGAACTGCAGCTCGATTTTCAAATCCGCACCGCGAAGCAAAGCCATAACAGCCTGCAAATCATCACGGCTTTTTCCGGTTACACGGATCTGGTCGCCCTGAATTTGGCTCTTCACCTTCAGCTTGGAGTCACGAATAAGAATATTGATTTTCTTGGAATCATCTTGCTCAATACCTTGCTTGAGCTTAATCCGTTGACGAACGGTATGCGCAGAAGCAGATTCGACCTTGCCATATTCCAAGTTTTTAATCGGAACTCCACGCTTAGCCATCTTCGACTTCAGAATATCAAGAACACTCTCCAGCTTGAAATCATCATCGGAAATAATGATAAGTTCTTCCTTCTCAAGCTTGATGCTGCTCTTACTTCCTTTAAAGTCAAAACGCGTCTCGATCTCGCGTTCCGCTTGTGTAATGGCATTGTTTAACTCTTGCATATCCATCTTCGATACAATATCAAATGAACTTTCTGAACTCATCTTTAAACAACTCTCCCTTTGTTCTATTCCGTTCCTTGCTGGTTATTTGTGTCTGCTGTATCCCCAGGTGTTGATGTATTATCAGGACTTTGGCTTTGTGTTCCCTCTGTCCCTCCGGCACCCTCAGCAGGGTTCAGTTGGATTTTCTTCGATCCTGCACGATCCCCATCATTGATCACTACACCATCAACCGTAATGACACTGAGGTCAGCACGGCCTACATTAATGTAAAGTGACTGATCAAGATCATAAGTGAGAACAGATCCATCCTCTGCATTTTTCGAAATTAGAGCTTCGCCGTCTTTACTGCCCTTACGCACTTCAGTCCAGCTTGGGCCGCCGGAGACCTTAATCTCCACTTTATGCAGCACGCCTGCCGGAGCGACGTCATAATGATCCACCTTACCGATCTTAGACGAGAACGTTAGTGTAGTTGGGTCTTGACTTGGTGTTGGCGTAGGTGTCGAAGTTGGAGTACCAGTACCGCCATTCGACGTGTCTGGCGATTGGGTCTCAGCAGGCGGTGATGCCTGATCCGTAATATTGGTATCGTCCATTTCTTTCGTATCGCTGGATTTGTTATTAACGAAATAAACCCATACGACAACGACGATCAGGATCAGGAACGACCACATCATCACGTTGAAGCTGAGCTTGCTAATCCGTTCCGATGAGCGTGTTTGAACACGCTTAGGTTGTCTCGTTGGTACCGCTTCTACAATCTGATCAGTAACTGAGGCAGGAACCTCATGCTGGTATAGACGCAATACTTCATCTGCATCAAGACCTACAGCATCACAATAATTTTTTACAAAAGCGCGTAAATAGAAGGTTCCAGGCAGCACGCTGTGATCGCCGCTTTCGATTGCTTCCAGATAACGTTTGCGTATTTTCGTCGTTTCCTGTACATCCTCAAGCGTTAATCCGCGTTCTTCCCTTGCTTGACGCAGCAACGCTCCTAAATCTGACATGGTGTCTACTCCTCTCTGCTAGAATTCATTATCAGAATAATTGGCTGTGAATGATTCGTATGTAATTTCTTCGTCTGGTGTATTACGAAGCTCGATAATCATATCAAAATGGCTGTAGTCATATTGCGATTCTTTAATAAAAATATCCGGATGCTCGATCACTTTCGTTGACGGCATCGCCATGATCTCCTGCAGCAGTGAGTAATGCTTCTCATTTGAGCGGATTGTGCTGACAATACCGTCAATGATAAAGATATTGTTATCCGTCATTTCATCTTCGGAAAGCTGACTTCTTACGGTTTGTCTGAGCAATGTTGACGATACAAAAGTCCACCGCTTATTGGAGCAAACACTGCCCGCAATAATGGATTCCGTCTTGCCAACACGAGGCATACCGCGAAGCCCAATAACCTGATTGCCATCTCGTTTGAATACTTCGCCAAGGAAATCAACTAGGAGACCAAGCTCATCCCTTGTAAACCGGAACGTTTTACGATCATCGGAGTCCCTTTCGATATAACGTCCATGACGAACAGCCAATATATCAACGATTGTTGGCGTGCGAAGCTTGTTGACAGTAATATTATCGACCTTCTGAAGCATCTTGCCAAGCAGCACGATTTTCTCTTCGTCGTCAGTCTGAAGCAGCATACCCCGTGTACGATCCTCAACACCGTTAATGGTCATAATATTCACTTCAAGCATCCCCAGCAGTGATGCGATATCACCGAGCAGGCCCGGTCTATTCTTATGTATTTTATACTCCATATAATATTGCTGCTTTGATCCCATTTCACACCGTCCCTTGTTGTCACCAATCCCAATCGATTGAATCGCTTATAAAAATTTATTCTACAATTTTCGCCACATTCCTGCAACCTATACATAGACATTGCAGAAAAGCCTCCAATTTGGGAGGCTTTTCTGCAAGATGCCATCATTTAGGTTGTTTCGACCAATTTAACCATCAAACCAGCTACGGTTTTGCGTTCGTTCTCATCGCCCGCATCCCAAAGCTGCTTCAGCACGCGCTGCTGTTCATTTTTAGGATCGACCTTTTCATCAAGGAATGATCCAATTTCATACGCCAAATTTTTAATGGTCTCTTCTGTCATCCCGTTATTTTTGGCTTGTGCTACGCGATCCGACAAAAACTCTTTCCAATTGTCGAAGTTAGAAAGGACGTTGGACATTTAGGTTCGCCTCCTGGAATAAGAACAATTTGAGAAGAGTGTAAGTGAATTACGCTCAACAAATGTTATTCTGCGCCTGGGCGAAACGGATTATACCATGATTTTAAGTATGCCAGCCACCGTTAGGACTTATGATTTGACCTGTTATGTAAGAGGATTCCGGTAAAGACAAGAAATAAACAAGGGAAGCCACTTCATCAGGTTGTCCAAAACGACCGAGCGGAATTTCCTGTTCCAAGGCTGCCTTCTCTTCCTCATTGAAGCTGCTCATCATCCTTGTATCAACCGCTCCAGGAGCAACAGCGTTAACGGTAACACCCGATGGTGCCAGCTCTTTGGCGAGAGCCTTTGTGAAGGCATTCATACCGCCTTTGGTTGTAGAGTAAAGAACCTCACAGGATGCGCCAGATATTCCCCAAATAGACGATACATTGATAATCCGGCCAAACCTGTTCGCGATCATATTCGGCATAAAGATTTGGCTGCATAAAAACATACCCTTCAAATTAACCGCCATTACATCGTCCCATTCCTGCTCCGACACATCCATCAGCATGCCATAATGGGAAATGCCTCCGTTATTAACGAGAATGTCCGGAAGCATGTCATGGGCTTCAAGCTTCTCTTTCATGCGGAGAAGCTGCTCACGCGAACGCAGGTCCGCGGATATGGTCATCACGTTAGCCCCAAATCTCATGCAGGCCCGTGCTGTTTCATTAGCCGCTTCATGCGACTCACGGTAATGAATGACGATGTTAAGTCCCTCCGCGGCAAAGCGCTGCGCGATGGCAGCGCCGATGCCCCGGCTTCCCCCGGTAATTAACACCGTCATTTCTTTAATTGTCTTCATGAAACCGGCTGGCTGTCTGGTTTCTCCACGATCGAAACCGCTAGTTGATTAAAATCAAAATGCTCGCGGAGCCGCTCATTAACTTGCTCCAGCGTACAGTTCTCATACTGAGACAGCAAATCAAACATATCGCTGTCACGGAACCGATAACGGGTAAATTCACCGGCAATTGCTTCAGGGGAGTTCAGCATTCGTAAATATCCGCCGATTTTTTTCTTCTTCGAACGCTCGAAGGCAGCCGGCTCAATTCCTGTACGGAGTGCTTCTTCTACAGCTGTTCGAATCTGATTCAGCAATTCATCCGGATTTGGCGTATCGCCGCCGATGACGGAAAAGGCATAATCCGTACTTACATTAAATTCTGTTCCAAAGGAATCAGAGATTAAATTTTGCTCATACAAATCTTGATACAAGGCTGTGCTCGCACCAAACAAAGCATCAAGCATAAGTTTGGTCGTCACCTCATGGCGAAGCAGCGCTTCACCTGTGAGTCCTGTTTGCTTCTCTTTAAAGCCAAACATTGCTTTCGGGAGCGATACAGGAAGTTTCGTTACCTTCCGCGGAATCTTCACGCTCTCCGGTTCCTCTTCGAAGAAACGTTTGATTTCCCCCTGCGGCCTAAACGTCTTACCTGCCTGGTTTTTGCGAACAAGCTCAAATACTTCATCCGCCTTTACCCCGCCGACAACAAACAGCAGCATATTAGACGGGTGATAGAACGTTTCGTAACAGCGGTACAAGGTTTCCTTGTCGATCTGATAGATCGACTCCACCGTACCTGCAATATCGATATGAATCGGATGGTTATGATACATGGCATCGATGAGGCCAAAGTATACGCGCCAGTCCGCATTGTCTTTGTACATGTTGATTTCTTGAGCGATAATGCCTTTTTCCTTATCAACATTGGTATCCGTGAAATAAGGATTCTGCACAAAATCAATCAAGGTCTCCAAATTGGCCGGAATCTGCTCAGTTGCCGAGAACAAATAAACGGTCCGGTCAAAGCTTGTAAATGCATTTGCAGATGCACCTTGTGAAGCGAAAGTGGCAAAAATATCGCCCGTAGGCTCTTCGAACATCTTGTGCTCTAGGAAGTGGGCAATACCGTCTGGCACACGAATAATGTCTTCTGTACCTACTGCGAACTGATTGTCAACGGAACCATATTTCGTTGCGAAAGTAGCATAGGTCTTCTGAAAGCCTTCCTTCGGCAGTACGATCACTTCGAGGCCGTTATCCAGCACTTCGCGGTATAGCGTTTCTTGAACGCCTTTGTAATCGAGCGTCTCCATTGCTGTTACGCCTCCTTCTGGTCACGTAAAAAGTAAATCGTATCTAGCTGCGCCAAATGCGCAACTCGAACGATATCGTCTGCCGTTACGGCTTCTATCTGATCAAGCAGCTGCTGTGCGGTTCTTTCCTTGCCTGATAACACCGCATTGAAATCATAAGCGATCATCTCATAAGCCGAATCCTGCAATTCTCTAAGATGATTCGCAATCATGGCTTTTGTCTGATTCAGCTCAAGATCAGTAAGCTGGCCTTGACGCATAGATTCAAGCTGCTGCTTAATAATCGTCACTGCCTTCTCATAATTCTCGATTTCAATACCAGACTGAATGGTCAACAAGCCCTTATGCCCATCAAGCCTTGATGCTGCATAATAGGCCAAGCTTTCTTTCTCCCGAACGTTCAGGAACAGCTTCGAATGAGGATAGCCGCCCAATATGCCGTTATACATTAAGGAAGCGGCATAATCTTTGTCTCCGTAACCAACATTAGTCCGAAGCCCCAGGTTCAGCTTACCTTGATTGACATCCATTCGCTCCACGATCGTTTTCACATTCCGTACTTCATGCGAAATAGAAGGTGTAGAGTAGCTTGCTGGTGTCCCTTCTTCGATTCGGAAAGCTTCCTGAGCTAACGCCTTCACTTCTTCCAAAGAGGTATCGCCAACAACATATAAGTCGAAAGCAGCTTCACTTAGCCACTGTTTATATTGACTGTATAAAGATTCAGGTGTGATCGATGCAATCTCATCGAGTTTACCCAGCGGATGCAGCCGGTAAGGCTCATTTGCACACATTTCCTCCATGCAGCGTTCCGCCGCATAGCGGATTTTATCATTTACTATAGATTCCAGCCTTTTGGTCAATGTTTGCTTCTCTGCATCAACATACTTGCGACGGAAGGCTCCATCTTCTGTTACTGGTTCTGTAACGACCTCCCCAAGAAAACGCAGCGAAGAACTTAGCAGTGGTACATCAGACGATACAAAATGATCGTTAATTACATCCATACGGAATTGAACGATCTGTGAATCGCCTCTCTTATATACATCAAAGCCGAAACCGGCGCCATATAAATCATCAAGCCGCTCACGGAAAGCTTTTGTCTCTGGTGTAGACACCGTTCCGCGGCGTAATACAAATGGGGCAAGCGCGGTCTTCGTTACAGCGTTTTCAGATAAAGGCAGTCCTGCAAATAACGATATTGCAAACGTCTTGAAACGTTTGGTTGGCAGCACATGTAACCTAATTCGGCCTATTTGCCCTCTTTCGAATAATGTCACTACGTTTGCTCCTTCCGAGTGAAATGGAATATAGTAATGTATTCCATTTTCTTGCTTCCTATACCATTCTAACCGATACGAAATGGAAGAAGCAACCTGCCTGCCTAGGGCAGAAAGGCTGCTTCTCGTCATTACATACAGAAGATATGCTTGCCAATCGTTTTCACTTGTGGTCTAGACCAAATCCACTTGGAAGTAGCCGTCTCCGGGTTGAAATAGTACGTGCATCCGCCAGTAGGATCCCAGCCATTAATGGCATCCTGTACAGCTTTACGAGCCGATTCATTAGGAGTCAGCCAAATTTGTCCATCAGCAACCGCAGTAAATGCGAGTGGCTGGAATATTACGCCCGATACTGTATTCGGGAAGCTTGGTGACTTCACGCGGTTCAAGATAACCGCAGCAACAGCAACTTGACCTTCATAAGGTTCCCCGCGTGATTCACCATACACGGCATTCGCCATGATTTTCAAGTCGTTTTCAGAAAATCCAAGGTTATTCGATTTCGAAGGTGTGCCTCCCGAGCTCGTGGAGCCCGAGTTAGAGCCACTGTTACTGCTGCCCGAACCGGAAGAGCTGCTGCCTGAATCTGCAGCTGTTGGTTTCCAGCTCTTCGTTGCTTCCCATAGCTTCAGCTTGGTTTTTGCTCCAACTACACCGTCGGATTTCATTCCGAATTTCCATTGGAACCATGTAACGGCATTTTTCGTGCTTGTACCAAAACTGCCGTCAATCGCACCGTTATAATAGCCCAAATATTTGAGCCTTCCCTGCAGCTCATATACATCTTGACCGGAGGAACCTAGCGTAATTGTGGCGTTGCTGAACGTTGCTTCTGCACCATCTTGTGAGTACCGTTGAAGAGAATACATTCCGAACAATACGGTCACAAGGATGGTGGTCACGACAATTAATCGATTTTTCATTAGGAATCTGCCTTTCTCTTGCAAGTTAGTCCGCGATTAGCTGCGTTACCTAACTCTAGTATGAGAAGGGATTCCTGCTTCTATTCATCAACTATTGGATGCAATCCCTCTAGGAAGGGATACGGCTTGCTTGATATTGCTCGATCGACATCAATACTTCCCTCGGCTTGCTGCCTTCATAAGGGCCAACAATGCCGCGTGCTTCCATCTGATCAACAAGCCTTGCTGCTCTTGTGTAGCCGACACGCATACGGCGTTGCAAAAGGGAAACAGAAGCTTGCTTCGCTTCAACAACGATTTGTACGGCCTGATCATACAGCTCATCCAATATTTCACTTGGATCTGTCGATTCTTCCTCCACTTCTGGCACCAAATCTTCTTTGTATTCCGCTTCAGCTTGTCCCCTCGCATACTCGACTAGCGCCTCGACTTCTTGATCGGATAAGAAGGCACCTTGGACACGAATCGGCTTAGACATGCCAACAGGCAAGTAGAGCATATCCCCTCGACCAAGCAGCTTTTCTGCACCAACCATATCAAGAATGGTACGTGAATCGACCTGTGAGGATACCCCAAAGGCGATCCTTGAAGGAATATTCGCCTTAATAACACCTGTAATAACGTCAACCGACGGTCGTTGTGTAGCGATAATGAGATGAATACCCGCGGCACGAGCCATTTGGGCAAGCCTTGCTATGGAATCCTCAACGTCATTAGATGCTACCATCATAAGATCGGCAAGCTCGTCAACAATAACAACGATATAAGGAAGTACGGCTTTTGGATTTTCGGCCATTAAGGCATTGTAACCCTCAATGTTACGCGTAGCGGACTTGGAGAATAATTCATAACGCTTCTCCATCTCGACTACAATCTTTTTCAGAGCAAGTGCGGCACGTCTTGGATCCGTCACAACCGGTGCCAGCAAATGCGGAATACCATTATAGACATTCAACTCGACCATTTTCGGATCGACCATTAGAAACTTCACTTCATCCGGAGAGGCTTTGTACAAAATACTTGTAATGATTCCGTTGATACAAACAGATTTACCTGAACCTGTTGCTCCCGCTACAAGCAAATGGGGCATTCTTGCCAGGTTCCCGATAATCGGCTGACCCGAAATATCACGGCCGAAAGCGATCGAAAGCTTGGATGGTGCATTATGGAACGTTGTCGTCTCCATTACTTCTCGCATCGTGACGACGGACACTTCCATGTTCGGCACTTCAATCCCGATAGCAGATTTGCCTGGGATCGGTGCTTCCATCCGAATATCCTTCGCAGCCAGCGCCAAGGCGATATCATCTGTCAAGCTGACTATTCGGCTTACTTTCACACCTGTAGCAGGTTGAACTTCGTAGCGAGTAACTGCTGGTCCTCGAACCACATCAAGTACTTTCGCACGCACGCCAAAGCTTTCGAGCGTAGCCTCCAGCTTCCGCTTCGAATCGATAGCGTCCGTTCCATCACCGCCTCTTCCCATCAAGCTTGGCTTAGCCAGCAAAGAGAATGGTGGCAGCAAATAAGGCTTTTTAACTGGGATATCCGTTGCCGGATAAGGCGTTGGGTTTGCTGGCTTGGGTTTATTCTCGCCTGTCGCCTCTTCTTTCAAGTCATTACCATCAAGTTCATCAACTGAAACAGAATCAAGCTCCTCGTTATCCAGTTCATCCGAATATTGCTCTGGCACAGCAGGAATCGGCGTAAACTCCTCTTGCTCATCTTCATCGTATGTATCTGCACGAGGTACAATCCTTGTTATTACCTCTGGCACATCATCTTCCTCGAACTCATTATAAACCGGATATACAGGAACAGAATGCTGCTGTTCTGACTGCTGCTCCCAAGGAGGCATATCATCTTCTTGTCTTATTGCAGCATTCACTTGTTCTCCATTACGATCCCATTCTTCTTCCCACGTCTCCGCATTCGCCCAATGAGGTTTAACACCACCGTCATGCCCACCGCTATAATGCTCGTCATTCATGGACCAGTCATCCTGTGAAGTCTGCGGCTGCTGCTGACTTGGCTGTTCTTGATTCCTCCAGGAGAAAAATAAGGACTTCTTCCTTCTTGACGGTATGGACGCTGCGTAATCGTCATCCTCATCATCATCGATAGTATCCGATTGAACAAATACTGGCGGCTTAACCGTCTTCGATGTCTTGTTGGATGCACTCCGAAGGGATGCACCTTTCGACCATTTGGCAGACAGCAGCTTGTACACCCGAATGCTCCGGTCTCTCCCGATTCTTGCTAATTCCACATAAGATTTGCCAGTCAGCAGCATAAGCGAGATGGCATACATGACACCTGCAATAAGCTTCGAACCGAAGTATCCAAATAACGAGTAAAGCATCGAATATTCCATTGCACCAACATATCCACCACTAATTGCCCGTTGGCTAATCGGCCGGGTATCTGTACTGTCAAATGACAGGAGTTCATCCTTCACATCCAAGCTTAGCTGATGCAGAATCTCTCTTCCACTCAGTTCTGTTACCGGCAGCAGTTTGCGGTCAATTTCTGCGATGGAGCTGGATAAGGTCAATGCGAGTACAAACACAAGCAGGCCTGTCCGCCGATTCGTCCAACCACGCGGCCAAGCCCTTTTGACCATAACAACTAGTCCTACATATATGCCAACAAGCGCTAATACAAAATAAAACTTGCCAAGGAACAAGCCAAACAGCTTGGACAAAGAGCGGCCAACTGTTGCTTCCCCTGACATTGCGATAACCGACACTGTAATTAACAAAATCCCATAAACTTCATATTTTAAGTGAGTCGCTATCGATTTCTTTTTCCGTCGTTTCTTAGCCAATGATTCGTCACCTCTGGCTAACATTATACCATATGTTACTAACGTTGCAGTATCCAACTTATGCAACGTTAGTAACGATTACTAACGGAGATAGTACGTATTTTATGTCGTCGGAGGATGTCCGAACATGACGACACTGCCCGGTGTAAGCTCAGGCCTTAGGTAATCATCCAGGGAGCATTGGAGCAGACGGACGATTTTACCCATCCCTGGCGCAATTGGCTGCACTTGCATATATACGCCGTTCACCCATACCTCGTGGGAAGCCTCAGGCTCTGTATTTAAACCGTCCAGCACGGCTTCAAGCGGCATAATCGTGTATATCGTCATTAGTTATATACCCCCGTTTGAGGAGCAGCTTTCTGTTCTGAAATCCGGCGGTTAAGTTCTCTCAGGGCATCTCCCAAACCACCAACTGCATCAATCAGTCCGTGTTTTACCGCATCGGAACCAATGACTGTCGTACCGATATCCCTAGTCAGTTCGCCTGTCTTAAACATTAGCTCTTTAAAGGTTTCTTCTGTCACATTCGAATGCATCGTAACGAATCGTAAGATTCGCTCCTGCATTTTATCGAGATACTCAAAAGTTTGAGGCACACCAATCACAAGACCATTAAGGCGGATTGGATGAATCGTCATTGTAGCTGTCGCAGCAATAAAGGACATGTTGCCTGCTACTGCAATTGGAACCCCAATGGAATGTCCGCCTCCTAGAACAAGCGTAACGGTTGGCTTGGATAATGAGGAGATCATTTCGGCTATTGCAAGTCCCGCTTCCACATCGCCGCCTACTGTGTTAAGAACAATAAGGATCCCCTCGATCTTTGAATTTTGTTCTGCGGCAACCAGCTGCGGAATGAGATGCTCATACTTTGTTGTTTTATTTTGCGGCGGTAATACAATATGTCCTTCTACCTGACCGATAATCGTCATGCAAAATATATTGGATTCCGATGCAGGTGTTGTGGTTTGTCCTAATTGCTGAATCGTCTCCACGATTGAATTTTGCTTCTTCTTTTCATCGGATGCAGGCTCTTGCTGCGGCTGTGCTTCTTCGTTCATATAGTTCATATTAGGTCCCCCCATCAACATATAGCTCGTCATAGTATGAGGTGGAACGACAAATTTATACCGTTTCCAGCGCACAAAAAAAGATCGCCTTGCAGGTATACTCGTTCCTGCTTAGACGATCTTTGATATATTGGATTAGACTTCCATAATGATCGGAAGGATCATTGGACGACGTCTGGTTTGCTCATATAAGAAACGGCCAAGTGCCTCCTTGACCTGTGTTTTGAGTGAAGCCCATTCATTCACTTTATCATTCATTAGTTTATTTAATGTTGAGGTGACGATCTTGTTCGCCTCATCTAATAGTCCTTCGGATTCCCGAACATATACAAATCCGCGGGAGATAATATCCGGCCCGGATACGATTGACCCACCATCCTGCTTACTTAATGTTACGACTACAACAAGTATACCGTCTTGTGATAAAAGCTTACGATCACGCAGAACAATATTGCCAACATCTCCAACGCCGAGCCCATCGATCAGCACGTTGCCAGCTTGTACTTTGGCTCCTTTACGGCCAATTCCGCCTTGAAATTCTATCGTTTCACCATTTTCAATAACAAATATTTGATTCCGTGGAATGCCCACATCTTCACCAAGCTGAGCATGCTGCTTGAGCATGCGGTATTCACCATGAATAGGTATAAAATATTTCGGCTTAATTAAGTTAAGCATCAGCTTTAATTCCTCTTGGCTTCCATGCCCTGATACGTGAACACCAGATACAGAACCAGGACCATAAATGACATTTGCCCCAAGCCTGAACAACTCATCAACGGTTCTTCCTACATAACGCTCATTCCCCGGGATCGGAGTTGCGGCAATAATGACTGTATCTCCTGGTAAAATATCAACTTTGCGATGCGTTGAGCGCGCCATTCGTGTCAAAGCCGACATAGGCTCCCCTTGACTGCCCGTACACAAGATCACAACACGGTCCGCTGCAAGCTTGTTTACTTCTTCAGGCTCAATGAGCATGCCATCTGGAATGTGCAGATAGCCAAGATCAGAAGCTATTCCCACTACGTTCACCATACTGCGCCCAACGACTGCTATATGACGATTAGTCGCAATTGCAGCATTAATCACCTGCTGAATGCGATGGACGTTTGATGCGAATGTTGCCACAACAACACGTTGCGTAGATTTATGAAAAATATCTTCCAGTTCTTCTCCTACATTCTTCTCCGAAGGAGTGTAGCCTGGACGTTCTGCATTTGTACTATCCGACAACAGCGCTAGAACGCCGCGTTGACCAATCTCCGCCATCCGCTGCAGATCGGCATACTGATCATTAACTGGAGTATAATCAAATTTAAAGTCTCCTGTATGAACAATCGTCCCTTCCGGTGTATCCAGCGCAACCCCTACCGAATCCGGAATACTATGATTAGTCTTGAAGAAGCTTGCCTGAATCGACCCTAATTGAACTTCAGAATCGGCCTGAATCAGAATACGCTTGGTCTCGCCAAGTAAGCCCGCTTCCTTTAGCTTGCCTTCGATTAAGCCAAGTGTCAGCTTTGTTCCATACACAGGAACATTCAACTGTCTGAGTAAATATGATAAGCCGCCAATATGGTCTTCATGCCCATGAGTGATAAGAATAGCTCTAACTTTATCGCGATTTTCTAACAAATAGGAAATATCCGGGATGACAATATCGATCCCAAGCATATCTTCTTCCGGGAATTTAAGCCCTGCATCCACAACAACAATATCATTCTCATATTGAATGACATACATATTTTTCCCAATCTCGCCTACTCCGCCTAGGGCAAATACAAGTAATTTATCCTGATTTTTTTTCGACAAGTGCTTACCTCCTTCGAATGTACAACCATTCTCCGTTCCAGCCAATTGATGAAATTGAAATCATTTCCGTCCGTTTCACTTGCATTCATTATACATGAAGAAAAAGATGGAATACAAGGAAATACCTGATGCCTGTACAAACGCAAATAAGCAGGTCGGAGATGATCTCCGCCTGCTTGGTTATTTAGGTTGAAATGATGAAATAAATTAGACCAGTTTGCTAATAAATGCTGCCTCTGCCTCTGTTACCGTTACGAGGGGAAGTCTTACTCCGCCAACCGGCATACCACGCAAGCCAAGTGCGTATTTAACCGCAACAGGATTCGGTACCGGATGCGGACATTCGAATAGTCCTTTGAAGACCGGATAGCATTCTGCATGCAGGCTGGCTGCTTGCTTTACATCGCCGCTCAAATACGATTCGATCAGATTTTTCATCTTAGCACCAATAATATGGCTGGCTACACTTACGATACCGTACCCACCGATTGCAAGTGTCGTAAGCGTAGCACTGTCATCGCCGCTGTACACTCTGAAGCTCTCAGGTGCAGCCGAAATAATCTGTGTCAACTGCTCGAAAGAAGCGCAGTCCTTCGTCGCCACCACATTATCCAGCTCTGCCAGACGAAGAGTGGTTTCAACGGAAATATTAATTCCTGTACGTCCAGGAACGTTATAGAGCATGACAGGTAATTTGGTAGATTCAGCGATTGCTTTGAAATGCTGATACAAACCCTCTTGGTTTGGCTTGTTGTAGTATGGTGCAACAAGAAGAACCCCATCTACTCCTGCATTTTCTGCTACCTTTGTCAGATGAATCGAATGAGCAGTATTGTTGCTGCCTGTGCCAGCAATAACTTTGCAGCGGCCTGCTGCATGCTCAACGACAAAACGGAACAACTCCGCTTTCTCTTCTTCTTCCAAGGTAGGAGATTCTCCAGTTGTACCGGATACAACAAGCGAATCGCTTTGCTGTTCTTCAATCAAATAATCGATCAAACGTCTGGTCGTGTCCCAGTCAATTTGACCATTCTCATCAAAAGGCGTGACCATTGCAGTAATTAATCTACCAAATTCCATTGTTATGACCTCCTGAAAAGTTTACGAAGTAAACTTGACTTCGTAAGCGTAAGCTAAAGAGTTTGCAGAGCAAACTCTGCATCGTAAGCATCAACCTAAAGTTTACGAAGTAAACTTGACTTCGTAAGCGTAAGCTAAAGAGTTTGCAGAGCAAACTCTGCATCGTAAGCATCAACCTAAAGTTTACGAAGTAAACTTTACTTCGTAAGCGTAAGCTAAAGAGTTTGCAGAGCAAACTCTGCATCGTAAGCATCAACCTAAAGTTTACGGAGTAAACTTACTCCGTAAGCATTAACTTAAACTATATATGAAGCTCGAACTTCGTATGAAGAGCTCTTACCGCTGTGACCATATCCTCTGCTCTCACCAACACCCATATCGTTGTATTAGAGTCTGCAGACTGCATGATCGTAATCCCTTCCTCTGTCAGTGCTTCAACGATGCGGGCCATGACACCCGGAACACCGTTCATCCCTCCGCCGATAACGGAGACTTTCGCACAGCCTCGGATAGCAAGCGGATCATATCCGCAATCTTGAAGGACGGAAACAGCCCGATCGGCATCTTGATCAAAAACGGTATATACAGCACCACTTGGCGTTACATTAATGAAGTCGACGCTAATATGATGCCTAGCCATCGTCTGGAATACCTGTAGCTGCACATCGTTTCTGCCCTCAATGGCTTTCACCGATATTTGGGTAACGCCAGATACATGTGCAATTCCTGTCGCTTGACGATCCGACACAGGAGTCAGAACCGCATCTGAGACCAGTGTACCTTCATCCATTGAAAACGTTGATCGCACACGAACTGGTATCCGGGCTTGCTGAGCAATCTCAACTGCACGAGGATGAATAACTTTAGCCCCTTGCCTTGCCATATTGCAAATTTCGGCGTAGCTGACAATCTGCAGTGGCTTTGCATTTTCTACAATACGCGGGTCTGCCGTCAGTATACCATTAACATCAGTATAAATATCAACCATCTCTGCTCGAAGAGCGGCACCTAATGCGGTAGCCGATGTATCACTTCCGCCTCGGCCAAGAGTAGTCATATCACCATTTTCTGTACTGCCTTGAAAACCTGTCACAATAACGACCTTGCCATCCCTTAAATGGTGCAAAACTTTCTCAGGACGAAGCTCTTTAATGCGAGCATGGCCATATTGATCATCTGTAACAATTCCTGCTTGACCGCCGTTTAACACGACAGACGGTATTCCTTCAGAGCAAAGTAAACTGCACAAAGCTGCGGCTGAAATAATTTCCCCGCAGCCGAGCAGCATATCCCGCTCTCGCGGCGGCAGCTTATCACCGTTGTTCCGAATGAGCTGCAGTAAAGTATCCGTAGCATACGGATCACCTGTACGTCCCATTGCCGATACAACGACTACAACGCTGTAGCCATTTGCGAGCTCTCTTGCAATATGTTGAAGACAAAAGCTTCTAGCATGATCGGTCGAAAGTGAAGTGCCCCCGAATTTTTGTACCAGGATGCGCATTACTGTCTTTCCTCCGTTACCGATGCAAAGATGTCTTCTATAAGGCATCTTCCAGATCGTAGTTGTTTTGTACTGCATGGTAATTTAGGATTATCAATAGAAGACAAAACAAGCGGCGTATAAGGTCCATAAGGCTCCGACGATATCGCCAGTTCCTTACTTCCATCGCCGCCTGCTTGAATGATAAACCATATAAGGGCTTCTTAGTAATTAAATCGCTCAATCAATAACGGCTGTAGTTGTTTCCCTTGTAATGCTGCTTCACATGTTTCCAGAGCTAGATCCATTCTCGCAACAAGCGAGTTTGGCTTTTGAACCGGGTTATCTTGGCCAAATGGCACAAAATAAATATGTTTAGCTGCCAACAGTTTTGCAATATTAGCAGCGTTCAACCCGAGGCCATCATTTGTAGAAATGGCAAGTACGACAGGCCTTAAATTACGCATTTGGGCTTTCGCCGCCATGAGCACAGCACTATCGGTGATCGCATTTGCAAGTCTGCTAGTTGTGCTTCCCGTACATGGCGCTATCAGAAGCACATCAATGAGCTTCGATGGACCAAGCGGCTCTGCATCTACAATTGTGGAAATAATATCGTTGCCGGTAATCGCCTTAAGCTGCGTCTGCCAGTCTGCCGACTTTCCAAAGCGCGTGTCTGTTGTCATAATCGTGTTCGACACGATTGGTACAACATTCGCACCAGCGTCTACAAACCGTTGAATTTGCGGCATAATCTCCGCTAATGTACAGTGCGAGCCAGACAACGCATACCCGACTGTTTTCCCCGTCCAATCCATTACCCATTCCCCCGCTTTATCGAATCGTCCGTAATCAACTGAGTCAAGCATTCCGCTATGATTCGTCCAGCTGTTTTGGGTGCGACGATACCGGGAAGTCCGGGCGCGAGGATCGCTTTAATGCCTCTCTTCTCAGCAAAGCGGAAATCTGTTCCGCCAGGCTTCGTTGCAAGGTCAATAATAACGGTTCGCGAGGGCAAATTTGCTATAATTTGCGCTGTGACTATCATAGTCGGAATTGTATTAAAAAGCAAGTCAATATTACCCGTATTTTGGAGTAGTTGACTAGTGTAAAATGGCACAAAACCCATCTCAGCAGCCCTTGCAAAATGCTCGCTCCGCCTTACTCCCACAAGCACTTTCGCTCCTAAGTTAAGAAGCGTGCGTGCCATCGTAAAGCCGGTTCGCCCAAAGCCTAGAACCATACATGTGGATCCATGTATCGTAATGTCAGTGTTCTGAATAGCCATCATAACGGCGCCTTCAGCTGTTGGTATCGCATTATAAATCGCCACATCATCCCGATCAAACAGTTCGACGAGACCAATCTGATGCTGCGCACAAAGTTCCCGCAAATAAGGCTTTGCCATTCCAGCATATACTTTGCAATGTTTAGGAAGTTTTGCAATATGTTGATCAAGCAGCTGCATTTGCCGATCACTGAATACAGCATGAATAAACCCATTATCGTCCGTCCCCACTGCTGGTAGCAGCAATGCATCGACATCAGTAAATAAGCTATCGTCATATTCTGCGTGCACCGCCCCATCAAGGGAGGAATGCAGTCCGTCAAAGCCGGACACCGTTACAGTCGCATCCAATTCGGTTAATCTGCGAATGACCTCAAGCTGTCTTGCATCGCCTCCTAGCAGCAGTATTCGAACGCCTGTTAGCATATAGGCTTCACTCCTTTCTGCGCACTAGTTATAAACCATCTTATGCCCTGTGCCCAGAATGGTGAAAACCAATATTTTGGAACGCAAAAAAGCGCCAAAACCATTACTTTGGTTTTGACGCTTTTATTGTCTTTGGAAATCGGCCAGGTAACAGGGACGGGGTATCTCCTTCCGGCCGCTGTTGTCTGACAATTGCTTGAATCAACGTTTAGAAGTTGCAATGGTCAGACAAAGGCGGGCGTTACACTCCTACAGGAGATACCCCTTACCCTTACACCACAAGCTTCCAAATGAAGACCAACTACACGCCGGTATGCCCAAATCCACCGGCGCCGCGAACCGTATCCGGCAGATCATCGGCTTCTTCAATCGTAATTTCCGGAAGCTGCTGGATCACCATCTGAGCAATCCGCTCGCCGCGATTGATTGTAAATGGCTCTTGCCCATGATTAATGAGCAATACCTTCACTTCGCCGCGGTAATCCGCATCTATGGTGCCTGGTGAATTCAGGCATGTAATCCCATGCTTGAATGCCAGCCCGCTTCTAGGGCGAACCTGAGCTTCAACTTGCGGCGGCATAGCCATTGCAAGTCCAGTAGGAATTAATTTGCGCTCACCTGGTGCAAGCACAACTGGCTCGCTTACCGCTGCTTGCAGATCAAAGCCTGCTGCCCATTCGGACATTTTACTCGGCAATGCTATATCTTCGTTACCTTCCAGCCGTTTAAATAGAATTTGAAACAAAACGGTCCCTCCCGATCTGTGCTGCAGCTTTATCGTTTGTTCCAACCATTGCAACGGCAAATGGGACAGACAACAGACGTTCTGTTACTTCACGTACATCCTTCATTGTAACATTATCGATACGTTGCAGCATTTCATCTAACGTAAAGTGACGTCCAATCATCAGCTCGTTTTTGCCTAGTCGGTTCATTCGGCTGCTTGTGCTTTCCAGACTTAGAATCAAGCTGCCCTTCAACTGCTCTTTGCCGCGGTGAAGCTCTTCATCGCTAAGGCCTTTCACCGCAAGCTCTTCCATCTGTGCAAGAGTCAGATCCAGTACCTCTTTCGTTTGCTTAGGAGCAGTACCGGCATACAGTGTAAACAAACCGCTGTCTGCATAAGAGGTGTGGTACGAATAAACGGAATAAGCAAGTCCACGCTTCTCGCGAATTTCCTGGAACAGACGTGAGCTCATACCTCCGCCAAGCGCGTTGTTTAACAAAATCATAGCATACAGTTGCGGATCCGAGTTCGAGCAGCCAGGGAATGACAAACAAATGTGATTTTGCTCTGTCTTTTTCTTAAAGAAGATATAATCCCCATGGAATGCCGGAACTTCAACCAAGCTGCTTTGCCCTTTGTTCTGGAAACGGCCAAAATATTTTTCAAGCAGTTCAAGAAGTTTACCTTCCTCAACATTGCCTGCCACGCTGATAACCGTGTTTTCAAGTGTGTATGTATCATTCATATAACCGCGAAGCGAGTCAGAATTCATCGCTGTAAGACGCTCTTCAAGCCCCAGAATCGAATAAGCAAGCGGATGATCACCATACGCAGCACGGGACGATTCATCATGTACTTTGTCATCCGGAGTATCTTCGTACATCGAGATTTCTTCCAGGATAACATTCTTCTCCTTGGCCAGCTCTTCTGCATCAAGCTTCGACTCGAAGAACATATCCGCCAAGGCGTCTACCGCAATCGGCAGATGCTCATCAAGCACCTTAGCAAAATAACAAGTGTACTCCTTGGATGTAAATGCATTCACATTGCCGCCAATTCCATCAAATAGATCAGCAATATCTTTGGCTGTACGACCATTTGTTCCTTTGAACAACATGTGCTCGACAAAATGAGAAATACCGTTGTTCTCGGGTGTTTCATTCCTTGAACCTGTTTTTACCCATATGCCGAAGGATACCGACCGGAAAGTTGGCAGATATTCCACAACGACGCGGAGGCCATTGCTAAGCGTATATTTATTCACTTCGTATCCTCCTCAAATGAATTGCTACACAAAAAGGTAAATTATTAACCGTTTTGTGGTGATTCATACTTCGAAAGCGCGGACTCAAATGAATTGCTACACAAAAAGGTTAATTATTTAACCGTTTGTGGTGATTCATGCTTCGAAAGCATAAACTTAATGAAATTTGGTAATTCATGCTACGTAAGCATGGTCTAAACATGAATGATTTCACTATAACAAATTTAGGGAGCCTACTCAACCGCTGCCGGAATTCGATCCGAAGACAAGGTCTCACTGACTGTCCCTAATGCATAACCTTGACGCTTCGCTTCTCGAATCATCCCCAGCAGGGCATCCCTCGATGAGGAGGTTGGATGCATAAGGATAAGAGCACCTGGTTCGAGCTTAGAAGATATTTTCTGAATGATCCAATCAGGGGACGGTTTGCGCCAATCTACAGTATCAATTGTCCAAAGCACCGTCATTAAGCCTTGTTCACCTGCCACCTGAACCGTCATCTGATTATAGGAGCCCGACGGTGGTGCGAACCATTTATTTTGTACGCCAAGTGTACCTTTTAGAAGTTCTTCTGTTCGAGAAATCTGGGTATAGGCCGTTTGTCTGCTTAGGGTCTTCATATCAGGATGAGAATACGCATGATTTGAGATTTCGTGACCTCTCTCTTGAATTTGCTTTGCAACATCCGGATACTTCTTGAGCCAAGAGCCATCAAGGAAGAACGTCGCTTTTACATTTTCCTTATCAAACGTATTTAAGATAGCCGGCAGATATTCATTTCCCCACGCTACATTGACCATAATCGCAATCATCTTCTTATTTGGATTCCCCTTATAGATTGGCCACGGTCCTAGATCTCGTAATGAGATTTTTGGCGGAATCTCCTTGTACACAAATTGAATTGGAGAGGTTTTGCCGCTTGCGATCGTTTGCTGATAGGTCTTCTCTACATCTACTTCAAGGCCATTATAGCCCGGGATCGCCTTCCACACGCGATCAATACGTGCATCAATAGGCTCAATATAATGTTGCTGAGCTTCTGCTTCTATTGTCTCGCGTAGTGTGGCCTTATCTTGATCTGATAATCCGGCTTCCGTGCCCGCCTCAACAGATTCCTGCCCTTTGACAGATTCAATATAATTCATAACGCCCCCGACATTCAGTCGGATAAAAACAAAAAGTACAAGAAAGGAAGCACATAGAGCAATGATCTTGTTCCGCATCCGCATCATTCCAGCTCCTACCTATCGGTATACGCCACTCAATAATGGCTTGGCAAACGCAGCATACTCCTGCGCTTGTCTAATAGGTATGAACGCTTGGACGAGATTATTCCGGGATAGGTGGACAAAACAAAAAAGACGCAGACAAAACAAAAAGAAGACAGTACCGATCTGTCTCTTTTGGCGCAGACAAAACAAAAAGAGACAGATCTTCTCTGGCTCTTTGCTTCATTTCTATAGAAGCGCAGTTGTTTACTGCGCTGGTACTTCTGGTGTCAGAACAGCTTTACGGGACAAATTAATACGACCCTGCTGATCGATTTCAGTTACTTTTACCGTAATTTGGTCACCAATCGCAACAACGTCTTCTACCTTCGCTACGCGCTCAGTAGACAGCTGTGAGATATGCACAAGACCGTCTTTGTTCGGCAAAATTTCAACAAATGCGCCGAATTTCTCGATCCGTTTAACCGTTCCGAGGTAAACCTCGCCAATTACGACTTCTTTCACGATGCCCTCGATAATTGCTTTCGCCTTCTGGTTCATTTCCTCGTTCGAAGAAGCGATGAAGACCATGCCATCCTGTTCGATATCGATTTTTACGCCGGTTTCTTCAATAATTTTATTGATGATTTTACCGCCGGAACCAATAACATCACGGATTTTATCAGGGTTAATGCGGAGTGTCAAAATTTTCGGAGCGTATTTCGACAAGTTCGTACGTGATTCGGACATTACTGCCGTCATTTTGCCGAGAATGTGCATACGGCCGATGCGTGCTTGTTCCAGTGCTTGCGATAAGATCGCACGGTCAATACCGTTAATTTTGATATCCATTTGAATAGCCGTTACACCTTGCGCTGTACCAGCAACTTTAAAGTCCATATCGCCAAGATGATCTTCCATCCCTTGAATATCAGATAAAATCGAGAAATGCTCACCGTCTTTGATCAGACCCATTGCAATACCCGCTACAGGTGCTTTAATCGGAACACCAGCATCCATCATCGCAAGTGTACTCGCGCAAATACTAGCCTGGGATGTCGAACCGTTCGATTCAAGTACTTCGGATACAAGACGGATCGTGTAAGGGAATTCTGTCTCATTAGGAATTACCTTCGACAAGGCACGTTCACCAAGTGCACCATGGCCAATCTCACGGCGGCCCGGAGGACGAAGTGGACGAGCTTCACCCACGCTGAATGGCGGGAAGTTGTAATGATGCATGAAGCGTTTGGTTTCTTCAGGGCTGATTCCATCCAAGATTTGAACATCGCCTAGTGCACCAAGTGTACAAATACTAAGTGCTTGTGTTTGTCCACGTGTGAACAAGCCAGAGCCGTGTGTACGCGGAAGCAGAGCTACGTCACATTCAATCGGACGAATCTCGTCAAGTCCACGTCCGTCAGGACGTACTTTGTCATGCGTGATCAAGCGGCGAACTTCTTCTTTCACGATGTCATACAAAACTTCTTTTACATCGCTCAGAAGCTCAGGTGTCTCTGCATACATTTCTTCAAAATGAGCAACAGTCTCACTATTAGCAGCGTCAATAGCTTCTTGGCGTGCATGTTTCTCAGGGATACGAATCGCTTCAACCAGCTTCTCCGAAGCAAATGCGCGAACAGCAGCGTTCACTTCAGCGTTAACGGCATGAAGCTTCACTTCCATCTTCGGTTTGCCAGACACAGCTTGAAGTTCTTCGATGGTTGCGACGATTTTCTTAATCTCGTCATGGCCAAACATGATTGCTTCGAGCATCACGTCTTCCGGCACTTCATTGCCTTCTGCTTCTACCATCATGATCGCATCTTTCGTGCCTGCAACCGTAAGGAAGATTTCTGTCTCCTGTGCTTGCTCTGCAGTCGGGTTAATGATAAATTGACCATTAATACGACCTACATTCACGCCACCGATAGGACCGTTAAACGGTACATCAGAGATACTCAGCGCTGCAGAAGTACCGATCATTGCTGCGATTTCTGGCGTGCAATCTTGATCCACGCTCATTACGATATTCGCCACTTGAACGTCATTACGGAAACCTTCCGGGAATAGTGGACGAATCGGACGGTCTGTCAAACGGCTGGACAAAATCGCTTTTTCGCTAGGACGTCCTTCACGTTTTATAAATCCACCAGGGATTTTGCCTACAGCATATAAACGTTCTTCATAGTTCACGGTTAATGGGAAAAAGTCCAAATCTTTCGGTCCAGTGGAAGCTGTAACCGTACAAAGGACAACTGTATCCCCGTAAGTAACCGTTACTGCAGCATTAGCCTGTTTAGCCAAACGGCCTGTTTCCAGCACAAGCTTTCTGCCGCCTAATAACATCTCTACTCGTTGCAAACGTATTCCCTCCTAAAAAGAATTGTGAAGCAATTCTTGCTTCGTAAGCATATACCTAAAGAATTGTGAAGCAAATCATGCTTCATAAGCATGCGCTTCTATGTAGCCATTGCTTTCCATACCATTCGTGGGCAGCAATGGTATATCCTGCTGAATCTTGTGATATTACAAAAAGCAACCCGATTCTGCCGGCTCCGGTAGCCCGGACGGCAAGACAACCAGGTTGCTTTTCATGAAACATGTTCTAGCGGCGAAGGCCGAGTTTTTCGATCAATGCGCTATAACGTTTAACATCTTTGTTTTTCAGGTATGCCAACAGCTTACGGCGTTGACCAACCATCTTGAGCAGTCCACGGCGGGAATGATGATCTTTCTTGTGCTCCCGCAAATGTTGCGTCAAGTTCACGATGTTTTCCGTCAGGATAGCCACTTGAACTTCCGGGGAACCCGTGTCGCTCGCGTGTGTTTTGTGAGTCTCGATCAGTTGTGTTTTACGATCTTGTGTAATTGCCATCCTCGTTCACCTCCTATTTCAGTTAATCGCCATTAGCCTCGAAATCGCCGGTGAGAGCAGAGATCCAAGCTAAGGTTCGATTGTGCGCTGAACGGACAAGCCATACTCGCTCACAACGTTGTCTAGTATACCATAATTGATTAGGCAAGTAAATGCCAACGCCTAGGCAATACCAAAGAATTGCTTCGCCTCTACAGCGTCAGCACCAATCTGTTGAATCAATTCATCAATAGATCCAAACCGCTTCTCCGAACGGATAAAAGAATGGAACTCAATTGTAATTGGCTCCCCATAAATATCTTGGTGGAAATCAAACAAATGAGCTTCGAGTACTGGACGAATCTCTTCCTTATTAAAGGTTGGCTTCATCCCATGGTTTAATACCCCACAAAATGTCTTGCCGGCAACCGTTACTTTTACAGCAAATACTCCTAAGCAAGGAGAAACATACGGCTTAGACAATTCAACGTTTGCCGTTGGAAACCCAATTGTTCTGCCACGCGCATCCCCGTGAACAACGATACCATCCATTTCATATGGATGTCCAAGTAGCGTAGTTGCAAGGGCGATGTCGCCTTTTTCCAATGCTGCTCGAATTGCAGTGCTGCTCACCTTTTCCCCGTTCTCATAAAGCGGCTCAACAATATCCACTTTAATATCAGGATTACCCAAACTTCTCATCATTTCAGCATTCCCTCTTCCTTTGGAGCCGAATGTAAAGTCAAACCCGACAATTACATGCTCCGCTTGAAGCGGTCGCAGCACTTCATCCACAAACTGCTGTGGGCTGATTGAAGCAAAATTCAGGTCAAACTTCACAACGAGCATAATGTCTACACCTAGTTCAGCAAATAAAGTCTGCTTCTCTTCAGGTGGAGTTAAACAGCTGTAATAGTGATCCCCATGGCCAAGCACTTCTTTTGGATGTGGCAGAAAAGTCATCACAGCAGATAGTGATCCTGATTGCTTCGCAATTTGTACCGCTTGGCGAATCACATTCTGATGACCGCGATGTACCCCATCAAAGTGCCCGATCGCTACGGCTAGCTTCTTATTCTGAAGCAAGTCTGAGCAATCATTCAAAGGGTAAGTAAGTGATATAATTTCCATGCTGATACACCTGCAATTCCTCTATATAGTCCCGGTTAGGAGAATACTTTGACCGGTTTAAGTGCCAATGCTTCGTCATCGGCCTTGTATATCCCGATAAAAGCATCATTCTCGCCATATAGGCGTACGAGACTGCTGGAATCGAAGGAATCGGTAATCCGATTATACGGTATTTTCTGCCCTCGAAGCGCCATTTCTGTAACAGGAGCATCTGCTTGAACTCGAGCGAGATGTTCAATCGCGATTTCAGCCGGCAGCATACGCTCTTCTAAACGGCCAGCCGCCTGAAGCTCCTCAAGCTCTTCAAGTGTTACACATTGCTCTCTTGTAATACCGCCGGACATCGTTCGTATCAATTCAGCCATAGCAGCAGGTACACCAAGCGCTCGCCCGATATCCACACATAATGTACGAATATATGTACCCTTCGAGCAAATCACCGAGAAGGAGAATCGAGGACGGTCTGACTCTAGATCACATGAAAGCAAATCGATTTGGTGAATGGTCACCTTACGCGATTTCCGCTCAACCGTCTTGCCTTCACGAGCTAGTTCATACAGTCGTTTGCCATCCACCTTTACAGCCGAATACATCGGTGGAACTTGGTCAATCTCGCCAACAAAGCTTTGCAGCACTTGCAAAACCTGCTCTTGCGTGACTTTAATGTCCGACTGTTCTTCAAGCACTGTACCCGTCAAATCCTCTGTGTCCGTTGCAATACCGAGCTGAATGACTGCTTCATAGGCTTTCGGCCGTTCCTGCAAGTATTCCACAACCCGTGTCGATCGCCCTAGGCATAATGGTAGTACGCCAGTAACCATTGGATCAAGCGTGCCCGCATGCCCAATACGTTTCATCCGAACGATTCGCCGTACCTTCGCCACTACATCATGAGAGGTCCATCCAGCAGGCTTCCATACGGCAATAATTCCGTCCATCTATCCATTCAACGCCTTTCTAACCGCTTCAACAAGCTCTTCAATCGTTTCTGTTAGCGTCCCTTGCATGCGGCAACCAGCTGCACGGATATGGCCGCCTCCGCCGAAGGATTGTGCAATAGCCGCCACATCTGCCTTGCCAGCGGATCGAAGACTGGCTTTGACGCCGCCATCTTCCGTTTCCTTGAAGAGAATGCCAACTTCAACACCATCTATATTAAGGGCGTAGTTGACGATCCCTTCCATGTCATCGGATACAGCTCCGGTGTCCTTCATATCGTCTTTGGCAATATAGAGCCAGCCAATTTGCTGATCCTCGGTAAAAGTCAGTCTAGCTAGGCTGCGTTGGAGCAGCTTCAGCTTGGCCATTGTCATCTTTTCCAGCAAATGATCGGCAAGTTTATGACCTGGTGCCCCTAATGCTAGCATACGTGATGCAACATCCATAACCTTAGGGCTTGTATTCGAATAGCGGAAACCTCCCGTATCCGTCAGCAAACCTGTATAGATAGCCGTTGCACACTCAACATCTATTGCACAACCAGACTTTTCAATGAGATCGAATAAAATTTCAACCGTTGCTGCAGCTTCTGGAAGAATAACATTAACGGTACCAAACCCGTTATTGGTAGGATGATGATCAATATTAAGCAATTTCACATCCTGCGCAAACAAGGCTGAAACCTCGCCAATACGCCGAAAATCGGCGCAATCGACCGCAATCACATGCGTGTACGTCTGCACCGGTTTATCCTTGCGATAATTAACGATTTGATCATAGCCTTTTAAGTAGCTGAGTCGTGAAGGTGATTCCCCTTCATTAATCAGTGTTTTGGATTTGCCTAGTTGATCAAGCAGCCAGCCAATTACCGATGTGGAGCTGATCGCATCTCCATCGGGCTGCACATGGGAGACGACTAAAAAGTCGTCTCCATCCTGCATAAATGCAAGTGCAGCTTCTAGCTGTTGCCCGTATGTCGCGCCGGCCGTCATTGACCTTTGCTTCCGCGGTTAATTTCTTCAAGCAGCCCTTCGATGCGGCTGCCATACTCGATGCTGCTATCGAACTTGAACAGCAGCTCTGGTGTATGACGGAGACGCATCCGCTTGCCAAGCTCCGAACGGAGGTATCCATTCGCTTTGCCAAGCGCTTTTAGGGTTTCTTCCTTTTGTTCCTCGCTGCCGAGTACGCTGAGGTAGACACGCGCCTGAGACAGGTCGCTTGTCGCTTCAACACCTGTGACGGTAATAAAACCGATACGAGGATCTTTAAGCTCTGATTGAATAATGAGGCTCAGCTCTTTTTTAATCTGTTCGCCGACCCGTCCTACACGAATTTTAGCCATGTGTTATTTTCCTCTCTACCGCTCTACCGATTCCATGATGAAGGATTCAATAATATCTCCTTCTTTGAAGTCGCTAAACCGCTCGATCGTAATACCACATTCGTAACCTTGCGCGACTTCCTTCACATCGTCTTTGAAACGTTTCACTGTATCCATTTTACCTTCGAATACAACGATACCGCCGCGGATGACGCGAACTTCGGAGTTACGAATAATTTTACCGCTAATAACCATACAACCAGCGATAGCGCCAACTTTGCTAAGTTTGAAGACGTTGCGGACTTCAGCTTGGCCTTGTACAGCCTCTTTGAAGATTGGATCCAGCATACCTTTCATTGCTTGCTCGATCTCTTCAATCACGTTATAGATAACGCGATGCAGACGAACATCAACTTTTTCTTGTTGTGCAGCCAGATCAGCTTGTGGTTCAGGACGAACGTTAAAGCCGATTACGATTGCATTAGATGCCGCAGCCAAGTTAATATCGGACTCGGTAATAGCACCTACACCGCTATGAATAATTTTGATACGAACGCCTTCGATTTCAATTTTCGCAAGGGAGCCTTTAAGCGCCTCTGTTGAGCCTTGAACGTCAGACTTAACAATAATGTTGAGATCTTTGATCTCGCCTTCTTGGATATGCTTGAACAGATCGTCAAGAGTAACACGGGAGTTTGCACCCAGTTCCGATTGACGTTGCTTGATCGAACGACGATCTGCAATCGCTCTTGCTTTACGCTCGTCTTCGAATACCATGAACGGATCGCCAGCAAGAGGTACTTCTGTTAAGCCTGTGATCTCTACTGGTGTAGATGGACCAGCTTCTTTGATACGGCGGCCCTTGTCGTTGACCATTGCACGGACACGACCGAAGCAGTTGCCGGCAACGAAAGCATCACCGATCTTAAGCGAACCATGCTGTACAAGGACGCGTGCTACTGGACCTTTACCTTTATCCAGCTCGGCTTCAATGACCGTACCACGTGCACGTTTGTCTGAATTCGCTTTGTAATCATTCACTTCAGCTACGAGCAGAATCATTTCAAGCAATTCTTCAAGACCCAGACGCTGCTTAGCGGATACGTTAACGAAGATCGTGTCGCCGCCCCACTCTTCTGGTACCAGTTCATATTCTGTCAAAGCTTGTTTGATTTTATCAGGATCCGCATCAGGTTTATCGATTTTGTTAACCGCTACGATAATTGGCACGCCAGCCGCTTTCGCATGGTTAACTGCTTCAACCGTCTGAGGCATAACGCCGTCATCGGCTGCTACTACGATAATCGTAATATCCGTTACTTGAGCACCACGTGCACGCATAAGCGTAAACGCTTCGTGACCTGGTGTATCGAGGAACGTAATTTTCTTCTGATTAACTTCAACTTGGTATGCACCAATATGCTGCGTGATACCGCCTGCTTCGCCGCCAGTTACGTTTGTATGACGGATAGCGTCAAGAAGCGTTGTTTTACCATGGTCAACGTGACCCATAATAGTTACAACTGGAGGACGAGTAGACAGATCCGCTTCGTCATCAACCTCTTCCACTGTTTCGAAAGTATCTTCTTCAACAGGGATTTTCACTTCAACTTCAACACCAAATTCAGAAGCAATCAGAAGGATCGTATCCATATCAAGCTCTTGGTTGATTGTAGCCATTACACCAAGAGTAATAAGCTTCTTAATAACTTCAGATGCATCTTTATGAAGCAGTTTAGCCAAATCGCCTACTGTCATTGTACCGCGTACAATAATTTTCTTAGGCGTGTTGTCAATTTTCTCACGTGGAGGCTGTTGCGAATGGTTACGGTTATTTCTTCCGCCTCTGCCGCGATTATTCGGGTTCGTTCTATAGTTTGGTTTGCCATCGTCAAAACGCTTTTGGCTGCCATTGTTCGTATTTGACTTCGCTTTATTGTTTACGTTATTGCTTTTGCGATTCGTTTCTGCTGCTGCAGTACCACGTGATGTTGGAGCTGGACGCGATTCGAATGAACGCGCTTGGCCGCCGCCTCCGCCACCTTGGCCTTGTGGACGATTGCCACCTGGAGCACCGCCGCCTTGTGGACGGTTGAATCCACCGCCTTGGCCGCCGCCTTGACCTTGTGGACGGTTGAATCCGCCGCCTTGACCTTGCGGACGACTGCCGCCTTGGCCGCCACCTTGACCTTGCGGACGGTTAAACCCACCGCCTTGACCTTGTGGACGACTGCCGCCTTGACCGCCACCTTGACCTTGTGGACGGTTGTACCCGCCTCCGCCTTGTGGACGACTGCTGCCTTGGCCGCTGCCTTGACCTTGCGGACGATTGCCTTGGTATGACGAACCACCCTGACGGTTACCGCTGTGCTGCGGTCTATTGTTGCTGGAATTGCTGGAGCTATTTGAGCTAGCGCTGTTCGTGCTTGCGCCTGCATTAGTCGTGCTTGTATTAGTGGTAGGTGCGCTTTCCTGCTGACTTTGTGCCGGACGTTGTTCTTGTTGCGATTGGTTAGTTTCGGATGTCGTTTTAATAGAATTCATAGGCCCCTGTCTGTCCTGAGATAAATTTTTGTTTGCTTGTGGTGCTTGCGTCTGCTGCGGCTTGCTTGCCGCCTGAGCTTGTGGCTGAGGCGTGGCAGATACCGTCGCGTTGCCTGATTCTTGAGCACGCTTCGCTGCAGCATTTGCTTTAATATCGCGGAAGAAGCCTTCCACTTTATGAACCATTTCGTTTTCCATAACACTCATATGATTGTTAACAGGCAAGTTAAGCCGCTTAAGAATCGTTATAATTTCTTTACTGCTCATGTTTAGCGATTTCGCGTATTCGTATACACGCGTTTTATCTTTATTGTCCTTGCTGTTGTCCTGTTGTTTGCTCAATATGATCCACCTCCGAATTTTGACTCAGATGACCTGCAATCATTTTTCCGAACTTTGCGTCAGTTACCGCCAGTACGACTCGTTCCGGCTTTCCTATGGCCTTTCCAAGCTGATCGCGGTCAAATGCTTCGGCGAGTTGTACCCCGTAGGTGCTGCATTTGTCGCGAAATTTCTTCTTCGTGTTTGGCGAAGCGTCGCCCGCAATAATAACGAGCTGAGCTTCCCCTTTACGAACCGCCTTGAGCACAATTTCATCACCAGTAATGAGTTTGCCAGCTCTCATGGCCATGCCGAGCGAGGACAAGAATTTATTCATTTCCATCGTTTTCCCGCTCCTTGCCTGCCAGAAACTCGTCTTCTACTGCTATGAAATCCTGTTCAAGCTGGTCGTAAATCGATGCGTTAACTGCCTGCTTTAATGCCCGATCAAGCGCCTTTGACTTCTTGGCTAGCTTAAAGCAGCTTACCTGCCCGCACAAGTAGGCGCCGCGACCGGCTTTTTTCCCCGTCAGGTCAATTAGCACTTCTTCGTCTGGTGTCCGAACAACGCGGATCAGTTCTCTCTTTGGCTTCATTTCTTGGCATGCAACGCACTTGCGAAGCGGCACTTTTCTCGGTCTCACCGTTCACCCCTCCTTTGCCCGTAAATGGACCCAAGATGAAAGCCTGCCCTACATCTGATCGATGGAAACAGAGTCCTGGTGCATCGTACCTGTCGTCGTTTTCGGACGACCGTATTCCTGCTCCGCTTGCGTCTCGCTCTTAATATCAATTTTCCAGCCAGTAAGCTTCGCAGCAAGGCGTGCATTCTGACCTTTGATACCGATCGCAAGAGACAGTTGGTAATCAGGAACAATTACGCGAGCCATTTTCTCTTGTTCGAATACGATAACCTCAAGCACTTTCGATGGGCTGAGCGCATTCGCTACATATTCCTCAACGCTCTCCGACCAGCGAACGATGTCGATCTTCTCGCCAGTAAGCTCGTTTACGATTGTTTGTACACGCATCCCTTTTGGACCAACGCAGGATCCAACCGGATCTACTTCCTCGTTACGGGAGTATACGGCAATCTTTGAACGAAAACCTGCTTCGCGGGCAACCGAGCGAATCTCAACAACGCCGTCATAGATCTCAGGCACTTCAAGCTCAAACAGACGCTTCAGGAGACCGGGATGAGTACGGGACAAAATAATTTGAGGTCCTTTGGTTGTATTCTCAACCTTTGTAATATACGACTTAACGCGGTCGCCGTGCTTGAATTTATCCGTAGGCATCAATTCTGTAAGTGGAAGCACTGCTTCGACTTTACCCAGATCTACGAACAAATTACGAGTATCTTGACGCTGTACAATACCATTAACGATATCTTCTTCTTTATCGATAAAGGCATTATAGATCAGTCCGCGCTCAGCTTCACGAATACGTTGAGTAACGACTTGTTTCGCTGTTTGTGCAGCAATACGGCCAAAATCACGAGGTGTAACCTCGATATCGGCGATATCATCCAACTGATAGTGAGGGTTGATCTCACGCGATGCATCAACTGTAATTTCAAGACGAGGGTCGAGTACTTCGTCTACAACTGTTTTACGAGCGTATACTTTAATAACGCCGCTATGGCGGTTAATGTCTACGCGTACATTCTGTGCAGTGTTGAAGTTGCGCTTGTAGCTCGATATCAAAGCCGCTTCAATCGCTTCTAACAGCACTTCTTTGGCAATCCCTTTATCCCTCTCGATTTCCGACAATGCTTCAATAAAATCCATGCTCATTGGAATGGAGTTCCCCCTTTCAAAAATAAACCGCTATTTAAAACACAATCGCAAGGCGTGCGCCTGCGATCTTGGCATATGGAATTACATGCTCTTTCTTACCGATTTTCACCGTAGCTTGTTCGCCATCAAATGCAGTAAGCTGTCCTTCAAATTCCTTAGAACCGTCAATCGGCTCGTAAGTCGATATATAAACATGCTTACCCACCGCTTTACGAACATCTTCTGGTTTCTTAAGCGGGCGTTCCGCACCCGGAGATGAAACCTCTAAGAAGTAAGCGTCGGATACCGGATCGTTCTTATCCAATTCTTCACTCAAAAATTCGCTGACTTTGCCGCATTCGTCAATATCAATGCCGCCTTCCTTGTCTACGAACACACGAAGGAAATAGTTGCTGCCTTCCTTGACGTACTCAATATCAACAAGTTCAAATCCATTGCTGTTGAGGAAAGGTGTTACCATTTCTTCAACAACGGTTTTGATTTTGGATGTGCTCAATCGGTGTAACCTCCTGTTTCTTCATACATGTAAACGGGATTTCGTATTTGAAAAAAGCCGTTTACAAAACGTAAAGAGTGGGTTTCCCCACTCTCTGCTTCAAGTCTCTATCCACATCATTGCCACAAAAATTATATCATAACCGCATAGGGGTGACAAGAAATGTTTTCTTGCATTGGGCGTTTAAAACAATGACAACTGGTTGGATTCCGGCAGTCCGCGGAAGCAGCCCATGCCCGTTAACACCTCAATAATCGTCTTGCTGGCCTTCGATTTTTGCTGGAAATCTTCAATCGACAGGAACTCACCTTGATCACGTGAGGCTGCGATATTCCTTGCTGCATTCTCCCCGATACCCGCAATAGCCGCATAAGGAGGAATGAGCGAGTCGCCGTCAATAATAAACTTTGTTGCATCCGAACGATAGAGATCAATCGGCTTGAACGAGAAGCCGCGGGCTGTCATCTCAAGAGCCATCTCGAGCAATGAAATACTGTTCTTCTCTTTCGTTGTTGCATTAAAGCCCTTATCCTCAATCTCGATTAGCTTCTTCTGAATCGCATCATAGCCTTGGCAGAGCAGATCCAGATCAAAGTCCTCAGCCCGTACTGTAAAGTAAGTCGCATAATATGCAATTGGATAATACAATTTGAAATAAGCGGTCCGTACCGCGGAAATAACATAAGCCGCAGCATGCGCCTTCGGGAACATGTACTCGATACGAAGACAAGAATCGATGTACCATGCTGGTACTTTACAACGCTTCATCTCTTCGATCCATTCCGGCGTTAGGCCCTTCCCCTTACGAACACTTTCTGTAATCTTGAATGCGAGTCCAGCATCCATTCCCGCTTTATATATCAAGTATAACATAATATCATCACGACAGCCGATAACCGTCTTAATGTTACAAGTACCCTTCTTGATCAGCTCTTGTGCGTTGCCCAGCCATACCCCTGTACCATGGGATAATCCTGAAATCTGAAGTAAGTCGGCAAACGAAGATGGCTGTGTCTCTTGAAGCATCTGGCGAACGAATTTCGTCCCCATCTCCGGCACGCCATAAGTAGCAACTGGTGTGCGGATCTTCTCAGGCGACACTTCAAGCGCCTTCGTCGAGTTGAACATACTCATAACCTTCGGATCATTCATCGGAATCGTCGTTGGATCAACACCCGTCAAATCCTGAAGCATCCGCATCATCGTCGGGTCATCATGACCCAGTATATCAAGCTTCAGCAAGTTCGCTTCAAAAGCGTGATAATCGAAATGCGTGGTCTTCCATTCTGCATTCACATCATCCGCCGGATATTGCACCGGAGTAATGTCTTCGACTTCCATATAATTCGGAACAACAACTATACCGCCCGGATGCTGACCTGTACTCCGCTTAACGCCGGTTACACCAGAAGCTAGCCTGTTAAGCTCTGCACCACGCCAAGTTTTATTATGATCTTCAGCATATTTTCTAGCAAAGCCATATCCTGTCTTCTCAGCTACCGTACCAATCGTGCCCGCACGGAAAACGCACTTGTCGCCGAACATAATTTTAGTAAAATTATGCGCCGTTGGCTGATATTCACCAGAGAAGTTTAGATCGATATCGGGAACTTTATCGCCCTTGAAACCAAGGAAAGTCTCAAACGGGATATCCTGACCTTCACCCTTCATTGGCTTGCCGCAATTCGGACAGTTCTTATCTGGCAAGTCAAATCCACTTGGGACACTGCCATCAAGGAACCATTCGCTATGGCGGCATTCCGAATTGATACATAAATAATGTGCAGGCAGCGGATTAACCTCGGATATGCCAAGGAATGTCGCAACGACAGAAGAACCTACCGAACCCCGTGAACCTACGAGATATCCATCAGCATTGGACTTCTTAACGAGCTTTTCCGAGATCAAATAGTTGGCTGAGAAGCCGAATTTGATAATCGGTACAAGCTCTTTTTCCAGACGGTCAATTACAACCTGTGGGAGATCATCGCCGTACATGGATTTCGCAGTGTCATAGCATGTATTCCGGATTTCTTCTTCCGCCCCTTCGATAATTGGTGTGAATAATTTATCCGGGAACATTTCGAACGGCTCGAACCGATCAGCAAGCTCCACAGTGTTCTTCACGACAACCTCATAAGCCCTTGCTTCACCTAAGAAGGCAAACTCCCGAAGCATTTCTTCGGTTGTACGCAGATGCGCATCCGGCTTACGCAAATCTTTTAGCGGACTGAAACCAGTTATCCCGTGGATGGCGATATCGCGATACAGCTTATCCCGTGGATTCAAATAATGGACGTTACCGGTAGCGATAACCGGCTTGCCGAGCTCATCACCAATTTCGCAAATACGTCGGATTGCCTGTTCAATTTCAGCACGGCTGCCAACAAATCCTTTATCAACAAGGTGCATGTAGAAGTCAATCGGTTGAATCTCGAGCGCATCATAGAATCGAGCGATTTCAAGCGCTTCTTCGTATGATTTGTTAAGCACTGTCTCGAAGAACTCTCCCTTTTCACAGCCGGAAATGACAAGAATACCTTCACGCATGTCGACAAGTTTGCTTTTCGGAATACAAGCAACACGTTTAAAATGCTCCGTATGCGAGATCGACACCATTTTAAACAGGTTTTTCTTGCCAGCCGCATTTAGCGCGTAAATATTGCAATGGAATGGCCGGGAGTTCGAAATATCGAGACCAACATAATCATTTAATTGATGAAGTCCGGTAATATTGCGTTCAGATGCATCATTTATGAGTCCGTATAATACACCACCAAGGGCAACCGAGTCGTCTACGGCGCGGTGATGGTTATCGAGAGAAATCTTATATTTTGCAGATAATGTATTAAGTCGATGGTTCTTCATAGACGGATGTAGGAATCTTGCGAGCTCCAGTGTATCCAGTACGGGATTTGTAAGCTCAGGAAGTCCCAAAGACTTCAAATTTGCTTGCATGAATCCCATATCGAATCTTGCATTATGTGCTACGAGAATGGCATCGCCAATAAAAGTAATAAATTCACGCAGCTTAGGTTCGAGTTCAGGGGCATCCTGTACCATCTCATCATTGATATTCGTCAGCTGTTGAATATGATAAGGAATTTTCTCATGCGGATTAATGAAGGTGGAGAATCTGTCGATTTCCTTACCGTTCACCATCTTAACGCCTGCAAGCTCGATAATTTTATTATTTATAATAGATAAGCCCGTCGTCTCGATATCAAATACAACATATTCGGCAGAGGCCAGCTGTTCTTCCCTTGAATTCAGCACCATCGGCACTGCATCATTCACAACATTGGCTTCAAGGCCGAATAAAACTTGGATCCCATTCTTCTTCGCTGCTTTGAAAGCCTCTGGATAACAGTGAATATTGCTGTGATCGGTAATAGCTATCGCTTTATGACCCCATTTAGCAGCCATCTTTACATATTCACCAATAGGAGTAACCGCGTCCATCGCACTCATTGTGGAATGGAGGTGGAACTCAACACGTTTCTCCTCGGCATTGTCCTTACGGTCAGGCGGCGAAGATATTTCTTGGAGATCATTTGGTATCATGACCAGTTCTGGCTCCTGCATGAAGCGGTCATAATCGACCTTACCACGTGCTTTCACCCATTTGCCATTCGACAATAGGCTAAGCATCTTCACGTCTTCTTTGTTCTTGGCAAACATTTTCATCGCCATCGAATCGGAGAAGTCGGTTACGTTAAACGTAAACAAGGTCATACCGTTACGAAGCTCTTTCACTTCGAGGCCAAATACAGCGCCTTGTACTGTAATTTTCTTTTCTTCTTCACGGATGTTCATAAGTGGAGTAGGCTCATCACGAATATCATAGCCCATCGCCAATTTGGTCGGTGCTTCATCGCCTTCGCCCTCAGAGGCTTCCGTAGCGACGCTTTCCATGATCTGAATGACCGCTTCCCGCTCCGCTTGTTCTCGCTTCTGTTGGAACTCTTCATAAACTTCCGGTCTAGCCTGTTCGCCGACTTCCATCTTCACACGATAAGTCCGGTCAAAGTTACGCTCATAGAAGCTGCTGATCGCTTCATCAATCTTCTTCTTCTTGGCTAACTCCAGGCCCATACCATCGAGCAGCGATACGGTGATCATCTCATCCGTTGGTTCCATTCCTGCTTTACTCAGCCAGCCGTTAACTGAAGCGTTCTCTTGTTGAACCCACTCTAGGAACATTGGCCAATATTCACGGGCAATCTCTACAGAAGGAACCGTTGGTTCGTATTGAAGCTGAAAAGAAGTTTCAGCAATATGCGAAAACTTCATGTTTACGGCTTGGGTCAGCGCCATAAAGGCCTTATAAGGAATTAAGGACGTTTTGCGAATGCAAAACGTCCACTTTCTATTGCTTTTTCCTACAAGAACTTGCTCAATGTAACCGTCCTTGTAATAGGAATTTATTATTTCTTGAGGCAGTCCCGCTTGCTGCATCAGCAATTCAAAGCGCTGCCGTTTGTCTCCGGTTTGGCTCATGGCAATCAATCACTCCTGTACGATCCAATCCGATCGAAGCTATTAGTATGCACGTGCAAATACGACCGTGTGCTCTGCATGTTCTCCGCAGACGAGACATTTGCTCTTCTTCTTCTCCGGTTCAAAAGGAATGTTACGGCTTGTTGCGCCTGTTTCTTCCTTGACTTGCTTCTCGCAAGCTCCAGAACCACACCAGCCAGCTAATACAAATCCACGTTTCTCTTCCATCGAAGCTTTCATCTCGTCAAGTGTATCTACATCATAGAAATTATCTTCACGGAATTTCTTCGCTTTCTCATACATTTCACGTTGAATATCAGCGAGCATCGTTTCAACTTCGACAATTAGATTGTCCTGGCGAACGATTCTCTTTTCCCCACTAATCCGTGATACAAGAACGACTTGGCCATTTTCCATATCGCGAGGTCCAAGTTCAAGGCGAAGCGGAATACCGCGCATTTCGTATTCATTGAATTTCCAGCCTGGGCTGACGTCCGAACGGTCGTCTACACGTGTACGGATGCCAGCTTTCTTAAGCTCAGCAAACAGTTCGTCAACACGGCCAACGACTTGATCACGGGTTTTGGCCGGACCAATTGGAATCATAATGACTTGAGTTGGCGCAACCTTAGGCGGCAAAGCCAGGCCACGGTCGTCACCATGAACCATAATCATAGCACCAATCAGACGTGTACTCACGCCCCAAGATGTGGTATGAGCGAATTGAAGCGTGTTCTCACGATCCAAATATTTGATGTCAAAAGCTACTGCAAATTTGGTACCAAGATAATGGGAAGTACCGGCCTGAACCGCTTTACCATCTTTCATCATCGCTTCGATCGAATAGGTATTTACCGCACCTGCAAAACGTTCGGAAGGAGTTTTCTCCCCTTCAATTACCGGAATAGCAAGGAACTCCTCAACGAACTCACGGTACACACTAAGCATCTTCATTGTTTCTTCGCGAGCTTCTTCTTCTGTCTCATGAGCCGTATGGCCCTCTTGCCATAAGAATTCGCTTGTACGAAGGAATGGCAGTGTACGTTTTTCCCAACGTACAACATTCGCCCATTGGTTAATCAAGAGCGGCAAATCGCGATACGATTGGATCCATTTCGAATACATGTGTCCAAACATCGTTTCTGAAGTTGGACGAATAGCAAGACGTTCTTCCAGCTTCTCACCAGCAGCTTCCGTTACCCACGGCAGCTCAGGATTAAAGCCCTCGACATGCTCTTTCTCCTTTTGGAAGAAGCTTTCCGGAATAAAGAGCGGGAAGTATGCATTGCGATGACCGGTTTCTTTGAAGCGACGATCCAGATCGCGTTGAATATTTTCCCACAACTCATAGCCTTCTGGACGGAAAACAATACAACCCCGCACCGGCGAATAATCCATGAGCTCTGCTTTTTTAATAACATCTAGATACCATCTTGAAAAATCCTCGCCTTGCGGCGTAATTTCGGTAACAAACTGTTTATCCTTAGACATAACCGACTTATGGCTCCCCTCGTACCAATCGCAAAATATCGTTGTAAGTCACAACAAGCATCAGCAGCATAATTAGTGCAAAGCCGATGAAGTGGACCATGCTCTCCCGGTTTGGATTAACCGGACGTCCGCGTACCGCCTCGAGACCAAGGAATATAAGCCTGCTTCCATCAAGCGCGGGAATGGGCAGCAAGTTGAAAATGCCAAGGTACAGGCTTAATAAAGCCGTCCATGACGTTAAATCTGTAATACCTTTGCGAGCAATTTCACTAGTCATTTCCGCTGTGCGGACTGGGCCGCCCAGATCGTCCAGCTTGAAGTCTCCGATAATAATCTTCTTGAAGCCTTCAAAAATACTAACCGTCATGGTCTTCATCAGCTTGGCTGCACCTGTAATGGTCTCGCCAACCGTTGCACTTCGGAATTGATAAGCTGCCGTTATACCTACCTTACCGACACCTTGATCATCCGCTACCGGAGTCAATTTAATGGGTTGAAGAGCTCCATCGCGGATTACATTAAGCTGAATAGCTTTGCCGGGAGATGCCCCGATGATATCAATCATTTTGTCATAATCGGTACCGATCTTGACTCCATTAACGGTATCAATTAAGTCTCCCTGCTGCAGCTGAGCTTGGTCAGCCGGCATCCCTTTGGTTACTTTATCAACGAGCAAACCTTGCGGCGTGCCTGCCATCTGTATGTATACCATGAACAAAATAAACGCAAGCACAAAGTTCATCAGTGGACCGGCGAAGATCGACAACGCACGTGCGCCAACCGATTTACTTCCGAATTGACGGTCGATCGGAGCGATTTGCGTGTCTTTCCCTCTTGAAATAAGAAGCGCGGTTGGATGAACGGCGAACCGTTCTTGATCCCCTTCTACATCAAGGGTAACGAACAAATCTTTCTCGAGATCAATCGCAGTTACTTCCCCGCGAACAACACCACTGCGTTCATCCAGTCGATCGAGATAAATCCGCGTAACCTGATTGTTCTTTACACGAAGAGCAATCGTCTGTCCGACAGTAACATCAACAATCTCTGGATCCTCTCCTGCCATTCGGACGAAGCCACCGGCCGGTACGAGTCTTAGCGTAAATCTGGTTTCACCACGCTTAATTGAGAACAGCTTTGGACCAAAGCCAATTGCAAATTCCCGAACTAGTATTCCAGCGCGTTTGGCGAAATAGTAATGTCCCCATTCATGAATGGTTACAATGACAAAAAATACGAGCACGGTCATAAAAACGACCCGAATCATCTCCATAACGAGCCTCCTGTTCGTAACGGCCTGTACATAGATTATCATTATTCTCCCGTACGACACAAGAGAACCGCAGGTTACAGCTAAAGCTAGATGACTGTTGCTTCTTTACGAGCCCATTCATCCACTTCTGCAATCGCCTGCAAATCATTTACTGCTGTTACGGAATGTCGCTCCAATACGCGTTCCAGCACTCGTTCAATGCCTAAGAAATCAATTTTTCCATCTAAAAAACGAGCTACAGCAACTTCATTCGCAGCATTGAAGACCGTTGGAGCTGACAGCCCTGCTCTTCCGCAATCAAATGCGAGCCTCAAACAAGGATATCTCGCAAAGTCCATCTCACGGAAATGAAGCTTTCCTATGGCAGCAAGATCCAGCTTGCCTGTAGGTGTTGGATAACGTTCCGGATAGGTTAGCGCATATTGAATAGGAACCCGCATATCCGGTAATCCAAGCTGTGCTATGACGCTGTTATCACTGAATTCAACATACGAATGGACAATACTCTCCGGATGGATGAGCACGTTAATCTGATCGTACGTCACATCGAACAGCCATCTCGCTTCGATTACCTCAAGACCTTTGTTCACCATTGTCGCGGAATCAATTGTTATCTTAGCTCCCATTGACCAGTTCGGATGATTCAGCGCTTCCTCAACCGTTACACCAGCCAACTGTTCCCGTGAACGGTCACGGAATGAACCGCCTGAAGCCGTGAGAGTAAGCTGTTGTAAAGCTTTACGGTCTTCACCATTTAAGCATTGGAATATTGCCGAATGCTCGCTATCGACCGGAATAATGGAAACACCTTTCTGCTTGGCACGTTCCATTACAATATGACCGGCCGTTACAAGCGTTTCTTTATTCGCTAGACCAATTGTTTTGCCTGCTTCAATCGCTGCAAGTGTTGCCGGTAATCCGCGGCTTCCAACTATAGCCGTAACAACAACATCCGCATCATTATTCGCAGCAATCTCTACAAGCCCTTCTTCGCCATACAGCACCTGAATGCCAGATGGCAACTCAGCCTTAGCCTGCTCCGCTAATTCTTTAGTGGATAGGCATACAACGGAAGGACGAAATTGCTTCGCCTGCTCAATTAACAAGGGCAAGTTATTGCCTGCTGATAAGCCAACGACTTGATAACGCTCCTGATCATTAGCGATAACATCTAGCGTCTGTGTGCCGATGGAGCCGGTGGAGCCTAAGATGGTGATTTTTTTCATGGATTCCTCCTGGAAGTCGAACAAGAAGTTGAACCAATTGCTCGGATTACATACGCTGCGCAAAAGTGTCATTGCTTCGATCGCTGTTGTCTCTGAATTTCTTGATCTCAATCCGCTAAGCGGTTGAAATTCATAGACAAAGGCGAGCGCTTCGCTTCTCAACCATGACACTTTTACTCCGCTCATTCCCGAGCAGAGTCTAGCCTTCTTGACACTCCTTCCAAGTCGGAGATGCCAAGAAATAAATGATGGAGAGCAGTGTAAACATTATGAACATGTCATTATTTCCATGTTTACGTTTTTCCACACCAGCATACTTTCAATTTTTTATGTAGGTAGAAGATCTGTAAGGATTAACAACGGGAATACGATAATCCAACTGTCGAAACGATCGAGAACACCACCGTGGCCTGGTAAGATCGAGCCAGAGTCTTTGATGTTGCGGACGCGTTTGTAAGCGGATTGAATAAGGTCCCCTAGTTGTCCGGCTACCGCTACAATGAGACCAATAAGTAATGCATTAGTGATCTCTATGATATGTGGCGCACAGATAGCGAACACAAAAGCAGTAATGACCGACAGCACGATCCCGCCGACAGCCCCTTCAATTGTCTTGTTAGGGCTTATAGACGGCCATAACTTATTCTTGCCGATTGCTCGTCCGACGAAGTAAGCTCCCGCATCGGATGCAACGTTACAAGCTATAATAAGAAACGACCAGAAGATGCCGTGGTGATCGAGATCCCTTACTGCATTCATCGAACTGAAGCCGTAACCTACATATAAAGCGCCTAACAACATGAGCGAGGCGCCGTCGATGGTTATTTTGTTTTTGGTGAATACCGTGACAGCTAAGAGCAAGAATGCCAATGTCCAAAGAACGGTAATCGCAGAGGGTGAATCTACGCCCATAAGCTGCCACGGAAGCACGAACAACAGCACACCTGCATAACCCAGCAAAGAAGCTGGTTCATTCCATGTGTGCCCATTCATCTTCGTATACTCGTTAAAGCCGAGTAAAGCCAGCAATACAAGCGTAGCTGCATACAACCATCCGCCGGCAAGAAGTAATGCGACAAAGGCCGCACCGGCTAGAAGTCCCCAAATGATTCTTTGTTTCAAGTGATGGTCACACTCCGATATCGATGCTTATAAACCGCCATAACGCCTAGCACGGCGCTGGTACTCTTGTATTGCTTCTTGCAGATGTGTCTCATTGAATTCTGGCCAGTACACGTCCGTAAACCACATTTCGCTATAGGCAAGCTGCCACAGCATGAAATTACTAAGCCTTAATTCGCCACTTGTACGAATCAATAAGTCCGGATCCGGAATATTCCCGCTTAACAAACGGCTGGATAACAGCTGTTCATCAATCTGTTCCGTAGCTAATCGTCCATCCTGTACATCGACAGCAATTTCTTTAATAGCCTCCAGCATTTCCCTACGACCGCCATAATTAAGAGCAAAATTAAGTACGAGTCCCGTATTATTAGCTGTCTTCGTAATCGCTTCTTCAACGGCATTCAAGGTAAACGAAGGGAGGTTTTCTTTGTGCCCCATCATGCGTACCTGAACGTTTTTTTCAACAAGCTCTTCCAGCTCAATTTCCAAAAATTGCTGAGGAAGCTTCATTAGGAAATCAACTTCGTCCTTGGGCCTCTTCCAGTTTTCTGTGGAAAAAGCGTATAATGTCAAATACTTAACACCAAGACGATCTGCTTCCATCACGATTCGCTTCACCGTCTTCATACCAGTATGATGGCCGGCGATCCGTGGAAGTCCACGTTTCCTCGCCCAACGTCCGTTACCATCCATAATGATGGCGATATGCTTCGGAACATTGTCAGTTGCCAAAAACGGTTCAGCCTCTTTCGAGGACGATTTGCCAAGTTTGGCCAAAATTCGACTGATCATGCTTGTTCCTCCCACCCGGATTTCAAAAAACCAAACCCCACCTTACGGAGGGGCTGTAGGTGCAATTATACTTCCAGAATCTCTTTCTCTTTTGCAACAAGTACTTTATCTACTTCCGCAATGAAGCGATCAGTTGCCTTTTGAATGTCTTCTTGATGGCGACGCGACTCATCTTCAGAAACAGTCGTTTTCTCCATCTTTTTAATATCATCATTCGCATCACGACGGATGTTACGGATCGCAACCTTAGCATCTTCACCGAATTTCTTCGTTGTTTTTACAAGGTCATTACGACGCTCTTCCGTCAGAGGAGGCAGTGTAATACGGATAGCCGAGCCATCATTGGATGGTGTAAGGCCAAGATCTGATTTCATAATTGCTTTCTCAATTGCTGCGATCGATGTTTTATCCCAAGGCTGAATAAACAGCGTACGGGAGTCCGGTGTATTAATATTCGCTAATTGCGCAACGGGCGTAGGTGCCCCATAATATTCAACTTGAACACGATCGAGCAAAGCAGGCGTTGCCCGTCCTGCACGAAGTGTAGCCAGATCACGTTTCAAAGCTAGAATTGCTTTCTCCATACGATCTTCTGCATTCTTTTTAACGGTTTGCGGCATTATTTCGCACTTCCTCTCACAATAGTACCAATCTTCTCACCAAGCACGACTCTCTTAATATTCCCTTTTTCAGTAATCGCGAACACGACGAGCGGAATATTGTTATCCATGCAAAGCGATGATGCCGTTGAATCCATAACACCAAGGTTCTTGTTCAGTACTTCCATATACGTTAATTCTTCGTATTTCTCAGCTGTTGCATCTTTGAATGGATCAGCAGAGTATACGCCATCTACTTTGTTTTTAGCCATCAGAATAACTTCTGCTTCAATCTCAGCCGCACGAAGTGCTGCAGTTGTATCTGTCGAGAAGAACGGGTTACCCGTACCAGCTGCGAAAATAACAACGCGGCCTTTCTCAAGGTGACGAATTGCGCGGCGTCTTATGTAAGGCTCCGCAATTTGCTGCATAGCAATCGAAGTTTGAACGCGAGTTGGCACTTCAATTTGCTCAAGTGCGTCTTGCAGTGCAAGTGAGTTCATAACGGTTGCCAGCATGCCCATGTAGTCAGCAGTAGCACGATCAATACCTTTCGCCGTACCGGCGATACCACGCCAGATGTTGCCGCCGCCTACAACGATAGCGACTTCAACGCCAAGTGCAACTACTTCTTTAACTTGATCAGCGATTTCCGAAATGACCGAAGCTTCAATGCCGTAGCCTTGATCTCCTGACAAAGATTCACCGCTTACTTTCAGAACTATTCTTTTGAAAACAGGCTGTCCCATCGTCCCTACCTCCATCTTGTACCTCGCGGGCGAGGTAACATCCTATAATGATCTTTATTTAGAAAAAGGGACGGGGCGAACGCCCCGCCCCGCCTGTGCGTTCGGTTTACAGTTTTGCTTGAGCCATAACTTCTTCAACGAAGTTATCCACTTTTTTCTCCAAGCCTTCGCCCAGTTCATAACGAACAAAGCGACGGATCGAGATGTTTTCACCGATAGCGCTGATTTTTTCGTTCAGAAGAGCCGAGACAGTTTTGTCTGGGTCTTTAACGAAGGATTGCTCCATCAAGCAGTATTCTTCGTAGTATTTGGAGATACGGCCATCAACCATTTTCTCAACGATTTTTTCTGGTTTGCCTTCGTTCAGCGCTTGAGCTTTCAGAATCTCGCGCTCTTTTTCGATTTCGTCACCAGGAACTTCTTCGCGACGAACGAATTTAGGGTTAGCTGCAGCGATGTGCATAGCGATGTCACGTGCGAAAGTACGGAATTGATCTGTTTTCGCAACGAAGTCAGTTTCGCAGTTGATTTCTACAAGTACGCCGATACGGCCTCCTGCATGGATATACGATTCAACAACGCCTTCAGTTGCAATACGGCCAGCTTTGTTTGCAGCTGCGGACAGACCTTTTTCACGAAGCAATTCGATTGCTTTTGTGATATCACCATTTGTTTCGTCCAATGCTTTCTTGCAATCGAGCATACCTGCTCCAGTTCTTTCACGAAGCTCTTTAACTGCACTAGCGGATACTGCCATAATAAGCCCTCCTGGAAATTCCATTTTTAGTTTTTACGTTCAAAAAAAGGGCGGTGAGAGGCTTTCACCTTCTGACCACCCTTTGTTGTAGCAATTTATTTCGGATTAAGCAGTTGTTTGCTCGCCTTGGTTAGCTTCAACGATAGCGTCAGCCATTTTGGACGTCAGCAATTTAACTGCGCGAATCGCGTCGTCATTGCCTGGGATTACATAATCGATTTCGTCCGGATCGCAGTTAGTATCAACGATACCTACGATTGGGATACCGAGTTTGCGTGCTTCAGCAACAGCGATACGCTCTTTACGAGGATCGATGATGAACAAAGCGCTAGGCAGACCTTTCATGCCTTTGATGCCGCCAAGGAATTTTTCCAGACGGTCTTTTTCTTTGTTAAGAATGATAACTTCTTTTTTAGGCAGAACTTCGAAAGTTCCGTCTTCCGACCATTTTTCGAGTTGACGCAGACGGTCAATACGTTTTTGGATCGTTTGGAAGTTAGTCAACGTACCACCCAACCAACGTTGGTTGATGTAGAAGTTGCCACAACGCTCAGCTTCTTCTTTAACTGAATCTTGAGCTTGTTTTTTCGTACCTACGAACAGCATAGTGCCGCCTTCAGCAGCTACAGAACGTACGAAGTTGTAAGCTTCTTCGACTTTCTTAACTGTTTTTTGCAGGTCGATAATGTAAATTCCGTTTCTTTCTGTGAAGATATAACGATCCATCTTAGGGTTCCAACGACGAGTTTGGTGACCGAAATGCACACCAGCTTCGAGAAGTTGTTTCATGGAAATAACCGCCATATTCAACACACCTCCTGTTATGGTTTTTGAGTAATTACCTCCGCCCATCGCATCTTCCGCTAAAACTTCCGGCGACCGGAAGCACCATTAACGGAATTAATAGGCGTGTGTTTTTAACACCGACAATTAATATAACATATATGACAACACGGTGCAACAGAAGTTTGTCGAAAATTTCCGGTGCTTAGTTCTGCTGATCAAATTCTGCCTTCGAAACGGGCTGGCTTGTAATAATCTGAATGACTTCTCCTACGGTTGGATTGCCTACAAACAAGAAATAACCTGCGCGAACAGGCTTCTTCTTCATCTTAGCGATAAAAGCAGATTTATCTGCAATCAGCTTCTGCTCCTTCAACAGCTCTGCCGTATCTGTTAAATTCATACCGCCTGTAATATGGATTTTACGCTTTGATTCTGCCTTCTCTGTGGCTGCTGCTTGCTCTTCTGCCTTGGTGTCATTATTCTCAGTTGCTGGCGTGGCTGCAGCTTCATCATTTGGAGTCTCCGTTGGCTTCACTGCCGATGGCTTGGCTGATTCAACGGCATCCACATCAGCAGCCTTAGCACGCTCCTCAGCAATCCTATCATCTAATTCCTCTTGCGTGTAGAGCTTAGGCTCACCATCCTTAAATCCATCAGAAAGCTTCTGCTGACTCTCGTCCCCAATCTGCATAATCTGCAGAAGAATAGCGCCAGCTATGATCCCTGCACCTAGTCCAGCTACAAAGGAGCGGTTCTTAAACATAGACCTTCTCCTCCTGCTTGGCTAGCTGCAAGATCAGTTGCACTTCCCCTTTATTCATACTCAATTTTTTGGCGATAACCTCAATTGATTTTCCTTGATTGTACAGCTCAAATAAATCGGCATAGCGCGATTGAATGCCTGATACCACTTGTTGAGGTTCAGGAACTTCAACAGTAGATTCAACCGTCGCTGCTTGGAAAGGTGGTGCCGCCTGTACCGGTGCAGAATAGGCCTGAGCAACCACCAAGTCGTTCTGACGCTGCTGCTGTAGAAAACCTAGCTGTTGCTCCAATAGCGAACATTTGTTCTCGAGTTCCATCAAACGCTGTTTACTTAGCTCGGTTTGTGTTTTTCCTTCTTCTCGAAGAACGGTTACAAGCTTAACAAGCTCTTGATGGTCGAGCTCCGTATTCTCCATAAACTGCTCCAAAGCAATTTCCATATTACGAGTATCTTTAGACTCTTGCGACTGCTGCCGTTTCCGTGGAAGGAATAGCGAGGCTACGACTACAACAGCACCAAGAAGTACAATATAAGACCAGTTAGACATAATACACACCCTCTACAAAGCATTACTGATGCTATAACGATATATCCACATGATGCCCTTTATAGGGATGCTCGGCCTGGCGGCCTCCTTCAGGCATGTCCTGGGATTCCTCCGGCTTACGTTTCCTCTTTGCCAAATAGGGATTGCCGCCCTGCCGATCCCGCTCATTACGTACATTTGGTCCACCAGTATGCTCAACACCGGTATTTTTACTTCGCAACTGCTCCGTTTGTTTGGATGCCAGCTCTGCCATTCTTGTCTGTTCCGCAATAGGCTTATGGTTAGTCTGACTTTGTGTCCCACTTGCTTCAAGTGTCCGTGGAATCGACCATTGCAAATCAATAGGCTTAAAAGGCATTCGCTCAGCTCCTCTCATAACAGCACAGTCTACATTTCTTCATTAAAAGAAAACAATGAGATTACGTAAACAAAGGATACTGTACAATATCACCTTCCGAGTAACGGAATGAAACACGCTGTACGGGATCCTTGATAAAACGGGTATATCGGCCAATTACAATTTTAATGCCGCCATATACGGTATGGCTGATGTCTACCTTGGATTTGTCCGTATCTTCCAGTGATTTCTCAATTTCAAGAATACGCTCTCTAATCTGATCACTCTCAGCGGTAGTCTGACGTCTAGTAGCACCTAGTTTAATGCGCATCGCCATCTTCTGATCATTAAGCTGATCTAAGGCAGCCTGCTGATCAAGAATAGCAAGCGCTTTCTCCGTCTTATCCATCGCATCCATGTTCTGCCTAAGCTTTAATCGCAGCTCTTGGAGCTCTGAACGAAACTCTGGTCTTACCCCTACTTCAATAGAAGTGGCTGTCGACATCGTATTGCCAACAACTCGTGCAGAGACCTGCTCCACCGCTTGAATCGAACCACCCACAATTAGTCCCTTCGACCCCTGGCAAATAACGTTTCTGCCTGCCCGGACATTCGAGTGCATGATACTTTGCGATACGAGCACATCCTCACCAGCAATGACGTTACAATCTTGGATGAAGGAGCTTTTAACATTCTTTTGTGCTTTGATGTAGCCCTTATTACCTGCCATAATACCGCCAGTAATCTCGATGGAGGCTTCAGATTCCAGTTCGGCTCCTTCTACTCCGCCAATAACACGAATATCACCGGAAGCTTTCACTCGGAATCCGCTTAGTACGTTACCACGTATGACAACCGTACCGACAAAATCGATATTGCCAACTCTATAATCAACGTCCCCATTCACTTCATATACTGGGAAAACGTTTACTTTCTCTTTGTCAGTAATCGTGATAAGGCCGTCAATTAAGGCATACATCGCCGTTTGATTCTCATTCACGACAACGTTTTTCCCTACTTTAAACCTGGCTTGTCTGCCTTGCTTAGCTGGAATTTCTTCACCAGTTACCATCATTCCGGGGGCACCAAATAAAGCATCAACCCGCTCTGCAATTAATTGACCTCGCTTCACATTTTTCAGACGCGAAACTTCTTTGAAATCAACTTTACCGTCCTCCAGCTCAGCTGGACGTTGGGATTGCTCCTTCATATCATAGGCAAAACGGATCGAACCGTCCTTGCCTTGGGTTGCCGGATTACCCATTGCAATTAACGTTTGCTCTTTACAATAAGCAAGTGTATTCGTGCAAATCTCATGTACCAAACTTGTGCGTATTCCAAATACAACACCTTTGCTGTGTACAAATCGTTCCAATTGACCGGGAGTGCAGTCGAAATCTTCGGTGATCCGGTTAAAGGTCAGGAAGGCAGACAGCTTATCAGCAGATATCTGGATACGCAAGTAAGACTCTAATAAATGGTCATCCACCTTGCCCACTCCCTTCTAATGCTGCAATAATTGTTCTTTATTTTTCGCCAGGGCACCACGAAGCCTTAAGATTGCTTTCGAATGCAACTGGGATATACGTGAGGGGGAAAGTGACATCACTTCCGCAATCTCGCTTAACGATAATTCTTCATAATAGAAGAGAGAGATAACGGTTCTTTCCTTCTCCGTTAATTTCTCAATTCCGCTGATCAGAGAGTCCTTCAAGAAAAACTCATGTGCTTTATGATCCGGATTTTTCGCCCTTTCATCAATGAGCAGCGACAGCCTTGTCTCTGACTCTTCTTCTCTGATCGGGTCTTCCAATGAGCAAACCGTCGTGATAGCGATTTCATGGAGCATATTCGTAAACTCTTTTTCACTTACGTTCAAATGCTGGCTTATTTCTGCATCTGTTACTGAACGCAAATATTTTTGCTCCAAGTTTTGATAAGCTTCCTCAATTCTTTTCGCCTTTTCTCTTACAGAGCGCGGTACCCAGTCCCCTTGACGCAGACCATCAATAATCGACCCGCGGATACGCCAGGACGCATATGTCTCAAATTGCAAACCTCGGCAATAATCGAATTTCTCGATAGCATCAATGAGTCCCATCACACCATTGCTGGCGAGGTCATCCTTTAACACATTTTTCGGCAGTCCAATCGCCATTCGGTTCGTTACATAATCGACCAAAGGCAAGAACTGCTCAATTAGACGTTTCTTGGCTTCCAGATCGCCTTCTTCTTTCCACGCTCGCCACATTTCTAAATTTGCAGTTGCGATCATGTCACTTACCCTCCTGTCATATGACGAATGGCTTTAGCCAATTCCTCAGGCTCTTTATTCTGGGTCGAAACTAGCTTAGGCGGTGTTAGTGGTTTAAACTGCTTCGATTGCTCCGACTGTTCTGCTTCTTGCGTATGAGTGCTATCAAGCTGTGATCGAAGCAGCTGATTGAGGTCTTCACTCTCATCAGGAGTCTGCAGATCAAGCTGCGTGCCTTTGCCATCCTCTTGTGCTGTCTCTTCTTGATGCATCACTGGCGGGGTAAGTATAAAGGCCAGTGCAATCCGCATTACAAATGCAATCGCTACAAAGGCGATGAAAGCATACATGCTGCGCATCAGCATGACAGACAGCGGGTTTTTACCAATCGAAAACAATAAGGTTAGTACCGCGCCAATAATCCCCAAGCCGACATTCCATCGCCAATTTCCAACCATTTCAAATCTCCTTTATCCCAAACTGCACGCTTCTTATCGTCAATACTCCACTCATGCTGTCAATTTCAATCGTGCGGCCATAATTCCCGCCTGTATCCTGCCCGAGGACAGGTATAGAATAGTTAGCGAGAATTCCCAAACAGGATTCTACATTACGTGGTCCGATTCGCATCGAATCGGACTGGCCTGAAAAGGCGAACATTTGTGCTCCACCGGCCATTTTTGCCACAAGGCGGTTGACTACCGCCCCTAATGTTTTCATTTGCCCAATAAGCTCTGGAATTGCCGTATCCGCATATTTGGCAATATTCATTGTCGACTCTCTGGCAATTTCTGAAGATGGCAGCATAACATGCGCCATTCCTGCAATTCGTGCAACAGGATCGTATAACGTCAGACCGACACAAGAGCCTAGTCCTGTTGTCCGTAGATGTGCTCCGCCCGCAGCCCATTTTAAATCTGCCATGCCGACCTTGATCACATCTTGTTGGATCATTCGGTCAGTACTCCCAAGGATTGAAATATTTTAGAAAAGGAATCCGGATCAGGAATGAGGAAGAAATGTCCCTCCAGCTCCTCTTTGTCTTCGAGAAACGTTGTTTCAATAAGTAAGGCGGAATCTCCCATTTCACCGTATTGCATAAGTCCGTAGCTGAGAATAGGACCTGCCATATCTCTAGCTACTGCCGGAACCGAAGGTGCCATAGACAAATTTGTAAAATCAGCTAGGGATGATAAATAGGAGCCCGCCAAAATATTACCGATCTCGCAAAGCGCAGACATCTCCATTTCGGAATAATTGTCAAGTGCTTCGCTTTCAAGAGATAGCAGTTGTCCGAGCAGTCGCTTGGCTGCCTCTTCTTGAATAATAAAGAACATATTGCCTGGCGCTTCCCCTTCTACCCGGAGAAAAACCGCGATGACAACTTGTTCGGAGCCTCCCACACGATCAGCAACTTCTTCAAACGGCAGCAGGCTGACCTTAGGCACTGCCATATCTACCGGCTTGTCCAGAAGGCGGGATAATGCAGTAGCTGCATTACCCGCTCCAATGTTGCCTACTTCCTTCAGAACATCCATCTCAAACGCTTTGAATCGATTAAAGGCGTCCACATCTACACCTCTAACTGTTCGAGTTGAATAATTTCGCTCTTATTTAGTACTTCGGACAAGTTCAGCATAATAAGCAAGCGGTTGTCACCGAACTTAGCAATCCCTCTTAAATATTTCGCTTTAATTCCTCCGACAATCTCCGGCGGTAAATCAATGGTATCGGTATCGATATCAACTACATCATTCGCAGAATCTACGATAAAGCCAACTTCCATATCAGCAGCCGCCACTACGATAATCCGGCTGTTCTCCGTTGTTGTTGATTCCGCAAGACCAAAACGTCCGCGCAAATCAATGACAGGAACAACAATACCGCGCAGATTGATAACACCTTTAATGAAGGAAGGAGTTTTCGGAACCCGAGTAATTGGGGCTAGACGTTCGATCGTACGAACTTTATCCACCTCAATGCCATATTCCTCATGTGCCAGTGTAAATACGATTACTTTTAATTCTTCTCCCATCGGTAAGCCCTCCCTATTTGATTAACGCGTTAGGATCAATGATGAGTGCCACTTGGCCATCGCCAAGAATTGTTGCACCTGAAATTGCCTCGATATTGGTCAAATATTTGCCGAGCGTCTTCAGAACAATCTCGCTCTGTCCGATAAACTCATCCACCGTGACAGCCGCCCACTTATCGCCTTTACGAATAACAACAATCTCTGTTTCTGATTCGTTATGCTCGTTAAAATCCGGAGATTCGAGCACTTTACTAAGGGAAACTAAAGGAATAACCGCGTTGCGGAAATGAATCATTCGATTACCATGAACGTTCAAAATCTGCTCTTTTTGAATAATACCTGTCTCTACTATTGAAGTAAGAGGAATGGCATATTTCTCTGAACCTAGCTTAATCAGCATTGCCGAAATGATAGATAGCGTTAGAGGCAACTGCACGGCAAACTTTGTTCCTCGTCCTTGAACAGAGTCAATTGTAACGTTGCCGCCAAGTGAAGTGATCTTCGATTTTACTACATCAAGACCAACTCCACGTCCAGAAATATCCGAGATTTTGTCAGCCGTACTGAAGCCCGGTGCGAATATCAACATGTTGATATCCTCGCTCGTCAGCTGCTTGGATTGTTCCTCTGTTACTACTCCATTCTTAATGGCCGTCTGAAGCACTTTCTCTTGGTTAACGCCACGTCCATCTTCTTCTACTTCGATGAATACATGATTGCCGCTATGGTAAGCACGTAGATTGATAGTACCTGTCTCGGATTTACCCGCCGCAATCCGTTCTCCAACCGTCTCAATACCGTGGTCGACCGAGTTACGAAGCAAATGAACGAGCGGATCACCAATCTCATCGATGACGGTCCGGTCAAGCTCTGTATCTGCACCAGTAATGACCAGATCAATCTTCTTATCAAGCGATTTGGCCAGATCCCGAATCATACGCGGGAATCGGTTGAATACCGAATCTACTGGGACCATTCTCAATTTCAATACGATATTTTGCAGATCTGAGCTTACACGAGTCATATGCTCTACTGTCTCTGTTAGATCATTACGACGGATCTCACTGGAAAGCTGCTCTAGTCTTACTCGATCTATCAACAGCTCACTGAATAGATTCATCAATGCATCAAGCCGGTCAATATCAACACGAATCGTTTTTGATACGGCTGCTGGTGCTGCAGAAGCAGCAGCTGCCTGCGAGCGCGCTGTCGTAACCTGCTTGCTAGCCTCTTCTTTCGCTACCGCTCCCACTTGAACTGGAGCAGCTGCAGGAGATTGCTCTTTGGCAGCATTATTCAATATGGCTAACGATTCGAGATCCAGCAGAGCAACCGAAACCTTCTCAATCTCCGAAATAGCTGAAAGTTGTGTTTCAAGTTCTTGCTGAGATAAGGTCGAGATGGTAAACACCGTGAAGGAACGGTCGAACTTATCCTGCTCTAAATCCGTTACAGGCGGTTCTGATTTTATAATATCGCCGTTCTTGCCCAGCAGGTCGAATACCATGTAAGCACGGACCGCTTTCAATACACAATCCTCACGGACCTCGACTTCAATAAAGTAAACGTTATGTCCGCTATCGATAGATTGCTGAATAACAGAGGTTTGGAATTCGTCAAGTAATGCAGGTCCAGTTGTCTGCGTGCCATTAGTGGCTGCCGACGAAGCTGCTGCAGAAGCCCCTGAAGTTTTGTAATCCCCTTTTACAATCGACTGAAGGGAAGCTACTAGCGAAGTTACATCCGCTTTACCCGTGCCTCCTCCTACGATATCCTGGACCATTGCTTCCAGAGCATCAAGCCCTTTAAACAGCGTATCAAAGATGAAGCTGTCCATCTTAAGCTTACTATTACGTACAAGATCGAGGACATTCTCCATCTCATGTGTCAGAGAAGCAAGGTCTTCGTACCCCATCGTAGCAGACATACCCTTAAGCGTATGGGCTGAACGGAAAATCGATTGGACGATCGACAGATCCTCCGGTTCGCTTTCGAGGCGTAGCAGATTTTCGTTCAAAGATTGCAGGTGATCATTGGACTCGTCGATAAACATTGACAAGTAAGCGTTCATATCCATTTTGTCGCACCTCCTGATAGGACTTTATATCGTCTATTATCCTTTCAATACTGCTTGCTGCAGCTCTGCAGCAATCTGCTGCAAAGGCAATACCGTCTTCACACAGCCATTTTCAATGGCACTGCGCGGCATTCCGTACACAACGCAGGTTTGTTCCGATTCGGCAATTGCCGATTCTGCCCCGCTGTCGACCAGAGCTTTCATTCCTTTTGCTCCGTCGCTGCCCATTCCTGTCATTATGACTGCATGGCGCCGTAATTCATCAAACGGAGTTAATGATTCGAACAACACATCCACCGAAGGGCGATGCCCGTTTCGAGGCGGCTTCTGTGTAAGCTGCACATAATAGCCAGCATGGTCTTTTGCCAGTTCCATATGATGGCCGCCTGGCGCGACGTAGACTACCCCCGCCTTCAGCCGATCTCCCTGTGCCGCTTCAACGACTTTCAGATCACTGAAGCTATCCAGCCGCTGCGCAAGCGATTTTGTAAACTTGGGAGGCATATGCTGAACAATCAAGACCGGCGCAGCAAGCTCTGCTGGTAGAGAGCAAATCACTTCATGTAGTGCACGTGGTCCACCAGTAGAGGTCCCGATTGCAATAACATGGTCGAATTGATCAGCAGCTGTTAATCTCTTCTTCGACTGCTTCCGAGTCATGCTATCCTCTAGCGCTGCCGCTACAGGTACAAGCGAAATTATCTCCTCATTTGAGAGTTTAGTCAGATTCTTCATAAGACTCGAAGCCTTAACCTCTGGCGCAGCCACCTCACGAGCTTCCGCCTGCTGTTCGGGCTGCAGCAGCCTTTTCTTGCTGCTGCTCTCTTCTTCTAAAGGCTTTGCCCTCTTAACTGGCTGCAATCGTTCTATCTTTGCCTTTGGAAGAGCAGGCGTGTCCTCTATCCCATTAACAGAAGAATACCTTTTCATCAAAACAGCGATTCTTAGTTTTTCCAGCAACAGCTCTCCAACTCGAACGATGTCATTAGAGAAGGCTCCCATAGGCTTACGAATAAAGTCAAATGCCCCAAACTGGAGTGCTTTGATCGTCTCTCTTGTGTTCTCTTCGCTAATACCCGACAGCATGATAATTGGAGTCGGCTGTTCATTCATAATGCGCTGCAATGCATCAATCCCATTCAGCTCAGGCATTTCAAGATCGAGCGTTACCGCATCGGGCTTCCACTTCTTCACAGCCTCTATCGCTTCGAGTCCATTAGAAGCAGTTGCCACAATCGTAAATTGGGGGTCTTGAACGATCAAATCGCTAAATATTTTCCTCATGAAAGGCGAATCATCCACGACAAGCACGCGATAAGGAACCATTCTGTTCCCCCCTCTTATGTACAAATAACTACCGCGACAGCTTGAACATTTTATGTATAAAACCTTTAACACCAGTTGCAGCAACAGGCTCGGGTGAAGACATCTCCAGATACCGGCGAGCTATCTCCTCAATACCCCTAGATGCATCGCTTCCAGGATAGGCAACTGTAAACGGCGTTTGTCGTTTCACTGCCTTTGTAACATTCGGATCATCCAATATAACTCCCAATGTCGGGAGCTCTGCTTGCAGGAACCTTTTTGCAACAAGATTGATTTTGTCCGCTGTCTGAATGCCTTCTCTCCGATCCACTGCTCGATTAATGATGAGCTTGAATGAAGCGTTAACGCCCATTGATTTAACCATCTTCACAAGGGCATAAGCATCTGTGATCGCAGTAGGCTCAGGCGTTGTAACAACAATTGTTTCCTCCGCCGCCGATATAAACTTAAGTGTCTCCTTAGATAACCCTGCTCCTGTATCAAATAAGATGAAATCATATTCGCCTTGCAGCTTGCTAATCTGTTCAGCAAACCAATCCAGTTGTTCTGACGAGAGTTCAAGCAAATCCTGAAACCCTGAGCCACCTGCGATAAAATGGACTCCCGAAGGCCCTATCTGGATGATATCCCAAATTGTTTTATCCTGTTTAAATAAATGGAAGAGATGATAGGGGGAGCTGACCCCCATTAGCACATCGATATTTGCCATGCCGATATCGGCATCAAATACGAGTACTTTTTTCCCCAGGCGTTGAAGCGTGATGGCAAAGTTCAAGCTGAAATTCGATTTTCCTACTCCTCCCTTCCCGCTCGTGATCGTCACGATACGGGTTGGGCGGGCGTTATCTTGTCCCATCCTCATCTTCACCATGTTGCGCAGCGCCTCAGCTTGATCATTCATCGGCAGGAGCCCCCAGCAGCGCATCGACATAACGCTCGGCATCAAATGGACCAATATCATCTGGTACCGTTTGGCCGCTTGCAACAAACACCGGCTTTAATTCATATAACAATGCCAGGTTAAAGATTGCGCCATACACCGAAGTCTCATCCAGCTTGGTGAAGAGCACTTTACTTACACCATACTTCACGAAGTTGTCGGCAACAGCCATCATATCCTTCGTTTTACCGGTCAAGCTCAGTACAAGTACGGTTTCACTTTGCTCATTGGACTGCAGTAAGCTGTTCACTTCCGATACATGGAGCTCATTGCGGAAATTCCGGCCAGCTGTATCCATATAGATGAGCTCTCGATCCTCAAGCTGCTTGTATGCCTTCGGCAGATCCATCGGCGAGAACACAACTTCCATTGGCACGTTCAAAATGTTCGCATACGTTCTTAATTGATCGACCGCTGCAATTCGATAAGTATCAGAAGTAATGAGACCAATCTGGCGGCCGAACTTGATTGATTGTCCAGCAGCAAGTTTGGCAATCGTTGTTGTCTTGCCAACCCCAGTTGGACCAACAAAATGAACGATTCTCGCATTATGATTGATTGTGTGATTGGCTTGTGGTGCCAGCCATTCGTTCAACAAATCACGTGCTATGCTCCAAATGTCTTGTGGATTTAGCAGCTCCGGATTGCCCGCAAGCTTCTCGTTTACCGTGTCAATTAATCGATCAATAAGTTCCGCTTCAACCTCCTGCTGGACCAATCGGCTATACAAGGCCTGAATCACCAGAGGTTTGTCCACCTCAGGCCTATGCGTGGACAGCTGTTTCAGTGACAGCTTGATGTGACGAATTTCTTCCAGCAGATCATCATTGATTCGATTAATCGTTTGAGAAACAGGTGCAGTTGGTATGGAAGGAGGCGGAGTCTGCAACTCAGGAGGCTCCAAGACCGCTGTTGCTGTGGCAGCTTGTCTCTTCGACTCTTGGATCGCATGAACAACACGCTGAACATCCGCTGCAGCTTGACGCGGCTGAGAAGCAGGTGCCGGAGCAGGTGCTCCGGACTCAATGGCTGCGATGACCTCCATCTTCTTCTTCCGAAACATGCCCATAAATCCACCGATTCGTACTTCCTTTGTATTCAGAATAACGGCGTCTTTCCCAAGCTCGCTCCGGATCATCGGCAAGGCTTCAGGCAAGGCGTTCACGACATAACGTTTTACTCTCATAAGTTCACCACCCCTACGCTTTGAACCTCAATATTAGGTTCTAGCTCGCTGTATGATAATACGGGTACATCCTGCATCGTCCGTTCCACGATTTGTCTCAAATACATACGAATCGTTGGTGATGTCAGTACTACTGGCTGTTGGCCGGATTGAATTTGGCGTGATACCTGTTCATTCAGCTTTTGGTAGATTTGCTGAGTCGCAACCGGATCGAGAGCAATATAACTGCCTTGATCGGTCTGCTGGACGGATTCTGCAATTTTCTTCTCGAGTGAAGGTCCAACCGTAATGACTTTCAGCATGTTACCTGTAGAAGTGAATTGCTGGGTAATTTGTCTAGATAACGCCTGGCGAGCATATTCCGTAAGAATGTCCGGGTCCTTCGTATAATGACCTTGGTCCGCCAATGATTCGAAGATGGTAACAAGATCCCGAATAGATACTTTCTCACGAAGCAGCTTCGCCAATACTTTCTGCAAATCGCCAATAGATAGAATAGAAGGAATAAGTTCTTCAATAAGTGCTGGATAAGCATCTTTCACATTCTCTACCAGTGCTTTCGTCTCTTGGCGTCCAATCAGTTCATGAGCATGACGCTTAATCACTTCCGTTAAATGAGTCGCAACAACGGATGGTGGATCTACGACAGTATAGCCCGATATCTCCGCTCTCTCTTTCATTGCCTCATCAATCCATATAGCCGGAAGGCCAAAAGCAGGCTCTGTCGTTTCGATGCCAATAACAGACTCATCCTCAAACCCAGGACTCATGGCGAGATAATGGTTAAGGAGAAGCTCACCGCGAGCAACGATGTTGCCTTTGATCTTAATCACATATTCATTTGGTTTAAGCTGAATATTATCTCGAATCCGAATGACTGGAACAACAAGCCCAAGCTCTAATGCGCATTGTCTGCGGATCATAATAATCCGGTCGAGTAAATCACCGCCCTGCTGGGTATCAGCAAGAGGGATAAGGCCATAACCAAATTCGAATTCGATTGGATCGACCTGCAGTAAGCTGATGACACTTTCTGGACTGCGAACCTCTTCGATTTGTTGTTCCTCCTCCAGTAGTTCCTCTTGCTGCATTTGCTTCGCAATCGTCTTCTGCATCTTCCATGCCCCAAATATAAGCAATCCGGCAAAAGGAATAGTACGTAGAATACCGATTGGTGTGAAAACGCCGAGCAGCGTGATCGTTCCAGCTACGATATAGAGTAGCTTCGGATATTTAAGCAACTGCTGCGTAACATCCTGTGCAAAGTTACCATCTGATGCTGCACGGGTTACGATTAAACCGGCTGCCGTAGAAATTAACAAAGCAGGAATCTGGCTGACCAGACCATCACCAATCGTCAGAATGGAATAGGTTTGAATGGCATCCTGAAAGGAATCTCCATGAATGGCCATCCCGATAATAAATCCGCCTACCAAGTTGATGATCAAGATAATAATAGATGCAATAGCATCGCCTTTGACGAATTTACTTGCACCGTCCATCGAGCCGTAGAAATCTGCTTCTCTTTCAATTTTCGAGCGGCGCTCGCGCGCCTGCTGTTCATTGATCAGTCCTGCGTTCAGGTCGGCGTCAATACTCATTTGCTTTCCGGGCATGGCGTCGAGTGTAAATCTGGCTGCAACCTCCGCTACCCGTTCCGAACCTTTCGTAATAACGATGAACTGGACAACAACCAGGATGAGGAAGACGACGAAGCCGATGGCGATTTCTCCACCGCCAACCCATGATCCAAACGTCTGAACGACTTCACCGGCATGCCCATGCTGCAAGATGTTACGTGTCGTAGACACGTTAAGTGCGAGCCGGAATAAAGTCGTGACGAGCAGGATTGCCGGGAAGATCGAGAAATCAAGGGCTTCCTTCGTATTCATCGCAATCAGCAGAATCATGAGCGCGATCGAAATGTTCAGGATGAGCAATATATCTAGAAGCAGTGTAGGTATAGGGATGACCATCATGAGTACGATGCCGATAATCCCAGCTAAGATAGCAATATCTTTTACTTTCATGATGTTGTCTTCTCCCTTTCAATTATGATGATCGAACTCGGCCTTTCATTTTATAAACAGCAGCCAATACTTCCGCCACAGCTTGGAACAAATCAGCGGGAATGGAATCCCCGATATCTGCCCGTTCATACAAGGCTCTGGCGAGCGGCTTGTTTTCCATCATAATAACGCCGTGTTCCTTAGCAACTTCACGAATGCGAAGCGCAACATGATCCATTCCTTTTGCAATAATGAGTGGTGCTTCCATCTTCGAAGCGTCATATTGCAAGGCGATCGCAAAGTGAGTCGGGTTCGTAATTACAACATCTGCTTTAGGCACATCCTGCATCATCCGCTGCATCGCCATTCGGCGCTGCCGTTCACGGATCTTTCCTTTAATAAGAGGGTCACCCTCCGACTTCTTGTATTCATCTTTAATATCCTGTTTGGACATTCGAAGACTCTTCGCATGCTCATATTTCTGATACATAAAATCGGCGAAAGCTAGAACTACTAATACGGCTCCAGTCTCAAGCCCAAGCTTAATGGTTAGACCTGCTGCAAATTGAAAGATTTGCTCAATGGATAAGCTGGAAAGCAGCAATATCTTATCCCAATCGCTCCAGATGGCCTGATAGACCAAAAATCCGATGACGAGGAGTTTGGTTAAACTCTTTAGAAATTCAACTACCGTACGCATGGAAAAGATTTGCTTAAACCCATTAATCGGATTGAGCTTCGTGAACTTCATCTTTAGTGGTTCGCCTGTAAGCAGGAATCCAAACTGCATGACATTACCGAGTATGGCAACGATGACTACGATTGCAAATATTGGTGCAAGAAACATGAGCATATCCACTGCAATCTCATTAAACAATGGCATAACATTCTCTTCTGTTACATCCATCATCATCCAATTCTCGAACAACTCTCGAAACAAACCCATAATTCGCGTCTTATAATAATTGCCCAAAGCAGCAAAAGTCGCGAATGTAAAGAGCAGGATCATGGAGCTTGGCAAATCATTGGATTTCGCAATCTGCCCTTTCTTTCGAGCGTCCTGCGTTTTCTTTGGCGTTGCTTTTTCCGTCTTTTCCTGACTGAACAGCTGCAAGTCTAGCTCTAGGTAGTAAGTTCGCAACGTTGCAGCCCCCTTATTTACTTTCGGTTTGTTGAACGATACTAAACAGCTTCTCTAAATTATTAAACATAATGTCAATCAATCTTTCGAATATCGCTGAAACACCTGGAAGCAGCAGAATCAGTAATCCAAGACCAATAAGCAGCTTCAGTGGAATCCCGATAACAAAGACATTGTATTGAGGTGCTGTCTTCGCCAGTAAACCAAGGCCTACATCGGTCAGGAACATTGCAATGACCAGCGGAGCAGCAACCTGCAGAGCAAGCAGGAAAGCATTACCAACCGCCCGTGTCAAAAACTCTGATATACTTCCGTTATATATAGCTGCAAACAGTTCATTGGACAATGGCATCCATTTGTAGCTGTCCATTAAAGCTATAAGCAGATAATGATGACCGTTCACCGCTAGGAACACCATGATGAGAAGCATATACTTGAAGTTGCCTAGCAGCGGAGCCGAGACACCTGTCATCGGATCAATAACGTTCGACATTGCGAAGCCGATTTGCATATCCATAAGCGCGCCTGCTGTTTGCACAACCGTCATGAATAAGTAAACGACGTACCCCATCATTAACCCGATCAGTACTTCACGGAATATATACAAGATATATTCGGCATCCATTGGAACCACCGTTTCTTTAAGCCCGTATGTCATAAATACGATTAGGGATAAAAAGAAACCGAGGCCAATCTTAAATGTACTCGGGACACCCTTCATGGAAAACAACGGCGCCACGACGAAAAACGATGTCATTCGACAAAAAATAAGCAAAAAAATAGGGAAGTACTGGACGATCTGATCCATGATTTCCGTTCACAACCTATCCGATGTATTTATACAAGTTGTTCAGCAGATTGTAAGTGAAATCGACTATTACATTCAGAATCCAAGGTCCAAATATAATAAGGGATACAAAGACCGCTACGATTTTAGGCACAAAAGCTAACGTCTGCTCTTGAATTTGGGTAGTCGCTTGAAAAATACTAACGATTAATCCGACGACTAGAGCGAGAACGAGCATCGGCGCGCTGGCTTTCAATACGGTACTGATGGCTTGACTAGCCAATCCGATGATGAAATCAGCACTCATTGAACGTTCCTCCCTGTCTTTAATTACGTGTTAAAACTTAATAGCAATGATTTGACGATCAGATACCAGCCATCTACAAGTACGAATAACAGCAGTTTGAATGGTAGAGATATCATGACCGGTGGTAGCATCATCATCCCCATCGCCATTAGCGTACTAGATACGATCATATCTATGACGAGGAATGGGATGAATATCATAAAGCCCATCTGAAAAGCCGTCTTGAGTTCACTAATCGCATAAGCTGGTACTAGAACCGTAATTGGAATATCTTGATAATTTGCCGGCTTGTCGGTCTTCGTATAGTTCAGAAACAGCAGCAGGTCCTTTTCCCTTGTATGTGAGACCATAAACTTCTTCATAGGATCAGCGGCTTTCTCGAATGCTACCGTCTGCGTAATTTCACCTTTTAAATAAGGCTGCAGAGCTGCTTCATTCACTTGCGAGAATGTCGGAGCCATGATGAAGAAGGTTAGGAACATTGCCAGCCCTATAAGAACTTGGTTAGGTGGCATTTGCTGCGTTCCTAGCGAAGTCCGAACGAAACCAAGCACGATTACAATTCGGGTAAAACTCGTCATGAGCACGAGTATGGCTGGTGCAATGCTTAATACAGTAATAAGAAGCAGGAGCGACAATGCGCTTGTTCCCGGCTCTTCGCTTCCGTCACCAATGTTAAGACTGATATCCGGCAGAGGATCAGCCGCAAACGCATGCGATTGCAGCAGCATAACTCCCAGCAGCACGGTGACGATCGAAATCCACCTTTTATTTTTCATTGTCATCCCCATCGTGTTTGGATTCCTTCAAAAGCGACTCCAACTGTTGCTTGCGATCGGCTTGCTTGCTTAAGTTTTGATTCAGCAAGCTCTGGAACGAGGACGACTGCATATTCCACTGTTCATCAGTCAGATCCTCTCCCGAGCTCGGCTCTTGCTTGCGGAACCGCTTAAGGAAGTCTGTAATTGTGTTTGTTGACCATACAGCGCCATTGGATTGCCGATCGAGTGAAGCGAGAATTGCTTGTACCTGCTGTACATCTTCAATCTTGTCGAGAAGGGTTACGTTCTCGCCAACACCAACGACATATAGCCGGCCTGATAATTCAATAACCTGTAGCGAATTATTTTGACCCAGCGCAACCCCTCCGAGCGATCGAACCGCTCGGTTAGTTCCCCATACGCGGTTACGCTGAGACAACCATTTAATAAGTAAGATGATTAAACCGATAACAATGATAAGAGAGATAATGACCCAGATGATACTACCGGCGTAGCTGTCAGTTCCGGCCATCGGCCCCTGATCATTCTCATTACCGGCTGCCGCGGCGAAGGCGGGCTGTAAAGCAACGCCAACCGCGATCATAGAAGTTAATCTCGAAACATATGTAAGCATTTCTTAGCCAAGCGTTTTCTTGATCGCTTCAATAACTCGATCGGCTTGGAATGGTTTTACGATAAAGTCTTTTGCGCCGGCTTGGATTGCATCGATAACCATCGCTTGTTGGCCCATCGCGGAACACATGATTACTTTTGCATTAGGGTCAAGCTTCTTCACTTCTTTAAGCGCGGAGATTCCGTCCATTTCAGGCATCGTAATATCCATGGTAATCAGGTCAGGTTTAAGTTCCTTGTACTTTTCTACCGCCTGTGCGCCGTCTTGCGCTTCTCCGACGACCTCGTAGCCATTTTTAGTTAGAATGTCTCGAATCATCATGCGCATAAATGCTGCGTCGTCTACGATTAGAATGCGGTTTGCCATCTTTTTTTCCTCCTAGAGTATTATTGCAATTTTTGAATGCGGTCCCATTGGCTTACGATATCTGTTACACGTACCCCGAAGTTCTCGTCAATGACGACAACCTCTCCCTTAGCGATAAGCTTGTTATTCACCAAGATATCTACGGGCTCACCAGCGAGCTTGTCCAGCTCGATAATCGAACCTTGGGACAGTTCCAGAATATCCTTAATTTGCTTTTGGGTCCTCCCTAATTCTACGGTAACTTTAAGCGGTATGTCGAGAAGTAAATTGAGGTTTGTTTCATCCGTATGCACATAAGGTGCTTGATTAAAGTTAGCGAATTGAACAGGCTGTACATTTACATTCCGACTTGCTGTATGTCCGTAGGTTTGTGGTCCTTGCGGCTGCAGCGGAAGATCATATCCTGCGCTTTGCTGATAAGGATTATAAGGCTGATTATACTGCGATGCTGCTGCTGCTGGTGCAGGCTGATATGGATCCTGGTAGGCCTGCTGAGGAGCCGGCGTTGGTGCAACTGCTGCTGGTGCTGCCACAGGTTCTGGCGTAGGAATTGGCGCAGGTGCTGGTGCATCAATTTCGCTTTCTACATCCCCCATCAAAATGGCTACCATTTGCTTCGCGAAAGGCACAGGAAGCAGCTGCATAATTGTTGAATCGATTAGATCCCCGATCATTAAACGGAATGAGATTTTGATAAAGACATCTTCTGGAGGCAATTGCCCCATTCCGCCGCCGCTATCCACATCCAGGATGTCAATGCCTGGAGGCGAGATATTGACAAAGCGATTAAAAATGGTCGACATCGAAGTTGCAGATGAACCCATCATTTGATTCATAGCTTCCTGAACGGCGCTGATATGAATCTCATTTAATTCCTCAAGGGTGATATCGCCTTCTCCGCCTAACATTAAGTCGGCAATGACTTGGGCATCCTTCGTCTTAATCACAAGCGAATTGATTCCTTGGAAGCCGTCTACATATTGAACGCTTACTGCAACATGAGGCTTAGGAAATTCATTGGCTAAATCTTCACGTTTAATAAAGGTTACTTGTGGAGTCGTAATATCAACTTTCTTGCCAAGCAAGGTGGACAATGCGGTTGCCGCACTTCCGAAAGTAATATTTCCGATTTCTCCTAATGCGTCCTGCTCGATCGAAGACAGGAAGTCCGACAGTTGATACACGGGATCCGGCGACTGTGATGTAGCGAAATCGCTGGCTGTCTGATTAAGCAACGCATCAATTTCTTCTTGCGATAAATAATCTTTACTCGTCATTTTCTTCTTCCGCTCCTTCGCTGACAACTTGATCCACTTGCACGGCTATCCGATCTTTGACGGAGCCTGGGCTTCCGATGAACTTCAGCTTTTCGCCCACTTTAATATGAAGGCCGTTATCAATCGGTTTATTTAACGAAATGACGTCTCCAATCGCTAATCCTAAAAACTCTTTAATCGTAATGACCGACTCACCAAGCTCGGCAACGATTGGAAGCTTAGCCTTGCTTACGCGTTGCTCCAGCATCTCGACTTCCGCTGGAATCCGCTCTTTCTTCTGGGATACAAACCAGTGATGAGCAGACAAGCGCGGCATGACCGGCTCAATAACAACATGTGGAATACATAAGTTGATCATTCCCGTCGTATCACCGATCTTCGTGCTTAACGAGATCAAAGCAATCGTTTCATTGGGCGATACAATCTGCATGAACTGCGGATTCGTCTCCAATGCCTCCAGACGAGGCGAAATATCAATAATCGTTTTCCATGCTTCCTGGAGGCTTTCGAATGCTCTTGCGAAAATACGCTCCATGATGATCGTTTCGATCTCCGTTAAGTTGTTAATCTTAGATGGAGCGATGCCATGTCCGCCTAACATCCGATCCAGCATGGCATACGCGACGTTTGGATTAACCTCGAGCACCATACGTCCTTCCAGCGGCTCCGCTTCAAATATGTTCAGAATCGTCATCTTCGGAATCGAGCGGATAAACTCATCGTACGGAAGTTGTTCGACTTGTACGACATTGATTTGAACGAATGTGCGAAGCTGCGCTGAGAAATAGGTTGTCAAATATCGCGCGAAGTTTTCGTGTATGCGTGTTAAGCTTCGTATGTGATCCTTCGAGAATCGAGTAGCACGCTTAAAATCATAGATTCGAACTTTTCGCGTGACTTCCTCTTTCTTCAGCTCGTCCGCATCCATCTCACCTGATGATAAAGCAGCCAGTAGCGCGTCTATCTCATTCTGCGATAATACATCAACCAATTCTCTCACCCCCTTCAAGGAATGTCGGCAACATGCTTATAATTGCTGCATGATAAAATTCGTAATTTCTACCTTTACCAACTTCTCATCTTCCGGCAGGATAGGATTAATCAAGTTCAGAAGCTTCGATTCCAGCATATCCTCACCTTGCGAGCCGTTTAGTTCCGCGGCAGTTAAATCAGCCACAGTGCGATTAATAATTGGTCTTACTTCAATCTCAAGCAGCTTATCAAACTCTGTTTTCGTCTTTTTACTGTCCAATTGGAAAGCAAAGCTCAGAACAACAACATAATCCGAATCTTTCAAGTTGCGTTTGAAATCTTTCAGCTCTGATGTAACAGAAACAAGCTCATCAGCACTTAACTGCTTAACCACAACGGGCTTTTCAGCCGGATCTGTCGTATCTGAGTCATTAAAGAAAGATTTGTACAAAATAATCGACACAATTGCGATCAGCGTAATGGCTAGCAACGTAGTGACTAACCATGGCAACATTTTTTTCATCTCTATGGACCCTCCGTTTGTTCGATCTTCTGGGTCGCTGCTAAAACGCCGATTGTACGAATGTAACCCTGTATAAGGAGTTGTAGCTCTGATGCACTCTCCGTTACGATAAATTTCTTGCCCGTTGTTAGCGTAACAATCGTATCTGGAGTTTCTTCTATGATTTCAATCAGAAGAGCATTAATCATCAGTTTCGAGCCATTCAATCGAGTTACGGTAATCATAAGCTCCCCCCTCGCTGATTCGGGGGCTGCGAAGAGCCCCCGCCGATCATATCCGTTAGCTATTGCCTCCTGCTATTAACGTTTCAGGTTAACAACCTCTTGCAATATTTCATCAGATGTCGTGATGATTCGGGAATTCGCTTGGAAACCACGTTGAGCAACGATCATCTCCGTAAATTCATTCGTCAAGTCAACGTTTGACATCTCAAGTTGACCAGCGATAATAGCGCCGGTTCCGAGCGCCGGATCATTAGCCGTTACAATTTCGAACTGACCGTCCGGATTGGCATTTGCTGTCACCTGGTACAGATTGCCTCCCACTTTCTCAAGACCGCTCGGGTTAACAACCTTCACGATACCAAGTTGAGCAACAGCTTCCGTTCCATCTGCCGTTACAGCAAGAATTGAACCGTCTTGACCAATCGAGTACGAGGTTACTTCTTCACCAAGTTGGATTGGCTCACCGTCAGATGAAAGGACGAACATACCATCTGCATTTACAAGCTGTCTATTGGCATCAAGCGTGAAGTTCCCTGCGCGAGTCAGGTAAGTTGGTGCACCGTTTCCAGCCGAGACTGCGAAGAATCCATCGCCGTCAATGCGAAGATCCGTTGGAACGTTTGTTGTCATTGCACTGCCTGGCGTATGAAGCGTATCAATGGAAGCAATTGTTACACCAAGACCAATTTGCTTAGCATTTACCCCACCTTGTTCACCCTCAACCGATGCGGTAACGCCAGAAGTCGTCTGGCTCAAGATGTCACTAAACATAACACGTCCGCCTTTGAAACCAACTGTGTTTACGTTTGCGATGTTGTTGCCGATTACATCAAGCTTCGTTTGAAAACCGCGCATACCTGATACACCGGAATACATGGATCTTAACATATGATTAAATCCTCCTATTGTCGTGGTGAGATTGGCTGCTTCAGTCGGTCGGCAGCCAAAAGGCCTCCTTCTCGGTCCAGCCCTAGCTTAAAATCACCGCACTGTCTATATTCGTAAACACATTGCTTTGCATTTGCTTGCCGTCCATGGCAGTCACAACCGTTCTGCTCGGCACATTGACAATCATCGCAATATCCTTCATCACGATTAAGGAATCCTTTGCACCTTTGGACTCGGCTTCGTCAACCGCATTCATAATCTTTGTAAGTGCTTCAGGCTGCAGTTGAATGCCCCTTTGCTTCATTCGCACTTCCGCATGCTGGCTGAACTTGAGCACCTTCGCATCCAGCATATCCCGGAAACCGCCAGCTTGCTGCGAACGCTGGGATGCATTTTTCGCCCCCGTAAGTGGTGGCGCTCCGACGGGAAACAGATGGTTAATTTTCACACCGTCACTCATACGGAACCATCTTCCTGCTTGCTTGAACCTGAATCTGTTGGTTCAGTCGATTCCTCAGTAGTATCATCAGTGCTTTGGGTTTCTTCACTGCTTTGTGTCTCATTCGAAGCAGGAGCCGCATCTGAAACGGTTACAATATCACTCAATTCGATCATCGTACTATCGTCGAATTTAGCATAGAGTGATCCATCTTGGTTTACGATAGAAGTTACCTTATCATAAAGCAGTTTCGTATCGCCGCTTTCATCCATCTCGTACCAGGAAATGGTCTTCCCAATGATCGAAGAAGCTGTACCTAAGTTTTGATTTAAGGTAGTAAGCTGATCGGACATATTCATGAGCTGTTCAACAGAAGTAAACTGCGCCATCTGTGTAATAAATGCTGCATTGTCCTGTGGCTGCAGAGGATCCTGGTTTTTCAGCTGTGTTACAAGCAATTGAAGAAAAGCATCTTTGCCCAATGCTGTTTTATCCGTATCTTTCCCCGCTGCTTTTACGTTCGAAGTGCTGTAATTGGGCCATGTCACTTTCGAGTATACAGTCGCCATTTCACTCACCTCCATCCTACACGCGCACCGTTTAAGGAGCCTTCGCTTAAGCTGTCACATTGACAGCGCGTCCGTAGCCTAAATCTTGTATCGCCTGCTGCTGGGCAACATCTGCTTCAAATCCGCTATCCTCCTGCAAAGAGTCGCCTTTGGATTTATTTTGATTAGAGAAAGCCTGCTGCCCTGTACTTTGGCCATGTTGACCGTTAGTTAACTGAGCTGCTGATTGACTTGATGTGACTTCAAGCTTGTCTACCGACAAACCTTGTGCCTGCAGCGCTACTCTTAATTGAGCCATCTGATTATCTAGTGCATCCTTCGCATTAGCATTATCCGCGTGGAATAAAGCTGTCAGCTGTCCGTTATGCATTGTAATTCTGACATCAACCTGCCCAAGCTCTTTAGGGAACAGTTGGATGACCGCTTCAGACATGCCATTGCCATGCTTGATATCCAGCTTCTGAATAAAATCTTTCATATTATCAGCAAACTGATCTACAGGTACATTAGCTTGAACCACCGGTGCGAGCTTCGCTGTAAATGGTGCTGTCTGCCGGATAACATCCGTAAACGTTGGTCCTGCAGTTACTGGTGTTTGTTCACTTGACTGAGGAGAGGCTTCCGTCTCTTCCTCAGCGGCCTGCTGATTGGCTGATGCCGCTAGAGCAACTGGATGAACAGCCTGCTGAGTTAACCGTTGTAAATGCACAGATACCGCTGGTGTAGTAGTTGTTACGGTTGCAACCGTAACTTGGTCAGCAGAACCTGACTGTTTCTCAGAACGCACAAGAGAATCCTTTTGCTTTTGTACAAATTGCTGAATGGCACTTAGCTGCTGTCCGATTACGGTTATAGGCTCTTGTAGTGCAACCTGTTTCATCGTACCTTCTTGCATCGCCGTTTGAAGCTGTAATAAGGAGTCTTGTACCTTGCTTGTAATTGCTGCTAGCTGCTGACCATCTTGTTCAACTGCATCAGTTGGAACAGAACTAGAGGACTGGTTCTGCTGCGGTACTGGTACCGGAATACCAAGCAGGGCAAGCAAAGCATTCAACTGATCTAACATAGCATTAAGTTCTTTGGAATCCTGGTCTTGATCTGTATCTGTTGAGTCACTCTTGATGTCTTGCAAGTCAGCAAGCAATTGATCAATGATATCCATTAATTCTGCCACTGGATCGGAGACAACACTTGGATCTGTAGTTACGGTACCTGTTGCTGGCACAGTGCTTGTGGTTGTCTGATCGACAGTAGCATCTGTCGTTGCAGCCGCAGTAGTTGCTGATGTATCTTCTGAATTCTCAGCTTTTACTGTCGTAGAAGCAGCTGCATCACTTTTTTCCGTTGCCCCTTTATCACTCTTCATCTGGTTAGAGAGTGTTTTCTGGAACTTGTCGCTGCCTCCTGTTTTAGCTTGACCGGAAGTTTTACCGGAAGAAGGAGCTGCTGGTGCAGTTGGTGCAGTTGGTGCTGCTTGAGGAATGGTCATTTCCATTATTCTTTCACCTCCTCTCTTAGTTGCCAGCCATAAGCTTAGACATCAGCTGTGCGGTGATGTTCTGATTAATGCCAGACATTTCTGCTAGAATAGCAGAACGCGTTTTATCATCAACCGTATTTAAGATTCGGATTACTTTACTAGGACTAATGTTCGCCATTTTCAAAAGCAGCTCGCCCGCACTCTTCGCATCCATAGCTGCAAATGTTGCACTCAGCTGGTTACTGCTAAGCTGGGAGGATGGCTGTTTTGTTTCAGCCGGTTTTGCTTTCTTCAGCTCCGCTTGCAGCGCTGCAATCTGTCTGTCCTTCGCTGTCACCGTATCCTTCAGCATCATCGTTGCTTCAGCTGCAGTTTGTGGGTTCATCTTCTCCAAAATTCGAACACGGTCATCTGGTCTCATAGAATCCAGAACGAGGAGCATTTCATCCATGGTCATGCTTTGCAAAATCGGTGCTGCTTTACTTGGTGTAATTTTGCTGTACATACCCGCTAGTTCTTGAATTTTGGCCTGATAGGCTTGATCGTCTGCTGTTTTCACTTCATTAGAAGCAGTCAGCTTGTCGATCTTCTCCTGCATGCTTTTTAGTTCTTCTTCTTGCGTGCTCTTAAGTTGGGTCGTCTCCGCAAGTGCTGTTTCTTTCTCCTGCAGCTGCGCTTGAAGTTCGTCGATCTTACGGCTCAAATTCGCTGATTTCAGTTCATTGTCGTTTGGCTGTCCATCAGCTGTCTTAGCGTCAGGAAGCACATCCCTCAGGAACGGCACCGAGTTGCCAATTTCGAGCATCTGATTACGAGTTTCTGTATTCAAAAGAACGTATAACGCGCCAAGCAGGACAATCGTAAACAAGATCGGCGTCATAAAAAACATTAACCGCTCGAAGCCGCTATAACCTTGTTTCTCTATATCCATATCCGCCATATTCATTCACTCCCTTTACCTTGCGCCGCAGATCATGATGGGATGGACACCTTGAATCGAACGGTAGCCATCTCATCTAGTTCATTTTGTTCCTTGATCTGCATTACATGCCGGAAACGGTCTCCCGCATGCTCCTTCGCTTTCAGCCAAACCTTCTCATCCTTCATTCTCTCCGCCAGGTTCGACCGGTTATGTTCAACCTTTCGCTCCGCATGCTTGACCTCGGTTAACTTGTTGGCAATGCAAGAATCCAAGTATTCCAAGTAATGCTGCATCAGCTGTAGTTCGGACAAGGTAACTGCCTCATGCGAGCTTTCATACTGTTTGCTTTCCCACTCTGTCCGTTTCGTACGAAGTTCAGCAAGGCTTAACTCCTCCGCTTGCAATACTCCTATTGCCGATGACAGCTGCCACTCTGCTTGTGTTTTCTCGCTCGACTTCAAATCTACGATCTTCTGATATGCGTATCGAAAGGATGCCATTTACCTATCGTCATCTCCTGTGGAATTCCATCATTAATCTTTCTTGTGAGTCAGCCAAAGTGACCTTTTCATTCGTTTTTTGCTTTGTAAATTGATAGATGGCATCAATATTTTCTATTGCCATATCAATTTCTTCATTTGTTCCTCGTTGGTACGCCCCAATATTGATTAAGTCTTCCGAATCTCTATATAGAGATAGTAGTCTCTTAAGATAATTGGCAGCATCCTGTTGTTCTTCCGTCACGATTTCCTTCATGACACGGCTAACAGAGGCCAAAACATCAATGGCAGGAAAATGACCTTTGTTCGCCAGTTGTCGATTTAGCACAATGTGACCATCCAATATTCCGCGTACTGCGTCGGCTATTGGTTCGTTCATATCATCGCCGTCAACAAGTACGGTGTAAAAAGCAGTAATCGAACCAGTTGGTCCTGTACCTGCACGTTCCAACAGCTTTGGCAGCGTAGCAAATACAGAAGGGGTATACCCTCTTGTTGCAGGAGGTTCGCCAATCGCAAGTCCTACTTCACGTTGTGCCATCGCATAACGGGTGACGGAGTCCATCATCAGCATGACATTTAGTCCGCGGTCACGGAAATATTCCGCAATCGAAGTGGCAATAAGTGCACCTTTGATCCGTATTAATGCCGGCTGATCCGAAGTTGCAACAATAACTACCGAACGGGCAAGCCCTTCAGGGCCCAAATCCTTCTCGATGAACTCTAGCACTTCACGGCCTCGTTCACCTATTAGGGCAATGACATTCACGTCAGCAGAAGTGTTCCGGGCGATCATGCCAAGCAGCGTACTTTTACCAACACCGGAACCTGCGAAAATACCAACGCGCTGACCTCTGCCTACAGTAAGAAGTCCGTCAATGGCACGTACACCGATACTTAGTGTCTCCGTGACACGTGGACGGGTAAGTGGATTACTAGGTTCGTTATGCGTTGAATAATTTTGCATTCGGCTTGGAAGGAATGATCCGTCCAGGGGTTGACCTAAACCATCAAGTACTTTACCAAGCAATTCTGAACCTACTTGAACCGATAAAGGTTTTCCGGTACCTACAACATCACAGCCTGGCGAAATAGCATGCAGCTCACCTAGAGGCATAAGAATGACTTTGTTCTGACGAAACCCTACTACCTCCGCTTTAATTGGCTTCGCGCCTTTTGCGGGGTAGATCAAACATACATCTCCGATACTCGCATCGGGACCTTCGGATTCAACGGTTAAACCTATTACCTGTGTAACCTTGCCATTCACACGTATGGGATCAAGATGCCGAAGCTTATCTACATACTTGGAGCTGTCCAGTTTAATACCGCTCATCTGCCATACTCCGTTCTTCATGGCTTTGATTGGCAAGCTGTACAAGCTCGCGTTTAATTTCGGATAATTGGGTATCGATTCTTGCATCTATACTTCCGAATGCGGAACGAATTACACAACCGAAATCTTTCACCGTAGCATCTGGTATAATCTGAAGCTCTGCTTGCGAATCGATCACAAGATTAAGCTCCTCCCTAGCCGCTTGAACAAAAGCAAGCTGACCCGGTGAGACACAAAGGGCAATAACACCTTGCTCTCTTCTTCGGGATAAGGATTTACGTATAAGCTCAAGTGCCATATCTGGAGCTTCAGCAAGCTGCTTGCCGATTACTTTCTCCGAAATGGAGACGCTCAGCTCGACAAGAAATGGCTCAGCTTCTTGAATGATTTGCTCACGCATTTCATAGGCGGATTTAAGAATCGTACTTGCTTCCGCTAACCGGCTTTCCCATTCTTTCTGAACAGCCAGTTCAGCTTGCTCGCGGCCTTCTGAATATCCCTGTTCAAATCCCGCTGCACGTGAGGCTTCAGAAACCGTCTCGTCTTCAAGCCGTTTCTCCAGCCACCAAGCATCGATCTTGGCTTCTGCTGCAACTATCATTTGATCGCAATGTTCACCAGCTTCACGTATACGTTCTTCGGCGAATATTTGTGCATCTGCGATGATTTGGTCTCGTATGGAGATTGTCTCCTCATCCGGACCTGTCTCTTCAATAATCTCTTCAATCGCTTCTTCTTGCTCTGCAGCTGCATGTTTGTTGAGCCAGTAAAGCTGTTTCAGCTGGTCGAGTGCGATTACGCTTGAAGACTTTATCAAATTAGACAATGATATCATCTCCTCCGCCGCGGGCGATGATAATCTCGCCGGCTTCTTCTAGCCTGCGAATCGTAGCGACGATACGGGTTTGAGCTTCTTCAACATCACGCAGCCGGACAGGACCCATAAATTCCATTTCTTCCTTGAATGTATCGGCCATCCGTTTCGACATATTGCGGAAGATGGCTTCCCGAACTTCTTCGCTTGCCACTTTGAGAGCGAGCTGAAGATCGGCATTCTCAACATCACGGATAATACGTTGAATGGAACGGTTGTCGATGTTGACGATATCTTCGAAGACAAACATGCGCTTCTTGATTTCTTCTGCCAATTCCGGATCTTCAATCTCGAGAGCATCCAGGATAGTACGTTCCGTACCGCGGTCAACACCATTCAAGATTTGAACGATCGAATCAATACCGCCTGCATTCGTGTAATCCTGAGTTACTGTAGCCGAAAGCTTTTGTTCCAGCACACGTTCAACCTGACTAATAACTTCAGGAGAGGTACTGTCCATCAAAGCAATTCTGCGGGCAACATCAGCTTGCTTCTCTTGTGGAAGCGAAGACAGGATATGTGAAGATTGCTCGGATTGCAAATAAGAAAGAACAAGTGCGATCGTCTGCGAATTCTCATTCTGAATAAAGTTCAAGATTTGAGTCGGTTCAGCTTTACGTGCAAAATCAAACGGCCTAACCTGAAGCGTTGCCGTTAAGCGATTAATTACCTCAACTGCCTTCTGCTCACCCAGCGCTTTCTCCAAAATCTCTTTCGCATACGAGATGCCGCCTTGCGAAATATATTCTTGAGCTAAACAAATTTGATGGAAATCGCTAAGAATCTGTTCTCTCTCTGCGCTGTCTACTTTCCGGACATTGGCAATTTCAAGAGTGAGCTGTTCGATTTCTTCTTCTCTCAAATGCTTAAAGATTTGGGCTGAAACTTCCGGTCCCAGAGTAATGAGCAGAATCGCCGCCTTTTGCCGGCCGGTTAATCCATTGAGCGGTCTAACCATAGGAACCACCTCTATTCATCCACAAGCCAGGTGCGGAGCAAGTTGACAAATTCATCTGGCTTGCGTTTGGCGAGTGTTTCTAGATTTTTACGAGCCTGGCTGTCATTGTTTACACTTTCAAAATCAATCGTAGGGAATTCCGGTTTAGCCGAAGTTTCGAGCAATGCTGCTGCTTCTGCTTCTGCTGCCGCTTCTTCTTCAGCACGCTTTCTACGTCTGCGTACGAGCATAACGGATAGGCCGCCAATCAAAGCAAGTGCTGCTGCACCAAGTCCAATCGCCCATTGGGTAGATAAACCGCTAGTCGATGTCCCAGCATTATTAGCAGCAAAGTTTTGACCGAGAATTGTAACTTTTTTCGCAATTAGTGCGTCATCAGTTAAATCCTGACCAGAATCAGCAAGCTGTGCACGAACAACAGAGCTCAAGAAGTCTGTAAGTTCCTTACGGGATTGAGTCGTCAATTTGCTTTGCTCTACGCCGATGCTGATCGATAAGTCTTTTAATTGATAAGGTGCAGATTCGATCTGATTGTTAATGCGGTCATAATCATAGTTCGTTACACGTGAGCTTTGTTCGGATGAACCATTTGTGCTGCTCGTTGCCGTATAGCCAGGAACATCTGTCTCACCAGTACCAGCTACTCCGCCGGCTGGTGTCGAACCGTTCGTTGATGTGCTGTTATCCTGCTGCTCACTTACGATAATGCCGTTGTTATTGTTGTCAACAAGCGGCCTCACCAAGTTTTCTTGTGATACCTTCTTGTCGAAGTTGAAGCTGCTTGCAACACTAATGACCAGATTGTCACCAATCATTGGGGACAAGAATTGTTGAATGTTCTTTTTTACTTCGGCTTCGTATTTGCGTTGAATCAGGAACTGAGTCTCGGCAGCATCTGTAGCTGCACCAACTTTATTGCCGTCAATCTCTGAAGATACTAGCTCTCCTTGCGGACTCGAGATCGTAATATCTTTCACCGCAAGTTTTGGCACTGCCGTTTTCACCAGATTGTAATACCCGTCAACTTCTTGTTGGCTTGGACGATATCCAGCCGTGAAATTCATCATAATCGATGCTGATGCCTGTTCTTTTTCTTCCGCCGACAGGAAGACTGATTCTTCCGGCAGGTTGATGAGAACTTTAGAACTTTGAACACCTTGCATCCGATTAAGCAATTGTTGAACTTCGCCATTCAGCGCATTGATGTATTTGACGTTAAATTCATTCTCCGTTTGTCCAAAGGCACTGCCGCCGTCAAAGGCTTCGAAGCCAATCGAACCATTCTGTACTAGGCCTTGCGAACCAACGTCTACACGGGTTCTTGTCGCTACAGCACTAGGTACCGAAATACTCTTGCCATCCGCGCTTAGTTGGTAAGGGATACCGTTTCCATCCAAATAAGTCATAATTGCTGCTGCATCCGTCGTATCTAGATTCTGAAAGGCTACTTCATAATCTGTTCGTGTGAAAATATAAGTCAAAATCACAATCGTCAACAACAATGCAACAATCGATGCCCCCAGCCCTATTTTTTGCTTTTTGCCCATTTGACCCCAAAACTGTGTGAGTCTCTGTCGGTATAGGGCGATTCTTTCGTTCACGTCGTCACCTCACCCAACTTCTGTCTAGTTCGAAAGCACTATTAAACTTGCATCCGCATAATTTCTTGATAGGCATCGATGACTTTATTGCGAATTTGTGAAGTCAGCTGCAAGCTAAGTTCTGCTTTCTCAGAAGCGATGAGAACTTGTGAAACATCAACCTGGCCGATCATGTATTTATCGTTTAGCTTATGTACTTCTTTTTCCTGCGCATCCACGCTATTGAGTGCCTGTTCCAAGTATTGTCCAAAAGAATTCGTCATCTCTGCAGGAGTAGCCTGCTGCTGAGGCTTCGCTGTTTCGAGCAGCTTGGTAACGGCTTGTGCGGGATTCATTTGCAACGGTTGAATCATGTCCGTTCCTCCGTCTTATTCAATTTTATTTCCCAATCTCTAAAGCCTTTACGAACATGGCTTTTGAAGCATTAAGAGCCGTCACGTTCGCTTCATAGGAACGGGAGGCTGAAATCATATCGACCATTTCCTTTGCGACATCAACGTTAGGCATATTTACATAGCCGTTTGCGTCCGCGTCTGGGTGGGTTGGATTATAGACAAGCTTGGTTGGCGACTGATCCTCTATAATTCTGGTTGCCTTCACGCCTTGTGCTTCAGAAGTCCCTCCAAGCTGCTTATTTAACAAATCGGAGAAGGAAGAGGTTTGGTTTGTTGGTTCAAGTACGACCATTTTCCTCTTATACGGTACAAATTGACCATCTACATAAGAGGCCCGAGTCGTCTCGGCATTCGCGATGTTCGAGGAAATAACGTCCATCCGTAAACGCTGTGCGGTTAGTGCAGAAGCACTGGCGTCAAAACTGCTGGAAATCCTCATTTCTTATTACCTCCCTTCAATAGCCGTAGTCATCATTTTCACATCATGATTGATTTGTTGAATATAAAAGTTGTAACTGAGTTGGTTTTTAGCGAGCAACGACATTTCACGATCAATATCGACATTGTTCTCATTGTTATTCATTTGAGACAAGTTGTCCGTTTGAACCTGTGCAGTTGGGACGGTCCCACCCGACTTGCCAATCGGAATATGTCGTTCATTCGTTCGTTTGCCCTGAAGTCCCATATTGCCTCCCATTTCTTGAGTGAGAAGCTCTTCAAACAATACTTCCGAACGTTTGAAGTTAGGAGTATCGACATTTGCGATGTTATTGGAGATTACGCCTTGGCGCATTTCCGCCGATTTCACCGCACTTTCCAGTCGCGCAAATGATGTGCCATTAAGTACATTCACGTTGTGTGTCACCACTTTCAGTTAGAAGATCTTAAGTAATGTATTCAACAGATTCTGAACCATTCCTTCTTTCTTCGACATTAAATTATGAAAATTATGAGACTAAACTGTCGAGTTTTGCCGACATGTTAATATTCAACAATTGTCCAATTTATTACAATAAGAAAAAAGCCCTATCTTTAAAATCAAGATAGGACTTTACGATGAATTTCTATAGGATATATTTCCCAGGTCTAATTTTTAATTTTCTCTAATTCCTGAAGCAATTGATGATTTAAGATTTTAATATAGGTACCCTTCATGCCTAAAGACCTTGTTTCAATAACGCCTGCACTTTCAAGCTTGCGAAGAGCATTAACGATAACGGATCTCGTAATACCTACTCGATCTGCGATTTTAGATGCAACAAGCAAGCCTTCTTTCCCTTCCAATTGCTCGAAAATATGCTCTACGGCTTCCAGCTCACTGAAAGAAAGGGAACCAATCGCTACTGAAACAACAGCACGGCTGCGCGCCTCCTGCTCAACTTCTTCCGCACGTTCACGCAAAATTTCCATTCCGACAATTGTCGATCCGTACTCCGCAAGTATCAGATCATCATCGTCGAACGAACCATTCGTACGAGTCAGGACTAATGTACCTAGACGATCTCCACCGCCTGTGATGGGTACAACTGTCATAATTTCTTGCTCGCCAAGTGCAGGAAAAGTCTCATAAACCCCCGAGTCCGGTGTCACATTTGTCATCGGTTCCTGCATGTCCAGAAATAGGCTGTTACTCACTTGCGGGAACCGCAGTTCTTCAACAGACATCGACCGGAGTGTATCGTGATCATAAGGATTCACAGCTGCACAGCCTAGAACCTTCCCTTTACGGCTGACTACAAATACGTTCGTCTGGATCGTACTGCATAGTACCTCAGCCATTTCTCTGAAATTGAGCGCTTTGCCGGCTGCTCGTTGCAGCAACCGGTTCAGCGTTCTTGTTTTTGTAAGTAAAGTCATGCTAAAGCCTCCCAAAACTCATCCCAACTACATTTGAACTACAATATATATTGACTCAAATCGCGATTTTTCGCAATGGCCCCCACTTTATCTCTTACATATTCAGGGGTGATAACCATATGGTCCAGGCTAATATCCGGTGCTTCAAAGGATAAATCCTCAAGCAGCTTCTCCAAAATCGTATGAAGCCTGCGGGCACCGATATTTTCTGTATTGCGGTTTAAATCTGCTGCGATTGATGCAATTTCTTTAATCGCATCGTCAGAGAATTCAATCGAAATACCTTCTGTTTGAAGCAGAGCTGCATACTGCTTAGTTAAAGCATTCTTTGGCTCTGTCAAAATACTGACGAAATCTTCCAAGCTAAGTGAGGTTAGCTCTACCCGTATCGGGAAACGCCCCTGAAGCTCTGGAATCAAATCAGACGGCTTCGCAACATGGAATGCACCAGCTGCAATGAACAGAACATAGTCTGTCTTTACTGGGCCGTATTTCGTCATCACCGTCGAACCTTCCACAATAGGAAGAATGTCACGCTGTACGCCTTCACGCGATACATCAGGACCATTACCTCTTGACGGACTTGCGATCTTATCAATCTCATCGATGAAAATAATACCGGTCTGTTCTGCACGAGCTACCGATTCCGCGATAACATCGTCCATATTAATCAGCTTGTTAGCTTCTTCCTGGATCAAGACTATGCGGGCTTCTTTGACGGGAAGCTTACGCTTCTTCGTCTTCTTGGGCATGAATTGACCAAGCATCTCCTGCATATTCATGCCGCCCATGCCTTCTGGCCCTTGACCTCCAAGCATATCCAGCATTGTAGGTGAATTATCCTCGATCTCGATTTCTACCGTTTCATTCTCCAGCTTACCTGCAGCAAGATCATCACGTGCCTGAGAACGTTTCAGTATAATATTAGCGTCCTGTTCGGGCTCTTCAACGGTTTCCTTGCTGCCTTGTTGATTTCCAAAAAGCATTTCGAACGGATTTTTTGATGATTTTTCTTTCACCTTCGATGGCACGAATAGTGACACGAGACGTTCATTCGCAAGCTTCTCGGCTTTATCCTGAACTCGCTCGGTCTTCTCTGCTTTAACTATACGTATAGCCGTCTCAACCAAGTCACGTACCATAGATTCTACATCTCGGCCGACATAACCGACCTCAGTAAATTTGGTCGCTTCTACTTTGATAAATGGTGCCTTCACTAGTTTGGCAAGGCGGCGAGCAATTTCGGTCTTGCCCACACCAGTAGGACCAATCATCAAAATATTTTTTGGAACAATCTCATCACGAAGCGCCTCGTCGAGCATACTTCTGCGATAACGATTACGGAGAGCTATGGCGACAGATCGTTTTGCAGGCTTCTGACCTACAATATATTTATCGAGCTCGGCTACAATTTGACGAGGGGTAAAAGCTTGATTTACCATATTCTATTCTCCTCCGTTTTTAGCCAATTTCTTCTACTATAATATTATGATTCGTATAAACACAAATGTCGGCTGCTGTTTCGAGTGCTGCTCTAGCAATTTCTTTTGCTTCCATTTGTGGAGCATACTTCTGCAAGGCTCTGGCTGCTGAGAGAGCATAATTACCTCCTGAGCCGATGGCCAGGATACCATCATCTGGCTCAATGATTTCACCATTACCCGAAATTAGCAGCAAACCTGACTGATCCATGACCAACATCAGTGCTTCAAGTTTGCGAAGGATTCGGTCGGACCGCCAGTCTTTAGCAAGCTCTACTGCAGCCCGCTGAAGATTGCCATGATGCTCCTCCAGCTTCCCTTCAAATTTCTCAAATAAAGTAATGGCATCGGCTACAGAACCAGCAAAGCCTGCAATAACTTGCCCGCGATATAATCTGCGGACCTTCTTCGCTTTATTCTTCATCACGACGCTGTTCCCAAAAGTGACTTGACCATCGCCAGCAATAGCCCCTTTGCCTTCGTGACGAACCGCACATATTGTAGTGGCGTGAAATTCCATGTCCATCTCTTCGCCCTCCTCATTCATGCAAATAATAGCTGCTTATACGTTTATATGATCGAAATGTTCCTTCTTGAATCTCTCGATGCTGTCCAGTGCACGATTCGCAATCGCTTCATTCTTTTCTTTCTTGTTCCGAATGCGGTTCTCCAGCGGCGGGAACAAGCCAAAGTTTGCGTTCATCGGTTGGAAATGCTTGAAGTCAGCTGTTGTAATATAGTTCGCCATGCTGCCCAAGGTTGTATCTACAGGCAGAACAAGCGGATCAAGACCTTTTGCCAATCTCGCTGCATTAAAGCCAGCAATCAAACCAGAAGCGGCTGATTCGACGTATCCTTCAACACCAGTCATCTGGCCTGCAAAGAACAGATTATTGCGGTTCTTAAGCTGATAAGTCGGCTCAAGCATGCGCGGAGAGTTAATGAATGTATTACGGTGCATAACACCGAAGCGTACAAATTCTGCATTCTCAAGCCCTGGAATAAGTGAGAATACGCGCTTCTGCTCTCCCCATTTCAGGTGTGTCTGGAAGCCTACCATGTTATAAAGCGTGCCTGCAGCATTATCTTGGCGCAGTTGAATGACTGCATGAGGAAGCTTGCCAGTATGCGGATTTACAAGGCCAACAGGCTTCATTGGCCCAAACAGTACCGTTTGCTTGCCACGGCTTGCCATAACTTCAATCGGCATACAGCCTTCGAAATAAACTTCTTTCTCGAAATCCTTCAGTGCAGCCGTCTCAGCGGTAACAAGTGCTTCATGGAAGATCTCGAACTCTTCTTCCGTCATCGGACAATTGAGGTATGCCGCCTCACCTTTGTCATAACGGGATGCGAGGTACACTTTACTCATATCAATCGAATCTTTCTCGATAATCGGAGCAGCAGCATCGTAGAAGTAGAAATATTCTTCACCAAGCAGATTACGAATTTTTTCGGACAAAGCCGGAGCCGTAAGAGGTCCAGTTGCAATAACAACAATGCTGTCTTCAGGAATGTCGGTTACTTCCTCCGTACGAACCTCCACAAGTGGATGCTCATGCAGGAGACGAGTAACTTCGCCAGAGAAGCCATCCCGGTCCACGGCTAGTGCTCCGCCAGCCGGTACGGCATGACGATCTGCACTTCCGAGAATCAAGGAATCCAAACGGCGCATCTCTTCCTTCAGTACGCCAACTGCGTTCGCAAGGCCGTTCGCACGCAAGCTGTTACTGCATACAAGTTCAGCGAAGTTATTAGTGTGATGGGCAGGTGTTTTCGTCTCAGGACGCATTTCATACAGAATGACAGGCACCCCTTGGGATGCTATTTGCCAAGCTGCCTCGCTTCCTGCAAGACCTGCGCCAATTACGATAACGGATTGTTGTTGTGACAATGTAAAGACCTCCAATATATGCTAACACGGTAACAAAACACAGTTGTCCCCCCTGTGTAAGGGAGGACTCTAGTTGTGGCCGCATCTGTTCTAAATTTAAGCTTGTTCTTGTTCCTGCTCTTTTCCCTGTTCATTCTCTTGCTCTAGCTCTAGCTCTTGCTCTAGCTCTAGTTCGTTCTCATCATCCAGAATCTCTTCTGAATAATCACAGGACGGACACAGAAGCTTTGCACCACTGCGGTTTCTTTTCTCGACAAGCATCGTCTCACAATTCGGGCAAGGCTTATTCGTTGGTTTATCCCAAGATACATAGTCGCAGGTTGGATAAGTATCACAGCCGTAGAAGATCCGTCCCTTTTTGCTCCGGCGTTCAATGATTTTGCCTTTCGCGCATTTCGGACAAGTGACGCCAATATCCTTCACGATTGGCTTCGTGTTCCGGCATTCCGGGAACCCTGAACAGGCAAGAAATTTGCCGAAGCGTCCCATTTTGTAAACCAAATGACGTCCACATTTCTCGCAGAGCTCATCTGAAACCTCGTCTTGGATCTCGATCTCCTTCATTTCCTCTTCGGCAACCTCAAGTCGCTTCTCGAAGGACTCATAGAAGGAAGAAAGCACTTTAACCCAATCTTCCATACCGTCTTCCACATGGTCAAGGTCGGATTCCATCTTCGCCGTAAACTCTGAATCCAGAATTTCAGGGAAGAACTCCTCCATTAATTGATTGACCAAATCGCCAAGCTCGGTTGGAATAAACTTCTTCTCCTCAATTGCCACGTATCCGCGCTTTTGGATCGTTTCAAGGGTTGGAGCATACGTACTTGGACGTCCGATGCCAAGTTCCTCAAGCGTCCGAACCAACCTTGCCTCCGAATAACGCGGCGGCGGTTGCGTGAAATGCTGTTTCGGTTCAATGGAATCGGAATAAACCACATCACCAACAGCAAAGGGAGGAAGGAATTTATGCTCTTCCACTGTCCCGTCATCATTGCCCTCTACATACACTTTCATGAAGCCGGCGAATTTGATTTTTGAACCGTTCGCCCGGAAGGTTACTTCTCCCGATTTCAAGTCCACGGTCATTGTATCAAGTACAGCAGAGGACATTTGACTGGATACGAAACGTTCCCAGACCAGCTTATACAAGCGGAATTGGTCACGGCTCAAAAATGGCTTCATCGTTTCCGGATCACGAAGTATCGAAGTTGGCCGAATAGCTTCATGGGCATCCTGCGCATTACTGTTCTTCTTCGTATAGACACGAGGCTGTTCAGGAGCAAATGGCGCTCCATATTTACCTGTGATATATTCCTTTGCCTCTTCCTGCGCAATAGGAGAGATCCTGGTGGAGTCCGTTCTCATATAGGTAATGAGACCAACTGTACCTTCCTTGCCAAGCTCTACGCCCTCATACAGCTGCTGTGCGACTGACATCGTCTTGGAGGCACGGAAGCCCAGCTTACGAGCAGCTTCCTGCTGAAGCGAGCTTGTAATAAACGGAGGTGCTGGATTGCGAAGACGTTCCTTCTCTTTCACTTCGGCTACTTTGAATTCATTACCGGACAAAGCAGCAAGTATAGTCTGCATCTCCTGCTCGTTGCCAAGCTCCCGCTTTTCACCACGAATAGAGTGATACTTCGCTTCAAATGGAACACCTTGCTGGGTTAATTGAGCTGTAATAGACCAGTATTCTTCGGGAATGAATGCTTCGATCTCATTCTCACGGTCAATAATCAGCTTCACACAAACGGATTGAACCCGGCCTGCGGACAGTCCTTTTTTGACCTTCTTCCATAACAAAGGACTAATCTTATAACCTACGAGACGGTCAAGAATCCGTCTAGCCTGCTGGGCATTAACCAGATCCATATTGATTTTGCGCGGCGTTTTAAAAGCATCCTTAACCGCCTGCTTTGTTATTTCATTAAATACGACGCGACATGTGTCTGTCTCATCCAGCTCTAAGTAATGGGCCAAATGCCATGCGATAGCTTCCCCTTCTCTATCGGGGTCGGCTGCAAGAAAGACATGTTTGACTTTTTTGCTTGCGTCTTTTAATTCTTTTAATACACTGCCCTTACCGCGAATCGTAATATATTTTGGTTGAAAACCATTCTCTACTTCGACGCCAGTCTGACTTTTGGGCAAATCGCGAATATGGCCCATCGATGCTTTAACGATATATTTGCTTCCCAAATATTTACCGATCGTCTTGGCTTTGGCCGGTGATTCGACGATTACTAATGAATCTGCCACGTTAGGCGCCCCCTCTCACTACAAGTTACAACGCTATATAAACTGCCCCTGGCTGTTGTTCGATTGTCCGTTTTATACATAAATTTATCAGAAGTGCGCTTAAATGTCCAAAAGGGATCATCGTGAGCTGGTGCAATTCGTTAATTGTTAGCGGACGATCCCGCAGCAGATCGATGATTTTCTGCTCCTCGGGGGTCATGCTTGCCATCTCCGCAAACGTTTTTTTGGCGGTAATAAGGTTCCGCAACTCCTCTTGCAGCCAGCTGTATTCCTCTAGAATATGAGCCGCACTGCTGACAAGCTTGGCACCTTCCCGAATCAGACTGTTTGGTCCATCGCTCTTAGGCGATGAGATTGGACCGGGAATTGCGAATACATCACGCCCCATCTCGAGCGCCTGGTCCGCTGTAATGAGCGATCCGCTGCCTTTCGCCGCCTCCACAACAATGGTTCCCAGTGACAAGCCGGCAATGATCCGATTCCGCAGCGGAAACATGCCCGGATGCAGTGGTGAACCAATCGGCGTCTCCGATACGACAAGCCCTTGCTCGATAATATGCTGATAGAGTGACCGATTCTCAGCCGGATAACAGTTGTCGACAGCACTTGCCAGTACGGCAATTGTGCTTCCAAGGCCTCGTAATGCCGCTTCATGTGCCTTACTGTCTATCCCGCGGGCCAAACCGCTTACAACCGTTAAACCTTGCACAGATAGCTGCTCAGACAGCGAGAATGCAGTATGGCGGCCATAGGCGCTAGGATTTCTCGTTCCAACCATAGCAATGGACGGTCTTCCGAGTAATTCCAGCCTGCCGAGTGCATAGAGCACCCATGGAGGCTGAGGAATTCGTCGTAAGTATTCCGGATACTCATTATCATAAGGAGTTAGTACAGACGCTCCAAGCTTCATCGCGCGAAAATATGGCATGTCTGCCTTATCAAAAGGCTCGCTCCATCTTCTCGCCGCCGTCTCTGCTTGTGCCCGCCCAAAACCGATAGCAAGCCATTCTGCTGCACTTGTGCCGTCTAGAAACTCCCAAGCTTTATGAGCAACCGCTTTCTGAACGGTATGCCAGCCAATGCCCGAACATTCATGCAGCATGATAACCATCTGCTTACATTTATCAACATTAAGCGTCATATTAGCTGATCTCTCCTTATAGGAGGTCAGCCTGCATTCTTTCCTATTGTGCGTTACATGGCAAAAGAATGCAAGTCGACCCGTTATTTTCACAAAAAAAAGCAACCTTCCAAACCCTAATGGGCATTGAAAGGTTGCTTACCTTTAAATATAAGAGAATCTTTGTTAAATGCTGTGTACTACTAGGCTTGAGCTACGCCTGTTGTACATTTTTCAAGCAAGCCTTGCTCCTCAAGAACCGATACAAGCGTAGAGCCCATGTCGGATGGAGTAGGAGCGACTTTAATGCCACATGCTTCCAAAGTCGCGATTTTTTCCGCTGCAGTACCTTTACCACCGGAAATAATTGCGCCTGCATGTCCCATACGTTTGCCTGGAGGCGCTGTAGCGCCACCGATGAAACCAACAACAGGCTTCGTCATGTTCGCTTTGATCCATTCAGCAGCTTCTTCTTCTGCTGTACCGCCGATCTCACCAATCATGATTACCGCATAAGTCTCAGGATCTTCGTTGAAACGGTTCAAGATATCGATAAACTCGGAACCTTTTACAGGGTCGCCGCCGATACCAACTGCCGACGATTGGCCAATGCCGCGAGTCGAAAGCTGATGAACTGCTTCGTAAGTCAGAGTTCCCGAACGGGAAACAACGCCTACATGGCCTTTTGTATGAATGTAGCCCGGCATAATGCCGATTTTGCACTCGTCAGGTGTAATAACACCTGGGCAGTTAGGACCGATTAGAGTCGTTTTGCTGCCTTCCATGTAACGTTTTACTTTCACCATATCAAGTACTGGAATACCTTCAGTAATACAGATAACCAGATCAAGACCAGCGTCTACCGCTTCCAAGATCGAGTCTGCTGCGAATGCTGGCGGAACATAGATAACCGATGCTGTTGCACCAGTTGCTGCTACCGCTTGCTCTACTGTATTGAATACAGGAAGAGATACAACATTGCCGTTCTCAAGTGTAATATCGACGTTTGTGCCGCCTTTACCAGGAGTTACGCCGCCCACCATTTGAGTACCGTATTCTAATGCGCCTTTCGCATGGAACAAGCCTGTTGCGCCTGTAATCCCTTGAGTGATTACTTTTGTATCTTTATTGACCAAAATGCTCATCGAATTTCACATCCCCGTTAATGAATTCGTACGCGTAATTATTTCACGAGATTTACGATTTTTTGCGCGCCGTCTGCCATCGAGTCAGCTGCAACAATGTTTAATCCCGATTCGTTCAACATTTTTTTACCAAGCTCAACGTTAGTACCTTCCAGTCTTACAACCAGTGGACGGTCCAGGCCAAGCTCTTTCGCAGCTGCAATTACGCCGTCTGCGATAACGTCACAACGCATAATGCCGCCGAAGATATTAACGAAAATACCTTTTACGTTCTCGTCGGACAGAATGATTTTGAACGCTTCAGTAACTTTCTCTTTTGTAGCGCCGCCCCCTACGTCCAGGAAGTTGGCAGGGTCGCCGCCGTAGTATTTGATGATATCCATAGTGGCCATTGCAAGACCTGCACCGTTTACCATACAGCCGATATTGCCTTCAAGGGCGATATAGCTCAGGTCATATTTCGATGCTTCGATTTCTTTCGCATCTTCTTCTTCCAGGTCGCGAAGCGCCACTATATCTTTGTGACGGTACAGAGCGTTGGAATCGAAGTTCAGCTTAGCGTCAAGTGCCATAACATTACCGTCGCCAGTAACAACAAGCGGGTTGATCTCAGCGATCGAGCAATCTTTATCAACGAATGCTGTATAAAGTGCGATCATGAATTTAACCGCTTTGTTAACAAGCTCGTTGGGAATGTTGATTGCATAAGCCAATTTACGCGCTTGGAACACTTGCAGACCAATTGCAGGGTCAATAACTTCTTTGATGATTTTTTCTGGCGAATGAGCTGCTACTTCTTCAATCTCTGTGCCGCCCTCTTCAGAAGCCATCATTGTTACGCGACCTGTACCACGGTCAATAACAACACCTACATAGTATTCTTTCTTAATGTCGCAGCCTTGCTCGATAAGAAGACGTTTAACTTCTTTACCTTCAGGGCCAGTTTGATGTGTAACGAGCACTTTGCCAAGAATTTCGCTGGCATATGCACGAACTTCATCGATGTTTTTTGCTACTTTAACGCCGCCGGCTTTACCGCGCCCGCCTGCGTGAATTTGCGCTTTAACAACTACAACTGGGGTACCCAGTGCTTGCGCCGCCTCTACCGCTTCATCAACGGAGAATGCTACCTTTCCTTCTGGAACAGCAACACCGTACTGTTTCAGGACCTCTTTGCCTTGATACTCATGGATATTCATTGTTTGAAATCCTCCATTTCACAGACTCGACTTCAGTCATATGTACACAAACCTTAATTATTGTAGCATTATTTATGTCATATTTCGACCCTTCGGGTTTCGGTTTTTTGATATGGATTTCATCTCAAAATGAGATTAAATACGATCAAATGGCAGGCGGACTCCTGTAGTATGCCCTATTTTTTAGAAGAATTCATACTTGTTTTTCCATTATTGACAAGCATACAATTCATCTACTATGATGCTGTTAACAATACTTTAAAAATCGGACGTGAGGAAGCACCTTCATCCATTCTCTTGGGGGTGCTTTTTGTTTTGTTCAGTTTCATACATAGCAGCAGTGTACTAGGTGTTGAAGGAAAAGGAATTGCTGTAGAGGTAGATATTGCTAGCGGCCTTCCGCAAGTTAGTGTCGTTGGCCTGCCAGATCCCGCCGTGAGAGAATCCGTTGAGCGGGTTAGAGCTGCAATCAAGAACAGTGGCTTCACTTTTCCTCTTGACCGTATTACGGTCAATCTCGCCCCTGCTGACCTTCGAAAAGAAGGCACAGCCTTCGATCTGGCAATCGCCGCAGGGATACTAACAGCTAGCGGGCAGTTAGAAGCATGGCCTTTTAACAATACAATGCTTATCGGTGAATTGTCGCTGAATGGCGAAGTTAAGCCGGTTCCGGGCGTTCTTGCCATGATTGAACAGGCGAAACGTTCTGGCATTCGGAAAGTACTGCTTCCACTTGCAAATGCCAAGGAAGCAGCTTGGATTATGGACATGGAATTGTACGCGATTACACAATTGAAAGATCTTGTTCTGGAGAGCAAAGGGGAGGAAGCCTGGACGGCTATCCGATTCGACGCCGTAAGCAGCAGAGCGGACACCACCGCTGTTGATGCTGTAGAGCATTCCGAAGTCTATGGTGATTATAGCGATGTATACGGTCAGCAGCAGGCGAAGCGCGCGCTGTTAATAGCGGCAGCAGGTAAACATAATATCATGTTTGCAGGACCTCCAGGCACCGGTAAAACGATGATGATCCGCCGCTTGCCCGGTATCCTGCCTCCACTTACGGAAGAGGAAGCCCTTGAAGTAACGAAAATATACAGCGCAGCTGGCAAGCTCTCCACAGATGCCCAAGGCTTGATCCGTACCGCCCCTTTTCGCTCGCCTCACCATACGATATCGGCTGGAGGGCTGATTGGTGGTGGTTCAGTCCCTAAACCTGGTGAAGTGACGCTTGCTCATCATGGCGTTCTATACTTGGATGAATTGCCTGAATTCTCAAGGCAGGTGCTTGAAGTATTGCGTCAGCCACTGGAGGACGGTATCGTTACGATCGCCCGCTCGAGAGCGGTCTTTCATTTCCCAGCAAAACTGATGCTTGCCGTTTCTTTCAACCCTTGCCCTTGTGGTTATGCTGGTCATGAAACAGCAGAGAAAAGATGTACCTGCAGTGACTCCTCCATCGCAAAATATAGAAGTAAGATGTCTGGTCCGCTGCTTGACCGAATTGATATTCAGCTTGAAGTTCCACGACCAATCGAACTCGAATCTCCTGTTAACCAAGCAGCAGCTATGAGTTCTGCGGAAATACGAACACAAGTTCTTGGTGCGAGAAATCGAAGAGAACAACGAAACATAGAGTTAGGCCTTAAGACGGATAAACGACTATCCGGAGCCGCGCTCCGGCGATCTATTCTAATGAAGGAAGCCGCATTCAGCCTGTTGGACAATGCACTTACTGTGCTGAATATTAGTATGCGGGCTTATGACAGAATCCTGAAGCTTTCGAGGACAATTGCGGATGTAGAAGGCTGTGAATATGTCGAGGATGTTCATGTAGCCGAAGCCATTCAATATCGGAGACTTGACATATAAAAGAATAAAAGCGGCTTTCTATTCATTAGAAAGCCGCTTTTATATGTTTCATTTCGCTTATTGAATCGTCACGACCCATCGTTATTGCAATGACATCAAACCGCATTGGCGGATAAGCCGCCTGACGCATCCTCAAATAGACTTGGGCAATTGCAGCTACCTGCTGCTGTTTGCGGCGGTCTACCGATTCCGCAGCGGTGCCGAAGCGACCTCCCGCTCGGCGCGTTCTTACTTCTATGAAGACCAGCAGGTTGTCTATCGAGGCAATGATGTCAATCTCGCCTGAGCGACAACGCCAGTTCCGTTCGATGATTGTATAGCCTGACTCCTCAAGGAAGGAAGTAGCTGCTTCTTCACCAGCCATTCCAGTCTGCCTTCTGCGATCCTCACTCATCCCAATCCCTCGCTCTTTGGTCCGACCGATAAACAAAGCTTAGTATCTCGGCTACTAAGGTATAGAGTTCGGGAGGAATCGACTGATCAACATCAAGCTTGGACAGCACTTCAACCAAGGATTTGTCCTGTTGTACTGGAACATCATGTTCTGCTGCCTTTTCCAAGATCTGTTCAGCCAAATGCCCACTACCCTTTGCAACCACAACAGGAGCTTTGTTTATACCAGGTTCGTATTTTAACGCAACCGCCTTGCGTACCGATTTATTCACTTTACTATCTTTCTTCTCCGAACTCATATCAGAAAGTCTACCCCTTTGTAACGCGTGTTTACGAATTGATCCGGATCAGGCGGCAGCTTCCGTTTGGTTCCTTCCCCTTCTTCACTATCGCTTCTTGTAGGTGTTGTCCGAAGAGACAATAATTGATATCCGGCTTCATTTAAGCTTGCTGCAATTTCGGAACGGGAAGAATCAACGAGAGCTGATATCGCGGGATGATCATTCCATAACGTAAGGCTGACGATTTTGTCCATCACATTCACATCCACTAACGTCTGTCCTAAGTTTTTCATCGACAAGTCGAACAATAATCGGCAATTAGCTGCATCAAGTTCACCTTGCCGCCCCCTTCTTGTCTGAATGTGAACCGAAGCTGTCTGATTCCCATCAGGGCTGTTCAGTGGTACAAACATCGTAATATGGGAGAAAACAGCACCGTTGCGCTCAGGTGATAATAATAGCTGCTGTCCAGTAATCTGTTGAACTAGCTGCTGCGCTGTTTCTCGTAGAGCAGGCGGAGCATCATTCGAAGAAGCAATGGCGAGCAGTGTACTCTTAAGGGATTCCTGTAATGTTGGCTTACCGTCTTCATTCTTGACGCCGTCAGGTGCGAGCTGCTGGAGCGCAGCTGAAGCTGGGAGTTCACGTTGCCGATCAATATTTAACGACTTCGGCTCCTTATCTCCTTGCAAGGCTGCATCCTGTTGTTCATGCTCGACTGCTACCTGCGGAGCAGGAGTGCTAGGACGCTGTCCTTCCGTAGACGGATGACGAGATACTTCTCCCGCATTCTGGCCGCGGCCAGCGGTTGGTTCTTCAACAGCCTGAGGATTAGGCGCAACATTATTCGCCGCCAACTTGGATTGCTCAGACACGTTTGGTGCGGCTGGAGGTGGTAACTGCTTCGACAATTGGTTCTCATAGTCGACACCCATCCATTTCATCATCTGGCCAAGCCAGTTGGATGAAGGACCGTCAGCGGCCGCACCGGGGCGCACGCCTTGCTGCGCCGCGCTTTGCTCCGCGGGCTCCGCTTCCGCGGCCGCTGGCGCTGCAGGCGCGGCAGTGCTGCCCGCGCCCGTGCCTTCGGCGCGCTGCGCTGCTGGCGCCTGCACGGGCGCGGCCGCCGCGGGCTGCTCCGCGGCGGCGCTTTGCAGCGCTGCGCCTTCGGCG